>NZ_CP073581.1:2138004-2789839 GCF_018200035.1 Sulfitobacter albidus | reverse complement strand
GGCTTTCGGCGGAGGTGATGCCGGGGGCGGTGTAGGTATTGCTGGCGTTACCGAGGGTGAATTGATTATCCCGCGTGGCCTGCGCGCCGTCCCCGATCGCGACCGAATTGGTGCCCTGCGCGCTGGCAAGATTGCCGAATGACAAGGAACGCTCCCCGGAGGCAACGGCCCCTTCGCCCACAGCGGTCGCGCGCACGCCTGAGGCGGAGGCAAGGTGGCCAAAGGCCTGCGCCCGTTCCGCCGTTGCCATCGCGCGCCAACCCACGGCTGTTGCGCCGGGGCCGGTCGCCACGGATTCGCCACCGAGTGCCGAGGTCGACGGACCGGTTGCCGCAGCGCTGTCACCAAGCGCAATCGCGTCGATCCCGTTCGCGATGGCCTCATTGCCGATGGCTGTTGCGTTGTCGCTCTGCGCGTCGGCGTTTTCACCGACGGCAAGAGAGCGGATGCCCTGTGCGGTGGCCAGATGACCAAAGGCCTGCGCGCGTTCGGCTGTTGCCTGCGACTGCCAGCCGATGGCCGTCGTGCCCGGCCCGGTGGCGACGGTTTCACCCCCGATGGCGGTCGTGGAGGGGCCTGTCGCTACCGACGTATCCCCCAGCGCGATCGCGTCGATCCCGTTCGCGATGGCCTCATTGCCGATGGCTGTTGCGTTGTCGCTCTGCGCGTCGGCGTTCTCGCCCACGGCAAGAGAACGTACGCCCTGAGCGGTGGCCAGATGACCAAAGGCCTGCGCGCGTTCGGCTGTTGCCTGCGATTGCCAGCCGATGGCCGTTGTGCCCGGCCCGGTTGCGACGGTTTCACCCCCGATGGCTGTTGTGGAAGGGCCTGTCGCTACCGACGTATCCCCCAGCGCAATCGCGTCGATCCCGTTGGCGATGGCCTCATTGCCGATGGCTGTTGCGTTGTCGCTCTGCGCGTCGGCGTTCTCGCCCACGGCAAGAGAACGTACGCCCTGTGCGGTGGCCAGATGACCAAAGGCCTGCGCGCGTTCGGCTGTTGCCTGCGATTGCCAGCCGATGGCCGTTGTGCCCGGCCCGGTTGCGACGGTTTCACCCCGATGGCTGTTGTGGAAGGGCCTGTCGCTACCGACGTATCCCCCAGCGCAATCGCGTCGATCCCGTTGGCGATGGCCTCATTGCCGATGGCTGTTGCGTTGTCGCTCTGCGCATCGGCGTTTTCGCCGACGGCAAGAGAACGTACGCCCTGTGCGGTGGCCAAATGCCCCAACGCTTGCGCCCGCTCAGCCGTGGCTTCGGCACGCCAGCCGATGGCCGATGCGCCGGGGCCGTTCGCGATGGCCTGTCCGCCGACTGCCGTTGTCGAGGGGCCGGTTGCCGTGGTCGCTTGCCCATCCGCGCCGTCCCGATTGCCGCCGATGGCGATCGCGTCTCCGCCCGCAGCGGTGGCTGCATTGCCGATTGCAATCCCGTTCGTCGCAGCAGCGTCTGTGCTGGCTGCTCCGACCACAACGGATGCGTCGCCCGCGGCTGCGGAGCCTACGCCACACTCCGTAGACCCCGTGCCGCTGCCGACGTTACAAGGTGCAGTACCGTCCGCAAACGCGAAGGAGGCCGTGCTCAAAAGCAACGCGGCGGTCGCCGTAAGGGTGCGGGAATGACAGAAAGGGTAGGACATGGGCAAAGACTCCTGAAGAAAAACAAAACTGCGGCGAGAACACGCCTGCGCGAACGTACTCCACTCACGCGAAAGTGTATGAAAAAGTTTCACCAAAGAGTTGTCAGACGCAAAATACTTCCCGGGCCTTTGCCCAGAAGAGGAGTGGCATCGATGACTAAGCCACGCTAACAACGCGGGAAGGCCCCGTGGCTCAACTGGATAGAGCAGCCCCCTCCTAAGGGGCAGGTTGCAGGTTCGAATCCTGCCGGGGTCGCCAAAAAAGCCCGAAAAATATGTGCCAGAGAAACCGGAAGTGCGCGCAAAAGAAACCAATAGTGCGCGCAAGCTGATGTGTTCGCGGTTTGGCCGCTATGCTACGTCTACCGCAAGCTCTTGAGTTATGTAATTAAATTGGGAGCGCCTCGATGCCGTCGAGGTCGCCCCAAAGTCCTCGACCGCCTCTGATTTGACAGTTCTAGCCTCGTTCGATCTAGGTAAGTCACAGGTTCCGGAACCTTTCATATCAGTCAGCCCGCCGCCTTTTGGGAGGTCGAAGCGCGCGAAGGATTATTCCGCGCCATGAAAGGAGTCCGTCATATCTCGGTCGCGTTGTACGATCGCGTTTCACGATCTCAAGTTCTTCGACGATGTCCAATCGCTTCGAAGCGCCGAGGAGCGGTACCGGAAGTTCCTGAAGAGGACCCGCAAGGCTGGTCAGGAATGGGCTGTCGCCGAGGGGAGGATGACTGAGGGCGATTGCTGACCTGCTCCCCTGAAATGTCCGGCGTTTTTGGTTAGCCTGTTCTCCAAGAAGGAGACAGACGATGAAGAGAAGCCGTTTCAGTGAAGAACAGATAATCGGGATACTGAAGGAGCATCAGGCTGGTGCGACCGCTGCTGATCTGTGCCGCAAGCATGGTGTGAGCGATGCGACGTTTTACAAATGGCGATCCAAGTATGGCGGGATGGAAGTGTCTGACGCGAAGAAGCTGAAGGCGCTTGAGGCAGAGAATGCCAAGTTGAAGAAGCTGCTGGCTGAACAGATGATGGACGTGTCGACGCTCAAGGAAATGTTGGGAAAAAACTTTTGAAGCCCGGTTCACGCAGGAAAGCTGTGACCTGGGCCATGACAGAAAGGCGATACAATCAGAAGCGGGCCTGTGCCTTGGCCGGGATCGATCCGCGTGTCTATCGGCGTGTGTCAAAGCGACCCGCGGACATTGAGTTGCGTGGGCGGCTGAAGGAACTGTCGTCCGAGCGGCGACGTTTTGAATATCGCCGCTTGCACATCCTGCTCAAGCGGGAAGGCTGGCCCCCTCTCGGCAGATTTGCCTTGCAAATCGCCTGCCGGGCAATGGGTGAACTGGAAGAAGCTGTACCGGATTTACCGCGAAGAAGGGTTAACAGTCCGTAAACGGGGCGGTCGCAAGCGCGCAGTGGGCACCAGAACGCCCATGGCGATCCCTCAGGGGCCGAACCAGCGGTGGAGCCTGGACTTCGTGTCTGACAGCCTGTCCTGTGGTCGGCGCTTCCGCATCCTGAACGTGATTGATGACTTCAGCCGCGAATGTCTGGCTGCTGTGGTCGACACATCACTCTCAGGCGACCGTGTCGCGCGGGAGCTGGACCGGATTGCCGAGATGCGTGGCTATCCCTGCATGGTGGTCTCGGACAACGGCACCGAACTGACATCAAACGCCATCCTGAAATGGCAAGAGGATCGCAAGGTTGATTGGCACTACATCGCCCCTGGCAAGCCAATGCAAAACGGCTTTGTGGAGTCTTTCAACGGACGCATGAGGGATGAGTGCCTGAGCGAAAACCTGTTCGACAGCCTCAGACATGCGCGTCATCTGATCGAGGCATGGCGTATCGATTTTAATCATCACCGCCCACACACAAGCCTCGCTGGCCTGACGCCAGCAGAATATGCTAAGCGGTCAAGTGAAGACCAAAACCTGAACAGAGCTAACCTAAATTAGCGGACTCAATGGGGAGCAGGTCAATGCGGGCTGGGATCGGCAAGTGGCTGAGCAATTACAACGCAGAACGCCCCCACTCTACACACGGCATATTGGCCCCCGATGAAGCCTATGACAGCAAAACACAACCGATGTGAACGGCAGCCTAAATCAAACCCTGATCCATCTTAACGAGGCTGCAAAACTGGTCTGAAGTGTAGGATCACCTCTGCCTTGAATTTATTGAGGCGTTTGATGCTCTCATGAGAGGCGGTTGACGCCGAACAGCGTCAAAAATCGAATGTTATTTTGCGGGTTGTACCATGCGGCCCATCGGACGACCGCCCAGAATATGCACGTGCAGGTGAGGCACCTCCTGCACGCCATGGGCACCGGCGTTTGAGATCATGCGAAATCCCTCGCCTGCGCTGAGCGTGACGCCCTCCATCTCGCAGACCTTTGCGATGGCGCGGGTAAAATCGATGATTTCCGCGTCGCTCGCCTGCGCGGCAAAGTGATCGTAGCTCACGTAAGAGCCCTTGGGGATCACCAGTACATGCGTCGGCGCCTGTGGCTCGATATCGCGGAAGGCCAGCGTATGCTCTGTCTCCAGCACGGTCTGGTTGGGGATCTCACCGCGCAGGATCTTGGCAAAGATGTTCTGGTCGTCGTAGTCGTAGGCCATATCGGCTCCTCAGTCGGCGAATAGGTAATCTGTCTGCGCGATTTCGCGCGCTTTTTCGGGTGCGATGTTCAGGAATTGCGCCAGTACGTCCGCGTTGTCCTCGGGGAGGGCCTGTTCGCGCATGCGCCCGTGGTTCTCGAACTGGGCGTCGCGGATCGCGTCGCTTTCGAACACCATGTCGTTGCGGATCGTGGGCAGCAGACGTTGCAGGGTTTCCATGCTTGTCTGATCGCCCGCGAGGCCCACGCGCATGGCGTGTCCGATCAAGTATTCATCGGTAAAGCTGCACTCGATCTCAAGGATGCGGGTGGTCGAGCGGTCCGAGGCAAAATCGTTCAACAGATCAAGGTTCGCCGGGTCCATGCAAACGATCAGCTTGTCGGTCTCGAAATAGTCGAACAGCATCCGCATCAGCGCGCGGCGATGTCGGGTGCGCTTGCCCAGCGTTTTCTCGATCCCGCCGAGGGCCGGGAGGGGCGTGTCCTCCTCGTTGAAGACGTATTCGATGGCCGGTACGTTTGTGGTCTGGCGGATACGTTCCAGCACCCGCTTGGCCACGTGCCATTTCTTGCACACGACGATCAGCAGCTCGCGCTCGCGCCCCAGCGTGCTCTCGGTCTCCCAGAAGCGGGTAGAGAACCGTCGCCCGATCCGCCCGCGCCCCGTGAGGAAGTTGAACAGGCTGCGCCCTTCGTTGCTGATCTGGAACTGCACGCCCTTGGCGGCATAGAGCAGGCCAAGTCGCCGTTTGAGGTCCTGCGCATCGGCGCTGATCTTGCGGGCGAACAGATAGTCCTGGCTCAGCAACAGATCGTAGTGATCGTTGTAGAACGTCACGGGCATGCCGTAGTCGGTGAACATCAGGAAGGTCAGGTTGCGACTGCGGATCTGCTCTTCGGGGATGAGGTGGCGCACGAGAGTTTGAAAGAATGTCTCGTCCGGGATCCATGTCGTGCGGAAAAACCGCATCACATCGCGCCGGCGCTTGCAGAAATCCAGCACCCATTCGATGGTCTGACGGCGCAGGCACCACCATTGGCTGCCAATCATCACCTGAATGTCTGCCGGGATCTCGCGTTTCAGGCCCAGCCGCTTTTGCAGCTCGAACATCGCGTAAAAGCGTTTTTTCTGCGCACGTTCGTTGAACCAGTGGCGATAGATCAGGCGCTCTTCCTTCCAGCCGGTCTTGATCCAGTCGCTTTCGAAGTAATCAAAGCTCTCGATGAAATCGGCGTCGTTGTCGTCGAGGAAACGGTGCGCGTATTCGGCGGATTTGATCGACATGCAATCGCCCGACAGCATGTAGAAATGGGTGGCCCGCGGAAAGGCATCAACCGCAGCCTGAACGGCATAGAGCGTGGCCTCCACCAGTGACCATTCCCCCCAGCCGCATTTGATGCGCTTGGTGGCAAAGGTGACGTGCGGATTGTTCTTGAGCGCGTCGCGGATGCGGGTGAAATGCGCAAGGTCTGCGGAGGCGTCAAAGTGGATCGACATATAGTCGCCCACGGCTGTGAGCCGCTCCGCCTGTTTGATAATGGCGTCCGGGTCTTTGTGGCACAGGAGGATGTAGGCGATTTTTGCCATTCGTTAACCAGTGTCCAGTCAAATGCTCGATTGTTTACCTAGATAGTCGTGAACACAGATTGAATAAACAGCAATTATTTGCTTTTGTAACGGGAAACCGCCCCCAAGAGGCGGCAAATGGCAGAGCAGGAGTGACGATCAATGGGCTTTCCCGGCACCTGGATGACCGAGAGCGAGAGCGTCGTGTACCGCGTGGTGCCGAAATGTGCCTGCTCGACCATCGGTCAGATCATGTATTATTCCGACCACGGCACGTTCTTTGACGGCGATATCCACGACGCCAAGGGAGGGATGCATAAATGGGCGCTGGACGACAGTCAGGACGCGATCAGCCGCAACGTGCAGAACCACAGTTCTTATGCGTTCACCTGCGTGCGCAATCCCTATACCCGTATTTTGTCGAGCTTTTTTGACAAGATCTGCGGCATCCAGCGCAACGGCAAACGCTATCGCGGCAATCTGGTGCCGCTTTTGGTACAGAAATACGGGATCGAGGTCGGCGGGCCGGACGGCAAGGATGACTTTGACCAGATCGCCAGCTTTCGGCGTTTCTTGCTGTTTGCGCGCGATACCATCCGCTGGCGTCGCCCGATGGATCCCGACATCCACTGGTCGGCCATGTCAGGCCATGTCAGTACCTTCATTGTCAACGGCGGCACCTACGACAAGATTTTCTGGACCGAAGCCTTCAACGACGGCATGGGGCAGGTGCTTGACGCGATCGAGACGCCGAACAAGGTCGATCTGACGACGATCCCCCGCTTTAACGAAAGCGAGGGGCACGGGCCCAAGCGGGCGCATCCGGTCGAGGATTATTTTGACGACCTGTCGATGCATTTGGTCTATGAAATCTACAAACGCGATTTCAAGCTTTTCAAATACGACTTTGAAAACCCCGCCAACAAGATGCCCATCGGCGAGATTGATCTGGATGAAGTGCACGCCAAGCTTGGCGACTGATCTGCCGGGTTAAAAATGTCTGATCATGCTGCGGGATGAGGCGATGTCGTCGGCCAGACGGCCTGTGGCGTCGATGTGCCAATCCAGCCCGCTTTGACCGCGGCTCGCCGCTTCGCTCAGATTGGCGGAAGCACGGCGCGCGTCGGCCGCGCTGATCGTCAGGGCCTCGGCCAATGCGGCACGTTCGCTCAGAATCTGACGACGGATGCGGTCGTGACGGGACTGCGTGATTTCCCCCGCAGCAAAACGTAGTGCCGCGGTGGTCATCCGCTCTTCCTGCTGCGTGAGCAGGGCGGGCAGGCTTGTGGCAACCTCGGTATGGTGCGCGCGGGCGTGGCGGAGGTGGCGCACGACATCACTCGGCGCGATGAGCGCCATGCGGCGGTCCAGTTCCTGACGGCCTTTGATATTCCCGACAATCGCGCCGCCGATACCAGACACAAGCGCGCCGTTCACGCAGCTTTTGGCCGCGCCATGCGTCACGATACCCACGCCACAGCCGATTGCGGCACCGGTGGCCGCGCCTTTGAGGGTGGAGTGGCGCACAAGGCGATCCGCCGACTGGGAGAGCGCGCGGATCTGCCCGTCCATATCGCGTTCCGGTGTTGGGGCCGGGGAAAAGGCGCGGAAGCTGGTGTCGGCGCGGCCCACATCCGGCGTCTGCGGGGGTGTCTGTGTGCACGCCGTCAATACCAGCGCCGCCAGAACCAAAAGAAGTGATTTCATTGTTAGTGTCATTGCCTGCACCCTTGTTGTTGTCTGCTCAACAATCTTTGGTCTACAGCCCGATTGTGTCCAATTTTGGACAATCCGCGCATTTCCTGCGAACGAGGCCGGCGTGACATTTGTCGGCACCGCGCCGTCTGGACATCACCGGCGCCCGGGTCTCTAGTACCGTCAACACCCATCAGCCGGAGCCGCGCCCCATGTCCTACGTTTTGCCCCCGCCGCCACAAGCGAAACTCCCGGTTGCGGGCAGTGATGCGTTTTTTCCTGTCCGTCGGATTTTCTGCGTGGGCCGCAACTACGAGGCGCACGCGCGCGAGATGGGCAATGACCCCGACCGCGAACCACCGTTCTTTTTCACCAAGCCCGCCGATGCCGCCATCGCCACGCCTTGCACGCTCCCCTATCCGTCGCTGACCGAGGACCTGCACCACGAGATTGAGCTGGTGATCGCCATCGGCAAGGGTGGCGCCGATATCCCGGCCTCACGCGTACACGAGCATATCTGGGGCGCCTCCGTCGGCATTGATTTCACCCGTCGTGACCTTCAGGCAGCGGCCAAGGACGCGCGCCGCCCGTGGGATTGGTCAAAGGCCTTTGACAACTCGGCTCCAATTGCGCCCATCGTCCCGATGGCCGATGTGGCCAGCCTGAGCGACGCGCGCATCTGGCTCGCGGTGAACGGTGAGACCCGGCAGGACGCCAATATCGCGGATCTCATCTGGTCGGTGGACGAGCATATCGCGACCCTCAGCGAAGGAATGACCCTTGCGCCGGGGGATTTGATCATGACGGGCACGCCCGCGGGCGTCGCCGCCTGTCAGACTGGTGACGTATTGACAGGCGGTGTCGACGGCATCGCGACGCTTGAGGTGACGATCGGCCCGCGCGCCTGATCGCTCCCTAATGGGCGGGCTCATTGCCCCATTGGTTGGCGT
Source organism: Sulfitobacter albidus (assembly GCF_018200035.1). Taxonomy (NCBI): domain Bacteria; kingdom Pseudomonadati; phylum Pseudomonadota; class Alphaproteobacteria; order Rhodobacterales; family Roseobacteraceae; genus Sulfitobacter; species Sulfitobacter albidus. The sequence continues at coordinate 2,781,362 of NZ_CP073581.1, read as the reverse complement.
GGTCCTGGCTGCGCTGGCAGTAGAAGATGATCAGCACGATCCACCCGAGGATCGGGATGAAATATAGCAATACCCACCAACCCGTGCGCCCGATATCGTGCAGCCGCCGGATTGCGACCGCGATGGACGGCAGTAGCGTCGCCAGCGAAAACAGCCCGTTGATCGGCCCTACATCGTAGAACCCGAGCGCGGCATCCAGCCCGCCCGTCAGACCACCCAGCAAGATCATCCAAACCATCCACCACCAGAATTGCGAGCGGGTAGAGCGGGTTCTGAAATCGACGTAGCGGGCGAACCCGTCCTTGAGCGCGCCCATGAAGCTGTTGGCATCCTCGCGCGCGGGATCCTGCATGTCGCTTACCGGGCGACGCGGGGGCTGGGGCGGCGTTCGGCTGACGCTGCGCGCCTGTGCCAGCGGTATCCAGTCCTCCATGCCTTCCTGCCAGACCAATGTGTCCGACCGGATCGTGCCATTGGCGATCAGATCCTCGAATTCATCCTGATCTATCGGGCCTTTCGAGGTGCCCTCGAATGCGAAATACCATTCCTGTGCCATCTGTCTGCCGTGTCCTCACATCAAAGCATCTTGCGACAGGTTAGCGGTGACAGGCGGGCGGGGCAAACCGGTTGATCTAGCCTGCGGCGGCCAGCGTTGCCTGCGCCCGCGCGCGGGCCTCGGCGGCAAGATCGGGCAGGCCGGTTTTGGTATAGACCTCCCCCAGCATCAGGTTCAGCGGAACGCCATCGGGGTCATAGGTGCGCCGCATCTCAAGCACCTGCTGCGCGGTAGAAGCGCGGCCGTCGCGCACGAGCGCGTCCAGATGGATCTGCTCGAACAGATCGCGCTGGGCGTGACTGCCCCCGATTTCGGCCATGCGGGGCAACGCGCGGGCCAGATCGGCGATGGCAACGGGCCAGTCGCCCCGCGCGTGGGCGTCGATTCCCGTGGCGGCGGGCAGGGCCACGTCGCGCCAGGCGATATGGTCGTGCTGGCTGTCGTCTTCTGCCCGGGAACGGATTGCAGCCATCAGCGTCTCCGCCTCCGCACGCCCGGTGCGCGATAGCGCGTAGAGATATTGCAGCGTCAGGAAAGGGTTGACCGTATCGGCGCCCCGCGCGGCGACGTGGTCGGCAACATCCGCCCAGCGCTCGCCCACGTCGATGCCCGCAAACTCCATCCGGGCGAGCAGGGACGCCGCGCCGACCTGATCCTGGCTGTAGTCTTTGGCAAGGCCCCAGACATGGGTATCAAAGGCCGCGCGTACCTCGTTTTCGCGCCCCAGGCTGATGTAGAACAGGGCAAGATGCCACCAATTGTGGCTGCGCATGAAACTGTTGAGCCCGGCCCATGTCGGGGCGACCTCTTCAAGAAAGACGGCGCCTTCGGCGATGCGCCCCTCGGTCAGCATCACATGGGCGATGGCGTGATGCGCCCAGGCTTCGTCGTGGCGCAGCGACATGGCGTGGCGGGCGGCGGTCTCGGCCCGGTCCAGCAGGTGACACTGCTCATATCCAAAGGCGATCATGCCGTGGGCATAGGGGATGTCTGCGGCCTCGGGCAGCGCCTTGAGTGCGGCGCGCAGCATACCCGGCGCGTCGCCGAGGTTGAACAGATGATATTGCGCCAGCTTCAGCGTTGCCATGTCGCGCGGATGGTCATCGGTGATTGCATCGCAGATTTTGAGGAGGCCGGGGACGTCCCCCCGCGTCCAGGCGTCCACGGCGGCGATGATCTGTTGCTCGCGGGGCGTGCTGCCCTGCGCAACGGTCCTGGCCCGCGCGATGTAGGGCGCGGCCTTTTGCGGCGCGACCGGGGCTTCGAGAAACATCCACAGCATTGCGGCATAGGCATTGGCGAGCGCGCAGTCCTGGTCTGCATCCGCGGCGGCTATGATGCCCGTCGCCTTCGGCTGGTAGCTGATGAACCCGTGGATAAAATCGTCAATCGCGCGGCGGGTGCTGTCCCGGGTGCAGGTGATGGGCAAACCGTAGAGATCTTGCATCGCGATGGCTCCTATTGATCGGTGAAACGGCGGATGTGCGCGGCCACCGCTTCGGGTGCATCCCAATGGATCGAATGCCCGGCATCGGGAACGATGTGGGTCGGCGTCGCGCCAAGGGCGTTGCGCGCCAGCGCCTCCGGCAGCAACAGATCGTCCGCCGCCAGCAGCGCCTGAACCGGCATCGGCACCCCGTCGAGCCCGTCCGGGCGGTAGCCGTCGAGGCTGGCGATCTGATGCGCCATGGCCGCGGCGGTCTGCGCATAGGGATAGGCCAGAGCGGTCGTTGCAGCCTGAGCCACCGCGCCCGGAATGTCGTAGAGCGCCGGAGCAAAGAGCCACGCAAAAAGCGTGTGCAGCCAAGTCTCGGGCGCCGCGTTCGATTGCCGGATGGCCAGCAGATTTCGAAAGAGCGCCACGTTGCGCTCCAGCCGCAGTGGCGCTGCGGCAGCGAGGGTGAGCGAGCCCACCGCAGAGGGATAGCGGTGCGCCATGCGCAGCCCGATCATGCCGCCCAGCGAATGGCCCACGACATGTGCGGGCCCGATGCTGAGGCTATCGACAAGCGCTGCGCAATCGGCGGCACAGTGATCGATGCTTGCCGGCGCGTTCCACGGGGCCGTACGACCGGTGCTGCGGTTGTCGGGGCGGATCACGGTGAAATGCGGCTCCAGCAGCGGGACAAGCGGCGCCCAGCTGGCGCTGTCGCTCAACATGCCGGCGATCAGCAGCAACGGCGGCCCGTCGCCGGACGCCTCAAAGTGAAGGGAGATGCTGTCGTGTTCAAAGCTCGGCATTGGCGTCTCTCCAGCAGGGCATGATGTCACCCGGTGCGGGCGTGGCGTGGTAGATGGCGCGTGCGATGGCGCGGGTCAGGCAAAGGGCGGCGGCGTGGCCCGTCAGCGTCACATCCGCGGGTGGGCCTGCGTCTGTCGTCAGCGCAAAGACAAGATCGCCGTCGTGTGGCGTGTGGGCAGGCACGCAGGCGCGCGCGATCCCGTCGTGGGCGGCGATGGCGACCCTGTGACATTCCGCCTTGGAAAGCGATGCATCGGTTGCGACGACCGCAATCGTGGTATTGCTGCGCGGGCTTAGCCGGGACATCTTGCGGCTCTCCAGGTTGCGTCCAAGGCCGCTGGCAGGGTCCGACCCGAGGCCGCCGAATTCGCCGTCGATCTCGAAGGGGGCGGCGTAGAAATGGCGATCACCGGGCGTGGTGACTGCGCCGACGGGGTTGGCGGCCACCAGCGCCGCGACGGTACTGCCGTCCGGCAGGCGCAGCGACGCGGTGCCAAGCCCGCCCTTGAGCATCGCGCTGAGCGCGCCGGTGCCTGCACCGACTGTCCCAATATCGAAACCCGTGCCAGCACCGTCGAGGGCCGCGCGCCCAAGGGCGCGGTAGGGGTTTGTCTCCCACGACTTCTCGCCACCATTGAGCAGATCAAAGAGGATTGCCCCCGGCACCAGCGGGATCACCGCCGGGCCTACGCGAAACCCCCGCCCCGCCGCGCGCAGCCCGTCGACCACACCCGAACAGGCGTCGAGCCCGTAGGCCGATCCCCCTGCGAGGACCAGCGCATCGACCGCCGCAACCGATTTATCCGGCGCCAGAAGATCCGTCTCCCGCGTGCCCGGTGCGCCTCCCATGACCGCGACAGAAGCGGTGAACGGACGCGCTGCCGTCACGACGGTCACGCCTGATTTCAGCGCGTTGTCCTGCGCGTTGCCGACAAGCAGGTCCTCGATATCGGTCAAGCTGTTGGTGGGTCCTGGATGCATTTGCTCTCGCCTGAAAAGGGCTGCGGTTAACCGGATGTCTGAACAGCGGGCGTTGGATATGAGGCTGTCGTGGTGATGAGGTATTTGGGAAAGGGTGCAGGGGGAAAGTGCGGTGCGTCAAGGGGGCGGCGGTGCCTGTGTTTGATCGGGTGGGGCGCGCCGGGCGAAGTCGGGCAATTCGGGTGCGGCTGCAAGCAGGGCCTTTGTGTAGGGGTGTTGCGGGGTGGTGAAGACGTCGTGGGTGCCGCCTTCTTCGACGATGCGGCCGGCCTTCATGACCAACGTGCGGTCGGTCACGCTGCGCACCACGCTGAGATCGTGGGAGATGAAGAGGTAGCTGAGATCGTATTGGCCGCAGAGATCGGCGATCAGATCGAGGATCTGGGCGCGGACCGAGACGTCGAGCGCGCTGACGGCCTCATCGAAGACGATCAGCTCGGGCCGGACGATGAGGGCGCGGGCGATGGCGATACGCTGGCGCTGACCGCCCGAAAATTCATGGATGTATTTGTCGGCATCTGCGGGGGTCAATCCGACGGCAGTGAGCGCCTCGTCGATGGCGCGCTCGCGCGCCTTGCCCGTGGGAGGCGTATCCAGCAGGTGGAAGGGTTCGGTGATCTGGCGGGCGACCCGGTGGCGGGGATTGAAGCTGCCGAAGGGATCCTGAAAGACCACCTGCATTTGGCGTCGCACGGCGAGGTTTGGTTTACTGCCGCTGAAAACCGGCTGCCCGCGAAGGGTGATGCTGCCCGCCTGGATCCGATCAAGGCCGAGCAGGGCGCGGGTCAGCGTCGACTTCCCGCAACCGCTTTCGCCCACCAGGCCGAGCCGTTCGCCACGCTTGAGAGTAAAGCTGACGCCGTCGACCGCGCGGAATCGCCCCGGTTTTCCAAAGAGTGTCTTGCGCGGCGTGGGATAGCTGCGCACGACATCGCGCACTTCCAGCAACGGATCCTCCCGTTGGGTATCGGGCAGGGTGACGGTGTGGGTCGATGCAGCAAGCAGCGCCTTGGTATAGGGATGCTGCACCTCGCGCAGCAGAGCTTCGGTCGGGCCTTGTTCGACGATTTCGCCCCGCTGCATGACGAGCGTGCGGTCGGCCATATCTGCCACAACGGCAAGATCGTGGGTGATCATCAGCAGCCCCATGCCGTCCTCGCGCGCGAGCGATTTCAGCAGATCGAGGATCTGTGCTTGCGTCGTCACGTCCAGCGCCGTTGTCGGTTCATCCGCGACCAGCAGATCGGGGCGCAGGGCGATGGCCATGGCGATCACGACCCGCTGGCGCTGCCCGCCCGAAAGCTCGTGAGCAAAGCGCGTCAGTGGGAAGCGATCGGCGGGAAGGCCGACACGGGCGAGTGTTTTGGCGGCGCGGGCGCGCGCTTCAGCGCGGGTGGCGCCGGTGTGGATACGGATTGTTTCGGCCACTTGATCCCCGATGGATTTTACCGGGTTAAGGGCGGTCATCGGCTCCTGAAAGACCATGCCGACCGTGTTTCCACGGATCGCGCAGAGGGCCGGTTCGCTGAGCGACGTCAGATCGGTCCCGTTCAGATGTAGGCTGCCGGTCATGCGCGTCCCCTGCGGCAACAGTTGCATGACGGCGAGGGCTGTGAGCGATTTACCGGATCCGCTTTCTCCGGTGATCGCGACGATCTCACCGGGGGCGACGGAAAAACTCACGCCCTTGAGGATCGGCGTTCTGTGAATAGACAAAGACAGGTCGCTGACCTCAAGCAGGCTCATACGCGCGCCCTTTGCAAACGCGGATCAAGCCGGTCGCGCAGCCCGTCACCCAGAAGGTTGAGCCCCAGTACCGTCAGGATGATCGCAAATCCCGGCATCAGCGCCATATGCGGGGCGAGGACCACCAATGTCTGCGCATCCGCCAGCATGCGCCCCCACGACGGGGTCGGGGGCTGTGCGCCGAGCCCGACATAGCTCAGCGCCGCTTCGGCGAGGATGCCGAGAGAGAACTGGATTGTCGCCTGCACGATCAGCAGATTGGCGACGTTTGGCAGGATATGCTCGACCGAGATGCGGGCATCCGATTTGCCGGCCACACGGGCGGCAAGGATGAATTCACGCTCCCACAGCGAGAGGGCCGCACCCCGTGTGATGCGGGCAAACACGGGAATGTTGAAAATGCCGATGGCGATGATTGCGTTGACAGCCCCGGCGCCAAAGACCGCCGTGATCAGGATTGCGATGACCAGCGAGGGGAAAGCAAAGACAAGATCGTTGCCACGCATGATGACCTCGTCAATGAGCATGCCACGCCGCGCTGCGGCCCAGAGCCCCAGCGGGATCCCCAGCGTCATTCCGATGCCCACCGCCACCAACGCCACCGCAATCGACGTACGCGCGCCGACCATGATGAGGCTGAGAATGTCGCGGCCAAAATGATCTGTGCCCAGCAGATGCGTGGCATTGGGCGGTTGCAGCTTTGCGGGGATGTTGAGCGCGGTGTGCGAAAAGGGCGTCCACGCAAAAGAGATCAGTGCCGCGGCGACAAAGATCAGCGTCAGCGCGCCACCGATGATGAGGTTACGGCTCACGCGCGGCTCCGCAGGCGGGGATCGACTGCCGCATAGGCCAGATCGACCGCAAAATTGACAAAGATCACCGCGAATACCAGCAGCATCGTCACGCTTTCCACAACGATCAGGTCGCGGGCCGAGATCGACTGAAAGATCAGCCGCCCGAGACCGGGAAGATAAAAGACCTGTTCGATAATGATGCCCCCGGCGAGCAGAAACGAAAACTGAAGCCCGATGATCGTCAGCACCGGGATGAGCGCGTTGCGCAGCCCGTGCCGCCATAGCGCCTGACGGGCCGACAGACCCTTGGCCCGTGCGGTGCGCATGAAATCCTCGCCCAGCACGTCGAGCAGTGAGGAGCGCATGACGCGCGCGAGGATCGCGGCCTGCGGCAGCGCAAGCGCAATGGCGGGCAGGGTGAGGGATTTGAGGCCCGGCAACAGCCCGTCTTCCCAGCCCGCGAACCCGCCTGCGGAAAACCAGCGCAGATTGATCGCAAACAGCAACACCAGCATCATGGCAAACCAGAAATTAGGGATCGCGACACCCAGTTGAGTGGCCGTCATCACGCCCACATCGCCCGCCCGCCCGCGCCGGGCCGCTGCATAGACGCCGGCTGGAAAGGCGATGAGCGTTGACAGCGTCAGTGCATAGAGCGCCAGTGGCAGCGACACCCACATGCGCTGCGCCACCATATCCGCTACCGGCGTGCGGTAAGTGTATGAGGTGCCGAAATCGCCGCGCAGCATGCCTGTCACCCACGCGACATAGCGGGCGAGTTTCGATCCATCCAAGCCTAGCTCGCGGCGTAGCGCGGCCAGTGTTTCAGGCTGCGCGTTGATCCCCAGCATGAAGGACGCCGGATCACCCGGCGCGATCTCGATCACCGAAAAGATGACGACCGAGGCGACAGCGAGGCTGATCACGAGCGACAGCAGGCGTTTGAGGGTATAGCGCAGCATGGCTGCGACGTTAGGCGCGGCAAAACCGAGGGTCCAGCGAATGATTGCGAAATATGAACTTCCCGCACAGGTCGTGCGTAGAAGGTGCAAGTGCTTGTGAAAGGAGTTGCCATGATCCGATCTTTATCCGTCTGTTTGAGTGTGCTTGTCGCCGGGCCGCTCGCTGCGCAAAGCATGTCAAACCTGACCTGTGCAGACTACCGTGCGCTGTCGCCAGAGGATCGGCGTGCAGTCGAGACACAGCTTTTGCAGGATTTTGGTGTATCGCCCTCAGCGGCCGACGCGCGTCTCGCGCTTCTGTCTCGTACCTGCAGCCGAAACCCGGCGGGCAGCCTGGTGGATGCGATGTCTGGCGACTCGGGTCCGGATTAATCGCACGGCGCGAAAATAATCCGGAACTAAACCTCCGCGCGAGCAGTTTGGATGTGGAACACTTAAAGAGTTAGGAAATACAATGAACACATTCATCAAAGCCGCCGCCGCCGCGACACTTCTGTCGGCCATCTCTGCCCCCGCGTTTGCGGCAGGTCATGCCGATCTGAATTCGATGACCTGCGCGCAGTTCAACGAAATGTCGGCTGAAGATCAGAACAAGATCGCCGTGATGGCCGTCGCAGAGCTGAACAACAACTCCGACGCGACAATCGCCGACAACAACGGTGAGGCCACTGCAACGGCTCCGCTGGAAGGTGAAGCCGCTGAAGAAAGCGAGACGGGTTCGACAACCACAATCGCGGACGATAACGGCACGGCCACAGCAACAACAACCGTGCCCGCGGGCGACGACATGACACGCTTTGCCGAGGAAATCGAAATCCTCAAGCTGGAGTGTGAGCGTAGCCTCGACGCGATGGTGCTCGAAGCGGCTGCCGGTGGTAACGGCACACGCTAAGCTGCAACCCTTCGGGACAGCACAGAACCGGAAAGCGGGCGCAGCAATGCGTCCGCTTTTCTTTTTGCGTCGCGGCAATATCTTAACAGGATGCACCGCCCGCGCTTCATCGGACACGAGATCTTTCGCGGATCAAGCTACGGCGACTGGCATCCGCTGAGGGTGCCGCGCGTATCAACAGTGATGGATCTGGCGCGGGCGCTGGATTGGTTGCCGCGACAGCAATTCATCACGTCCCCGCGCGCAAAGCCGCGCGCGTTGCACCAATGGCATACGCCTGCGTATGTTGCCGCCCTGCAGCGTATCGAAAATGCGCAGGAGGCAAGCAAGCAGGATCGCGACCGCTTTGCGATCGGCACACCCACAAACCCGGTCTTTGCAGAGATTTTTCGACGACCCGCCACCGCCGCAGGCGGCAGCATTCTGGCCGGAGAGCTCTTGGCCGGTGACGGCGTAATCTATAATCCCGCTGGCGGCACGCATCACGGCATGCCCGATCGCGCCAACGGGTTTTGCTATCTCAACGATCCTGTGCTTGCGATGTTGTCGCTGCGGTATCACGGTGTGCGCCGCATCGCCTACGTGGATATCGATGCGCATCACTGTGACGGTGTGGCAGTCGGATTTGCCGGGGACCCCGATTGCCTGATGATCTCGATCCACGAAGAGGGGCTTTGGCCCCGGACCGGCGCGATTGAGGACGACGGCGGCGGTAATGCGATCAATCTGCCGGTGCCCCGCGCGTTCAACGACGATGAGATGGCGCATGTGCGCGATGCGCTGATACTCCCGGCCGTGGCGGCTTTCAAACCCGAAGCGGTCGTCTTTCTTTGCGGTGCCGATGGGGTGGAGGATGATCCGCTTGCCCATCTGGGTCTCAGCAACAACGCGCATTGGGATGTCTTGCGCGGGCTTCTTGCACTGGGCATTCCGCGCTTTCTGGCGCTGGGCGGCGGGGGCTACAATCCCTGGACCGTAGGCCGGATGTGGGCAGGGGTTTGGGGGATCCTCAACGGTCGAGATATTCCAGACCATTTGCCGCCTGAAGCAGAGGATGTCCTGCGCGCGTTGAGGTTCGATAACAACCGGCGAGGGCGCAACCCGCCGGAAGCGTGGTTCACAACCCTGCGCGATGCCCCCCGGCACGGTGCCATCCGGGAGGACGTGCGCGCGCGCGTGCGCTATCTCAACACCAGAAGGGCGGCGACACCGGCCTGAGTGGCGGCGATGAGGCGCAGGCGATGGGCAAAGGGCTGTTTGTGGGTTTTGTGGCGCAGCATCCGTTGCGCAGCAATCGCGCCCGCGCCACCGCCAAGGGCGGCGAGCGCCAAAAGTCGCCGCTCGGGGATACGCCAGCGGCCCGCGTACGCCGCGCGTTTGTCACGGGCGTAGATCGCAAACACGGCGCAATTCCAGACATCGAATGCGGCAAACACCTAAGAAGTAACAGACATTCAACAAACGCCCACGCCCCGACACGCCGCCGGGGCGCGTTCGCGCTTATTTCCAGCTGACCGCGGTCAGGTCGTTGGCCTGCGTCGGCGCATCGACCCAGAGGCCCTGAACATCCGCCTTTGCAATCGTCGGCACCGCAAGCTGGAAGAGGTAGCCATTTACGTAGTCCTCCGCGATGATCTGCTGTGCCTGACCCAGCAGCGCGCTGCGCTCACCGGGATCAGTGGTGGCGTTCAGCGTTGTCATCAACTCCTGAAAGGCGGGATTGTCGTACTGGAAATAGTAATCGGGGTTGGCGTAGATCCCGATATCCATCGGCTCTGTATGGCTGACGATGGTCAGGCCAAAATTCTTGCCCTTGAACACCGATTCCAGCCACTGCGCCCATTCGACATTGGTGATCTGCGCGGTGATCCCGACCTCGGCCAGCTGCGCCGCGATGATCTCGCCGCCGCGCCGCGCGTAGGAGGGGGGTGGCAGAAACAGTGTCGTCTCGAACCCATCGGCAAAACCGGCCTCGGCCAGCAGGCTGCGCGCCAGATCGGGGTCATAGGCGGAATTGCCGGTCAGATCGACGTAATCGGGATTGTGGGGTGCGAAATGCGTGCCGATGGGCGTGCCGTAGCCAAACATCGCACCGTCGATGATTGCCTGACGGTCAATCGCATGGGCCAGCGCCTTGCGCACCTGCACGTTGTCGAACGGCGGCATCTTGTTGTTGGTCGACAGGATCGTCTCCCCCTCGGTCGAGCCTACGAGGACCTGAAACCGCGGATCGGCTTCGAACTGCGGTACGTTCTCGGGCGCGGGGAAACCGGCAAAGACGTCGACATCCTCGGCCATCACGGCAGAGAAGGCGGCGGTGGGGTCAGAGATGAATTTGAACGTGGCCGACGCCAGCTGCGCGGGCGTACCCCAGTAGTCGTCGTTGCGCGCAAGCTCGACGCTGTCGCCCTGTGTCCAGTTCACGAATTTGAACGCGCCGGTGCCGATGGGGGTCTGTTTGATCCCCTCGATGCTTTCGGGGGCGACGATCACGGCATCGCCCCACGCGAGGTTAAACAGCATCATGCCGTTGGGCTCGCTCAGCTTGATCTCGACCGTGGCGGGATCGATCACGTTGACCTCGGAAATCGCGGCATAGAGCGCCTTTTGCGCGTTGGCGCTATCCTCGGCACCGATCCGGTCGAGGGAGAATTTCACATCCTCCGCGTCCATCGTGGTGCCGTCGTGAAACGTCACGCCTTCCTGCAGCTTGAACGTATAGGTCAGCCCGTCATCCGAGATCTCCCAGCTTTGCGCGAGACCGGGGATGATCGCCCCGTCCGAGGCAAAGCGCGTGAGCCCCTCGAACACGTTGGAATAAAGCACGCTGTCGATGGCGCCGGCGGCGGCGCTGGTGGGATCAAGGTGTGGCGGCTCCAGCTGGATGGCGATCGTCAAATCGTCCTTGGCCGCAGCGGTGGTTGCCATGAGCGCGGCAGCACTGACGCCGAGCAGGAGGGTACGAAGGTGGGTCATTGGGGTGTCTCCCTGTCTGTTGTTGCAATCAGGTTAGGCGAGGGCGCGCGCGCTGGCTAGGTTAAACCTTGCGGCAGGCGGGTCGCTGGGATAGCCCGGCGGATCTTGACGCAAGGGGAGCGGGGCAATGGCGACACTCGGGGTGGATTTTGGAACCTCCAATTCAGCGGCGGCGGTCTGGCAGGACGGCGCCGTGCGCCGCATCGCGCTGGAGCCGGGCGGTGATACGCTGCCCACGGCGGTGTTCTTTGATTTCGACGCACGGGTGATGCGGATCGGCATCGCGGCGGGCGAAGCGCTGTTGGCCGGGGACGAGGGCCGCTACATGCGCGCGCTCAAGAGCCTTTTGGGGACCCCTTGATGCGCGAACGCCGCACGCTGCTGGGCGAGCGGCTTGATTTCATCGACATCGTGGGCCGGTTTTTAGCAAGGCTCAAGGCCGCGGCAGAGGCCGAGACGGGGCAGAGATTTGATGCGGTGCTGTCGGGCCGCCCGGTGCGGTTTCACCCCGACCCCGCCCGCGACGCCCGCGCCGAGGTCGATCTGCGCGAGGCTTACGCGCGCGCGGGGTTCACCTGCGTGAATTTCATGTATGAGCCCGAGGCCGCCGCACGCGGCAGTGCGGCCAAGCTGTCGCCCGGTGATCTGGGGCTTGTCGTGGATATCGGTGGGGGCACCTCGGATTTCACGCTTTTCCGGAAGGGTGAACGGGGGCTTGAGATCGTGCACAGCCATGGCATCCGCCTTGGCGGGACCGATTTTGACCGCGCGCTCAGCCTTGATCACGCGATGCCGCTGCTGGGCCGGGGCGGGCAGGTACGCCACGCCTTTGGCGATGACACCCACGCGGCGCCCGCCACGATATTCAATGATCTGGCCACATGGGCCAAGATCCCGTTTCTCTACGCCCCCGAACATATCCGCCTGGCCCGCGACCTGACCCAACACGCGGTTGAGCCCGTCGCCATGGGTCGCCTGCTGCAGGTGCTCGAAGAGCGTTTGGGCCACGATGTCGCCTTTGCCGTCGAGGCGGGCAAGATCACCGCGAATGAAGGTGGCGGCGGATTGGTCGATTTGGCGGTGATCGAACGGGATCTGGCCGTGCGTCTGGCGCCAACCGATCTGGCCATCACGCTGGGCGCATTGGTCGCGGACATTGGGACGGCGGCGGTGCAAACGATCGAGGACGCAGGTGTGGCGCCCGGCGCGGTCACTCACGCGGTGATGGTCGGCGGCTCCAGCCTGATGGGGGTGGTCGAGCAGACCATCGCCGCGCGCCTGCCGCAGGCGCAGATGCACCGTGATGCGGCACTTACCGCCATTGTGGACGGGCTTGCGGTTGCCGCCGCCTAGTCGCGCGGCAGCAGCAGCGTCTCCAGCGCCGCTCCCATCACACAGGCACTGTCGAGCATATCGTCCACGCCGATCCATTCGTCGGGCTTATGCGCCAGCTCCAGCACACCCGGCCCGTAGGCGATACAGTTCTTGAGCTTGCCGATCCGGTCGATGTGTTTCTGATCGTAGGTGCCGGGGGAGGCGACGTATTCCGGTGCCTTTCCCATCACATCGGTGATCGCGGCGGCGACGGTCTGCACCACCGGTGCATCGCGGTCCGTCATCGAGGGCAGCACTGAATTCAGCTCGGTAATCTCATAGTCAAAATCGGCACGGGTGTCGCGCAACCCTTCGAGCAGGGCCGTCACCTCGCCCCGCACCTGATCGAGCGGTTCTTCGACCAGAAAGCGCCGGTCGATGGTGATACGGCAGCTGTCGGGTACGCAATGGGCGGGCAGACCGTCGAAATCAGGAGCGTTCTCGGGTTGGCCGCCGTGGATTGCGTTGATGTTCATTGTGCTGCTGCGCGCGCCTTCGGGGACCACGGGCATGTCGGTAGTCCGCGCCGCCATGGCCGGGAACAGCTTGTTCTCGAACTCCTGTAGCACGGCGCCCATGTGGCGCACGGCGCAATCGCCCAGGAATGGCATGGAGCCATGGGCGATCTCGCCCTTTGTCTCGATCTCGGCCCACCAGCCGCCACGGTGGCCAAGGCAGATCCGATCCTTGTTCAGTGGTTCGGGAATGATGACGTGCTGCACGCGGGCAGGATCGAACCAACCCTTTTCGGCCAGATAGGCGACACCGCCATAGCCGCCTGATTCCTCATCCGCCGTGCCCGAAATCTCGACCGCGCCGCAGAAATCGGGGTGGGTGTCGATAAACGCCTCCGCCGCGATGATCGAGGCGGCCAGCCCGCCTTTCATGTCGCAGGCCCCGCGCCCGTAGATGCGCCCGTCCTTCAGCTCGGCGCCGAAGGGATCAAACGTCCAGCCGCGCCCGACCTCGACCACGTCGGTGTGGCTGTTGAAATGCACGCAGTCCCCGCCGTGCGCGCCCTCGCGGCGGGCAACGATGTTCCAGCGGGGATATTTTTCGCTGTCGCCGGGGGTGCCATGGGCGCGCACGAGGGTTGTCTCAAACCCATGGGCCGACAGGCGCCGATCAAGATATTCGCAAATTGCGCGGTAGTCCTGCCCGGGAGGGTTCAACGTGGGAATGCGGATCAGATCCTGCGTGAGGGCGATCAGATCATCGCGACGGGCGCGGATTGCGTCAGAGAGCACAGAGTTCATGCGGTAGACCTTTGTAATTCGGACCCATGAAACGCGTTGACAGGGCAGGGCGCAAGCGGCGACGCGTCCATGGCAGGCTGATTGCTTGAAATCTGCCGCACGGGCGCTTGTTTATAGGCGGAATACAGGAGAAAGATAATGCGCATTCCGACAGGGGCAAAGGCCCAGATGAGCGAAGAGGAAATGGAAGAGAAATCCGTCGAGGATGCGGCTTCGCTTTCCCCAAAGCTGATCTATGAAATTATCCGCCGCGAGGGCGAAGAAGAACTGGCGCGCACCAAACGCTCGCTGTTCTGGTCGGGGATTGCGGCCGGGATCCTCATCAGCCTGTCGGTATTGGGTGAAGCGGTCTTTCGCACGTATCTGCCCGACAGCCCGCACCGGTATCTGATCGAAAACCTTGGCTATAGCCTTGGCTTCCTTGCGGTGATCATGGGGCGGATGCAACTGTTTACCGAGAACACCATCACCACGGTGCTGCCGTTCATGCATCGCCGCAGCTGGTATGTGTTCGGCTGCATGATGCGGCTGTGGGGGATCGTGTTGTTCGCCAATGTCATCGGCGCCTTTGGCGCGGCGGCTCTTTTCACGCTGACGCCGGCGCTGCCCGCGGATCTTTTGCCCGCGATATTTGCGCTGTCGGAGCACGCGACCGGGATGGGCATGACGGACAGCTTCTGGCGCGGCGTGCCGGCGGGGATCATCGTGGCCCTGATCGTCTGGATGTTGCCGCAAGCGAGCGAAGCGGCGTTCTTCCTGATCCTGATTTTCACCTGGCTGATCGCGGCGGGGGATTTTACGCATATCGTTGCGGGATCCGTCGAAATGGCCGTGCTGATGCTTGACGGCAGTCTTGGGCTTTGGTCCGCGTTGACGGGGTTCTTTCTGCCGGTGTTGGCGGGTAACATCGTGGGTGGAACGCTGATATTCACCCTCGTGGCCTGGGGACAGGTCCGCGATGACATTGAGGAGAGCACGTGACAGCCACCGATGCCCCGGAAAAGACATGGAGCCTGCGCCTTTTGTGGCGCGGGCTTGTCGGTGGCTTTCGCCAGATTGGGGATACGAACCTCGCGCTGATCTCGGCGGGCGTTGGATTTTTCGGAATGCTGTCGCTTTTTCCGGCGATCGCTGCGCTGATCGCTGTCATGAGCCTGATCGCCGATCCGGCAGTTGTCATTGCCCAACTGGAAGAGATGCGGGGCCTGCTGCCCGACGATGTCTACAAGATTTTCAATGCGCAGATCGTGAGCCTTGTAACAACCAGCCCGGATCGCCTCGGGTGGGCCGGGGCGGTGTCGATCTTTCTGGCGCTTTGGTCGGCGCGCGCGGGGGTCGCTGCGATGATGACAGGCCTCAACGCCGTTTACGGAGAGCAGAACCGCGCGACCGCGTCACATTATCTGCGTGCGTTGTTGCTGACACTGGCATTGGTCGGCGTGGGTGTGGTCTCATTGATCACATTGGTCGTTGCACCGATTGTGCTGGCCTTCTTTCCGCTGGGCTGGGTCGGCACCGTGCTGGCGGAACTGCTGCGCTGGACAATTGCGGTAACGGTGTTGCTGGCCGGGGTCATCGTGCTTTACCGATTTGGCCCGAACCGCGGACAGCCCGAACATCGGGCGCTGCGACCCGGAGCCGTTTTCGCCGTCATCAGCTGGGCTGCGCTCTCGGTCGCGTTTTCCTACTACGTAGCGAATTTCGGCAACTACAATCAGGTGTATGGCTCGATCGGGGCGGTGATTGCCATGCTCGTCTGGCTCTGGATCAGCAGCTTTCTGATCCTCCTGGGTGCCGTTGTGAACATTCAGGTCGAAAAAGTGGTCTACGGCGTTATCGTCGCGGAGAGCGTATCACCGTTTGAGGAAGGTCCTACTGCAGAACCGGAGGACATCGTTGATGCCACCCCCGGCAGTCCGCTGCCCTGAACCTTACAGAAATGGGCGCGGCTGATAGGGTTTGAGCTCGGTCATGGCAACTTCGGCGAGATTTTCCAAGTCGTTGATTTGCAGGGTGCGATCCGACCATGAGGCGAGCTGGCGTTCTTTCAAACGGCCCAGTGTCTTGTTGGTGTGAACCAGCGACAGACCCAATGCATCGGCCACGTCGCGCTGCGTGTAGGGCAAATCCAATGTGTTGTTGCGCACCATACCGAGCGCCTCGCCACGCTGAAAGATCTTGACCATCGCCCAAGCAATCGCCTGAAGCGCGCTGCGCTGGCCCACCGTCGCCAATGTCTCTCCAAGGAAATGCTCTTCCATGGCGGCAAGCCACGTCAGATCGAAGGCGCGTTCGGGGTGGTTGCGAAAGAAGCTGAAGAATTCGGACCGATTGAAAACGCACAGCCGCATCTGCGTGCGCGCTTCTACCGAATGCCCCATTTCCCCCAGCAAACCCGCCTGAAGGCCGATGAAATCCCCGGGAAAGACAAAGTTAATGACCTGTTTCGCCCCGGTTTTGAGATGTCTTTCGCGGATACCCATCCCCGAAAGCACTGTAAACAATTGTGGCGCCATGGACCCTTGCATCAGGATCGGAGTGCCCGGGTCAACGGCCAACTCTCCAACCTTGAATTTCTGCATGTATTCAAGCTCTTCCTTCTTGAGAGTTTGAAATGCATCCTTCTGATTAAGGGGGCAGTACTTGCACAATGTCGTCATGAAAGAACAACGCCTCCGTATGTCGTAGTTTATAGATCGTTGTCTGGGCGCTTGTTACAGAGTGTCAATGAGCACTCAGACCCAAACCGCGACCTTCTTGATTTTCGAGGCAGATCCTGTTGTCCGCATGGACATTCAGGAAATGCTTTTGCGTAGCTATAAGGGGTGGACCGTCGTTATCGTGGGCGCCCTTGAAGACCTTTCGCAAGCGCTTGAGGCAACGCGGGGGCCGCGGATCATCATCGTCTCGACCGATCCTGACAGCTTTAGGCCGTTGGTGCCCATGGTTAAGCAGGCAGAGATTGCCGGTGCCGTACTGATCACGGAGCGCCCGACCGAGAATGCGACATTCCCGGAACTACCGCTGCGCGTTGTGAGCAAACCATTCAAGAGCGCTCAGTTGCTGGATGCCGTGCGCTCCGCGCTTGAGCACCTGCGTTCATCCCCGTCATGAATGCCCCAAGAAGCCCGTCGAAACTGGGCGGTGGGGGCGATGCGACAGGCGCGGGCTCCGTTGTGCCCTTGCCTCGCGTCAGCAGAATAGCCAGCACGATGCAGGCAATTCCGACGTAGACGGCACCGATGATGGCGGCAACCTGGAACAGCGGCATCAGCGTGGCAAGCACCAGCCACGCTGCAACGGTCAGAAATGCCAGACCGACCGTGAAGGTCAGTCCGGCGATCAGGCCGAGCGCAGCATTCCGCGCGGCGGATTTGGCTGACGCCGACGCTTTGTCCAGTGCCCGGTCAAACATCTCAGCGGCGCTGCGTCATCAACAGTCCGACGAGAAAGCCCGCGCCCGCAGCAAGGCCCAAGGCAGTCGCCGGCTGCGTACGGACGAAATCCTGCGCCTGACTTTGCGCGTCGGCAAATTTCTCAGCGCTGCTATCCCGCAAGTGCTCTGCGGTGGCGTAGGCCTGGTCACGCAGCTCTGCTGCCTTGGCTTGCGCGGCGTTCTGCGCTTGCGCGGTCTTTGCTGTTCCAAGCTCCCCCATCACGCGGGTAAGTTCGGACAGATCGGTTTTCACCCGTTCCAGCTGGGCGGAGAGGTCGTCGACAGTCACGTCACTGCCACGGCCGTTCTTAGCGGAAGTATTCGTCGCCATTGGTGCCTCGCACATGTTGTTTCGATTGCTGTCAAACGCATCGACCGACGTGGTTGTTCCACATCGGTCGCATTCAACCCTAAAGATTTCTCAGGCGTGCAGTGTCTCGGTCGAGGAAAAGAACATCGCCTGCGATACGGCAGAGATAACCTGATCTTCGGTGTAGGGTTTCGAGATCAGGAAGGCTGGTTCGGGCTTGTCGCCGGTCAACAGCCGCTCCGGGAAGGCGGTGATAAAGATCACGGGACGTACACCATGCGCGCCAAGGATGTCATTGACCGCATCAATGCCGGACGAGTTGTCCGCCAGTTGAATATCCGCAAGGATCAGATCAGGCAGATCGTCTCCGGCCAGTTGCACGGCCTCGTCGCGGGTGCGGGCAATACCGGTGATGCGGTGACCCATATCGGCGACGATGCTTTCGATATCCATCGCGATGATCGCTTCATCCTCGATGATCATGACCGAACCGCGAACGCCGTCCGCCATCTCACGCCGCGCGATATCGACAAGCTCTTCAGCCTCTTTCGCCTCGACCCCGATGATGGCGCCAATGTCGGAATAGCTGAACCCTTCGATGGTAAACAGCAACAGTGCCTCGCGGCTGTCATTCGTCAACTTCGCCAGATGCCGCTGCGCCTTGGCGCGGGCACCGTGCTCCGCTTCTTCGACGGGTGCGCCCGCACTGGCCCAGATCCCGTAAAGAACCCGGAACAGCCCGGTTTTCACGTCAACGCCGTCAAGAACCGAGCGATCCGTCAGAATGGCCTCAAGTGCCGCAGCCGCGAAGTTGTCGCCGCTTGCCTGACTGCCCGTCAGCGCCCGCGCGAAGCGGCGCAGGTAGGGCAGATGTGTCGCCAACTGATCGCTGATTGGGGTGGCGGTGGATTCGTCGTTCATGGCCTTAAGCCCTTTTTTCTAACTTTACCGGAACCAAACGTAGGATCGCTGCGTTCGGTTCCGAATGGTGGGCGATAAATCGTAACTTTTTTCTAGGCAGAATACCAAATGGTCGATCAGGACGAGAAAAAGCCGAGCGAGGGGATCATCGACGAGAACCTTCGCCGCGTGTACAATGAGACTGTCGAGGAGGGCATTCCCGACAGGTTCAAGGATCTGCTTGACCAATTGCGCGAGCAAGACAGCGGTAAGGGATCCGAGGGATGAGCGCCGGGGATCCGCGCGACGAACTCGTCGAACACCTGCCCGCAATGCGGGCGTTTGCAATATCATTGACCCGAAACGGCTCTGTCGCCGACGACATGGTGCAGGATACGCTGGTCAAAGCATGGACAAATATCGAAAAATTTGAAGTCGGCACAAACATGCGGGCGTGGTTGTTCACGATCCTGCGCAATACCTACTATTCGTCGCGTCGCAAAACCAACCGCGAAGTTGCGGATGTTGACGGGGTGTTCACCGATAATCTGGCGGAGAAACCGGCGCATGATGGTCACCTGCAAATGCAGGATTTCCGCAGGGCGCTGGCCAAGCTGAAGGACGAGCAACGAGAGGCATTGTTGCTGATCGGTGCATCCGGTTTCAGCTACGAAGAGGCGGCTGAGATGTGCGGCGTTGCTGTCGGCACGATCAAAAGCCGTACCAATCGCGCCCGTGCACAGCTGGCGGAACTGATGGGGCTCAGCGAGGATGAAGCGATGGAAATGACCGACGACGCGACCATGTCGGTGATCTCTGCCTCGAAAGTCTCCAGCTTCTAATCATGACCTCCGGCTTTTTGAGTACAAAGCTGTTTGGTGGCCTGGCGTTTCGGGTTTTGCTCTTCCTGTCGCTCGCGCTTTTGCCGATCGGCCTGATTGCCGTGATGCAAAATCGCGAAATCGCTGATCAAAGCCAGACAACCGCCGAGCTTTCGCTGATCGGCGCGACCGAACAGGCCGTGCAAGGCGAACGGGGTGCCATACAGGAGGCGATTGGCGCGGCGCAGGCGCTCGCAACCATCGTCGATCTGGTGCGCGCTGACGCGGAAGAGTGTTCGAAATTCCTGCGCAGCTACCAAAAGGACAATCCGCTGTACCGCACTGTCGGTCTTGTTGAGATGAACGGGATCATGCAGTGCTCTTCTCTTGAGGGCAGCTTTGACTTCTCCAGCTCCCCCGGCTTTGAAAGGGCCGTCGCCGAGGATGGGCTGACAGTGACCTTCTCCGAACGCGGGCCCGTCTCGAATGTGGCGGTCGTTCTGGTAAATGTCCCGGTCCGCAAGGACGGTGAGATCACCGGCTTTCTTACCATCTCGATCGACAAGCAGATGCTCAAGGAGATGGTGTCTTCGGAATTGGCGAACAAGCCACGGGCGATCGTCACCTATAATGCGAGCGGACAGGTTCTGATCACCCATCAGGAACCGGAGGTGTCGCAGGCGGAACTGCCCGCGAACTACAGCCTTGCGCAGCTTACGGGGACCGAGAGGCAGGTATTTGAAGGCAGTAACGTGCAGGGCGCCCCCCGCGTCTTTGCCGTCACACCTATCGTGCCGCAAAAAGTCTTTTCAATGACGGTCTGGGATACCGACACCCCGCTATTGCAGACGGACTTTACCGGCAGGCTCTCGGCGATCCTGCCTTTCGTGATGTGGGGCGCCAGTCTGGTGGTGGCGTTTTGGGCGCTGAACCGGCTCGCGATCCGGCACATCCGTGCGTTGGGCCGCCAGATGCGCCACTTTGCCCTTAACCGGACCCTGCCGCGCAAGACCATGGCCGAGAATGTGCCGCAGGAAATTCTGGCGATGGAGAACGCCTTTTTGTCGATGGCGGATTCCATCATGCGTGACGAGGCACGGCTTGAAGACAGCCTGCGCGAGAAGAACATTCTGCTCAAGGAGGTGCACCACCGGGTCAAGAATAACCTCCAGCTGATCTCGTCGATCATGAACATGCAGATCCGACAGGCCCCCACCGAGGCGAACCGCCTGGTTCTGCAGCGATTGCAGGACCGTATTCTGAGCCTCGCCACCGTGCACAAGAGCCTCTATCAGGGCGATGAAATGACCCGCGTTGACGGCAGCGTCCTGCTGAAGGAGATCGTGGCGCGCAACCTCGCGGTCGGCCTGTCACAGGGTTCGGGCGTCGAGGTGAGCGAGACTTACGATAGCGTGATGATCGGCCCCGACGACGCCGCGCCGCTCACCCTTTTGGTCTCCGAGGCAATGACGAACGCGCTCAAGCACGTCCCGCAGGGCGCCCCCGAAGGTGCGCGGATCAAAGTGTCGCTTGAGAAGGTCGAGGCCGAGCGCGCCGTGCTGAGTATCAGCAATACCTCGGGCGGAACCCCTCCCGATGGTGGCACCGGTCTGGGCTCGCGCCTTATCCAGGCTTTTGCCCGTCAGCTAAATGGTGAATTGGAGGTTGATGAGGGCGGAGAGGACTATACCCTCAGATTGTCCTTCCCGGTGCCCCTGGCCGATAAAGAGACCTACGACTACTGATTTTCTAAATTTTTTGCGAGAAAAACGCGAATTTTTGGGCATCCCCAAGCCGCTGAGACTCCAGAAAAATACCGGCAGGGTTGCAGGCAGTTTTGCAACATATCGCCTGTTTTCAAGCATTTCGCACGATATCCGGCATTTCGCGCGGGAACGAAGCGGCCTCCGGCGGTGTTCTATTCACGAACGCTCAGGAAAGGAGGGCACCATGACGAATGAAATGTTTATTGGCGGCCTCATGATCCTGACGCTGGTGGCAGGTCTGGTAATTGCGATGACATCAACACGGTCATCGGGATCATCGGAGCGAGACAGCAACAAGTGGTCCAGTAAGGACCGAGACGACCGTAGCCCGTCTTCCCGCTGACGTCACTGACATGAGGCACAGGCCCCCGCACCATTCATGGGCGGGGGCCTTTTTCGTGTCAGAATACCGGCGGTGTGAGCGCACTGACGATCCGGCAGACCTTGTCCGACAGATTGCGGAAACGGTGCGGCTGGCGACTGTCGAACAGATACCCGTCGCCGGTCTGCAAGATCTTTACCGCATCACCCACCGTCACCTCGATCTCACCCTCGGTGATGATTCCGGCCTCCTCGCCCTCGTGGGACAGAAGTTCGGGCCCAGTATCTGCGCCGGGCGGGTAGGTCTCGTGCAGCACCTGCAACAGATGCGCCCGGGCGTTGCCCAATTGCCGCAACGACACATCGCCCGGCCCGCCCGGGGCGACTTCGGTAAACTCCTCTGCGGTGTAGAACACCTTGGGGCTGTCATCCTCTTCGAGAGTGGCGAAAAATTCCGCCATCGAGATGGGAATCGCGTCTAGAAGGCTCTTGAGTGAGGCGACGGAGGGAGAGGTTTTATCGGTCTCGATCAAGGAGATCGTGCCATTCGTCAGCCCCGCGCGCGCCGCAAGTTCGCGCTGCGACAGGCCGCGCTCGGTTCGGATGTGTTTGAGCCTTTGGCCGATGTTCACCTGATGGATCCCCGGAGGTTTCTGCGCGGTCTGCAACGCCGCGTTGAGCGGCAGATCACCACCGGTCGGCCAAAATTACAAGCGTCGAAATAATCCCGATTGACAATTAATTTAAACAGGCAGAATGATTTTCTAAACGCGTCTGAAAGCCGCGTTTCCTTCCTTTAGAATCAGGAGACGGCCATGGCCAACACCGCCAAGCGTGCGCCCCGCAAAAGCGCAAAGAAAAAGCCCAAGATCGCTGTTGTGACACCGGTCGAACCAACGACATACACCAACGCCGATCTGGTCGCGCGCCGCGATGCGGCTGTGCCCCGCGGCGTGGCCTCTGCTGCGTCGGGTGTCTATGCCGCCTACGCCGAAAACGCCGAGCTGTGGGACGTCGAGGGCAACCGCTACATCGACTTTGTCGGCGGGATCGGCGTGCTGAACACGGGCCACCGTCACCCCTCGGTGATTGCTGCTGCCAAGGCGCAAGAGGATGCGTATACCCACACGTCCTTTCAGGTCGTCCCCTACGCGCCCTACATCGAGCTGGCCGAGCGGCTGAACGCGCTGGCCCCCGGTGACACGCCTAAAAAGACGCTGCTGGTGACCACCGGCGCCGAAGCGGTCGAGAACGCGGTCAAGATCGCGCGCGCTGCAACCGGTCGCCCCGGTGTGATCGCCTTTACCGGAGGCTATCATGGCCGCACGCTGCTGACGCTGGGCATGACCGGCAAGATCTCTCCCTACAAGAAAGACGTCGGGCCCTTCCCGTCGGACATCTTCCGTGCGCCCTTCCCATCGGTGCGCGACGGCATCACCGTCGAGGATGCGCTTACTGGGCTCAAAAATCTGTTCCTCACCGACGCGCAGCCCGAGCGGGTCGCCGCCATCATCATCGAGCCCGTTCTGGGCGAAGGTGGCTATATCCCCGTCCCGACCGAAATGCTGGTGGCCCTGCGCGAGATCTGTGACCAGCACGGCATCCTGCTGATTGCCGACGAAGTGCAGGCAGGCTTTGGCCGCACCGGCACGTGGTTCGCGATCGAGCATTCGGGCGTCGAGCCTGACCTGATCACCGTGGCGAAGTCCATGGCCGGTGGCTATCCGCTCGCGGGTGTGATCGGCCGCTCAGACGTGATGGACGCGATGGAGCCCGGCGGGCTTGGCGGCACCTACGGCGGCAACCCCGTTGCCTGCGCCGCAGCACTTGCAGCCATCGACGCGATTGCGCACGAAAACCTGTTGGGCCGTTCCACCGCGATGGGCGACAAGCTCAAGGCACGCTTTGCCGAGATCGGCGCGCGGGCGGCGCCCTACCGCATGTGGGACATTCGCGGTCTGGGGGCGATGGTTGCCGTGGAATTCGTCACCGATTTCGACAGCGCCACGCCCGACACGGCGCTGGTCAAACGCCTGATCGCCCACGCACAGGAGCGTGGTCTGCTGCTGCTGAGCTGTGGCATGCAGGGCAACGCCGTGCGGGTGATGGTGCCGCTGACGGCTTCCGACGAGATCCTCGACGAAGGGCTCGCGATCTTCGAAGAGGCGCTTGCCGCCGCCTACGCCGAGGGTGTGCTGTAACACGCCTCCGTCGAGACGAGATAAAGCGCACGCGGGGGTCCTTCGCGTGCGCTTTTTGCTTTTCGCAGGGCGGGCATTGCCGGATAGTGGCGCCATGAAATCCACGGTCCTTGCCCTGTGCTGCTGCGTCTCCCCGGCTTTGGCCGATGAGGCTGTTGTGGGTATTTTCGGCGCGGTGGACCGGCTGGATCCGCTGACGGTGGCCGGTGTGGTGGTCCTGCGTCCCGAAGGCGTGCCCGTCATCAGCGCGCTTGGCCCCGATCAAACGCTCGCGCCGGGCGATACCCTCGCCATCCGCGCACGCGTGACGCCGCAGGGCGTCACCGCGCTGCGCCTGCTGGAGGTGTACCCTATTGCGGGACCAATCTCGGCCAGTGCGGACGGGGAGGCGCGGGTCATGGGCACGCCGGTGCATTTGCCGTCAAACAGTGATTTCAAGGCCGGTGATTGGGTCGCTTTCAGCGGATTCTGGAGCGGAACGAAGGTCATCACCACCGCCACCCGCCGGATCGAAGGAGGCGGTATTGCGCAGCTCACCGGGACGCTCACGCTGGAGGATGCCGCGCCGCTGCCGCGCATCGGAGAAAGCGCGGCGTCGGGCGTCCAGATCCCGGAAGGCGATTTTGACGACCACGTCTGGACGCTCACCGGTACACCAACGGATACCGGGTTGCGGGCCTTTCTGACGGCGCGCGGGCTGTTCGGCGGGGACGTGGATCTTGAGGTTTGGGAAGGTTACGCCTCCGGCCCGGTCGCGTCAGAAACGTGGCGGGTCTTCGGCACGGGCGTCTACGGCTATGACCGCGAGCGGGACATGCCGCAGGCGGGTAGCGCGGTGCGGGTCTGTGCGGCCGCCGGTCGCGTGCTGCGCCGCGCGCCCGGAGAGGGGGCCGCGTGGGCCGCTCTGGGCTGCGATCAATAGGTTACCTCTGGCGGATCGAAGGTCTGTGGGCTTGCCCGGGCCCACCTCTCCTTGTAGCCGCGATGGTCGGCGGCAATGTCATCAAGCAAGAAGCCTTCGGGCAGATAGGCAAAGGCCCGGTTGCCCTGCACCATCGCCAGATCGGATTGCCGCTGCATCAGGTGGTGCGGCAGGAAATCACAGGGCGCGTCCAGACCGGCGGCCCCCGTCATCTCACCCAGGGCGTCCATGGTTTCGCGGTGAAACCGTGCCACGCGCTGCGATTTGCTTTCCGGGTCCAGCGCGCGGGCGCGCAGCGGATCCTGCGTCGCCACGCCCACAGGGCAGTGATTGGTGTGGCAGGCCTGCGCCTGAATGCACCCGATCGAAAACATGAATCCGCGCGCCGAATTGCACCAATCCGCGCCCAGCGCCAGCGCCCGCGCGATGTCAAAGGCCGATACGATCTTGCCCGCCGCGCCGACCTTGATGCGGTCGCGCAGGCCCGCGCCGCGCAGAGTGTTATGAACAAATGTCAGCCCCTCGACCATCGGCATGCCGACGTGGTTGGAAAACTCCAGCGGTGCGGCCCCGGTGCCGCCCTCCGCGCCGTCAACGACGATAAAATCGGGCACGATCCCCGTTTCGATCATGGCCTTGACCATGCACATGAATTCGCGCTGGTGACCGATGCACAGCTTGAACCCAACGGGCTTGCCGCCCGACAACTCGCGCAGCCTGGCCAGAAACTGCATCATTTCAATCGGAGTCGAGAATGCGGAATGCGCCGCCGGCGACACACAGTCCTGCCCCATTGGGATGCCGCGCGCCTCGGCAATCTCTTCGTTGATCTTTGAGGCGGGCAACAGGCCGCCGTGGCCCGGTTTGGCACCCTGCGACAGCTTGAGTTCGATCATCTTGATCTGGGGCAGCGCGGCTGTTTCGCGAAATTTCTCCGGGTCAAAGCTGCCATCGGCGGCCCGCGCGCCGAAATAGCCCGAGGCCACCTGATAGATCAGATCGCCGCCGCCTTCGCGGTGATAGCGGCTGACAGACCCTTCGCCGGTGTCATGGGCGAATTTACCCGCGGCTGCCCCCTTGTTCAACGCCAGGATCGCGTTGCCCGACAGGGAGCCAAAGCTCATCGCTGAGATATTGTAGATCGACGCGCTGTAGGGCTGGGTGCAGGCGTCGTTGCCGATGGTGATGCGGAAATCGGTATTGTCGATATGTTTGGGTTGCACCGAATGGGTGACCCAGCTGTAGCCCGCATCGTAGACCCGCATGCGGGTGCCGAAGGGTCGCGCATCCTCCTGACCCTTGGCACGCTGGTAGACAAGGCTGCGTGCATCGCGGCTGAACGGCTCCTCGTCCTGATCGTTCTCGATCAGATACTGGCGGATCTCGGGGCGGATGCCCTCAAACAGGAACCGCATGTGGCCCAGCACAGGGTAGTTTCGCAGGATCGAATGATGCTCCTGCCGGACGTCGTGCAGGCCCAGCAGCGACAGCGCCCCGAACGCGGCAAAGGGAATCCAGAACCACGCCGACCACACTGCCACAAGGATCAGGCTGAGCAGGCACAGCACGATCACCCCGATGAATGTGGTGTAGCGAGTGAGATTCGATAGCTCTGTCATGGCATCCCTCGACTGGTCTTTTTCGCACTTAGAAATCCTGTAGAGCGCATTCCTCCCCATCTTGGCAAGCGTATCGGTATGAGGCGCCATTTCCGCGATTCAACTCAAAGGCGTGCGTAAATCGCTGTAATATTGTGCAAAAGTCAAAGAAAATTGAGGTATCAACGAAATTCAGGCCTATCTGATAGATCGCTTGCCCATCATCTTAAAGGCGAATAGGCTCAACTCAGTTTTGACGCCGAAGCGCATCACCTTGCGCGTTTACGGTACCAAACGCGGGCCAGCATAGGCCAGACGCCGGCCAATCGGCGTGGGTCTGCCGAGGTTCCGCAGACAAAGGCGCACTCCGGTGAGCGGGGTGCAGCAATAACAATGGGAGAGATATCATATGAAGATGCTCAAAGGTTTGGCATTTGCCGGCGCATTGGTGGCGGGCACCGCAGCCACCGCGCAAGAAAAATTCATCACCATCGGCACGGGTGGTCAGACGGGCGTGTACTTCGTCGTCGGTCAGTCGATTGCACGTCTCGTGAACCGCGGCTCCGCCGAGCATGGCCTGAAGGTCACGGCGCCGTCGACAGGTGGCTCCATCGCGAACATCAACGCGATTAAGGCCGGCGATATGGACATGGGCGTGGCCCAGTCCGACTGGCAGTTCCACGCCTACAACGGCTCCTCGCAGTTCGAGGGGGACAAGTTCGACAAGCTGCGCGCGGTTTTCTCCGTGCACGGTGAGCCGTTCAATGTCATCGCACGCGCCGACTCCGGGATCACGTCGTTCGACGATCTCAAGGGCAAGCGCGTGAACATCGGCAACCCCGGTTCCGGTCAGCGCGCCACGATGGAAGTCGTGATGGACGCAAAGGGCTGGACACTGGATGACTTCGCCCTCGCTTCCGAGCTCAAGCCGGCCGAGCAGGCCGCCGCATTGGGTGACAACAAGGTTGATGCGATCATCTATACCGTGGGCCACCCCAACGGCTCGATTCAGGAAGCGGTCAGCACGATCGACGCGACGCTGATCCCCGTCGAGGGCGATGCGATCCAGGGTCTGATCGACGACAACCCCTACTATGCCGCGGCGACAATCCCCGGTGGCATGTACAAAGGTACTGACAGCGACGTGAACACCTTTGGTGTGAAGGCGACGTTCGTGACCTCCGCCGATGTGGACGATGAAGTCGTCTATCAGGTGGTCAAGGCAGTCTTCGACAACTTCGACCGCTTCAAGCGTCTGCACCCCGCGTTCGAGAACCTGACCGAAGATGAGATGATCTCCGGCGGTCTGTCCGCGCCTCTGCACGATGGTGCGGTCAAGTACTACAAAGAGCGTGGTTGGATGGAATAAGCCGACCGGCTTTCCGCAAAACGCCCGTGGGCGGCCCCGAATAGGTCGCCCACGGACCACGTGACCGCACAAAGCGGCACGTTCAGCAGCCTGCACCACAAAAAGCGGGCGCTGCGCAACGGGGGACATTGCGATGACGGACAACGAAAAGTATCAGCAGCAAGCTGCGCGGGTCGAGACGGAAGCCACGGGCGACCGCGGTGGTCTGAGCCAGAGCGAGCTTGATGAACTGGTCGCCTCCTCTGATACCGGTGGACGGTCCGTAGGAGGGTCCGTCGGGATCCTGCTCATGCTGACCGCGCTGGCGTGGTCCTTGTTCCAACTTTATATCGCGTCACCCTTCGGTCTTTTCAACGACACGCTGGCCCGCTCCATCCACCTTGGATTTGCGGTTTTCCTCGGCATCCTCGTCTTTCCCGCCGCCCGCACGAAATTCCAGACGGTGCTGGGCATTGTCGTCCCGCTTGCGCTTGCGGCGCTGTTCATGGTCGCGGCCAAAGAGGGCGTGGCCACGTGGTGGATCCCGCTGCCCGCGATCTTTGTCGCCGCAACCGTTGTTTTGGGTTCGCCCAAAACGTCGATCCCCGTGTGGGAGTGGCTTTTGGCCATCGCGGGCGCCGCTGCGGCGCTATATCTGTTCATGTTCTACCGCGACATCTCGGGCCGTGTGGGCGCGCCGATCACGCAGGATTTTGTCGTCGCCGTTATCGGCCTGATGATCCTGCTTGAGGCCACGCGCCGCGCGCTTGGCCCCGCGTTGATGATCGTGGCGAGCGTGTTCCTGCTCTATACCGTGCTTGGCCCGCAGATGCCGTCGATGATCGCGCATAAGGGCAATTCCCTGTCCGAGATCGTGAACCACCAGTGGATCACCACCGAAGGCGTCTTTGGCATCGCGCTGGGTGTCTCGACCTCGTTTGTGTTCCTGTTTGTGCTGTTCGGCTCGCTGCTCGACCGGGCCGGGGCGGGCAATTATTTCATTCAGGTGGCGTTCAGCCTTATGGGTCACATGAAAGGCGGGCCTGCGAAGGCTGCCGTTGTGTCCTCTGCCATGACAGGCCTGATCTCCGGCTCCTCGATCGCCAATGTGGTGACGACGGGCACCTTCACCATTCCGCTGATGAAAAAGGTGGGCTTCAGCTCGGAAAAGGCCGGCGCGGTCGAAGTCGCCTCCTCCGTCAACGGGCAGATCATGCCGCCGGTCATGGGCGCTGCGGCGTTCCTGATGGTGGAATACGTGGGCATCGCCTATTTCGACGTGGTCAAACACGCGTTCCTGCCGGCCGTCATCTCCTACATCGCGCTGGTCTACATCGTGCACCTCGAAGCGCTGAAAGCCGGGATGGAAGGCCTGCCCCGCCCGGTAGAGCCCAAACCCTGGGTCGCGTGGCTCATGAGCCTCGCATTCACCATCGCCGTTGTCTGCGGGCTCAGCTTTGCCGTCTACTACGGCATGGGCTGGATTCGCCCCGCCTTCCCCGAAACGGCGGGCTACATCATCTTCGCCTTCCTCACGCTGGTCTATGTGCTGCTGTTGCGCGTCGCGTCGAAAGAGGCACCGCTGAAGCTGGATGATCCCGATGCGCCGGTGACGAAACTGCCGATGCCGGGGCCAACGATCCGCTCGGGTCTCTACTACATCCTGCCGGTCGTAGTGCTGGTCTGGGCGCTGATGGTGGACCGCCTGTCGCCGGGCCTCTCGGCCTTCTGGGCAACCTGCTACATGGTGTTCATCCTGCTCACGCAGCGGCCGCTCATGGCGATGTTCCGCGGCGAAAGCCAGTTCGCCGCGGACGTCAAGAACGGCTTTCTGGATCTGATCGACGGTCTGGTGACCGGCGCGCGCAACATGATCGGTATCGGCATCGCCACCGCGACCGCCGGGATCATCGTGGGCGCCGTCAGCCAGACGGGCGTGGGCGCGGCCCTTGCCGATGTGGTCGAGGCGCTTTCGGGCGGCTATATCCTTGCCATGCTGGCGCTAACGGCGGTGCTGTCGCTGATCCTCGGGATGGGTCTGCCGACAACGGCAAACTACATCGTGGTCTCTGCGCTGCTGGCGCCGGTGATCGTGACGCTGGGCCAGCAGAACGGGCTCATTGTGCCGCTGATCGCTGTGCACCTGTTCGTGTTCTACTTCGGCATCATGGCGGACGTGACCCCGCCCGTGGGGCTGGCAAGCTTTGCCGCCGCCGCCGTGTCGGGGGGTGATCCGATCAAGACCGGCTTTGTCGCGTTCTTCTACAGCCTGCGCACCGCGGCGCTGCCGTTCCTCTTCATCTTCAACACCGAGCTGTTGTTGATCGATGTCACCTGGGCGCAGGGCATATTCGTCTTCATTGTCGCGACCATCGCGATGCTTTTGTTCGCGGCGGCCACGCAGGGTTGGTTCCTTGCCAAAAACCGCTTTTACGAGACGATTGCGCTGTTGCTCATCGCCTTTACGCTCTTCCGTCCGGGCTTCTGGATGGACATGGTCGCCCCGCCCTATACCGAAGCGGAGCCGACCGAGATCGCACAGGCCGCCGCCGATACGCCGGTGGGGGAATACCTGCGCGTGCGGGTGTCGGGGCAGGACAGCTTTGGTGATCCGATCGAATTCGTGGCGCTTGTCGATATGGTCGAAGGGGCGACGGGTGAAGAGAGGCTCGAGAATGCGGGCCTTGCCTTCCGTCAGGAGGGTGACCGGATGATCATCGACGACGTCGCCTTTGGCTCTCCTGCTGCGGACGCGGGGCTGGATTGGGATCAGGAAGTGCTGCGCGTGCTCAAGCCGCAACCGCAGCCCAGCAAATACCTGATGTTCATTCCCGCACTGCTGCTATTGGCGGGCGTCGTGATGTTGCAACGCGGGCGTAACGCGCGCGCGCCCCGCCGTGAGGCGGCAGCGTAAGATCGCCCGCGCAGCCATGGCATACTCCGTTACGGCAAAGCCTCGCTTGACCGGTTCCATCGCCCCGATAAAGGGCGTATGGGATGGATCAAACGGGCGCGGCCCGTCAACAAATCCACGGAGTGATGAGCAATGACCCCCTTCGCAATTGCGGGCGTACAGATGTACGTCAACGCACTGCAACCCAACGTCGATGGCATGATCCAGCGCCTCGATATCCTGATGGCCCGCTTTCCCTGGACGCAGATGGTGCTGTTCTCGGAACTGGCGCCGTTCGGTCCGCTCGACCGCTATTCGCTGCCTCCGCAAAATGAGGCGCTTGAGCAGTTTCAGGCCGCGGCGGCCAAGCATCGCGTGTGGCTGATCCCCGGCTCGATGTTCATCACCGACCCGGAAGACGGGCGGATCTACAACACCTCCGTCGTGATCAACCCCGAGGGGGAGATCATCCGCCGCTACGCCAAGATGTTTCCGTTCCGCCCCTACGAGAGCGGGATCGCGGCGGGCACTGATTTCTGCGTGTTCGACGTGCCGGAGGTTGGCCGTTTCGGCCTGTCGATCTGCTATGACATGTGGTTCCCCGAAACCACGCGCCAGCTGACGTCGCAGGGCGTCGAGGTGCTGTTGCACCCGGTGCTGACCGGCACGACCGACCGCGACGCGGAGCTTGCTATCGCGCGCGCCACGGCGGCGCAATTCCAGTGCTACGTCATTGACGTGAACGGGCTGGGTGCTGGCGGTGTGGGCAAATCCTGCGTCGTCGATCCGACCTCGATGGTGCTGCACCAATCGGCGGGGCAGGAGGACATGTTCCCGATCGAGGTCGACCTTGATCTGGTACGCCGTCAGCGCGAGACGGGCATGAAGGGGCTGGGCCAGGTGCTCAAGAGCTTCCGCGACCGCTCCACCGATTTCAGCGTCTACGACCGTGCCAGCGGCACCGATGCCTACCTCAACACGCTGGGTCCGCTTGCGATTCCGCAGCAGGGGACGACCGCCGGTCTGTCCACCGATACGCCCGCGATGCGGGTGCCGGTGACGCCCGATTTCCCCGGCCAGGACAGCCTGCCGGGCTTTCCCCACAAGGTGCCGCCTGCCTTCCCGGTAGAGCCGCTTCCAAACCCATCCGCGGGCACCGCAACGCCCCCGACCGAGCCGACACCAACAGGGGCACCCACAGCGGGCATGCCCAACCCACCCGTCAAACCCGGTGTTCTGACCGGCACGACGCCCAAAGAGACCTCCGGCGGCTGAACCGGCGCGTGCGGGCGGTTGCCCGCGCCAGCGCATCGGTCAGGCTGCCGCTTCATGCGGAGAACGACCGATGCACTCGATGAAAGACTACTCCTCTGCGATTCAATTGCGGTCTGACCGCTGGAGCGCGCTGCGCGAAGCCTGCAGCGCGCTCTTGCGCAGCCCCAGCGCCGGCGAGGCGGCGCAGCTGAAACAGGGCATAACCGATCTGTTTGACGCGCTCGCCATGATGGAGCCCTATTGGGCCTTCCCCGGCATGCACGCCTTCAACCAGATGCGGCGCCATTTCGATCTGGGCAAGCTGGACGATCTGAGCTTTGCCGTGAACCGTGTCACGCGGGCGCTGACGACGGGTGCCTATCGCCGCCGTTCGATCCCGCTGGAGCGGGATAGCGTCGACGACGAAGAGCACGACGACGAGGCCCACCACAGCCCCGAGATGCGCGCGCTGTCCAAGCCCTATTTCGAGGTGCTGATCGTCGACAGCGTAAACGAGCATCAGGAACGCTGGCTCAAACAAAACGTCACCTCGATGCGCCGCCCCGAAGATCCGTTCATCTATGAGGCTGTGGTTGTTCCGTCGATCGAGGACGCGTTGATCGCGGTGCTGTTCAACCACAACATTCAGGCAATCGTGGTGCGTCCGGGGCTGACGCTCGAATCCGAAATGGTCGAGGAAATCCTGACGCGCTATCTCGCCCGCGCGGGGGGACGCGAAGAGATCGACGCGATCAGCCCCGAAAACTACGGGCCAGAGCTGTGCCGCATGATCGCCAAGGTCCGGCCAGAGCTTGACGCCTATCTTGTGACGGAGCGCTCGGTCGAAGAGATCGCGGGCCTTGATCTTGGGATCTGCCGCCGGGTCTTCTACAATTCCGAAGATTTCATGGAGCTGCACCTGAACATCCTGCGGGGCGTTCAGGCGCGCAACAAATCGCCCTTCTTCACCGCCTTGGTCGAATACTCAAAACAGCCCACCGGCGTGTTCCACGCCATGCCCATCAGCCGCGGGAAATCCATCACCCGCAGCCACTGGATTCAGGACATGGGCGCGTTCTATGGCCCCAATATCTTCCTTGCCGAAACCTCCGCCACCTCCGGCGGCCTCGACAGCCTGCTGGAGCCGCATGGTCCCATCAAGGAAGCGCAGGAGCTGGCCGCGCGGGCCTTTGGGGCCAAGCAGACGTTCTTTGCCACCAATGGGACTTCGACCTGCAACAAGATCGTCGTGCAGGCGCTGATCAAACCCGGTGACATCGTGCTGGTCGACCGCGATTGCCACAAATCGCACCACTACGGCATGGTGCTGGCGGGCGCGCAGGTCAGCTATCTCGACAGCTATCCGCTGAGCAAATACTCGATGTACGGCGCCGTGCCCCTGCACGAGATGAAACACCGCCTGCTCGAGCTCAAGGAACAGGGCAAGCTGGACCGCGTGCGCATGTTGCTGCTGACCAATTGCACCTTTGACGGGTTGGTCTACAACGTCAAACGCGTGATGGAGGAATGTCTGGCGATCAAGCCCGATCTGATCTTCCTGTGGGACGAGGCGTGGTTCGCCTTTGGCCGGTTCAACCCGACCTACCGTCAGCGCACGGCAATGGATGCGGCCAACACCCTGCGCGCCAAATTCCGCAGCGACAAACACCGCGCCGCCTATGAGGCGCAACAGGCCGAGCTGGAAGGCGCGGATACGCAAAAACTGCTCAACACCCGCCTGATCCCGCCGCCCGAAGCGCGCGTGCGGGTCTATTCCACGCAATCCACGCACAAGACGCTGACCTCCCTGCGTCAGGGCAGCA
This sequence comes from Sulfitobacter albidus, assembly GCF_018200035.1. Lineage (NCBI taxonomy): Bacteria > Pseudomonadati > Pseudomonadota > Alphaproteobacteria > Rhodobacterales > Roseobacteraceae > Sulfitobacter > Sulfitobacter albidus. The sequence goes on along the minus strand of NZ_CP073581.1, from coordinate 2,747,990 downwards.
TGATCCACGTGCACGATCAGGACTTCCGCGGCGAGGTGGAGCAATCGTTCCACGAAGCCTACATGACCCACACCTCGACCTCGCCGAACTACCAGATCATCGCGTCGCTCGACGTGGGTCGCCGTCAGGTCGAGCTGGAAGGCTTTGAATTCGTGCAGCGCCAGATCGAGGCCGCGATGTCGATGCGACGCGCGATTTCCGATCACCCGCTGCTGGACAAGTATTTCAAGGTTCTGACCGCCGGCGATATGATCCCCGAAGAGCACCGCGAAAGCGGCGTCACCAGCTATTACGACACCGAACAGGGCTGGACCGATCTTTGGGATTGCTGGGAGCGGGACGAATTCGTGCTAGATGCAAGCCGCGTGACCCTTCAGGTCGGCGGCACGGGCTGGGACGGGGATACGTTCAAGAACAAGGTGTTGATGGATAAATACGGCATCCAGATCAACAAAACCTCGCGCAATACCGTCCTGTTCATGACCAACATCGGCACGACGCGCTCTTCGGTCGCCTACCTGATTGAGGTTCTGGTCGAGATCGCCAAATCCCTTGATGAGCTGAACGATGATGCGTCGGGCATGGAAAAGCTGGCGTTCGACCGTCGGGTCAAGAACCTGATGGAAGACTGCCCGCCGCTGCCTGATTTCAGCCGCTTCCACCGGGCGTTCCTGTCTTCGGGCAACAGCCGCGAGGGGATATCCGCAAGGCGTTCTTCCTCGCCTATGACGATGACAACTGCGACTATCTCGAACTGGACGGCTCGCTGAAAGAGGCGATGGAGCGTGGCGACGAGGTCGTGTCGGCGGGGTTCATCATCCCCTACCCACCCGGCTTTCCGATCCTGGTGCCCGGACAGGTCATCAGCAAGGAAATCCTCAGCTTCATGCGCGCGCTTGATGTGAGCGAGATCCATGGTTACCGGCCCGATCTGGGCCTGAGGGTATTTACCCAAGAGGCGCTGGAAGGGGCGAAACCCGCCCTGAAGGCCGCCGAATAACGGGCGTTGAAAAGCCCACGAATACTGACGAGGAGACCACCAATATGGCCACCGTTCTACGCAACATTTCCGAAATCCGCCGGTTCTTTCACCGCAACGAAGAGCCCGTGTATTTTGTATCGGCGACCAACTTCAACCTGCTCGGCATCGACGAATGGGTGAAGAACTTCAAATACATCTGCTACATCGACACCTATGGCGGCAAGCACCCCAATGTGTTCTGCCCGTCCGAGGCGCCGCACGCTGAGTTCCAGTCCATCGAGGACATCAACAACTACCTGTTGCAGCACAAGGAAGTCGTCGATTTCATCAAAAAGCGCGGTGGCAAGCCCAAGTTCGTGTTCCTGATGTTCGACGAAGAGACCGAGCGTCTGGCGAAAGAGCTGGGCGGCGAGGTCTGGTTCCCCAAGGCCAAGCTGCGCACGAGCATGGACAACAAGATCGAAACCGTGCGCATCGGCAACAAGGCCGGCGTGCCGTCTGTGCCCAACACGCTGGCCGAGGTGACCTCCTACGAGAACCTGCGCGAGACCTGCGAGAAGGCGGGCATCGGTCACGATCTGGTGCTGCAATCGGCCTTTGGCGACAGCGGGCACACCACGTTCTTCATCAAGAACGAGGCTGACTTCCGCCGCCACGAATCCGAGATCATCGGTGAGGGCGAGATCAAGATCATGAAGCGGATCAACTGCCGCGGTGCTGCGATCGAGGCTTGTGCCACCAAGGAAGGCACCATCGTCGGCCCGCTGATGACCGAGTTGGTGGGGTTCAAGGAACTCACGCCCTATCGCGGCGGCTGGTGCGGGAACGAGATCCTCTCCACGGCCTTCCCGCCGAAGGTACGCCAGCAGGCCCGCGATCTGACGTTCAAATTCGGGGAGCAACTGCGCAAGGAAGGCTACCGGGGCTATTTCGAGCTCGATTTCCTGATCGACAAGAAAACCGGCGATCTGTGGCTGGGCGAGCTGAACCCCCGCATCACGGGGGCGTCGTCAATGACCAACCACGCGGCGTTTGCCCACGCGGATGCGCCGTTGTTCCTGTTTCACTTGCTTGAATTCTCGAAAAAGAAATTCAACCTCGACGTGGATGAGCTCAACGCGCGCTGGGCCGATCCGGCCAATATCGACGGTTGGAGCCAGATGGTCATCAAGCACACGCAGGACAGCGTGGATATCTGTTCGGATTCGCCCGAAACCGGCATCTACAAGATGCGGGAGGACGGCACGGTCGTCTTCGACCGTTTCGACTATCACCGCCGCGCGGTGGAGAGCGAGAACGAGGCGTTCTTTTTGCGGATCCTGCAGCCGGGCGATTACCGCTATGAAGGGGCGGATATCGGCATCCTCGTGACGCGGGGCCGGTCGATGACCAAAAGCTTCATGCTCAACGAGCGCGCGAAAAAGTGGATCCACGGCATCCAGTCAAAGGTCTCCGGTCAGCCGCTGCCGGTCGCACAGGCCGCACCTGAACTGGCTGATCCGGCGTTCAAGATCCTCTAACCCAAGACCCTTGGAAAGGCGCCTCATGTACTGGCGTGCAATCTCAGAGGATACGCCCGGCCCGAAATGGGCCGGGCTTTTCCGCGAATACTGGCCCGATTACCGGGCCTGGTGGCTCAAGGAGGGGGAGACGTCCCGCCCCACCTACGCCACCTCTGCGCGCGCGCTCAAAACCCATATGCCGGAAATGGTGCCGCTCTACGATCAGCTGTGCGAACTGGCGGGGGGACCGACCACGCCGCGCGCTTTCTCAGCTTTTACACACCACCGCCGTATCTTGCGGGATGCAGTCAGGCAATCTGGGCCGGCAAGCAGCCGGTGATGGTGCGCAACTACGACTACGACCCGCGCGCATTCGACAGCCTCGTGCTGCGCACGCGCTGGCAGGGGCGGCGGGTGATGGGGACGTCCGACGGCCTGTGGGGGCTGGTCGACGGGGTCAACGACAAGGGGCTGTCGATCTCGCTGACGTTCGGCGGGCGGCGCGTCGTGGGTGAAGGGTTTGGCGTGCCGCTGATCCTGCGGTATGTCCTGCAAATCTGCGAAACGGCGGCCGAGGCGGCAGAGGTGCTGGCCCGTGTGCCAACCCACATGAGCTATAACGTGACGGTGTTGGACCGCAAACGCGACTACCTCACCGTGATGATGGCGCCCGACCGCGAGGCGGTCGTCACCCACGCGCCCGTGGCGACGAACCATCAGGCGGATGTCGAATGGATCAGCCACGCGCGGTTCACCGCCACCGTTGAGCGGGAGCGTTTCCTGCTGCAACGTCTGCGCCTGCACCGTGACCCTGAGGATAAGTTCATCAACGCCTTCCTGAAACCACCGCTTTATTCGACGGCGTTCAATCAGGGTTTCGGCACGCTCTATACCGCGATTTACCGTCCGCGAAAACGCGAGATGGAGCTGCGCTGGCCGGGCGTGACGTGGCCCTTGTCGCTGAAGGATTTTGAGGAGGGCGCGCGCGAGGTGACGCTGCCTGGTGCGGCATGAGCGGGCCGCTGTCGTCGCTGCGGGTTGTCGAATTCTCGGGGTTGGGCCCTGCGCCGCTGGCCGGGCAGTTGCTGGCGGATTTGGGCGCCGATGTCATCACGGTCGACCGCGCCGCAGCCCCCGCCGATCCGACGGATATCAACCGGCGCGGCAAACGCTCGGTGGTGCTCGATCTCAAGTCGGTGGAGGGGCTCGTCGCCGCGCGCGCGCTCATCGCTTCTGCCGATGTGCTGATCGAAGGGTTCCGCCCCGGCGTGATGGAGCGTCTGGGGCTTGGTCCCGAAAGCTGCGCCGACAGTCTGATCTACGCCCGGATGACCGGCTGGGGGCAGGAGGGGCCACTGAGCCACACCGCCGGGCACGACATCAACTACCTTGCGCTGACCGGCGCACTGCATGCCATGGGTGACGCTGACCGTGCACCCGTGCCGCCGCTGAACCTTGTCGCGGATTACGGCGGGGGCACGATGTTTTTGCTGCTGGGCATCCTGTCGGCAGTGATCGAACGCGGGGTTTCGGGGCGCGGGCAGGTGGTGGATGCGGCCATGGTCGACGGGGTGCCCGCAATGATGGGGCTGATCCACGCGATGCGCGCGCGTGGCACGTGGCGCGAGACGCGCGGTGCGAACTGGCTCGACGGCGGCGCGCCGTTCTACCGCTGCTACACCTGCAAATGCGGCGGCTACATCAGCGTTGGCGCACTGGAGCCGCAGTTCCACGCGCTGCTGCTGGAAAAGGCTGGGCTGCCGCCGGAGGAGGATCAGAACGATCCTGCCCAGTGGCCCGCCCGTCGCGACATCTACGCCCGCGCCTTTGCCGCGCGCAGCCGTGATGATTGGGCCGCGATCTTTGACGGGACCGACGCCTGCGTGGCGCCGGTACTTACCTTTGCGGAGGCGCCGGGGCACCCGCACATGGCGGCGCGGGGCACGTTTGCGCGCGTGGATGGTGTCCTGCAAGCCGCTCCGGCACCGCGATTCAGCCGCACGGCACCTGTTGCTCCGAGGGCACCGCGCGCAATCGGTGCGGATACGGATGAAATACTTTCTGCGTTAGGAATTGATAACGCAGAGAAATAAGCCGCTACACCTTGCTTGCGGAACCGCGTAGACTGCAGCCATGAGCCTTGCAGAACCCCCTTTTGAGAACGCCCCGCTGGACGAGTTGATCGTCTGCCCGGTCTGCGATGCGACCTATGTTCTGCAACGGCCCGCACACGGGGAACGGGCGGTCTGTACACGCTGCCATAAAGTGTTGATCGCTCCCCGTCGCAAGGCCGGCATGCAGATCATCGCGGTCTCCATCGCCGTGGTCATCCTGATTGTTGCCGCCGGCGTCTTTCCGTTTCTCTCGATCTCGGCGGCCGGCAAGAGCAACGCGGTGTCGATCCTCGATGCCGCGCTGACCTTCACCGAAGGGCCGATGCTGGTGCTGGCGCTGCTGACGGCGGGGTTTATCTTTTTTGTGCCGCTCTTGCGGATGTTGCTTACGCTTTACGTGCTGGTGCCGCTCGTGCGCGACCGACCGCCCGCGCGTCACGCGATCCCCGCGTTCCGCCTGTCCGAGGCGCTTCGCCCCTGGTCCATGGCCGAAATCTTTGCGCTGGGGTGCGCGGTGGCACTGGTCAAGGTCGCGGATCTGGCAACGGTAAATTTTGGCCCTGCTTTCTGGATGTTCGGTATCCTCGTGGTGCTGGTGATGGCGCAGGATGGTTTTATGTGTAAATGGTCGGTATGGAACGCGCTGGAAAATCCCAAGAAACGGTAACCGCGCGGCAGGCGGGTCTGGTGGCCTGCACCCGCTGCACCCGAGCGTGGCCGCTGGGCACCGAAAGCTGTGGCCGTTGCGGCGCCGTGTTGGTGTCGCGCGATACCAAAAGCCTGCAACGGGTCTGGGCATTCTGGATCGTCGGGCTGATGTGCTATATCCCCGCCAATACCTATTCGATGCTGCGCACCCGGCAGTTGTTCGATGTTCAGGAAAGTACGATCATCGGTGGCGCGGTCGAGCTGGCGGAGTACGGCTCGATCGGGGTGGCAGCGATCATCCTGATCGCGTCTGTGTTGATTCCGATCGGGAAATTCTGGGCCGTCGCCTTTCTGGCGCTCAGTGTGCAGCGCGGCAGCATCGCCGGGGGGCATCACCGCAAGCTGTGGCTTTACGAGGTGGTCGAATACATCGGGCGTTGGTCGATGATCGACATATTTGTTGTTGCCATCCTGTCGGCCCTCGTGCAACTCCAAGGCCTGGTGTCCATCACACCCGGGCCGGCCGCGTTTTTCTTTGCCCTCTCCGTTATATTCACCATGCTGTCTGCGCAGGCGTTTGATCCCAGGATGATCTGGGACACGCAATCGGAAGACCCGCAGCCCGAAGAAGATGAAAAGGCGCCCGCCAATGTCTGATACCCCGCCAAAGGTGGCCATCACACCGGCAAAAAAGGCCGGCGGTCGCGCGGTTTCCCTCATCTGGATCATTCCTGTCCTTGCGCTGGTTGTGGCGTTCTATATCGCCTGGCAATCCTACGCCTCGCGCGGGCCGGTGATCGTTGTGGCTTTTGACAGCGGCGCGGGCATCTCAGAGGGCGAGACCGAACTGCGCTACCGCGAGATCACTGTCGGCAAGGTGGAAAAGATCAGCTTCAGCGAAGGGTTGGGGCAGGTCGAGGCGCATATCCGCATCTCAAAGGACGTAGCGCCCTATATCGACGCCAGCTCGGTCTTCTGGATTGTTGAACCCGAGGTTTCCGCCCAAGGCGTGAGCGGCCTGTCGACCGTGCTGAGCGGTGTGTATATCGAAGGTTCCTGGGACACCGAAATCGGCGCGCCGGAAAGCCGGTTTTCAGGTGCAGACGAATCCCCGCTGATCCGCCCGGGGGAACAGGGGCTCCAGATCGCCTTTCGCACCACCTCGCAGGGTAACCTGACCGACAACGCACCGATCATGTTCCGTGGGATCGAAGTGGGCCAGCTGGGCCGCGCCCAGATCGCGCAAAGCGGCGCCTTTGCCATCGTCGAAGGCCTTATCTTTGAGGAGCACCGCAGCCTCGTGAACTCCTCGACCCGCTTCTGGGATACTTCGGGGTTCAGCGTCTCGATTGGACCCTCCGGCGCCGAGATCGATTTTTCCTCGCTCGCGACGCTGGTTGGCGGCGGGATCACCTTTGACACATTCGTGTCCGGGGGCGATCCGGTGCAGGACGGCGATGTATTCGAGGTCTATGTCGACCGTGAAACCGCCCGCAACAGCCTTTTCTCGGCTTCCGAGGTCGATCCGCTTCAGGTTTCGGTCCTGTTCGAAGAGAACGTGTCGGGCCTGACCGTTGGCGCCCCGGTCGAGCTGAGCGGGCTCAAGATTGGCGTCGTTGACAGCCTGTCGGGCGTCGTCAACCGGGATCAGTTCGGCGACAACCGCGTGCGGCTGAACGTAATCCTGTCGTTACAGCCAGCGCGCCTTGGGCTGCCGGGCGACGTGACTGCCGACGCGGCACTGTCGTTCCTGCAAGAGCGTGTGCGCAACGGTCTGCGGGCCCGCCTTGCCTCGGCCAGCCTGCTGACCGGCGGGTTGAAAGTTGAGCTGGTCAATGTGCCAGATGCGGGATCGGGTGAGATGATTGCCGACGGGCTGGATCTGCCGATCATGCCGACGACGCAAAGCAATACCTCAGAGACCGCCGCGACCGTCGAGGGCGTGTTTAACCGCATCAACGGTCTGCCGATCGAAGAGCTGCTCAATTCCGCCATCAACGTGATGAACTCGGCCGATGCGTTGATCTCGAACCGCGATCTGCAGGAAACGCCCGGCGATATCCGGGATCTGCTGACGAGCGTGACCGGGCTGGTGCAATCCGACGATGTGCGCAACATTCCCGTGTCGCTGAACGCCACGCTGACCCGGATCGAGGCGCTCGTGGGCGAGCTCGAAGAGCAGCAGATCGCGACCACCCTGCGCGATACGCTGCAATCGGCATCGGATGCGGCGGATGCGGTTATCACCTCGGTTGACGGTGTGCCGGAACTGGTCAGTGATCTTCAATCCGTCGCGGCCAAGGCCGATGCGCTTGACCTCGAAGGGCTGCTGGCAGAGGTGACCCGCCTGACGCAATCCGCCGAGGCACTGGTTGCAAGCGACGCCGTCGCGGCCCTGCCTGCCGACATCAGCCAACTGTTCACGGATCTGTCGGATCTGATCACCTCGCCGGATGTGCAGGCCGTACCCGCCACCCTCAATGCGACCCTGTCGCAGGCTGGCAATGCACTGACACAGCTCGAAGAGCAGCGTGTCTTCGAAAGCCTCAGCAACGCGCTCAACGGCGCGGCAGAAGCGGCGCAAAGCGTGACCTCCTCTGTCGAGGGTGTGCCGGAACTGGTCGCGCAGATCGAAGCGGTGGCCGCCAAGGCCGAGCAGCTTGAGCTTAACACCCTCTTTGACGAGCTGACGGCGCTGACGCGCTCGGCCGATGCGCTGGTCAGCAGCCCCGACACCGCCCAGCTGCCCGCCGCCCTTGCGGGCGCGCTGGATGAGCTGAACGCGACGCTCGCCGAGCTGCGCGCGGGCGGGGCGGTGGCGAACGTTAACCAGACCCTTGCCTCCGCGCGCTCCGCCGCCGACAGCATCGCGACCTCGGCGCAGGACGTGCCGCGCCTGATTACGCGCCTCAACGCGCTTCTGGTTCGTGCAGGTACCACCATCGAGGGCTACAACAGAGGCGATCAGGTGACCCGCGAGGTCGAAGCGACCCTGCGCGACATCCAACAGGCCGCCTCCGCGCTTGAAAAACTGGCGCGCACCATCGAACGCAATCCGAACTCTCTGCTGCTGGGACGCTGACATGACCTTTCTGAAACCACTCACTCTCTGCTTCGGGCTGGCGCTGCTGGCGGCCTGCGGTGCCTCTGACCGGATCGCGGTTCAATCGCCTCCGGTCGCGGAAAAGATCCGCATCGGTTTTGCCTCGGTCGAGGTCAAGGATGTGTCACTGCCAAGCTACGCCGCCGCCGACGAGATCGCGCAACAGGCGGCGGATGGCACGATCGTGTCGTCCGGCGTGCAATGGGGCGACGCGCCCGAGCGCGCAATCGGCCTTGAGATCAGCCGCAACCTTGCGCGGATGAGCGGCCGCCGCGTCGCGCCGGAGCCATGGCCGTTCGAGGAGGAAGCCTCCGCCGCCCTCGACGTGCGCTTTATCGAGCTGATCGCCGGGATGGACGGGATCTTCCGCGCGAACGGGCAGTATTTTGTCGGCGTCTTCAACGGGCGCGAACGCTCGGGTCTGTTTGATCTGACCGTGGCCTACGATCCCAAGGGCGGGCCCGCCGCCATTGCCCGCGCGCGCGGACAGATCGTACTTGACCTGACCGCCTTCATTGCGCGCAACGGCCTGCGATAGCGCCCGCCAGCAGCCGCGGGGATCGGAATTTTCGAAAATTCCGGTCCGATTTTTTCAAAAAATCGGCGCCGCGAGCGAAGGCGCACACGCCCGGATATGGCCCGTCCCTTGCGGGCGGGGCGTGCAGGCTCTATCTGCGTGACATGGCTCAGGTAAAATCATCCTCCAAATCGGACCCCAACTATAAGGTCATCGCCGAAAACCGCCGCGCGCGGTTCGACTACGCGATCGAGGAGGATATCGAGTGCGGCATCATGCTCGAAGGATCCGAGGTGAAATCGCTGCGCCAGGGCGGCGCCAACATCGCCGAAAGCTATGCTGCGGTCGAGGATGGTGAGCTGTGGCTCGTCAACGGCTACATCGCCCCCTACAAACAGGCGAAAACCTTTGGCCACGAAGAGCGACGGCGCCGTAAATTGCTGGTCTCGCGCAAGCAACTGGCGGATTTATGGAACGCGACCCAGCGCAAGGGCATGACCCTGGTCCCCATCGTGATGTATTTCAACCACCGGGGCATGGCCAAGATCAAACTGGGCATCGCCAAGGGCAAGAAAAACCACGACAAGCGTGAAACCGCGGCCAAGCGGGACTGGAACCGCCAGAAGGCGCGGCTTCTCAAGGATCATGGCTGAGCCACTTACGCTGCTGGGCTACGGCCCGTCCGTCTATACCCGCATCGCGCGCATGGCTTTGGCAGCGTCCGGGCAGGGCGCGCAATACGTCGAGGTCGATCCTTTCGCAGCCCCGCCTGATCCCCGGCTTGCAGCCGTCAGCCCCTTCGGGCGCGTTCCGGTTCTGGTGCAGGGGGATTTCATCCTGACGGAAACATCCGCGATCACCCGCCATCTGATGGGCCATGACGCGGGTAAGGACAGACAGGCCGCCGCCCGGCGCGAGCAGGTTATCGCCGTGCTCGATGCCTACGGCTACTGGCCGCTTGTGCGCCAGATCTTTGTGCACGGGTATTTTGCCACGCGCGAGGGCGCGCCGTCCGATCCGCAGGTCCTGGCTGCGGGTCTGCGGGCGGCGCAGCCGGTTCTGAACTGGTTGGACGGCATCGTCCGTGAACCTGGCGCGCTTACCGGTCCGCCCGCGCGGGCCGATCTGCATCTGCTCGCAATGCTCGACTATCTGACACGTGCGCCCGAAGGAGCGCAGCTGCTGGCGACATTTGCCGATCTCTCAACCTATTGGGCGATCCACCGGACCCACCCGTTGCTGCGCGCCACCGATCCGCTCTGACCCCGCCCCTTGCGTCAACCGGGCGGCGGGAGTAGGGCTACGACATCTTCTTTAGCGGAGGGACTGCCTTGACCGACGATCCAAAAACACTTGTCTCGACCGACTGGCTGGCAAAACATCTCAAGGATCCCGATCTGCGTATTCTCGACGCTTCGTGGTATCTGCCCGACGCGGGGCGCGATGCGCGCGCCGAATACGATGCCGCTCACATCCCCGGTGCCCGTTTCTTTGACATTGACGAGATTTCGGATGCCCGGTCGGATCTGCCGCATATGGCCCCCCCGATCGAGAAATTCATGTCCCGCATGCGCGCGATGGGCGTTGGCGACGGGCATCAGGTGGTAGTCTACGACGGGGCGGGGGTGCTTTCAGCGCCGCGCGTCTGGTGGCTGTTTCGCCTGATGGGGCAGGACAACGTCGCCGTGCTGGACGGTGGCCTGCCCAAATGGCTGGCCGAGGATCGTGCGACCGAAGATATGCCGCCCATCCCGCGCGACCGTCACATGACCGTGCGCTTTCAGAACCAGCTGGTGCGCGATGTCACGCAGGTGGCGCATGCGTCCAAGCTTGGCTCGCCGCAAATCGTCGACGCCCGCGCCGCCGCGCGCTTTCGCGGGGAGGCGCCCGAGCCGCGCGAGGGTCTGCGCGCAGGCCACATCCCCAAATCACGCAGCGTGCCCTACGACAGCCTGCTCAACGACGACGCCACGCTGAAATCCCCCGAGGAGACACGCGCGATTTTCGAGGCGGCGGGCGTTGATCTGGCCAAGCCGGTCATCACCTCCTGCGGGTCGGGAATCACGGCGGCCGTGCTCGCCCTCGCGCTTGAGCGGATGGGCCACCGCGACTGGGCGCTGTACGATGGATCCTGGGCCGAGTGGGGAATGTTCCCCACCGTGCCCGTCGCAACCGGAGACGCATGATGCTCGAAACCCTGCAACCGCAACCCGCCGATAAAATCCTCGCTCTGGTGCAAGCCTACCGCGAGGATCCGCGCGAGACCAAGATTGACCTTGGCGTCGGCGTCTACAAGGACGCGACCGGCCTCACGCCGGTGATGCGCGCCGTCAAAGCGGCCGAGCACAAGTTGTGGGAAGAGCAGGACACAAAGGTCTATACCGGCCTTGCGGGCGATCCCGCGTTCGCGGACGCGATGATTAATCTTGTGCTGGGCGACGCCGTGGCGCGCGACAGCGTTGCCGCCGCAGCCACCCCCGGCGGCACCGGGGCCGTGCGTCAGGCGTTCGAGCTGATCCAGATGGCGCGCCCCGACGCACGGATCTTTGTCTCTGACCCGACGTGGCCGAACCATCTGTCGATCCTGAAATACCTCGGGATGCAGGTCGTGCCCTACCGCTATTTCGACAATGACAGCCGCGGCGTCGATGCGCAGGGCATGCTCGATGATCTGGCGCAGGCGAAAGAGGGCGACGTGATCCTGCTGCACGGCTGCTGTCACAACCCGACGGGTGCCAACCTCAGCGCGCCGGAATGGGACGCGGTGATAGCACTTTTGCAAAAGACCGGTGCAACCCCGATGATCGACATCGCCTATCAGGGGTTCGGCGACGGGCTGGAGGCAGACGCCGCCGCCACGCGCAAGGTGGCGTTCAGCGTGCCGGAATGTCTGATCGCGGCGAGCTGTTCCAAGAACTTTGGCATCTACCGCGAACGCACCGGCCTGCTGATGGCCGTCAGCGCGGATCAGAGCGCGCGCGGGCTCAATCAGGGCACGCTTGCCTATCTCAACCGCCAGAACTTCAGCTTTCCGCCCGATCACGGTGCGCGGCTGGTGACGATGATCCTGACCGACCCCACCCTGCGCGCCGACTGGCAGGCAGAGCTTGAGGAGGTCCGCCAGACCATGCTCGGCCTGCGCACACAGCTCGCGACCGAGCTGCAACAGCGTGCGGGCTCGGACCGTTTCGGGTTTCTGGCACAGCACCGCGGTATGTTCTCGCGCCTTGGCACAACGCCAGAGATGGTTGAGAAACTGCGCGCCGATCACGCGGTCTATATGGTGGGCGACAGCCGGATGAACATCGCCGGGCTGAACGCGCAGACGGTGCCGATCCTTGCGCAGGCGATTGTCGAAGTCGGCATTTGACACGACGCTACCTGAGTGAAACGGAAAAAGCCCCGCCAAATTGGCGGGGCTTTCTTTTGTCTGCCAAGGTCTTCCCCGGCCCGTGGGGAGGAGGTCACGGGCCGGAAAAAATGATCAGCGGACGAAGTCAGGGTAGGCTTCCATGCCCAGCTCGCTGGTGTCGAGCCCGGTCACTTCGGCTTCTTCGCTCACCCGGATGCCCATGACGGCCTTGAGGATGAACCACAGGACGGCGGCGGCAACGAAGGTGAACACACCGTAGGCCACGATACCTGTCAGCTGGGTCACGAGGCTCGCGTCGGTATTGTAGAACACGACGGCAATGGTGCCCCAGATCCCGGCGAAGAGGTGCACGGGGATGGCGCCCACAACGTCGTCGATCTTCAGCTTGTCGAGGAACGGCACGGTAAAGACCACGATCGCACCACCGACGGCACCAATCCAAAGCGACCCGAACAGCGAGGGCGCCAGAGGCTCGGCCGTGATGGACACGAGGCCCGCCAGACAGCCGTTGAGGACCATCGTCAGGTCGACTTTCTTGTACAGCACCTGCGTCAGGATCAACGCACAGACAGCACCCGAAGCCGCAGCCATGTTCGTGTTGGCAAAGATGCGGCCCACGTCGGTGATGTCACCTACGGTACCGGCTGCCAGCTGCGAGCCACCGTTGAAGCCGAACCAACCCAGCCACAGGATGAACGTGCCCAATGTGGCCAGCGCAAGGTTGCTGCCGGGCATCGGGTTGACTTTGCCATCCTTGTATTTGCCCAGACGTGGCCCGAGGATCAGCGCGCCTGCCAGAGCAGCCCAGCCGCCGACGGAGTGCACGATGGTGGAGCCCGCAAAATCGCTGAAGCCCATCTCGGACAGCCAGCCGCCGCCCCACTGCCAGGAACCGGAAATCGGGTACAGGATACCTGTCAGCACGACCACGAATATCAGGAAGGGCCACAGCTTGATCCGCTCCGCCAGCGCGCCCGACACGATCGACGCAGTCGCCGCAACAAACATCAGCTGGAAGAAGAAGTCGGAAGCTACAGAGGCGTAATCAAGCGAGGCATCCGCCGCCGCGAGGCCCACGGGCTCCAGCACGGTTGGGACGAAGTTGAATGCAAAATAGCCGTTGAAATCGCCCGGATACATCAGGTTGAAGCCAACCAGCCAATACATGATCGACGCGATGGAAAAGAGCGCGATGTTCTTTGTCAGCTGCATCGTGACGTTCTTGGACCGCACGAGGCCCGCCTCAAGCATGGCAAAACCGGCTGCCATCCAGAAAACCAGAAAGCCGCCCACAAGGAACAGCAGCGTGGTCATGATATAGGGACCGATTTCATCGAAACCGGGGGCGGCGGCATCCTGCGCCAGCGCGAGGCCGGGCAGCAGTGCCAGACCGGCCGTCAAAGGAAGTAGGTGTTTGTTTTTCATCATTCCGTCCTTGCGTTTAGATGGCGTCTTCGCCGGTTTCGCCGGTGCGCACACGCACGGCCTGTTCGACGTCGAGCACAAAGATCTTGCCGTCACCGATTTTGCCCGTCTGGGCGGTTTTCGAGATCACTTCGACCATCTGGTCGGCAACACTGTCGGCCACGACCAGCTCAAGTTTGACCTTGGGCACAAAATTCACGACGTATTCGGCGCCGCGGTAGATCTCTGTGTGGCCCGACTGCGCGCCAAAGCCCTTGATTTCCGTTACCATCAAGCCGCGCACGCCCGCTTCGGTCAGCGCTTCGCGGACCTCTTCGAGCTTGAACGGTTTGATCGTCGCTATGATGAGTTTCACCTGTCAGTCCCCTTTCGTGAGTGCAGCCACTGCCTGCACGGTACGCCCAGAGCAAAAGGGAAGGAGGGCGCCGTTGGGAAGTTGGCCGGGGCGATTCACGGCGCCCAACACAGCTCGGTTGTCCAAAAAATAGGCGGAAAATTAGTTTTGCCTAAAATGCAGGCATAAATTAGAAGCTGCTGCGCGGATCAATCGCTAAACAATTCCGCCGCGACGCAGTATTGTCCGAAAAACATCAGCCCGAGCAGGCAAAGATCCATGAGTGATTCATCCAAGAGAAAGCGGCCACTGGTCGCCGAGAACCGCTATCGCGGGAAATCCGGCGCGGCCAAATCCACGGCCAAGCCGACAGCGTCCCGGCGCAAGAAGCCCGCCGCGAAAAAGCGCGCCGCGCGCAAGCCCCGGCGCGGCGGGATCATCGGTTTCTTTGCCGCCATCGTGCGGTGGATCCTTCGGCTGATCTGGGTGATTTTTTCGCGCACCGCGCTGGTCGGCATCGCCGTTCTGGCGCTGATCGTTGGCTATTTCTACACAACGCTGCCCCCGGTCGAAGAGTTGCTGGACGGGCGGGCCAGTGGATCGGTCACGATGATGGACCGCGAGGGCGAGGTTTTCGCTTGGCGCGGCGATCAATTCGGCGGGGCGGTGACGGCGCAGAATGTCTCGCCACACCTCAAGAACGCGGTCATCGCGACCGAGGACAAGCGGTTCTACCGCCACATAGGCCTCAGCCCGCGCGGCATCGCGTCGGCCATTCGCATCAACCTCAGCGAGGGGCGTGGGCCGCTGTCGGGCCACGGCGGCTCGACCATCACGCAGCAGACGGCCAAGCTGTTGTGCCTGGGGGAGCCGTTCGATCCATCCTCGGGCATGACAGAGGCCGAGTACGAGGCCGATTGCCGCCGCGGCTCGATCAAGCGCAAGGCGCGTGAGGCGGTCTATGCGCTGGCGATGGAGGCGAAGTACGACAAGGACGAGATCCTCTCGATCTACCTCAACCGCGCCTACATGGGCGGTGGCGCCTACGGGGCAGAGGCGGCGGCGCAGCGGTTTTTCGGCAAGAACGCGGCAACGCTGAACCCGGCGGAGGCCGCGATGATCGCGGGTCTGCTGACGGCGCCCTCGACGCTTTCGCCCACGTCAAACCTTGAGCGGTCGCGCAACCGCGCCGCCACCGTGATCCGCCTGATGAACGAGCAGGGCTATCTCAGCGCCGAAGAGGCCGCCGTCGCGCAGGCCAATCCGGCAGAGCTGTCGGATGCCGCACAGGCGCGGGCGGGCGGCTATTTCGCCGACTGGGTCATGTCGACGGGGCCGGAGTTCTTTACCCGCAACACGACCGAGGATGTCATCATCCGCACAACGCTGGATCAGCGTATGCAAAAGGCCGCCGAGGACGGGCTGAAATGGGTGTTCGACAACAAGGTGCGCCCCGGCTCCGAGGCGCAGGCCGCCATTGTGGTGATGAGCGCCGACGGCGCCGTGCGCGCCATGGTCGGCGGGCGCAAAACCAAAGTCTCCGGCGCGTTCAACCGCGCCACGCAGGCGCTGCGCCAGACCGGATCGGCGTTCAAACCGTTCATCTATGCCGCCGCGCTTGATCTGGGCTATTCCCCCAATGATCTGGTGACGGACGAGGCCTATTGCCTGAACATCCCCGGTTCGGGCCAATGGTGTCCCAAGAATTACACCAATCGTTTCATCGGCCAGACCACGATGACCAATTCGCTGGCGCAGTCGCTCAATATCCCGGCGGTGAAGATTTCCGAATCCGTGGGCCGCGAGACCGTCAGCACCGTGGCCGAACAGTTCGGGATCAAGAGCGATCTGGCCGCCGGTCCGGCGTTGGCACTCGGTGCGTCCGAAAGCACCCTGATCGAGATGACGGGTGCCTTTGCGGGCATCCTCAACGGCGGCTCTTCGGTGACGCCCTACGGTCTGATCGATCTCAGCCTGCGCGGCGATAACGAGCCATTGATGGGCACTGGCGGCGGGATCGGGGAACGGGTCATTCAGGAAGATGCCGCGCGGCAGTTGATCTATATGATGGAGAAAGTCGTCAGTGAGGGGACCGGACAGCGTGCGCAATTCGGGGGCCGTCAATTGGCGGGCAAGACCGGCACGACGAGCGCTGCCAAAGATGCGTGGTTCATCGGCTTTTCGGCCGACTACGTCGCCGGCGTCTGGATGGGCTACGACGACAACACCCCGCTCAAGGGCGTGACCGGCGGCGGATTGCCCGCCGAGATCTGGCGCGAGACGATGCAGCGGGTGCACGAGGGGGTACCGCCCAAACCCCTGCCATTGATGCCGCCTGCGCCCGCGCAGGTCATCTTTGAGGGCGACAGCATCGCAACCGCCCCCGAACCCGCCGCCCCGCCCCGCGCGGCGCAGGGCGGACAGGGTGGGCTGATCGATCAGGTCCTGCGGGACATCTTTGGGGGCGGTGGGGGCTCCGGCGGTGCGGCAGCGCCCGCGCCGAATGCGGGCGATCGGTAGCGCGCCCGCCGTAGTGTGGGCCGCACACCACCGAAAAAGACGAAATCGCCCGGGTCGCTGAAATGGCTTGTTAACCAAACATCGGCTTGGATAGCCTAGGCAGGATTTAAGACAGACCGGCATATTGGGCCGGAACAGGCGGTGCGGCCCTATTCCGGCTCGCCGCACCTCTGGAGGGGGAGCCATGCAATCAGAACTCGCCAAGCGCGGCCGGGAAGAGCTTTTGCAGGTGCGCAAGCGCAGCCGGTCGCTGTACTGGACTGTGGGGCTGTTTTCCGCCTTTGCCAATCTGTTGATGCTGACGGGCCCGATGTACATGCTTCAGGTCTATGACCGGGTGCTGGGATCGGGTAGTGAGGCGACGCTGGTGGCCCTGTCGCTTCTGGTGCTGTTTTTGTACGGGGTGATGGGCATCCTCGACTACACACGCGGGCGGATCATGGCCCGTGTGGGCGCCCGGTTTCAGGATGATCTGGATCGCCGGGTGTTTGATGCCGTGGTGCGCAAATCCGCCGTGGCCCCGGACGTCAAGACAAACGCGAGCCTCGCCGATCTGGAATCGGTGCAGCGGCTGATCACCTCTCCGGTGCTGATGGCGGCCTTCGATTTGCCGTGGACGCCAATCTTTTTCGCGGGGATTTTCCTCTTTCATCCGTGGCTCGGCTATCTGGGTCTGGCCGGGGCGGCGGTGCTGGTTCTGCTGGCGGTGGCAAATCAGCTCTTGTCCAAGGCGGCACAGGCGCGCGCCAGCATGGCCGGGCAGCAGGCGTCGGCCATGTCTGACCAGATCCGTACCGAGGCCGAGATGGTGCAGGCCATGGGCATGCGCAACGCCGCCTTTACCCGCTGGCAAAAGGCCCGCAGTCAGGCATTGGCCGATCACGTGACCGCCACTGACGTGGGCGGCACCTTTACCTCGATGACAAAGACGATCCGCCTGTTCCTGCAATCTGCGATGTTGGGTCTGGGCGCCTATCTGGTGCTACGCAATGAGATGTCACCGGGGGCGATGATCGCGGGGTCGATCCTGCTGGGCCGCGCGCTGGCACCTGTCGAGATGGGGCTGAACCAATGGCCCATCGCGCAGCGCGCGATGACCGCATGGGACAACCTCGCGCAGCTTTTGGGTGCTGTGCCACCTGAGCCACCGCATACGGAACTGCCCAAGCCCAAGGCCCGCCTTGTCGCAAAGAACCTGACCGTCGTACCGCCCGGCGAAAGCCAGGCCTCGCTGAAATCCATCAGTTTTGCGGTTGAGCCGGGTCAGGCCGTGGGTGTGATCGGCCCCTCTGGCGCGGGCAAGACGACGCTGGCGCGCACGCTCACCGGCGTGTGGCGCCCTGCGGGCGGGTCGGTGCGGCTCGACGGGGCGGCGCTTGAGCATTATGGGACCGAAACACTGGGCCGCCATATCGGCTATCTGCCGCAGCGCGTGGCGCTGTTTGACGGCACCATCGCGCAAAACATCGCGCGGCTGGCGGATGTGCCCGACGACGGCAAGGTCATCGCCGCCGCCAAGATGGCCGCCGCGCATGAGATGATCCTTGAGCTGCCCAACGGCTACGACACCATCGTGCAATCCGGGCAGGTCCGCCTGTCGGGTGGTCAGATGCAACGCATCGGGCTGGCGCGCGCCGTCTACGACGAACCGGTGATCCTTGTGCTGGATGAGCCGAACTCGAACCTCGACAACACCGGCAGTCAGGCGCTCAATCACGCGATCCGCGAGATGAAGGCGGCGGGGCGTTCGGTGCTGATCATGGCCCACCGTCCGGCGGCGATCCAGGAATGCGATACGCTGCTGGTGCTGGATGCGGGCATGCGCATGGCCTTTGGCCCGAAGGACGAAGTGCTCAAGGGCATGGTGTCGAACCACCGCGAAATCGCCAACGCACCGACCAACTCAGGAGGGGTGACATGAGCACCGACAAGAAATGGAGCGCCGGGCGTCCGGTGCTGATTGGCATGATCGGCCTGCTGGTTCTCTTCGGCGGCTTTGGCTACTGGTCGGTGACCAGCAACATCGCGGGCGCGGTGGTTGCCTCTGGCCGCATCGAGGTCGAAAGCAATCGTCAGATCATTCAGCACGATACCGGCGGCACCGTAGCCGAAATTCTGGTGAGCGAGGGTGACATGGTCGAAGCGGGCGCGCCCGTGATCCGGCTCGACCCGGCGCAGCCTGAATCCGAACTCGCCCTGATCGAGGGGCAGCTTTACGAACTGATGGCCCGCCGTGGACGGCTCGAGGCGCAGCGCGACGAGCGCGAGACGGTGACATTTGACGATGAACTGCTGCAGGCCGCCGCCGCCAACGAAGACCCACGCGAATTGATGGAAGGCCAGCGCAACCTCTTTGACGCGCGTCGTACGAGCATCGCGCGAGAAATCGAACAGCTGGGCAAACGTCGCAATCAGACCGAGGATCAGATCGTCGGGATCGAGGCGCAGGAACGCTCGCTCGCCACCCAGCTGGACCTCATCGAACAACAGCTGACCTCGCAGCAGACCCTGCTGGATCAGGGGCTGAGCCAAGCGGCCACCGTACTGGGCCTGCAACGCGAACAGGCCCGCCTGATCGGCGAGATCGGCGAATTGGCGGCGACCAAGGCGCGCGCCGAGGGCCAGATCACCGAGATCGAGATCGAAGTGCTCAAACTCGGCTCACGTGCCCGCGAAGAGGCGATTTCCGAGTTGCGCGAAATCCGCTACCGGGAGCTGTCGCTGGTCGAGCAGCGCCGCGCCCTGCGCGCGCAGATCGGGCGGCTTGAAATCCGGGCACCGGTCTCGGGCATCGTCTACGCCATGCAGGTCACGACCCCGCGGTCGGTCATCCGCGCGGCAGAGCCGGTGATGTACCTTGTCCCGCAGGACCGCCCCCTTGTGATCGCCGCGCGTGTGATGCCCACAAACGTGGATGAGATCACCGTCGGCCAGGAGGTCAACCTGCGCCTGTCCTCGCTTGACCAGCGCACGACGCCCGAACTGGTGGGCCGCGTGCTGTTGATCTCTGCCGATGCGCTGGACGACGAGGCCACGGGGCTCAGCTATTTCCGGGCCGAAATCACACTTGCCCCCGGCGAGATGGAGCGGCTGCCAGAGGGGACGCAACTGGTGCCCGGCATGCCCGTCGACGCCTTCATCAAGACCGGTGATCGCAGTCCGTTGGCCTATCTGGTCAAACCGATGGCGGATTACTTCGCGGGCGCTTGGCGCGAAAGTTGAGCGTCCCCCTTTCAACGGGCGTGGCCGGACGGTACCGTGTCGTAAATGCAAAGACAGGAGCACAAGATGAGCCACGCACAACGCCTTGAAGAAATGGGCATCACCCTGCCGGACGCTTCCGCGCCCGCCGCCAACTACGTGCCCTTCGTGCAGGTGGGCAGCACGCTCTACGTCTCTGGCCAGATCTCGCGCGATGACAGCGGACTGATTACCGGCGTTCTGGGCGATACAATGACCGTCGAAGAGGGGGCCGCGGCGGCCCGGACCTGCGCGCTGCAATTGCTGGCGCAGGTACGCATGGCCTGTGGCGGCGATCTGGATCAGCTCAAGCGGGTGGTCAAGCTGACGGGGTTCGTGAATTCGACCAAGGAGTTTGCCGATCAACCCAAGGTCATTAACGGCTGCTCCGACTTTCTTGTCGAAGCGCTGGGTGATGCGGGCGCCCATGCCCGCTCGGCGGTCTCCGCAGGCGCGCTGCCGCTGGGCGTCGCGGTGGAAATCGAAGGCATCTTTGAGCTGAAATGACCGTAACGCCGCTGCCCGACGGCTTTGCCGACCGCCCGTTCGCGCACCGTGCCCTGCACGATGTCACGGACGGGCGGCCGGAGAATTCGCGCGCCGCAATCCGCGCGGCGATTGCTGCGGGCTACGGCATCGAGATCGACGTGCAACTCAGCGGCGATGGCGCGGCGATGGTGTTTCACGACTACCATCTCGAGCGGCTCACCGACATGCAGGGCGCGGTCCAGCTGCACGATTCCGTGGCGCTGCGCGCCATTCCCCTGCGCGGCGGAACCGAAGGAATACCCGATCTGGCCGAGGTGCTGACCATTATCGCTGGGGCGGTGCCCCTGCTGATCGAGCTCAAGGATCAGGATGGCGGCATGGGCCCGCGCATCGGCAGGCTTGAGGCGGCGGTCGCCGCGGCGTTGGAGGGCTACGCGGGCGATGTGGCACTGATGTCGTTCAACCCACACTCTGTCGCGGAAATGCAGTCGTTGTGTCCCCATCTGCCGCGCGGTCTGACGACCTCGGCCTACCGCCCCGCCGACTGGCCGCTCAGTACCGCCACCTGTGACACGCTGCGCGAGATCCCGGATTACGACCGCACCGGATCGGTTTTCATCAGCCATGAGGTCGATGATCTGGACCGTCCCCGCGTCGCCGAGCTTAAGGCGCAGGGCGCGATGATCAGCTGCTGGACCGTGCGCAGCCCCGAACAGGACGCGCGCGCCCGCCGCATCGCCGATACCGTGACATTCGAGGGCTACGTCGCTTGATAAGCGCGTCATGCGGGCCAAATTCTGGTGCAGGAACAAAGGGGCCGCGCCATGAGCGAACGTGAAGTCGCCATCAGCATCATCGGATCACTGGAGGAGATCGACGCCGACGACTGGGACGCCTGCGCCTGCCCGGAGGCGACGGATGGCGCGCGCCCGAACGACCCCTTTACCACCTACCGATTCCTTAAAGCGCTGGAGGACAGTGGCAGCGTGGGCACTGGCACCGGCTGGCAACCGCAATACCTCGTGGCAAAGATCGCGGATGAGGTGATCGGCACCGCCCCGCTCTACGTCAAATCGCACAGCCAGGGCGAATACATCTTCGATCACAGCTGGGCGCATGCCTATGAGCGCGCGGGCGGGCGCTATTACCCCAAGCTTCAGATTGCCGTGCCGCACACGCCCGCGACCGGCCGCCGCTTTCTGGTGCGTCCGGGATTCGAGGAGACGGGATTCGCGGCACTGGTGCAGGGCGCGATCCAGCTGACGGAAAACAACGGCCTCAGCTCGCTCAACGCGACGTTCTGCACGGCAGAGGAGGCCACCCGCGCCGAGGCTTTCGGCATGATGACCCGCATGACGCAGCAGTTTCACTGGCGCAACGACGGCTACGCCGATTTCGACGCCTTCCTTGCCAGCCTCAGCTCGCGCAAGCGCAAGACGCTGCGCAAGGAGCGGCAAACCGCGAACGGGTTTGGCGGGACGATCCACACTTTCACAGGTGACGACCTGCAACCCGAGCATTGGGACGCCTTTTGGGAATTCTATCAGGACACCGGGGCGCGCAAATGGGGCACGCCCTATCTTACGCGCCGGTTCTTTGACATCGCCCAGGAGACCCTGCGCGACGAGATGGCGCTGGTCATGGCTGAACGGAACGGCCAATGGATTGCGGGAGCGCTGAACTTTATCGGGGCGGATGCGTTGTACGGGCGATACTGGGGGTGTCGCGAGCATCACTCCTGCCTGCATTTCGAGCTGTGCTACTACCGCGCCATCGACTTTGCCATTGCGCAAGGGCTTGGCACGGTCGAGGCGGGGGCACAGGGCGAACACAAGCTGGCGCGCGGCTATCTGCCGACGCCGACATGGTCGCTGCACTGGATGCGCGATCCGGGCTTTGGCCGGGCAGTGGGTGAGTATCTGGAGGCCGAACGCGCCGCCGTTGACGAGGAAATTGATGTGCTGACGGAATACGGCCCCTTCCGCAAGGCACAGGTAGAGGAACAGGAATGACCGAGAAACTGAGCAACGAAACCCGCGGGCCCCTTCTGGATCCGCTGTTGGAAAACGGCTGGGAACTGACAGACGGGCGCGACGCGATCACGAAAACCTTCAAGTTCGGCGATTTTGCCGAAGCCTTCAGCTGGATGACCCGCGCCGCAATCTGGGCCGAGAAATGGGATCACCATCCTGAATGGTTCAACGTCTACAACCGGGTCGAGGTGACCTTGACCACGCATGATGTGGATGGCCTAAGCACGCTGGACGCAAAACTCGCCCGTAAATTCGACGGGCTTTGAAGGAAGACTGATGGAACAAGTGCTCAATTTCGAAATCTGGCAGGGCAAGACTGTCGGAGACATCCTGACGCTGGAATTTCTGACCTCGCTGGTCGGATCGGTGCTGGCCGTGATCGGTATCCTGCTGGCCGGTTGGATCATTTCCAAATGGGTGCAAAACCGTATTCAGGCACTCAGCCGCAAGCACAAGCAGCTCGACGACATGCTGTTCGACTTCCTTGCCTCGATTGCGCGCTACGTCATCCTCGGCTTTACCTTTCTGTTCGTGCTCAACACCTTCGGGGTGCAGACGACCTCTGTCGTCGCATTGCTGGGTGCGGCGGGCCTGGCCATCGGTCTGGCGTTGCAGGGCACGCTGTCGAACATCGCGGCGGGCGTGATGCTGATCTTTTTCCGGCCCATCAAGACCGGCGATTTTGTCGAGATCAACGGCAAGATGGGCACGGTCAAGAACGTCAGCCTGAACTTCACCGAACTGGCCGATTTGTCGAATGTGCAGGTGATCATTCCCAATTCGGAAGTCTGGGGCAACACGATCACCAACTATTCCAGCAACGGGACGCGGCGCGTCGAGTGGGTTTTTGGTGTGGGCTACGGTGCAAATCTCAAGGACGCCGAAGAGGTTATTCGGGAGACGATCATGGCCGATCCGCGCGCGCACACGGATCCGGAGCCGTTCGTGCAGGTGACGAACCTCGGTGGAAGCTCGGTCGATTTCACGACGCGGGTGTGGTGCGATGCCGGGGATTACTTTGTCTTCAAGGCGGATATGACCCGCGCGGTCAAGGAAGCGCTGGACGCCCGCGGCGTCGACATCCCGTTCCCCACGCGCACCGTCATCGTTTCGCGGGACGAGGACGAGGAAGCCGCGGTCGCCTCCGCCTGAGCGGTGCGCGCCCTCGCCACGGGGATCGGAATTTTGCGAAAATTCCGGTCGGAAAATTCGAAATTTTCCGGACACGGTCGAGAGGGGGTCGCACCGCGGCCCCCTCCGCTTGTCTTACATGTTGTCGAGCAGGCCTTCACCACCGGACACTTCGCAAACGCCGGGGTTCTCCTCTTCCTGCAGCAGCGTCACTGTGCCGTCATCGACCAGCATCGCGTAGCGTTTTGACCGCGCGACCAGCCCTGCCGGAGCGGCATCGAAATCCATGCCGATCGCCTTGGTGAATTCCGAACTCGCGTCCCCCAGCATGGTGATCCCAGCCTCGGTGGCGCCGGTTGCCTCGCCCCAAGCCTTCATCACGAAGGGATCATTACAGGATACGCAGATTATCTCGTCCACGCCCTTGGCGTCAAACTGATCCTTGGTGCGGATAAAGCTGGGCACGTGCGCGGAGTGGCAGGTCGGCGTGAAGGCGCCCGGCACGGCAAAGATCACGACCTTGCGGCCCTTGACCTTATCGCTGATCTTGACCGGGGCGGGGCCATCGGCGCCCATCTCGACCAGTGTTGCATCGGGGAGCGTATCGCCTTGGGAAATCGGCATGGGATGACCTTCCGTGTCATTGTGTTTCAACTCACCCCGGATATAGGGTTTGCCCCAGCGAACGCCAGTGCGGGGGGAAGTTTCCATGCGTCATATCGTGGTAGTCGGGGCCGGACAGGCCGGATCGTCCTGTGTGGTCAAGCTGCGCAATCTGGGCTTTGACGGCAAGGTGACGCTGATCGGGGAGGAGGCCGAGCCACCCTACCAGCGCCCGCCACTGTCCAAGGCCTATCTGATGGGGGAGATGGCGCGCGAGCGGCTCTACCTGCGGCCGGAACGGTTCTACGACGAGAACGGGATCGAGCTGCGGCTGGGCAGCCGGGTGGACGCGATTGACGTGGCCGATCGCAAGATCGCCGTGGGCGGCGCGATGCTGGGCTACGACGATCTGGTGCTGGCGACGGGGTCGGTGCCGCACCGGTTGCCTGCGGCGATCGGCGGCGATCTGGACGGCGTTTTCACCGTGCGCAGCCTCGCGGATGTGGACGCGCAGGCGCCGCAATTTCAAGCCGGTGCGCGGGTGCTGATCGTGGGCGGCGGCTATATTGGGTTGGAGGCCGCGTCGGTGGCGGCCAAAATGGGATTGCAGGTCACGCTGGTCGAGATGGCGGAGCGGATTTTGCAGCGCGTCGCCTCTCCGCAAACCTCTGATTTCTTTCGTGAACTGCACCGAAGCCACGGCGTCGACCTGCGCGAAGGTGTGGGGCTGGAGCGTCTGACCGGCGAGGGCGCGGTAAGCGGCGCCACCCTCACTGATGGCACCACGCTGGACGTGGATTTTGTGATCGTGGGCGTGGGCGTGGCACCCGGTGCGGCCCTGGCCGAAGCGGCGGGGATCACTCTTGATAACGGGATCAAGGTGGACGCGCTGGGGCGCACCTCGGCGCCGGGGATCTGGGCGGCGGGGGATTGCACCTCGTTTCCCTATCGCGGCGGGCGCATCCGGTTGGAGAGTGTGCCCAACGCTATCGATCAGGCGGAGGTGGTGGCCGAGAACCTGATGGGCGCGGAAAAGGATTATATCGCGACGCCGTGGTTCTGGTCGGATCAATACGATGTGAAGCTTCAGATTGCGGGGTTGAACGCGGGCTATACTTCGGTTGTGACGCGCGACGGGGGGCGGCAAAATCGTTCTGGTATTACCGCGATAAGATGCTGCTGGCCGTGGATGCGGCCAATGATCCGCGCGGATACATGATCGGTAAGCGTTTGATTGAAAGCGGAAAATCCCCCGCGCCGGAGATGGTGGCGGATGCCGGATCGGATCTGAAGACGCTGTTGAAGGCGTGAGGATTATCGCGGGAAAACACCGGGGCGTGCCGCTCACGCCGCTGGGCAAGGGGGACGCGGGCGCGCATCTGCGCCCCACCTCGGACCGGGTCCGCGAGAGCCTGTTTTCCATGCTGACCTCGCGCGATGTCATCGACGGCGCGCGGGTGCTGGATCTCTTTGCGGGCACCGGCGCGCTGGGGCTTGAGGCGCTGTCGCGCGGGGCGGAGAGGGCCGTGTTCATCGAGAACGGGCGCGTGGGGCAGCGGTTGATCGCAAGCAATATCAGTAAGTTGCGCGAAGACACGGCGGCCCGCCTGATGCGCATGGATGCGACCCGGCTGGCGCCTTGCGGGGAGGTGCCGTTCGATCTGGTGTTCCTTGATCCGCCCTATGGCAAAGGGATGGGGCAGCTTGCGCTGGCGGGCGCCCTGGCCGGGAATTGGCTGGCCGAAGGCGCGCTGATCGTCTGGGAAGAGAGCGCCCGGATGGAGGCGCCCGAAGGGTTTGAGCGGCTCGATACCCGGCGGTTTGGCGACACCCATGTGACCCTGTTGGCGCGTGTCTGACGGCGTACACAGCGCGTACACAGGATGTGCACCGCGCGTGCATACAAATTGCGCGGGCTGTGTTAGGCTGCTGCCATGACCGATGCCACCGCTTCCCACATCCCGAAGGTTGCCCGCGCGGACACCCCATCGGTGCCGCTGCCCAAACCGGTGCCGTTCGGCGCGCCGGTGCTCATCACCGATTGCGTCACCCCGCTGGCGGGGGAGACGGTGCTGAGCCTGCTGATGAAACGGATGATGCGCGATGACGACGCGGGCGGCCCGCCCTAGTATCCTGACCCTAATACGTCGGGTGGAAGGTGCCGCCGGGCGAGAGGGTGAAAATCTCGTACCCCGTTTCGGTCACGCCGATGGAATGTTCGAACTGCGCGGAGAGTGATTTGTCGCGGGTCACGGCGGTCCAGTCATCGGCGAGTGTCTTTGTCTCCGCCCGGCCGAGGTTCACCATCGGTTCGATCGTGAAGAACATGCCGGGCTCAAGCACGGCCATGGTGCCGGGGCGGCCGTAGTGCAGCACGTTGGGCGGGGCGTGGAACACGCGGCCCAGACCGTGACCGCAGAAATCGGTGACGACCGACATGCGGTGCCCTTCGACAAAGCTTTGGATGGTGTGGCCGATATCGCCGAAGGTGTTGCCGGGTTTGACAACCTCGATCCCGCGCATCAGCGCCTCGTGGGTGACGTCGATCAGGCGCTCGGCCTTGCGGGGCAGTTTGCCCGCCACATACATGCGCGAGGTATCGCCAAACCAGCCGTCGACGATCACCGTCACGTCGATGTTGAGGATATCGCCATCCTTGAGCTTCTTGTCGCCCGGGATGCCGTGGCAGACCACGTGGTTGATCGAAATACAGCTGGCGTGCTGGTAGCCCTTGTAGCCGATGGTCGCGGATTTGGCGCCAGCGGCGGTGACCTTTTCTTCTATGATGCGGTCAAGCTCGGCGGTGGTCTGGCCGACGGTCACATGTTCGGCTATCTCGTCGAGGATCGTCGCGGCGAGCTTGCCCGCGGCATGCATGCCCGCAAAATCAGCGGGATCGTGAATGCGGATGCCGTCCTTGGTCGTGCGGCCTGTGTGCTGTTGGTTCACGCGGGGCTCCTGTCGTCGCTTGGGGAGGTTCTAGCGCGCCGGGGCGCCAAGGGCCAGAGGGGCGGCAACCGTGATGCCCTGAGGGGTTATGTGGGTGCCAAGGCAGAGCGTTTCCACCCCCGCCGCCGTGGCATCCGCGTGCGCGCGGGCGTAGGCGGGATCAATGTCGCGGGCCAGATTGACGCGGCCGCAGTCGGTGCGCTGCACCAGATAGAGCAGCACGGCGCGGTGGCCCTGTGCCGCGACCTCCGCCAGATCGGCCATGTGTTTGGCCCCGCGCGCGGTGACACTGTCGGGAAATTCGGCAAGGCCCGGCGTGCGCGAAAGCGTCACCGATTTCACCTCGATATAGGCGTCGGGCAGGCCGGGCCGGGTCAACAGGAAATCCACGCGGGAGTTGGCGCCGTATTTCACCTCGGCGCGCAGGGTCTCGTAGGCGGCGAGCGAGGCGATGGCGCGGGCGGTGAGCGCCTCGCGCACGATGGCATTGGCGCGCCCGGTGTCGACACCGGTGAAATGCCCGTTTTCGTGATCGACAAGGCGCCAGCCGTATTTGAGCTTTTTCTTCGGGTCGTCGTTGGGCTCCAGCCAGATCCTTGTGCCCTCGGCGGCCAGACCCATCATCGAGCCGGGATTTGCGCAATGGGCCGTGACCTCGCGCCCGTCGTCCAGCGTGCAATCGGCGAGGAAGCGTTTGTAGCGGCGGATCAGCCGGGCGGGGATAAGATCGGTTTGAAAGCGCATGGTGGGGGCTATACCCATCCACAGGCAGGCTCAAGGAGAGGCGAGATGACACACCCCACGGCGGCAATGCTGGTGATCGGCGACGAGATCCTGTCGGGACGCACCCGCGACGCGAATATGCACCATCTGGCGGGCGAGCTGACGGCGGTGGGGATTGCCCTGTCGGAGGTGCGGATCGTGGGCGATGAGGCGCCCGTGATCGTCGAGGCGGTGCGCGCGCTGGCCGCGCGCTACGACACGGTGTTCACCTCGGGCGGGATCGGGCCCACGCATGACGACATCACCGCCGATTGCATGGCGGAGGCGTTTGGGCAATCGATTGATGTGCGCGACGATGCGCGCGCGATCCTGCAGGAACACTACGACAAGGCGGGCACTGACCTGAACGCCGCGCGCCTGCGCATGGCGCGGATCCCCGCGCGAGCGGCGTTGATCGACAATCCGGTGTCGGCGGCGCCCGGTTTCACGATTGAAAACGTGCATGTGATGGCCGGGGTACCCTCGGTCTTCCGCGCCATGGTGGAAAGCGTGATCCCCACGCTGACGGGCGGCGCGCCGCTGATCTCGAAAACACTGACGGTGTTCCGGGGGGAGGGCGACATCGCCGGGCCGCTGGGCGCCTTGGCGCAGGCGCATCCCGAGCTGTCGATGGGCAGCTACCCGTTCCAGCGCGATGGGCGCTATGGGGCGAATATCGTGGTGCGCGGGGTGGTGGAGGCGCAGGTCGACATGGCGATCCGCGCGCTGGAGGCGGAGTTCGGATGACGCCCGATCTGGCGCGACTGATGGCGGTGGTGGAGGGCACGTGGCCCCCCGCGGCGCGCGAGGCGCAGGGGCCGTGGGTGTTGCGCGACGGGGACGGCGGCGGCAAGCGGGTATCGGCAACCTCGGCCACCGCGCCGGTGACGGACGCGGATATTGACGCGGCAGAGGCGCACGGGCGGCTTTTCCAGACGCAGCCGGGCGATGATCTGGACCGCGCGCTGGCGGCGCGGGGCTATACCGCGTTCGATGAGGTCGTGCTTTATGCCGCGCCGATTGATCTGCTGACGGATGTGCCGATCCCGCGGGTGACGTGTTTTACCATCTGGGAGCCGTTGGCGATCATGGCAGAGATCTGGGCCAAGGGCGGCATCGGCCCCGCGCGCCTGCGCGTGATGGGGCGCGCGGCGGTCAAGACGGGGATCCTTGCCCGGTGGAACGAAAAGCCTGCGGGCGTGGCGTTTGTGGGCGTGCACGACCGCGTGGCGATGGTGCATGCGGTCGAAGTGCTGGAGCACCAGCGGCGTCAGGGCGTGGCGGAATGGATCATGCGCGCGGCGGCGTTCTGGGGGCGGGACGCGGGCGCTGCGCATCTCAGCGTTCTGTGCGTGGCGCAAAACGCACCCGCAAACGCGCTGTATCAAAAGCTTGGGTTTGCGGAGGTCGGGCGATACCATTACCGTCAACCCCCTGAATAGAGGAGACGCCGATGGCCCCCAAGACACCGACCGCGCTGGATCTGCCGATGGTCGACCCGCTGCCCGCGCCCACGCAAAAATACTTCGATGTCTGCACGGACAAGCTGGGGATGATCCCCAATGTATTGCAGGCCTATGCGTTCGACATCGACAAGCTGAACGCGTTCACGGCGATGTACAACGATCTGATGCTGGGCGACTCGGCGCTGAGCAAGCTGGAGCGGGAAATGATCGCGGTTGTCGTCTCGGCGGTGAACCGGTGTTTCTACTGCCTCACGGCCCATGGCGCGGCGGTGCGCGCGCTGTCGGGCGATCCGATTTTGGGCGAGACGCTGGTGATGAACTACCGCGTGGCGGATCTGGACGACCGCACCCGCGCGATGCTGGATTTTGCCCACAAGCTGACCGAGGCGCCCGAGAGTATCCTTGAGGCCGACCGCGACGCGCTGCGGGCGGTGGGTTTCACCGACCGGGATATCTGGGACATCGCGAGCGTGGCGGGGTTTTTCAACATGACCAACCGGGTGGCGGCGGCGTCCGACATGCGGCCCAACGATGAATATCACGCGCAATCGCGATGATCCGCACACTGGTGCTGATGCTGGGGCTGGCGGCGGGGGCGCTGGGCGCGCAGGAGCTGCCGTTGCCCGCCAGCGCCCGCCCTACGGCGGAGCGGGTGTCAGAGCTGGCGCGCGTGGCGATTCCGGTGGATGTCTGGAATGGCACCACCGTGCCGCTGGTGCGTGTCGAGGGTGCGGTGCGCAGGCGCGCGTGGCGGGTGGCGCAGGGCGCGGGCAGCCCGCTGCAACTGGCAGCCCCGTTGCGCGCGGCGCTTGAGGCGCAGGGATTTACGACGGTGCTCGATTGTGCCGATGCGGCCTGCGGCGGCTATGATTTCCGCTTTGCGGTCGAGGTACTGCCCGCACCTGCCATGGCCATCGACCTGCGCGCCTTTCACGCGCTCAGCATGATCCGCGGGCCGCGCGACGCGCCCGAGGCGGCGGTCTTCGTGCTGGCGAGCCGTCGCGGTGGAGCGGCGTTCTTGCAGATCATCGAAGTGGGCACGGCGCAGGAGACCGTCGCGCAGCCTCTCGCCACCGTTCCGGAAGGTCCGCTGGCCGCGCGGCTGGACGCGCAGGGATTTGCGGTGCTGGACGATCTGGATTTCGACAGCGGCACGGCAACCTTGGGCGCGGGGCCGTTCGCCGCGCTGGAGGCGCTGGCCGGGGTGTTGCAGGCCACGCCCGCGCTGCGCGTTGCGCTTGTCGGGCATACCGATACCGTTGGCGGGCTGGAGACCAACATCGCCCTGTCGCGCGACCGCGCCCGCGCTGTGCGCGCCCGGCTGATCGAGGCCTACGGCATCGCGGCGGCGCGGCTGGACGCGGAGGGCATGGGATACCTTGCGCCCCTGACCACCAACGCCACGCCCGAGGGCCGTGAGGCCAATCGCCGGGTGGAGGTGGTGATTTTGCAGGACTGACACCGGCAAAGAAAAAACCCCGATCAGGCGCAAGGCGCTGACCGGGGGAGTTCACCGAGGGGAGATGGTGTGGGTTATGTCCAGTCGCTGGGGCCTTTTTCGGCAAAGGCGTGGACCAGAAAATCAATGAACGCGCGGACCTTGGGCTGGGTAAAGCGGCCCGGCGGGTAGACGGCGTAGATGCCTTGGGTTTCCATCGGCAGATCGGGGATCGCGTCCTCGATCAGGCCCTGCGCCATGGCATCGGCGTACAGAAAGCTGGGCAGATAGGCGATACCAAGCCCGGAGATCGCGGCGTTGAGCAGCGACTGCCCGTCGTTGACCGACAGCCAGCCCGCCGTGCGTACCTGGCGTTTCTCGCCCGAGGGCGCGGTCAGTTTCCACACGTTGCCGGACGATTGGTTCGAATAATGCAGCAGCTTGTGTTCGTTCAGATCGTCGATCTTTTCGGGGCGGCCGTATTTCTCGAAATAGGAGGGCGAGGCGATCATGCGTTTGGTCGTCTCGGTCAGTTTGCGGGCGCGCAGGGTGCTGTCCTCCAGCTCCCCGATGCGCACGGCCATGTCGAACCCTTCGGAGATCAGTTCAACGTAGCGGTTGTTGAGGACCATGTTGACGGTGATGTCCGGGAAATCGGCCAGAAACTCTGACAGGCAGGGCGACAGGTGATTGACCCCGAAATCCGTCGCCACCGAGATGCGCAGCAGCCCCGAGGGCGCCGATTGCATGGAAGTAACCAGCGCGTCGGCCTCCCCTGCGTCATTGAGAACACGGCGGGCGCGGTCGTAATAGGCCAGCCCGATTTCCGTGGGCGACACGCGACGCGTGGTGCGGTTGAGCAGGCGCGCGCCGAGCCGGGCCTCCAGCGAGGAGACGTGTTTACTGACGGCGGATTTGGAGATCCCCATCTTTTTCGCGGCGTCGGTAAACCCGCCTTGGTCCACCACGGTGGCGAACGCTTCCATCTCTGTCAGGCGGTCCATGTGCCGTCCCCTTCATTCCTGTTTCGAGGGTTAGCTATGACGGCGGATTGGGGCGCAATCTGGGCGCCTGTGGGACAGTAGCAAGGTAATTGGCGCATCGTTGAAGACGCGGAAACAGGGGAACGCTGTGTTTCCTGTTGTGTGGGGAGGGGCATGTGAGGTCTCTTCCGTTTGGTGGAAAAGACACGGGCGCGCGGCGGGCGGAGTTGCGCGTGGGCGGATCACATCCGCTGGAATGAATGTGACGGGCCGCGGGTGAATATTCCGCGGCCCGAAGGTGTTTCAGAGCGTGGCGGCCAGCCGGGTGCCCTGGTCGATGGCGCGTTTGGCGTCGAGTTCCGCCGCCACATCCGCGCCGCCGATGACGTGGCACGTCTTGCCCTTGGCCTCCAGCGCGTCGGCGAGGCTGCGATCACTGAGCTGCCCTGCACACAGCACGACCGTGTCTGCCGGGATCACCTGCGCATTCTCGCGGGCTTCGCCAAAGGAGATGTGCACGCCGTCGTCGTCGATCCGCTCGTAGTTGACGCCGGCGATCATCTTGACCTCTTTCATGGTCAGCGACGCGCGGTGGATCCAGCCGGTTGTCTTGCCCAGCCCCTTGCCGGGTTTTGAGGGCTTGCGCTGCATCATGGTGACCTGACGCGCGGGGGCGGGGGGCTGCGGCCCTTCGGGGGCAAGGCCCGCGCGATGCTCGGCCGTGTCGGCCACACCCCATTCGCGCATCCATGCGGGCAAATCGAGCGTGGTGGATGTGCCCGCATGCACCAGATGTTCGGACACGTCAAAGCCGATGCCGCCCGCACCGATCACGGCGACACGGTCGCCGGGTGTCACCGTGCCATCCAGCACGTCGATATAGCTGACGACGGACGGGTGATTCTGGCCGGGGATCTGCGGATCGCGCGGCACGACACCGGTGGCGACGATCACTTCGTCAAACCCGTCGAGATCGTTGGCGGAGACTTCGGTGTTCAATTTCACCTCGATGCCGTGGTGGGCGACCATTGTGCGATACCAGTCAACGAAGCCAAAGAATTCCTCCTTGCCCGCGACCTGTTTGGCGAGGTTGAGCTGGCCGCCGATCTCTGACGCGCGGTCGAATACGGTGACCTTGTGCCCGCGCTCGGCGGCGGTGATGGCCGACGACAGGCCCGCGGGGCCGGCACCCACCACGGCGATGCTCTTGGGCGTGTCGGCGGGGGCGACAATCAGCTCTGTCTCGTAGCAGGCGCGGGGGTTGACCAGACAGCTGGAGATCTTGCCGCCGAAGGTATGATCGAGGCAGGCCTGATTGCAGCCGATGCAGGGCGCGATCTGCGCGGACGTGCCCGCCGCCGCCTTGGCCACGAAATCGGGATCCGCCAGCATGGGACGGGCGAGCGAAACCATATCGGCGCAGCCGGTCGCCAGCACCTCCTCGGCCACGTCGGGGGTGTTGATACGGTTGGAGGTGATGAGCGGGATACCGACCTTGCCCATCAGTTTCTTGGTCACCCAGGCAAAGGCCGCGCGCGGCACGGAGGTCGCGATGGTGGGGATGCGCGCCTCGTGCCAGCCGATGCCGGTGTTGATGATCGTCGCACCCGCCCGTTCGATTTCCTGCGCCAGCTGCACGACCTCGTCGTAGGTGGAGCCATTGGGCACCAGATCGATCATCGACAGACGGTAGATCACGATGAAATCGGGCCCGACGGTTTCGCGCACGCGGCGCACGACCTCGATGGGCAGGCGCATGCGGTTCTCATAAGAGCCGCCCCAGCGGTCCTCGCGTTTGTTGGTATGGGTGACGAGGAACTGGTTGAGGAAATACCCCTCGCTGCCCATCACCTCGACCCCGTCGTAGCCCGCCTGTTGCGCGAGCCCGGCGCAGCGCGCGATGTCCGCGATCTGTTTCTCGATCCCGTCCTCGTCCAGCTCCGCTGGCGGGAAGGGGGAAATCGGGGATTTGATGGCGGAAGGCGCCACGCATTTCGGCCCGTAGGCGTAGCGGCCCGCGTGCAGGATCTGCATCGCGATCTTGCCACCATCACGGTGCACGGCGTCGGTGACGACGCGGTGGTTTTTCACGTCCTCGTCGCTGGCCATCATCGCGGCACCCGGCAGAACCGACCCTTCGAGGTTTGGGCCAATGCCGCCCGTGACCATCAGCGCCACGCCACCGCGCGCGCGCGCGGCGTAGAATTCGGCGACGCGGTCCCAATCCTTGGTCTCCTCCAGCCCGGTGTGCATGGAGCCCATGAGCACGCGGTTCTTCAGCGTGGTAAAGCCGAGATCGAGGGGTTCGAGCATGTGGGGATAGCTGGACATGGGGCGCGTCTCCTGTTGGCGGTTTTGCGGAGTTTGAGGCGCGGGCGGGGGGAAGTCACGCAAAACGCGGCGTCAGGGGGCGCGGGCGGGATTGAGGTATTTTTGAAAGGGTGCAGGGGAGGGCGTGCGCCCGGAGTGGCGGGGACGGTGTGCGGGTGGTATGGCAGAGCAAATGGAGGATATCTGATGACACCGGAAGAGATCGAGGCGCTGCCCTACCGGCCCTGTGTGGGCGTGATGGTGGCGAATGCGCAGGGCGCGGTTTTTGTGGGCCAGCGGCTGGACCGGAATTACGACGCCTGGCAGATGCCGCAGGGCGGGGTGGATCCGGGCGAGGATCCGCGCGCGGCGGCGCTGCGCGAGCTGGAGGAGGAGACGGGGATCACCCGCGACCTGGTCGAGGTGGTGGCGCAGACCGATGATTGGCTGCCCTACGAGCTGCCGCATGATCTGGTGCCGAAGCTGTGGAAGGGGCGGTTTCGGGGGCAGGAGCAGAAGTGGTTTTTGCTGCGGTTCAGGGGCACGGATGCGGATGTGAATATCGCCACTGCGGACCCGGAGTTTGCCGCGTGGAAGTGGATTGACGTGGACGCGATGCTGGAGGGGATCGTGCCGTTCAAGCGCGAGACCTATGAAGCGGTTGTGGCGCGGTTTCGGCCCTATTTGTGAGGGCGCGCGCGGGCGATTGTCGGTGCCGAGGTATTTTTGAAAGGGTGCAGGGGTGAATGGGCCCGGCTCAGCTCCAGATGTGAAGCTTTGATTGGTCCTGGGATGTGAGATCGGACAGGCCGGGGGAAAGGGTGCCCTTGTGGGCTGACATCATGCGGATCGTCGTCTCGATCGATCGGGCGCCGTGCAGGTATCTGTCCACCCCGGTCAGCAGATGGTCGAGCAGTTGTTGCTGAATGGTGAGCAGATCCTGCGCATCGACGCTCGACGGGAAGGCCTGTTGCAGCATGACCCGCAGAAGGATGGCGCGGCGCAGGATATAGGCGTGATCTGAGCCGCCTTTCTGGGCCGGGTTTGGGCCTTTGACGTCGATGTATCCCGACAGGCGTGACAGGAAATCGGGTTTCTTGATCTCCCGTGCGTGCGCGTCGAAGGTGCCGTTTACCCCGATATCGGCAAACTCCCCGTAGGTTTCGGCCGTCCCGCCGGCAAAGACGAAGAGCCCGCGGCCGGTGGGATGCACGGTATGCCCGTCGCGGAAGGTCCCGTCCTGCATGGGGGCGAGAAAGCTTTTCAGAAGGGTCAGTCTGTTCGAATCGAACTCATCGAAAAAGCACAGGGGTGTTCTGCCCCTGAGGGTTTCGTCCCGGATGAGGTGAAAGAAGGCGGGCAGGTCGGCTTCGCTCGCTTCGGAGAGGTTGAATTCAAGGATCGGGGTGGTTTTTTCGTCGACCAGCTGTTTCACCCCGAAGGATTTGCCCGATCCGGGGGGGCCGAAAACCGCGATTGAGATCGGTTTGGACCGGGACGGATCGTCGAGGTAGCCATCGAAGAGATGCCGCACGGCGCGCAGACCTTCGATTTCGTTGCGGCTGATCGTCGTCAGCTTGCCGAAGGTGGCGTGGGGGACCTCGTGCGCTTTCAGGGCGTTCTTTGCGCCCTTGCAAACGATATCGTGGGCGATCTGAAGCAGCGGGGAGGAGATGCCGTCGAGAAGGCTGCCAGCAGTGCTGCCGATCCGATCGCGGATGATGAACCCGTGCGCGTCGGGGGCGCCGAGGGGCGTCGCGGCCGGAGAATTGATGCGCCACGCCGGGGCACCGTCCACGCGATCTGCCGTCGCAAAGCCTGACTGAAACGTTATCGCGTTTCTGAGGGCCCAGCCCACTGCATGGTTCAGGGGTGTTTCGCGGGTCAGCTCCGCGATCAGGCGGCTGAAAAAGCTGTTGAAGGCGCCGACAAGGGTGCCGGGCAGTTGGCGGGCGATTTCGCCTTCGATCCGGGCCCCGTCGAAGATCAGGGAGATGTCGGGGATGTCGCTGCCCTCGGCGCGGTGCAGGACTGCCGCGCCTTCGTCCGCAAAAAAGATCACGAGCCGGTCGGAGCCCTGTACAAGATCGTGCAGGATGCCCGAGGGATCCGAGGCGGCGCGGTGCAGATCCTCGGCGATCGTGTCCCAAGACAGCCCGCGTGTGAGCTTGACACCGGACAGGCGCAGATCTTCGGCGTGCACCAGCAGGATGCCTTTGCGGTCCTGATCGCTGAAGGCGTTCCAGACCTGCCCGTTGGCGAGGGGCAGATGCATTTTGAGCACCCTTTGGTTGCTCGCGGCCAGCGCCATTTCGAGGGTCTTGGCGGAGGCAAAACCGGTATCGCGCAATTCATTGCCGGCATCGTTGATCGCGACCAGGGCGATATCGCTGACATCGGCATCGGTCAGCTTGAGCGTTCCGGTATCGCAATCGGTTTTTTCGTATCCGTTCAGCTTTTCGATCCTGAATTTGTAGTCGGAGAAATCATCCCGGGCGCGCTGACGCTTGAAAGCAAATTTATCGGGATGATCCTTGAGCGGCTCGCAAACGCCCAGAACCGCGTAGGCGGTGAGTTGCGGAGCGCCGTCTGTGGTGGGTTCAACCACATCCAGACCATGTTCGCGGAGCATGGATGCGGCCATCGCCACGCCGCCGGGTTGCGCGAAACGGCACCAACGGTCGCGATTTTCCCAATCGTGTTTGACCGGCATGACGCCATCCGCCGCAATTGCGTATCCGCCCTTTGGCAGCATTGGCAGGATGAATTCATCGGTTACCCGATCGCCCAGCAGAAGGATGCGTTTCATGTCGCGGCTCATAAAAAAGGTTGTTTTTGAATTAAAAGAATAGTCGTATTTCTTAACGAAGATATTTTTTTGCGCATATTTCAAGGAATAATTTTTTGTCGAACGAAACATCGCGTTACGCAAAGACGCGTAATGAACTGTTGGCCTGGCCCTACACGGTTCATCAAATTCAAGATACACTCGACGTCGAGTTGATCGAGGCGCGCGGTAAGCAGCTTTTGTTTCAGGCGATCAATTCGGAAAACCTCACCGCGTTTCTGGGATCCGGGGCCGCTGCTGCCTACGGGCGGCACAGTTGGACGAGTTGGCGCGAGACGCAGATCGGGGTGGTCAGAGACCATGCAGAGCATTTTCTGAAAGTGGCAAAGGCATCGCGTGACCTGATCGGGGAGCAGGCGCGTATTTGTGATCCGAAAATTGCGTATTGGAAGCCCGGCGATCCGGTCGACAAGTTTACATGTCCGCTGAAACGGCTGGCGGTTGCTGCGGGAATGCCGGATGTATTTGACCTTCCCGCTGGCGATGGCGCCCAGACGGCGGGGCTGGGCATGGCCGGCAAGCGGAATCTGCACCGCTGGTTCAAAAACCGAATGGAAGTTTTGACCTACGCCATCAATGAGGTGGAGGACCTGTTCAAAACGTTCAAACTGGGCAATTCAAAGGGGGATTTCCCCGGCGGAGAGAGCTTGCCGGTGCAATTCGAAATCGCGCAACAATTGCATGGGATGTTGCGCAGTCACGCGGGCCTTTATCTGCCGAGCGACCTGCATGACGCCGGTTTGGGATTTCGCAAGGCGAAGGAGATTTCAAAGGAGAGATGTGGCATCGGTCTGTGGGCCGATGAGCAGAGTTCGACCGCGCCCAATAGGATCATCGAAGCCTTCATACCTGCCAGAGATGCACCAAGCGTTGGGGCCGTGCCTGAATTCAATGGACTTGTGAGCCTTGTTGAAAAATTCAGATCCGCGCATGAGGCCTATCTCGACGTGGCGACGAAGCCGCAATCGCACGCCTCGTTCGAGGATCTGACCAAGCTGTTGCTGCTGGATGAGGCCGCGCTTGCCGAAAAGCAGGTGGATGATGCGCTGGGCTACGGAAAGAAAGAAGGCCGGGCCGACGAGAGCGCCGCGCCTGCGGACGCTGAGGCCTTCTGGGATCGTCGGAAGTCTGATTTCGAGGCGCGGCGGCGTAATCTGCGGCGGGATATTCTGGGGATCCGGCAGGATTCGGAGCTGTACCATTGCATGGTGCCCTACAAGGTTTCGAATGTCCGCAAGATCGTCGAATTGGCCCGCGACGCAGGCATTGCCGGATGGGATGACGCATTGAGCGCCATTGACAATCATTGCAGGCGGATCGGGGAGGACCAGGGCCGGATTTTTCTGACGCCTTCCATTCGGTTTCTGGTGGGGGTCCTTTTGCGGCTATTGCCGGATCCTTTCGGGAATTCCGAACTTCGCACGCTCCTGAAAGAGCAGGTCACGCCCGCTGATTTCACTTCGCGGGATTCGATACTGGCGCCGCATCTGGACCCGGTACGCAAATTGGCGCTGGATATGAATATCCGGCGCTTCCTGACGACCAATTACGATTTTGAGATCGAGCGGTTTTTCCAGGACATAGGGTATCATCGGGAGATCAGGACGAGCGACCGCGCGGCGCACCAATTGGACAACCGCCCGCCGCCGATGGCGCCGGATGATCCGCGCACCAGCGGTCTGGGTCGGGTGATGCGCGATATGACCTTCCGGCGCGAGGCGGCGTCGGATCTGTTCCGCTTTGCCGCCGGGGCAGATGGGGCCAATGTTTCGGTCTTTCACCTGCACGGGCGCGCGACGGCGGAGGACGGCGTTGTCGTGACCGAGCGCGACTACATGGATCTGTATCTGCGCGAGGATGCGGAGCGGGACCTGGTGGACGAGGGCATCCGGCTGGCGTTCTCGGCCAATCCGATCTTGTTTCTGGGGCTGGGCATGACCGAGGCGGATGTGCTGCGCCCGCTGCGGCAGTTCATGAGCAATCACGACAGGGCGATCCCGCACCGGTCGATCGTGTTGATGCCCGCCGAAAAGGGGGCGGACGACCGCGCAAAGACCTCAGCCGGGCTTTTCCTGCGCTATGGCACGCACACGGTGTTTTACGGCATGGCGGCGATATCGATGGACGGAGAGGAGAAACCGCGCACGGTGGACTGGATGCACCGAATGCTCAGCGTTGTCTCCGAGCTTTGGGAGATCAACAATGGCTCGCTTGAGAAAGCGCAGAAGGGGGTGTCCCCGATCAGCGGGAGGATCGCGAAGCCCCGGATCACAAAAGCCTGTGGAGATCTGAAGCAGGATCAGCTTTTCGATCCCACGACGCTGGTGCCCTATCATGTCGATCTGGTCATCGGGCAGGAAATTGCCGGGCGCGACCGGGTGTCGGTGAACACGAAAGACTATTTTGCGGTGACGTTCGAGCTGTTCGGTCAGGTGATGCGCCAGACGATGACCCAGCCGGTGACCACGTCCGGCCCCGAGTTGATCCGCGATTTGCAGGCCCGTCTGGCGCTGCTTGACGGGTTGCGCAGCGCGATCTTCACCTCGTGTTTCAATGCCGCGCTCGAAGGGCTGCGCAAGGAATGGGGATCGTGGTGGAAGCAATGGCAGCAAAGCCCGCCGCACAGGCTCGCCCGGTTTGAAGAGGTTCGACCGCCGTTGCGGGGGCGCCGCGACCTCACCCCTGGCTGCTATCTGCCGTTCCCCCGCCGCTTTGTGCGTCATTCGGTGCTGACGCCGATGTCGGACCGCCCGTGGCTCTCGCAGAGTGCGAATTTCCCGGACAAAACTTCTATAACGCGGGTTCCGACCCGGTATCACGCCTTTGACCAGTTCATCGAGGCGATCGCGGAGAGTTTCAAGACGGCGGGCACGTCCGGGCTGCTTGCCGGTTCGCCCGGTAAATACGGACCGCCGAAACCGAAATTCGCAAAGGGGCGGCGCCTGTATACGGTGGCGGCGGGGCGCGGGCTGGGCAAGGGCGCGTTCATGGCTGCGTTCACCTCCGATCTGGGGCTGGCGAACTATCTGCACGCGGCCTGGCCGGCTGGATTGACGCCGCAGCCGTTGTTTGTGAACGCCTGCTTTGTCAATCTGAGCTTCGGGACCGAGATCGCATCGGTCTATGACATGCTGCTCGACGTGTTTTTCCAGTCGACGATCACGCTGCGCGCGTCGGTCGCGCATGACAGCAAGACAAGCCGGGACCGTTTTGCGCGCTGCGCGTATGTTCTGTCGCGTGAAACGACGCCGACTTACGTCAATATCGTTCACGCCCGTGCCAACCTGTTCGATGCGCCCGCAGATGAGGTCCGAAAGGATCTGACCGCGGCGGCGGCAGCGCTTGCCGGGGAGGTGCGGGATCTGTCGCGCACATTTGCGCTGCGCCATATCATGGACGCGTTCCGCAAAGCTTCAGAAGCCTATACGCGCAAGACCGATATGCAGCCGCGGGGCTTGTTGGTGCTCCAGTCTGCCGAGCTCTTGTTCTACCGCGGGGGGCTGTCGAAAAACCGTGAGATCGACCAGATCATCCGCTATCTGATCACCAGCCCCAAGGGGGCGCATCTGCCGCTTGATCTCATCGTGGTGGGCAATGAAAACGTACTGGGAGAGCCCTGGCGCAGCGGTCCGCGCAAGCGGGCGATCAACAAGGTCAAGAAAGAGCTGTCCAAGGGGGATGCCCCCGCGACGCGCAGACATTGGGCGACACCACCCGCCAGGATCATCGGCGCGCGGGGCCAGCAGGAAGATCGCCCCGACGCCGCCCGCCATGAAGGCGAACAGGCCCGCGCGATCCAGAGCGGCATGGCGGATCTGACGGATATTCCGGCGACCGGCGGGCCTGCCTCGACCCATCAGATCCACTTTGCCCAGCCTATGCGCCCCGAGCGTTTCCTGATCGACAATTTCCCGACCCTCGCCCTCGCGCTTTTTGCCAATGAGGCGCAGGCGTTTTTTGAGAGCCACAACAGGGGGCCGGCGGTGCGCCCGATCTGCTGGATGCGCGGATTGAGAGCTTGCGGCAGGAAATGATTGCGGCGGATCATGCGTTTGAGGCGGCAAAGACAGAACAATGGTACGCGGATGAGCCCCCGCTGGCGGGCTACGACACCGCAAGCCAAATCTATGGTCACGCGATTGAGCGGGCGCTGGACGTATTTGTTGGGCACGTGCGCGACGAGATCAACGCGCTGGGCCCCGCAAGGCGTCAGAAATTGCGTGACGACGGCAGGTCGGCCGAGCTTGATGAGCTGGAGGGATGGCTCGTGCCGGGGCTGTCGTTTTCCGAGCGCCTTGAAAGACGGTACAAATCCACCCTTTCGGTCGCCACGCGGGAGTGGACCGCGATCCAGAACGCGCTGCGCGGCAACAGATTCGGATTTACCATTCTTCTGGCGGCGGCGGAGCAGAAGGTATTTGCCGCCCTGAGGCGCCGGGGCACCGCGGCCGATTATCTTGGCGCGCGGCACGCGGAGCGGTTGATCCGGGGGATTGGCCAGCAGGTTGCCAGCGCCAGCGCCGACCAGCGCGAACGCTACGTGCTGCGCGAGGTTCTGGACGAGGAGGCGGCCAATGCGGTGATTGGCGATCCGGACCGCGATCACCGCCTGCACATGCTGCTGATCAAGCATCTGGCCGTGATTGGCGCGCCGGTAAGCTGCAACGTGCTGGTGCGGGCGCCCGACATCCGCGACTACCTTGACCAGACGGTGCGCGATGGCGCGATCAGCCGCCGCCGTCATGTGGCGCGCGCGGCCTATGCCCTCGCCGAGCGTGGTCTGGTCTTCCGGCTCAGTCCGCATCCCCGGTTGATGACGATGAACCAACCGCCGGAAAGCCAGAGGTTGTGGCGGCGCGAGGCCGAATATCGCTATGCGGTGCACCGGTCCGTACAGGCGCTGGTGATCGGCAATCTGGGAAATGAACAGGCCGAACCCGGATCGGTCAATTCCTTTGCGCCGTCGCTGTATGCCTCGATGCCGTCAAACCTGCCGCGGTTTCGGGCCGATGGCTATGTATTCCTGAACCGGCTGGTGCAATCGCTTAGCCAATATCCCGATCAGCCGCACCGCCGCCGTGTCGCCAATCCGATCGCGATGAACGCCGATGATCCGACAACCCCCGTGCAGGCGCTGCGCGCGGCGTTATCGACGGTACGCACGACATTCTCGATCTCGGTTGTGTCGCGTCTGGAGCAGGAGATTTCGCCCTCGACCGACCTGCAGGAAGGGGCGGGATATTTCGAGACCTACAAGATCAACCTGCGGTGGCTGATCCGCAAGGCCTGGGAATTTCTGGAGGATGGTGAGAAGGGGGGCGAGCAGTTCGACCGGCCACCGGAGCGCAAGCTGGACCAGCTCAACGCGCTTTACCGCGACGAGATCGTGTGGCTCTACAACGAGACGGGGCTGACCTGCCTTGTGCAGGGGAATCTGAGCGACGCCGTCGCCCTGCTGCGGCAGGGCATCCACCTCAATCGCGGGATCGAGGGGCAGGTCGACGGGCAACCCCAGCACAACCGGATTTCGCTCAACCTCGCGATCTGCCAGATCGAGCGGGGGCGGATCGACGCCGCGCAGGGGCGGCTTGCGAACATCATCCACAGCGAAGCGACGAACCATTCAACCGAACGGGTGCACGCGCTGGCGCGGGTCTATAGGGGGCTGGTCAACCACCTGACCGGAGATCGCGAGTACGCCAACCGCGACTATGTCTATGCCGAGAGTTGCCTGCGCGCGCTGGAGGACCGGCGGGGCACGGCGATCGCGTTGTATCACCACGCCAACCTGCTGCGGGACATGAAAAAGCCCAAGGAAGGCGCGCGGGCGATGACCGAAGCGATGGGATTTGCGGAGGCGGGCGGCCACGAGGACGTGCGGCGGCGGTTGCAGTTGACCGACTGCTATCACCGGCTGTTCCCGGCGAATCCTGCGGATAACTTTCAGGACCTCGATGCGCTGCGCCGTCTGGGCAACATCGAGGAATACGCGCGCCGCTTTGGCTGCGCAAACCTGATGGCGGACGCGCTTTTGGTGCGCGCGCAGGTGCTGATCGGGCAGGGGAGACATCCTCGGCCGGCAAGCTGCTGACCAGTGCGGCGGGACTGGCAAAGCGCTATTCGATGAATTTGCGTCTGAACCGGGCGATGACCGAATATGCGCGTTGCCTCTACCACCGTGAGCGCACGGACGCGGCGATCACATTGGCCAAGTCGAGCCTCGCGATGGCTAAGCGCACAACCTACCGGCTGGAGATGGAGCGCATCCAGCGGTTGCTCGACAAGATCGAGGTGGGCACGCAGACGTCCTAGGATTTTGGGGATGTGCGGGCGTATCGCGGGCCGCAGTGAGTGCAGCGGGCCGGGGGGTTTAGGTATTTTTGAAAGGGTGCAGGGGGGAGGCGCGCTAGATCAACGGGATCTGCGGGGCGGATGTGTCGGGGTGCAGGCCGGTGATGCGGGGGTCGTCGGCGATTTCGACCTGGCGCCTGGTGGGGATGAAGCCGCTGCGGATGTAGAAGGCGACAGCCTGCGGGCTGTCGAGGGTGCAGGTGTGCACGTGAAAGCGGGCGATCGGGCGGGCGAAGGCGTGTGTGATGGCCGTGTTCATGAGAGCCCGGCCGGCGCCGGTGCCGATGAGGCTTTCTGTCAGGCCAAAATAGGCGAGTTCGCAAGCGCCGGCTTCGCGGTGGTCAAGCTCCAGCAGCGCTTCGTCCGTGCCGTTGCGGCTGAGGGTGTAGAAGCTGACATTTGGGTCGGTGAGGATCGCGGTGAGAGCCGCGTCGTCGAGGGCGAGGCGGCCGAACCAGAGCCAGTCGCGCCCGACGCGGGCAAAGATGTCGCGATACCAGTCCAGCGTCGGGGTGACGCGGCGCAGCGTGACGCCCTGCGGCAGGGGGCATCGCGCAGGGAGGGCGGGCTGCGCATTTCCAGATGGGTGACGACCATCGCGAGCTTGCCCGCGGGCACGTCGTGATACCCGTCGCCCAGCATCAGATCAGCCCATGGGCGCGGAACTCCGCCAGCATGTCCCGCTCGGGCCGGGGGCCCACGTGGGAGATGACTTCGGCGGCGCAGAGGTTGCCCATGCGCGCGCAGGTGTCGAGGCTGGCGCCCGTGGCCATGCCGTAAAGAAAGCCTGCCGCGAATTGATCGCCGGCCCCCGTGGCATCGACGGGGGTGATGCGGGTGACGGGGGCATCGGTACGTTCGAACCCCCGAATGGCCGTGACACCGTCGCCGCCGCGCGTGCAGACGACCGTGGCGCAGATGTCGGCGGTGCGCGACAGCGCCTCTTCGATATCCTTGGTTTCCCACAGGGCGGTCAGTTCGGCCTCGTTGCCGATGACGAAATCCAGATCGTGCTCGATCATGTGCAGGAAGTCGGCGCGGTGGCGTTCGACGCAGAAGGGATCGGAGATGGCGATGCCCGCTTTGCCGCCCCGGCCTTGGCGCTGCGGGCGGCCTCGCGAAAGGCGGTCTTGCCCGCGTCGCGGTCGAACAGATACCCTTCGAGGAACATCAGCTTGGCGCCGCCGGTGACCTCTGCCGGCACATCCGCCGAGCTGAGGCCGGTGGAGACACCGAGATACGTGTTCATCGACCGCTCCCCGTCGGGGGTGACAAAGATCATGCTGCGCGAGGTCGGCTCCTCCGCGTCCCTGACGGGCGCGTTGACGAAATCAATCCCGATGTCGGTCATGGCGGCGGCGTAGAAACGGCCCAGCCCGTCGTCCTTGACCCGTCCGATAAAGGCCGCCGAGAGGCCCAGCGCGCCCGCGCCCGCGATCGTATTGGCCGCAGCGCCGCCGGGTGTTTGCAGCCGGTCGTTCATCGCGCCGTAAAGCTGTTCGGCGCGGGGTTGATCGACCAGTTGCATGATGCCCTTGTCGATGCCCATGTTATCGAGAAAGGCGTCATCGGCGTGGGTGATGACGTCAACGACGGCGTTGCCGATGCCGACGATG
This sequence comes from Sulfitobacter albidus, assembly GCF_018200035.1. Classification (NCBI taxonomy): domain Bacteria; kingdom Pseudomonadati; phylum Pseudomonadota; class Alphaproteobacteria; order Rhodobacterales; family Roseobacteraceae; genus Sulfitobacter; species Sulfitobacter albidus. The sequence goes on along the minus strand of NZ_CP073581.1, from coordinate 2,703,253 downwards.
TCGTAGTGTTTCATTCGGTCTTTTCCTTGAATTGGCACAGGTCATTGATCAGGCAGGTCTTGCACTGCGGTTTGCGCGCCTTGCAGTGATAGCGCCCGTGCAGGATCAGCCAGTGATGCGCGTGCAATTGGTAGTCGGCGGGAATGTTGTCTTCGATCGCGCGCTCGACCGCATCGACGGTGCGGCCGGGTGCGATGCCGGTGCGGTTGCCGACGCGAAAAATGTGGGTATCGACCGCCTGTGCGGGCTGCTGCCACCACATGTTGAGCACGACATTCGCGGTCTTGCGGCCCACGCCCGGCAGCGATTGCAGGGCGGCGCGAGAATTGGGCACCTCGCCGCCGTAGTCGTCGACGAGGATCTGGCTGAGCTTCATCACGTTCTTGGCCTTTTGGCGGAAGAGGCCGATCGTCTTGATATGGTCGGTCAGCCCGTCGAGGCCGAGGTCGAGCATTTTCTGCGGGGTGTCGGCGACCTTGAAAAGCGCGCGCGTGGCCTTGTTGACGCCGGCATCCGTCGCCTGTGCCGACAGCGCCACGGCGACGACGAGGGTGTAGACATTCACGTGTTCCAGCTCGCCCTTGGGCTCGGGCTCGGCCGCGTGAAAGCGCTGCATGATGGCGCGGATCGTGTGGTAATCGAGCTGTTTTGTGGGTTTTGTCATGGTCGAAGGGTATGCGCAGGTTTCGGGTCGCGTGCAAGGCGGCGGGCGCATATTCTGGGGGCATGAACGAGATTACCGCTCCCTCCGCTGCGTCTTCGGACGCCTATCATTTTGGCGTCATCCGCCGCGCGATTGATGCCATTGATGCGGCCGAGGCGCCGCTGAGCCTTGAGGCGCTGGCCGGCGAAATGGGGATGAGTGCGGCGCATTTCCAGCGGGTGTTCAGTGCCTGGGCCGGTGTCAGCCCAAAGCGGTTTCAGCAGTATCTGACGCTGGGCCACGCGAAGTCCCTGCTGGCCGAGCGGTTCACCACGCTGGAGGCGGCGCAGTCGGTCGGGCTTTCGGGCACGGGGCGGCTGCACGATCTGTTTCTGCGCTGGGAGGCGATGAGCCCCGGTGCGTTCGCGCAGGGGGGCGCGGGGCTTGAGATCTTCTGGGGGTGGTTCGACAGCCCCTTTGGCCCGGCGCTGGTGATGGGGACGCAGCGGGGCATCTGTGGTCTGTCCTTTGCCGCCGAGATGGGGGAGCAGGCCGCGATGGCGGGGTTGCGCGCCCGTTGGCCGCGCGCGACCTTTGCCGAGGATCCGGCGCGCCTGCGCGGCTGGGTGCTGACGGCGTTCGGGATGCGCGCGGCGCGGGACAAGGCGCCGCTGTATCTGATGGGCGCGCCGTTCCAGATCAAGGTGTGGGAAGCGCTGTTGCGGCTGCCGGAGGGCACGGTGACGACCTACGGTGAAATCGCGCGCAGCATCGGCGCACCGGGGGCCGCACGCGCCGTGGGCACGGCGGTGGGGCGCAATCCGGTGGGCTATCTGATCCCGTGCCACCGCGTCATCCGCGGGACGGGCGGTTTGGGCGGCTATCATTGGGGGCTGCCGGTGAAACGGGCCATGCTGGCGTTCGAGGGGGCACGGGCGGATGCACGCTGACGCGTTTGACGTGCGCGGGATGCCGCCGATTCCCCCTGTGGCGGCATTTTGTCCGGGGCGCGAAAGGGCTATATTGTCTGCGTGAAAGATGCTTCGCCCGAACGGAGCCCAAACAGCAAGGCAGTAAACTATGACATTTTCGAAATTCTCCCTCGCCGCCGCACTGGCGGGCGTTTTTGCGTTGGGTGCGTGTACTAATCCGAACGGCTCGATCCTCGCGCAGGATGGTGATCCGAACCAGAACGCCAAGAACGGTGCGCTGATCGGCGCGGCCTCGGGGGCCGTGATCGGCGCGCTGAGCCGGGGCGATGGCAACCGCGATCAGGGCGCGCTGAAGGGCGCGATCATCGGTGGCGCGCTGGGCGCGGGTGGCGGCGTGCTGCTGGACCGGCAGGAGGCCGAGCTGCGTCGCCAGCTCGACAGCCGTGTGGTCATTCAGAACACCGGCGACCGTCTGATCGTGACCCTGCCGCAGGACATCACCTTCGACAGCGGCTCCAGCGCGGTGAGCGCGGGTATTCAGGGCGATTTGCAGGCGCTGGCGCAAAACGTGCAGGTCTACCAGAATTCGACGCTGCAGATCATCGGCCACACCGACAGCGACGGGGATGCGGCGTTCAACCAGCAGCTGTCAGAGGATCGCGCGCGGGCGGTGGCGAATGTGCTGACGGGCAACGGCGTACCCGGTGCGCGGATCCAGACGTTCGGTCGGGGCGAGGCGCAGCCGGTTGCCTCCAACCTGACGCCTGAGGGCAAGCGCCAGAACCGTCGGGTCGAAATCGTGATCCTGCCGAACCCGGCCTGATCCCGTCCCGAAGGATGCAAGGGCCGCCGTGTGGGGACGCACGGCGGCCTTTTTCGTGCGCACCATGGCCTTGAGAATTCGCACCTCCGCCTCACTTTACGCGTAACGCAATTTATCCAAGGACCAAACGCCATGCACACACTTCTGGGCATCTCCGGCTCGCTTCGCAAGGGCAGCCACAATTCGCTTTTGTTGCGCGAGGCGGCGAGCCTGTACGATGGCGGGCAGCTGATCGAGGCGGATATCGACCTGCCGCTCTATAACGGGGATGACGAGCAGGAAAGCGGCGTGCCCGCCGCCGTGGACGCGCTGGCGCAGCAGATCGCGGACGCCGATGCGGTGCTGATTTCCACGCCTGAGTACAACAAGGGCCCGTCGGGCGCGTTGAAGAACGCGCTGGACTGGATCAGCCGGTCGAGTGTGAAGCCCTGGGGGGCAAGCCCGTGGCGGTGATGTCGGCGGCGGCGGGCCGTGCGGGCGGCGAGCGCGCGCAGATGATCCTGCGCGGGTTCATGGTGCCCTTCCGCCCGCGTATCCTGCAAGGGCCGGAAATCCATGTGGCCGCCAGCCACGAAGCCTTTGACGATCAGGGGCAATTGACCGGTGAGATCTACATCAAGGAGCTGACCGAGCTGATGAAATCGCTCAAGGCTGAAGTGGGGCGCTGATCTCGATCAAATTACCGTCCGGATCCCGGACGTAGAGTGAGATGAGAGGCCCGGTGGCCCCCGAACGGGGCACCGGGCCTTCTTCGATGCGTGTGCCGTGGGCGGCGAGGTGGCGCTGCCAGTCGGCCAGAGGGCGATCGGTGAGAAAGCATAGATCGGCGCTGCCTGCCGTGGGGTTTTGCGCTTTGGGTTCAAACTCCGCGCCGCTGACGTGCAGATTGATCTTGGACTCGCCAAAGCGCAGGGCGTGCCGGGTGCTGCCGTCGGCGACCGTGAAGGGCGCGTGGGTCATGCCCAGCGCTTGGGTATAGAACGCAATCGTGGCGTCGATGTCGGCGACGGTCAGCACCAGATGGTCAAGCGATGTGATCACAGGTTGTCCTCCAGGCGGAAGCCTTCGGGGATGGTGTCGCGCCCCTCAAGGATGAGATCGACCATGGTGGTCGCGACCTTGGGCGCCATGCCAAAGCCGATCTTGAACCCGCCGTTGGCGATGAAATGACCCGGGCGGAACGGATCGGGGCCAAGCATCGGCGCGCGGGTGCGGGCGCGGGGGCGGATGCCGGCCCAGCGGTCAATGATCTGTGCCTCGCGCAGGGCAGGCACGGCGGCGCGGGCGGTGGCGATGACGCCGTCCAGCTGCGCATCCGTTTCCAGATCGGTGAACTCCCGCTCTGAGGTGGAGCCGATGGCGACGGTGCCGTCGAGATGCGGGATGATGTGCACGGCGTTGGCGAACAGCTGCGGCAGGCCGCGGGCGTCATGTGCGAGCAGGGCGGCCTGCCCCTTGACGCCCGCGCCCATTGACCGGCTGTGTGCGGCGGCCAGACGGTGAAGCCCCGCGGCCCCGGTGGCATCGATCACGATGCCGCGTTCGGGACCATCGGGCGTGACGCGCACCCCCTTTGTCGCGAGGGCTGCGACCAGCGCGTCGCAGGCGCGGCGCGGGTGCAGATGGGCGCTGAGCGTGTCAAAGATGGTGTACCCGGTGGCAGAGACCGGTGCCCAGTCGGGCGTGTCCGATGTGACCTCCCACCGGGCGTGATCGCCCCACAGATCGCGCGCGGTCTGCGCCCTGCGCCGGGCAAGGACAAGCCCCGCATCATCGGCGATGGCTTGCAGCCGCCCCGTGCGGGCGTAGCCGGGATCGGCGCCGCCGGCCTCTGCCACGGCGGCCCAGAACCCTTCGGCCATCAGCAGACTGTCGAGTTGGAACGCCTTTTTCGGGTTCCAGTTTTCCGGCACATGGGGCGCCAGCGCGCCGACGATCCCGCCAGAGCTGCCCGCGCCCGGACCGTGCGGATCAATCAGCGTCACCTGCGCGCCGCGCAGGGTGGCCTCCCACGCGATGGAAAGGCCAAAGATGCCCGCGCCGCGGATGGTCAGATCGGTCATTGCGGCCCTTTCGGTTTGGGCGCAGATTGCGCGTGTGAAGCGGATACAGGATGCGGACGTGCACGACCAGAGCGCAGGATTGGAATGGCGGGACGGGGGCGTGCCGGTCTCGACCCGCTTTGACGATCCGTATTTCAGCCTTGAAAACGGCGTGGCCGAGACGCGGCACGTGTTTCTGGGGGGCAATGACCTGCCCGCGCGGTTCCGCGACGGGTTTCACGTGGCCGAATTGGGGTTCGGCACGGGGCTGAATTTTCTGGTGTGCCTCGCGGCGTTTCGCGCGGCAGACGTGTCGGGGCGGCTGCGGTTCACCAGTTTTGAGGCCTATCCGATGGCGATGCAGGATCTGCGCCGCGCGCTGTCGGTCTGGCCGGATCTGCCGGCGTCGGTGCTGACCGCGCTTGAGGCGTTTCCGGCGCGGCTGGAGGGCGATGATTTCACGCTGGAGGTAATCCACGGCGACGCGCGCACGGCGCTGCCCGCGTGGGAAGGGGTGGCGGATGCGTGGTTTTTGGATGGGTTTTCACCTGCGAAGAACCCGGAGCTGTGGGCGCCTGAGTTGATGGCGCAGGTGGCCGCGCATACCGCGCCCTGTGGCACGGCGGCGACCTACACGGCGGCAGGATTCGTGCGGCGGGGGCTGGAGGAGGCGGGATTTGCGGTGACCCGCAGCGCCGGCTTTGGTCGCAAGCGGCATATGACGCGGGCGGTGCTGTGAGCCAATCCAACAACGTCGCCCTTGGCATCGCGCTGATGATCGCCACAACGGCGGTATTCGCCGTGCAGGACGCGCTGAGCCGCCATTTGGCGGGCGAATACAACGTGCTGATGGTGGTGATGATCCGCTATTGGTTTTTTGCCGCCTTTGTCATCACCGTCGCCCGCCGCAAGGCCGGGGGCATCCGTGCGGCGGCGCGCACCACGCAGCCGCTGGTGCAGATCCTGCGCGGGCTGCTGTTGTCGCTTGAGATCTGCGTGATGGTCGCGGGGTTCACCCTGTTGGGGCTGGTCGAGAGCCACGCGGTGTTTGCCGTCACGCCGCTGATCGTGGCGGCGCTGAGCGGTCCGGTGCTGGGCGAGCGGGTAGGCTGGCGGCGCTGGGCGGCGATTGGCGTGGGGTTTGTGGGGATGCTGATCATCCTGCGGCCCGGAACGGGCGTGTTCGATGTGCGCGCGCTGATCCCGCTGCTGGCGGCGGGGATGTTCGCGCTTTACGGCTTGCTCACGCGGTTTGTGGCGCGGCGCGACACCACGGCGACCAGCTTTTTCTGGACGGGCACGGTGGGGGCGCTGACGACCACCGCGCTGGGCATGTGGTTCTGGGAGCCTATGAGCGGGCGCGACTGGATCTGGATGGGCGCGCTGTGCGTCGCGGGGGCAAGCGGGCACTGGCTGCTGATCCGCTGCTACGAGGTGGCGGAGGCGAGTGCGGTGCAGCCGTTCGCGTACCTGCAACTGGTGTTCGCCAGCACGCTGGGCATCGTGATCTTTGGCGAAACGGTCAGCCCCGCGCTGGCCATCGGCGCCACGGTGATCGTGGGCGCGGGGCTGTTCACGCTATGGCGCGAACGCTTGCAGGGTTGAGCCGATCAACTCTTCGTAGAAGGGGATCGGCAGTGGATCCTTACCCAGCCGAGCGCGGTAGATCGGCAGGCTTTCGGTGACGCGCATGACGTAGTTCTGGGTCTCGCGGAAGGGGATCATCTCGATCCAGTCGACGATGTAGATGTCGCCGCTGCGCGGATCGCCGTAATCGCGCATCCAGCGGATCGGGCGGCTTGGCCCCGCGTTATAGCCCGCCGACATCATCACCACATTGCCGTCGAACTGGCCCGCAAGCTCGCTCAGGTACTGCGAGCCGAGCCGCGCGTTATAGACCGGATCGGCGGTGAGCCTTTCGGTGCTGTGCTGGGGCGCTATCCCGAGTTTCGAGGCGACCTCCCGCGCGGTGGCGGGCATCAGCTGCATCAGCCCGCGCGCGCCGACGGAGGATTGCACGACCGGATCAAATTCGCTTTCGCGCCGCGCGATGGCGAGGTTCATCTCCGGCGCCATGGGCAGATCGGCCTCGGCCAGCGGGTGCAGCGCGTAGTAGGGGGCGGCGATCTCGAGCCCGCGCTGCGCGGCGCGCTTGCCGATCATCACGGCGATATGCGGCTGGTCCAAGTCGATGGCGGCTTGCCCCAGCAGCCTCAGGTCTTCTTCGACGAGTTGCTCGGCGAGGTGGGTCCAGAACCGCTCCGCCAGGTTCAGCTCGCCCGAGGCTTGCAGCAGCAGACCCGCCTCGAACAGGGGTGCGCGGGCGAGGGCGCTGTCGCGCCAGTCTTGTTCGGGTGGGGCGCCGCGGAGTTTTTCGGGGAAAGGGACGCCCGCACGCTCCGCCGCGAGCAACCCGTAGAACGACGTCTGGTAGTTGGCGCCGGCGCGGTAGGCCGCCATCGCGCCTTCCTCGTCGCCAGCGGCCTCCAGCGCGCGGCCTTGCCAATAGCCCGCGCGGCCCTGGCTGATGGGGGATTCAACGGCGTTGTCGTGGTTGAGGAAATGCTGGTGCGCGCGCATCGGATCGTCAAGAAAGCGCAGCGCGATATAGCCTGACAGCCATTCGAGATCGGCGTAGTCCGACCCTTCGGTCAGGAAGTGCTGCGAAGCCATGGCATAGGCGCGTTGCCTGTCGCCCGAGCGCATCTCGCCGCGCGCCAGGGCGCGGCGACGGTTGCCCCAGGCGGCGGGATCGCCCAGCGCCTCGACAGAGGTGGAGGCGGCGATGAGCAAATCCTTGGCATCGTTCACGCGGCCCTCGCGCACGCGCCATTCGAAACGCGCGTGGTTCAGCCCGCCGGTGTTCTTGATCGCGTCCGGCAGCGCCTCGAACTGCGAGGCGGCGTTACCGGTGCGGCGGTAGAGGGCGATGCGCACCTCGGCGGCCTGACGCGCGGGCGCGGAGGCGAGCGGGTACATCTGGCGCGCCTCGTCATATTCGCGCTGGAACACCATCGCGTCGAGCCGGGCGTCGTGATGCGGTTTGATCAGATCGGCGTGCGCGGCGACAAAGGCCGCCTGACTGTTGGCGTTCATCGGCATGGTCCGCCATGCGAGGACGACTGACGCCTGCGCCAGCCCTTCCTCCCCAGCGCGGGTCAGCGCGGCGGCGTGGGCCAGCACACCGCGCGGGGTCTGCGCGGGGCTGTCGGCAAAGAAATCAAGGATGGCAGCGTCGTCCTGCGCGATCACCACCGGCTCGGATCGGCGGCGCAGATAGTCCTCGCCCGGCCAATCGGGGCGTCGGGTGAGGAAATCGACCACCTCGGCGTAGCTGCCGCGCTGGGCGCGCAGTTTGTGCCACAGGATCACGTCGCGCGCGGCGGTGCCGTCGCGTTCGGCGATGCGCAGCGCGCCGTCGAAATCGCCCCCGCGCATGGCGTCCATCGCCCAGCCCAGCGGGCGGGGGCGCTCGGTTTGCGCGAACGTGGCAGAGACGCTCAGCATCAGCAGCAGGGCCGCCAGTAGACGTGTCATGACTTGCAATTCCTATCTCTCAGGCGGTAGAGCCATGCAGCATAGCCCGGAACGGGCGGGGTTCAATCGACCTTGCCTGTCGGGGTGCAAATATTCACGGGGCTTTGATCGGGGTGATCGGGGTCTTTCACCGGTGGCCTCGGCCTCCAGCACAATACAAGGAGCGTGCATATGTTCACAGGATCCCTTCCTGCTCTCGTCACGCCGTTTCAGGGCGGCGAGCTGGATATCGAGACGCTGAAAAAGCTGGTGGAGTGGCATATCGGTGAAGGATCGAACGGGTTTGTGCCGGTGGGCACGACGGGCGAATCCCCCACGTTGACCCACGCAGAGCACGACCGCGTGGTCGTCGAAGTGGTCAAGGCCGTGGCAGGCCGGGTGCCGGTGATCGCGGGTGCCGGCAGCAACAACACGCTGGAGGCGATCCGCCTCGCCCAGCACGCCGAGAAGGCGGGCGCGGACGGGATCCTCGTGGTCACGCCCTATTACAACAAGCCGACGCAGCGCGGGCTGATCGCGCATTTCACCGCCGTGCACGACAGCTGCGGCTTGCCGATCATCATCTACAATATCCCCGGTCGGTCGGTCGTCGACATGACGCCCGAGACGATGGGCGCGCTGGCCAAGCTGGAGCGGATCGTGGGCGTCAAGGATGCCACAGGTGATCTGGCGCGGGTCTGCGACCAGCGGATGCACTGCGGGCGCGATTTCATCCAGCTGTCTGGTGAGGATGCCACGGCGCACGGGTTCAACGCGCAGGGTGGCGTCGGCTGTATCTCGGTCACGGCGAATGTGGCGCCCAAGCTGTTGGCAGAGATGCAGGCGGCCTGCGCGGCGGGTGAGTACGCCACTGCGCTGAATATTCAGGATCTGTTGATGCCGCTGCACAAGGCGATTTTCACAGAGCCGGGGCTGGTCGGCGCAAAATACGCGATGAGCAAGCTCGATCTGTGCAGCGAGGAAGTGCGCCTGCCGCTGACGGGGCTGAGCGATGGCACCAAATCGCTGATCGACGCAGGCATGCGGCACGCGGGGCTGATCTAGGCCGCGCGCCCTGCTGCTGGCGGTGGCAGAATTTCGAGGAAATTCTGGGCCCAAAATTTCGCCGAAATTTTGCCCGCGCGCGTGATTGCTGGCGGTGTGCGTTGCAGGCCCGGGGCGCGCGCGGTTAGGGTAGGAAAACTGCCCTGATGCGAGAGCCACAGCCCATGAACATCCTGCCCACCATCGCCCAAAGCGACGCCGAGTTGCGCGCGATCTTCCGCGATCTGCACGCCCACCCCGAGATCGGGTTCACCGAGCACCGCACCGCCGGTGTCGTGGCCGAGCACCTGCGCGCCTACGGCGTCGACGAGGTGCACGAGGGGCTTGGTGGCACCGGTGTCGTCGCCCTGATCCACGGGCAGCGGCAGGGGAACCGCCGCGTGGGCCTGCGCGCGGATATGGACGCGCTGCCGATCCACGAGATCACCGGGCTGGATCATGCCTCGACCACCCCGGGCGTGATGCACGCCTGCGGCCACGACGGGCACACCACCATGTTGCTGGGCGCGGCCAAGCACCTTGCCGCCACGCGCGATTTCGACGGCACTGCCGTGCTGGTGTTCCAGCCCGCCGAGGAAGGGCTGGGCGGCGCGCGCCGCATGATCGCGGAAGGGTTGTTCGAGCAGTTCCCCTGCGACGAGATCTACGGGATGCACAACATGCCCAACGGCACGCCGGGTAAGGTCGGCATCTGCAAGGGTGTCGCCATGGCGGGGGCTGCCTTTTTCGACATCACGGTGACGGGCAAGGGTAGCCATGCCGCGCGTCCTAGTGACGGGCGCGATGCGCTGATCATCGCGGCCTCGCTGGCGAGTGAGCTTCAGACCATCCTCAGTCGCAATGTGCCGGCCCTCGATGCTTGCGTGCTGTCGGTGACGCAGATCCACGCGGGCGCTGCCTATAACGTGGTGCCGGAGGTGGCGACGCTGGCGGGCACGGTGCGCTATTTCAAGGACGAGATCTATGACCTTGCGACCAGCCGGATGCAGGCGATCTGCGACGGGTTTGCGCTGGCGCATGGGGTCGAGATCACGCTGGATCTGCGCAATGTCTTTGACGTGTTGATCAACGATGCGGCGCTGTCGGATGCCTATCTGGAGGCGGCCGCCGACATCGTCGGCCCCGACAACGTCTTTGACAAGGATCAGCCGGCTACCGGGTCCGAAGATTTCGCCGATATGCTCAAGGTCGTGCCCGGGGCCTATTGTGTGCTGGGCCACGCGGGCACCGTGCCGCTGCACAATCCGGCCTTCGTGATGGACGAGGAGATGCTGGGCGTCGGCGCCTCGGTCATGGCGCGGATCGTGGAGCGGCGGCTGGCGCTTTAGGGTAGTGGGCGGGTCATCTGCGGGAGCGTGCGGCCGGGGATCGAGCCTGAGGGCACGTCGCGCCGCCAGCGAAAGCCTAAGTCTTCGTAGAACGGTACAGCGGCGGGATCGGCATCGAGTATGAGGCTTGCAAAGCCCTGGCCCATCGCGGTCCGGTGCAGGCGGCGCCACAGAAGGCGCCCGATGCCCTGCCGCTTGTGATCGGGGTCGATGAAGAACGCGTGCACTTCGCCCACGGTGTCAGTGTGGGGCCGCAGCGCGGCACACCCCAGTGGCGTCCCGCCACGTTCGGCCAGCCAGTAGGTGCTGGCGATGAGGCGCGCGGGGGTCACGCGCAGCTCGTGCGCGCAGGCGGCCATGAAGGCGTCGTCGTAGCCGTTGGAGTGCTTGGAGCGGTAGATCAGATCGCTCAGCCCCGGCGCGTCGGGCGCGCGCGCGGGGCGGAGGATCAGATCGGGCAGGCTCACCGCTTGCCGTAGTAGAGGCCGACGACATGCTCGGCCTCGGCAAAGAAGAGCCAGCGCGCGCAGAGCACGCCTGCCAGATGTGCAAGCACGGCGGCAAAGCCCCAGATGTGATGGAACGGCAGTAGCATCAGCACAATCGGCACGCCGGCCATGAGCGCCAGCGCAATGAGGCGCAGCTTTTGCGCGTGTTTGCGGCCCACCACATGCACGAATTCGCGGAGCAGGTAGTTTGTGCCGGTATGGGGCGGCTCGAACGCGCGCACGGTGCCGATGGTGCCGAGGCCCGTGGCCGTCGCCATGTCGGTGCCGCTGTGCGCCAGCGCGTCGTCGCCGCGTTTCCACGTGATGACCTGAATGGCCGCCGCCGCGACCAGCAGCACCAGCGCGATCTGCACCTGACCGGCCAGAAGCGCGCCGCCCGCCAGACATAAAGACAGGAAATTCGCGGGCGTGAGCGGGGTGTTCCAGCGCGGCACGGTCTTGAGCTGGCCGTAGATCATTGAGGTGGTGAACACGGTGGCGAGCGAGAAAACGGCGCCAAGCACGCCGAGAAGGGCCCAACGCTGCGCAAAGAAGATCATGCCGATGGCGTAGAGCCCCATCAGCAGCAGGGCGGCCACGGCGCACCATGCCTCTCGCGACAGCCAGCTGGTTTTCCACTGGGTAAACGCCTTTAACGCGCGTTCGGGGTGGCCCAGGTGGAAGGTGGAGGAGATCAGACCGCCCACCGCCAGCGCAAAGGCGATGGCAAAGAAGATGAAGGCATTCAGCCCGGTCATCGCGGGCATGCCCAGGCCCAGCCAGAACAGCAGGCCGAACCCCAGACCGGAGAAGGACGAGAAGATGATGACGGAAGGTGCGGGATGCATCAGAGTTTCTCCAGCGTCTTGTCGAGCCAGCCGAGAAAGCCCTGCGGCTCTGACGCGACAGGCTCAAGGAAGGGGGCGAGGATGTCGATCTGTTCGTCTGACGCGCCCAGCTGGTCCTTGGGGCGGGGCGGCAGGTATTGGTTGACGGGTTTTGTGCCCTGTTCGGGCATCAGGTCGACGCCGCCCCGCTCGGCCACCAGCTGGCTGACGTCGGAATCGGGATCCCCCAGATCGCCGAAGTGCCGTGCGCCTGAGGGGCAGGTGCGCACGCAGGCGGGCTGGCGGTCTTCTTCGGGGAGGTTTTCGTTGTAGATGCGATCGACGCAGAGCGTGCATTTCTTCATCACGCCTTCGGCGGCGTCCATCTCGCGCGCGCCGTAGGGGCAGGCCCAGGCGCACAGGCCGCAGCCGATGCAATCACTTTCGTTGACCAGCACGATGCCGTCCTCGACCCGTTTGTAGCTGGCGCCGGTGGGGCAGACGGTGACGCAGGGCGCGTCCTCGCAGTGCAGGCAGGATTTGGGGAAGTGGATCAGCTGCGCCTCGCCCCCTTGCGGCTGAACCTCGTAGCTGTGCACGCGGTTGAGGAAGGTGCCCGAGGGGTTCGCGCCGTAGGGATCCTGATCCGACAGGGGCGCGCCGTAGTTCTCGGTGTTCCATCCCTTGCAGGAGATGACGCAGGCATGACAGCCGACGCAGGTATCCAGATCGATGACAAGGCCGAGCTTTTTATCGGTGTGGGTGGGCAGTTGGGTCATGTCGTGTCCTTTGCCGCCGGAGCCGGAATTTTCGAAAATTCCGGGCAAAATTTTTCGAAAAATTTTATCGCGCTCATTTGCCGACCTTCCATTTCAACTCTTCCGGGCCGGTGCCCACGGGCGAGGCGATGGGCGGCATCGCCGGCCGGCTTTGCGCATCACTGGGCGCGGCGACCTTTTTCAGCGCGACCTTGAGGTCGAACCACGCCGCCTGCCCGGTGATCGGGTCGGAATTGGCCCAGCGCAGCCCGTCGCCCTTGGGGGGCATCAGCTCGTGAATGAGGTGGTTGAGCAGAAAGCCCTTGGTCGCCTCCGGCGCGTCCGGCTCCAGCGCCCAGGCGCCCTTGCGTTTGCCGATGGCGTTCCACGTCCAGATTGTATTGTCGTTGAGCGCGGCCATCTCCATCACCGGCACCGTGATCGCGCCGTGGGGGGAGGTGATCTCGGCCCAGTCGCCGTCTTGCAGGTCATGCGCGCGCATCAGCTTGGTCGGCAGATACATCGGGTTGCGCCCGTGCAGTTGGCGCAGCCAGGCGTTCTGGCTGCCCCAGCTGTGATACATCGCCATCGGGCGCTGGGTGAGTGCGGTGATGGTGAAGCCCTCGTTGCCCTCCTGATCGGTCTCGTACCAGATCGGCAGGGGCGACATCTTTTCCTTGAGGCGCGCGCGCAAGTGCTCGGGGGGCTGCCGCTCCCCGTGGCCTTCGGCAGCGCGCTGGAATTTGCGCATCGGCTCCGAATAGAGGGTGAACAGATAGGGCTGCGGCGCATCGAACAGGCCCATCTTCACGGCCCACTCCTGATAGGCCATGTTCCACGGTTTGTAGTAGTTGGCCCCGTCGGGGATATGCTCAACAAAGAACCCACCGTTTTCGATGTAATTGTCGAGCTGGCTTTCGTTCACGCCGCCGCGCCCGGACTGCAGCCCGTTCTCGCCCATGCGCCAGCCGGCCAGCGGCCCGACACCGGGGCGGCGTTCGTGGTTGACGATGTAGTCGGCGTAATCGGCGTATTTCTGGCTTCCGTCCGCGTTGGTAAAGGCGGGCAGGCCCAGCCGGGCGCCCAGATCGCAAAGCGCGGATTGGAAGCCTTTGACGTTGCGGTCAGGCTCCACCACCGGCCAGCGGATCGCATCCGCCGCCGCGTCCGCCTCGCAGATCGGGCGGTCGAGCAGGGAGATACAGTCGTGCCGTTCCAGATAGGTCGTATCGGGCAGAATCAGATCGGCGTAGGCGACCATTTCGGAGCTGTAGGCATCCGAGTAGATGATGCGCGGGATCACGTATTCGCCGCTTTCATCGCGGTCGGTGAGCATCTGCTGCACGCCGGTCGTGTTCATCGACGAATTCCACGACATGTTGGCCATATACATGAACAGCGTGTCGATCTTGTAGGGATCGCCCGCGTAGGCGTTCGAGATCACCATATGCATCAGCCCGTGGGCGGACATGGGGTTTTCCCAGGTATAAGCCTTGTCGATACGGGCGGGCGTGCCGTCGTCCTTGAGTGCCAGATCCTCCGGCCCGTGCACAAAGCCCAGGTGCGGCCCGTCGAGCGGGGCGCCCGGCGTGACCTTGCAATGCGGTTTGGGGTGGGCCGTCGCGGGTTTGGGGTAGGGCGGTTTGAAGCGGAAGCCGCCGGGCACCTCGACGGTGCCAAGCAGGATTTGCAGCGTGTGCAGCGCGCGGCAGGTCTGGAACCCGTTGGCGTGGGCCGAAATGCCGCGCATGGCGTGGAAGGACACCGGGCGGCCGGTCATGGTCTGGTGCGTCTCGCCTCGGAAATCGGTCCATTCATGGGCCAGTTCGAACGCCTCGTCAAAGGCCACGCGCGCCAATTCGGCTGCGAGCGCACGGATGCGGGCGGCGGGCAAGCCAACTGTTTCGGCCACGGCCTCGGGCGCGTATTTGTCGTCGAGATACATCTCGACCATCTGGTGGAACACGGGCTTATGCGTCACGTCGGCGACGCGGTGCGTGGCGGTCAGATCGGGGCGCACGCCTTTCTTGTCAAAGGCGGTCGGCTTGCCGGTCGCGCGGTCGATGACCAGCTCTTTGCCGTCCTCGTCGCGCAGTTTCATCCCGAAATCGGGCGATTTTTCGTCGCCGTTCAGCAGCACGGCGGCGTCGGTATATTGCGCGAGGTAGTGGAAATCGATCTTCCCGGCCTTCATCAGGCAATGGATCATCGAGAGGATGAACAGACCGTCGGTGCCCGGCGTGATGCCCACCCAATCGTCGGCCACGGCGTTGTAGCCGGTGCGGATCGGGTTCACGCCGATCACGCGGGCGCCGCGTTTCTTGATCTTGCCGATGCCCATCTTGATCGGGTTGCTGTCGTGATCCTCGGCCACGCCGAACAGCATGAAAAGCTTGGTATGGTCCCAATCGGGCTGGCCGAATTCCCAGAACGCCCCGCCCATGGTGTAGATGCCCGCCGCCGCCATGTTGACCGAGCAGAACCCGCCGTGGGCTGCGTAGTTGGGCGTGCCAAAGCTTTGTGCCCACATCGAGGTGAACGACTGCGACTGGTCGCGCCCGGTGAAGAACGCGAGCTTTGAAGGGTCCGTTTCGCGGATGGGTCTGAGCCAGCCTTCGGCGATGCCGTAGGCCTCTTCCCAGGAGATTTCCTCGAATTTGCCCTCGCCGCGGTTGCCAACGCGTTTCATCGGGGCGCGCAGGCGCGAGGGCGCGTTGTGCTGCATGATCCCGGCAGAGCCCTTGGCACAGAGCACGCCCTGATTGACCGGGTGATCGCGGTTGCCCTCGATATAGGCGACCTTGCCTTCCTTCATGTGCACGTTGATGCCGCAGCGGCAGGCGCACATGTAGCAGGTCGTCTTGCGCACCTCGTCAGAGACCTTGGGGCTGAGATCCAGTGTCGGCTGTTTATGGGTCATGATGGCTCCTGAGGGGTGGCCTGAAGGGTGGTCACGGCGATGATGTTTGTCACATCCTGCGCGGTGCAGCCCCGTGACAAATCGTTCGCGGGGCGCGCGAGGCCCTGCAGCACGGGGCCGATGGCGTCGCAGCCGCCGATGCGCTGGGCGATCTTGTAGCCGATGTTGCCCGCGTCCAGGTTGGGAAAGATCAGCACGTTGGCGTGGCCTGCCACATCCGATCCCGGTGCCTTGGACGCGCCGACGTCGGGCACGAACGCCGCGTCGAATTGCAGCTCGCCGTCGGCGGGCAGGTGGGGATGATCGCGCTGCAGGATCGCCAGCGCATCGGTGACCTTGGTCACGCGCTCGTGCCGGGCCGATCCCTTGGTGGAAAAGCTGAGCATGCCGATTTTCGGCGCGTCGCCCAGTAGCTGCGCGCAGGAGGCGGCGGATTGCGCGGCGATGGCGGCGAGTTCGCCCGCATCGGGGTCGATGACAAGCCCACAATCGCCAAAGACCATGGCGCTGCGCCCCGAAGGATGCCCATCGGGCAGCGCCATGAGGAAAAAAGACGACACAAGGGCCGCATCGGGCGCCTTGCCGATCATCTGCAGGGCCGCGCGCACGGTGTCAGAGGTGGTGGCGACCGCGCCGCCGACGGTGCCATCGGCATCGCCGTTGCGCACCATGAGGGCCGCAAAATTCAGCGGATCGCGGGCGGCCCGCGCCGCGACATCCTCGCTCACGCCCTTATGCTTGCGCAGCTCGAAATACAGCGCGGCGTAAGCCTCGGTCAGCGGCGATGTTTCGGGATCCTGAATCGTCAGCGCCTTGGCGCCGGTGGCATCCGCGCGCGCCAGCTGTGCGTTGATTTCGGCGGCGGGACCGACAAGGGTGATCGGCCCCATTCCCGCGTCAAGGGCGGCCAGCGCACCGGCCACGACCCGGGGGTCGTGGCCTTCGCTCAGGACGATATGGGCAGGCCGGGCGGCGGCGCGGGTTTGTAGATCGCGCAGCACGCTCATGGCCTGATCCCTTTATGTGTGGCGGTCTGCACTCAGACCGTTTGTTCGCGCATGTCGGCGGGGTCGATCCCGGCCACGGCGACGGGTTTTTTCATCGCGTCGCGGCGGAAGGGCTCACCCAGTTCCTGGTTGATCATGGCCTCGATGAGCGTGGTCTTGCCGTGCTTCATCTGATCCTCGATCGCCTTGGCCAGTGCGGCGGTCAGCTCTTCCTGGGTGCGGGCAACCACACCTTCGAGGCCGCACGCCTTGGCGATGCCCGCGTAGGAGACTTCCTCGTCCAGCTCGGTGCCGACAAAGTTATCCTCGAACCACAGGGTCGAGTTCCGCTTTTCCGCGCCCCACTGGTAGTTGCGGAAAACGATTTGCGTGACCGCAGGCCATTCGCCGCGGCCGATGGCCGTCAGCTCATTCACCGCGATGCCGAACGCGCCGTCCCCGGCAAAGCCCACGACGGGCACGTCGGGTTGGCCGATCTTGGCGCCGACGATGGCGGGCAGGCCGTAGCCGCAGGGGCCGAACAGACCGGGCGCCAGATATTTGCGGCCCTCGTTGAACGCCGGATAGGCGTTACCGATGGCGCAGTTGTTGCCGATGTCGGAACTGATGATCGCCTCGACGGGCAGCGCCTGCTGGATCGCGCGCCACGCCATGCGGGGGCTCATCCAGTCAGGCTTGGCCGCGCGGGCACGTTCGTTCCAGGTGGTGCCGGGATCGTCCTGCTCCTCGTTCATCGAGGTCAGCTCCTGCGCCCATGCCGATTTTGTCTGTGCGATCATTGCCTTGCGCGCGTCGCGGTCGGTGTCGCCGGCCGTATCGGCAAGCTTTTCGGTCAGGGATTTGGCGACCTTCGCCGCGTCGCCCACGATGCCCACGGTCACTTTCTTGGTCAGGCCGATGCGGTCGGGGTTGATGTCGACCTGAATGATCTTGGCGTCCTGCGGCCAGTAGTCGATGCCGTACCCCGGCAGGGTCGAGAACGGGTTGAGACGGGTGCCAAGGCACAGCACAACATCCGCTTTCGAAATCAGCTCCATCCCGGCTTTCGAGCCGTTGTAGCCCAGCGGCCCGGCAAACAGGGGGTGGTTCCCGGGGAAGGCGTCATTGTGCTGGTAGCCCACGCAAACGGGTGCGTCGAGCTTTTCGGCCAGCACCTTGGAGGCCTCAATCCCGCCCTTGGCCAGCACCACACCGGCGCCGTTGAGGATGACGGGAAATTTGGCCGAGGACAGCAGTTCGGCGGCCTTGGCAATCGCTTCTTCGCCACCGTTGGGGCGCTCGAATTCCACGATCTCGGGGATCTCGATGTCGATCACCTGCGTCCAGAAATCACGCGGCACGTTGATCTGGGCGGGGGCAGAGGCGCGCTTGGCCTGGATGATCACGCGGTTCAG
Source organism: Sulfitobacter albidus (assembly GCF_018200035.1). NCBI lineage: Bacteria > Pseudomonadati > Pseudomonadota > Alphaproteobacteria > Rhodobacterales > Roseobacteraceae > Sulfitobacter > Sulfitobacter albidus. The sequence continues at coordinate 2,685,510 of NZ_CP073581.1, read as the reverse complement.
CGTCTCCGCGATGCGGGACGGGTCGCGGACCTCTTCCTGATAGGCGACACAGTCGGCGAACAGGTTCATCTGCTCCATCTCCTGGAAGCCGCCCTGACCGATCGTCTTGTTCGCGGCCTGTGGGGTAACCAAAAGCAAAGGGGTGTGATTCCAGTATGCGGTTTTCACGGCGGTGACGAAGTTGGTGATGCCGGGGCCGTTCTGCGCGATCATCATCGACATCTTGCCGGTCGCACGGGTGTAGCCATCGGCCATGAAGCCGCCGGAGCCTTCGTGCGCGCAGTCCCAGAAGGTGATCCCCGCCTTGGGGAAGATATCCGAGATCGGCATCATGGCCGAGCCGATAATACCAAAGGCATGCTGGATGCCGTGGCGCTGGAGCGTTTTTACAAAGGCTTCTTCGGTCGTCATTTTCATGGGGGGTTCCTTGTCAGATTACAGGGCGATTCTTGCGTTGCACGCAGGATACCGGGGTGGGCGGTTGAGTGTTAGGGCCAGTTTCTATGCCCGGATATGGCCAATGCCGGAGGTCTGCGCGATGCCGCGCGCAAGCTCTGCGAGCCCGTCGGCGATGCGGGTTGCGGGGATCGAGCTGTAGCCCAGCCGGTAGAAGTTGCGCGGTCTTTCCGCGCCGCCGAAGAACGATTGCCCCGGCTCGATCAGCACGCCGCGCTGACGCAGACGTGCGGCCAGCGCATGGGTGTCGATGTGATCGGGCGCGCGCATCCAGAAAGATGAACCACCGTGCGCCCCTTGGCCCGCCACTTGCAGCCCGTGGGCGCGGATGCCTTCCTCCATACGCGCGCGGCGGTCATGCAGCGCGTTGCCCATGCGGCGCACCAGCGCATCGTAATGGCCCAGCGACAGGAAATAGGCCGCCGTGCGCTGGGTGTGGCCCGGCGGGTGGCGCAGCACGCTGGCGCGCAGGGCGCGGGCCTCGCGGATAAACGGCTCGGACCCCACCAGATAGCCCAGGCGCAGACCGGGAAACAGCGATTTGGAAAAGCTCCCGACATAGATCACCCGCCCGTCGGTATCGAGCGATTTGAGCGCGGGCGATGGCGCGCGCAGGAACGATGTCTCGAACTCGTAATCGTCCTCGACGATCAGCGCGTCCATCTGGCGGGCACGTTCCAGAAGGGCGCGGCGGCGCGCCAGTGGCATGGTGGCGTTGGTCGGGCACTGGTGGCTGGGGGTGGTGAAGATGACGTCCGTATCGGGTGGAATCGCCTCGGGCGGGAGGCCGTCGGCGTCCACGCGCACGGGGTTCACATGGCAACGCGACTGGATCAGGATATCGCGCAGCGCGTGGTAGCAGGGATCCTCCAGCGCCGCGCGGCGGCGTTGCGTCAGCAGTACCTGCGCCGTCATCCACAGCGCATTCTGCGCGCCCATGGTGATCAGGATCTGTTCGGGCTTTGCGGTGATGCCGCGACGCGGCAGGGTGTGGCGGGCGATGAATTCGATGAGGTTCGGATCGTCCTGATCGTAGTAATCCGACGTCATGGATTCAAAGTCGCGCTGGCCCAGGGCCTGCAAGGCGCAGAGCCGCCAATTGGCGTGGTCAAACAGCGACTGATCGGCCTGGCCGTAGACAAAGGGATAGCGGTATTTTGACCAATCCTGCGGCTTGCTGGGCGTCACGCCACCGCTAAAGCGCTGGCCGAGCGCGCGTGCCCAATCCACGGCATCTTCCGCGTCGGGCGTGGGTGAAAAGCTCGGCGGCGTTGGCGCGTTTTCGGACACAAAATAGCCCGACCGCCCCTTGGACGTGAGGTAGTCGTTGGCCAACAATTCGGTGTAGGCAATCGTGACGGTGATGCGGCTGACGCCGAGATGCGTGGCGAGTTTGCGGGTCGAGGGCAGCTTTTCTCCGGGCTGGAAACGTCCCGACAGTATGCCCTGTGCAATCATCTGCTGGATCTGCGATTGCAGCGTGCCCTGTGCGTCGGGTTGCAGAAAGAATGTCTCGACCGGAAGCGCCATAACACCTTTCTAGACTGGCCTTATGTGGATTGCAAATTGGACCTATCGGAGAGTGATTTTGGCTTTCAATGTCATTATCATACGCTACCTGATCTGATAATGGAAGCGCTTATTGAGACTTAAGGTTTCACTCAGTATCGATTTCGAGATGGTTTGACGATGCACGGACCGTGCACAACCCGTGCACAGAAAGTATGCCAATACACGGGGCCCGCAGGCACAAAAAAAGGGCTCCCGCGTGGGAGCCCTTGGGGACGATGTATGGCTGCGCGATCAGGGGCAGGCAGCGGTATAGCGTTGGCCCGCGCTGTTTTGATAGACGCACTGCCCGTTGTTGGCGCGCCCGATGTAGTTGCCTGCGGCGGCACCTGCGGCGCCGCCGACCAGGGCGCCGACAACCTTGTCGTCGTCGCCCGAAACCGCGACACCGGTCGCAGCCCCCAGAGCGGCGCCTGTCAGCGCGGCCTGGTTCGGGGTGTCACAGGCGGCGAGTGCGGCCATCATGGGCAGGGCGATCAGAATCTTTTTCATGAGTTTGTCTCCAGTTATTCCACCGCATCAACAGTCGGTCCGCGCATTGGTTCCCTAAAATTCGCGGGCTGTGCGTAAAACCGCCCATCGCCAGCGTGCGCCGCTCGCCTGTTGCGCCCGTGCGGGCATCAGATCGGTTATGCGCAGGCCCGCGCCGATGGCTTGCCTGCGCAGGCGCATGGGGTCGACGCCGTAGCCCGGTCGGTCGGGTGCGGTGGGGCCGTCACGCAGCGAGATCCAGATCTGGCCACCGGGGCCAAGCAGCCCGCGCAGACGGCGCAGGGCGGGGGCGCGGTCGGCGGTGGGCAGGTGGTGCCAGACCGCGCTGATCAGCACCAGATCGAACGGCCCGCGCACCCCATGCAGATGTGGCAGCCGCGCGGGGGACCACGCCAGATGGGGGTGGGCGCAAAGCGCGGTCACCGGCTCTACCGCCGTGACTCTATGCCCGGTACGGGTAAGCCAAGCCGCATCGCGCCCGGTGCCCGCACCGATGTCGGCGATGCGCAGACGGCGCCGGCAAAGCGCGGCGCGCAGCGGCCAGAGCAGGGCGGCGCTGTCGAGGTGATCGAAACGGGGGATCAGGGTGGCGCGGGCGCGGGCGTAGGCGGCATCAAGCGCGCGGGCGCGGAATCCCCCCGCGCCCGGAGGGGGCGCGAGGGGTATGAGTGTCACGGTATCAGCCGAAAACGCGGCCAATCGCGCCGTCGACGGCGGCAACGATCTGGTCGATGTCGTCCTTTGTGGCGATCAGCGCGGGCGAGAAGCACAGCGTGTTGTTCTTTCCCGGCAGCGAGCGGTTGGTCGCACCGATCACGACGCCTTGCTGCATGCAGTCGGCCACCACGGCGCCGACCATCTTTTCCACCGCAGGCTCGCGGGTCGTGCGATCCGCAACCAGTTCGGCCCCGAGGAACAGACCCTTGCCGCGCACCTGACCGATGGCCGCGTGCTTGTCCTGAAGCGCGCTCAGCTGATCGAGCATGTAGGCGCCCATGGCATTGGTATTGTCGAGCAGGTTCTCGCGTTCGATGATCGCCATATTCTCGATCGCCGCCGCGGGCCCTGCCGTGCATCCGCCGAAGGTCGAGATGTCGCGGAAGTAGTTGAGCGGGTCGGAGGCGTCGTCCTTGAACATCTCGAACACCGCTTCGGTGGTGACGGTGCAGGAAATCGCGGCGTAGCCCGACGCCACCCCTTTGGCCATGGTCACGATATCGGGTTTGATGCCATAGTGCTGATAGCCGAACCAGGTGCCGGTGCGGCCCACGCCACAGACGACCTCGTCAATGTGCAGCAGAATGTTGTACTGGGTGCAGATCTCCTGCACGCGCTCCCAATAGCCGTCTGGGGGCGTGATGACGCCGCCGCCTGCGGTCACCGGCTCAAGGCACAGTGCGCCGACGGTATCGGGACCCTCTTCGAGGATGACCTTTTCGATCTGGTTGGCGGCCCACACGCCGTAGTTTTCATCCGGTGCGCCGTCCTGCTCATGCTTGCGGTACTCAAGGCAGTGCGGGACCATGACGAACCCGTCGGGGAAGGGGCCGTAATGGGCGTTGCGCTCTTCCTGGCCGCCGGCGGCCATCGTGGCGATGGTGCCGCCGTGGTAGTCGCGCTCGCGGTAGAGGATCTTGTATTTCTTGCCGCCATAGCGCTTTTGCGCGATCTGGCGGACCATCTTGAAGCCCTTTTCGTTGGCCTCGGAGCCGGAGGAGGCGAAATAGACGCGGCTCATCCCCGGCATTTTGGCGATCAGCTGCTCGGAGAAGATCGAGCCGGGGATCGAACCCGCAGTGCCGCCAAAGAAGTTCAGTTTGATCAGCTGGTCGCGCACGGCATTGGCGATTGATTCGCGGCCGTAGCCGACGTTGACGGTCCAGACACCGCCCGCAACGGCGTCGATATGCTCCTTGCCGTGCTGGTCCCAGACGCGCATGCCCTTGCCTTCGACAATGATGCGCGGATCCGTTGTTTCATAGGGTTTGTGCTGGCTCAGGTGATGCCAGACGTGGGCGCGGTCCGCCTCGACGATGCGGGAGATATCGTTTTCGTTGAATGTACCGTCCATTGGACTGACCTTTCAATTGCGCTGTGCGTGTGAATTCGGGGGGTCATATTTTGACCGATACCATAGCAGACAGGCAAACGTCGCCGAAAAATAGGGCCAGACGGTTTGATTGAATATATCCAGCCCCGGACGGGCGAAGGTTTGCCGAAATTTTGGGCTTGGCCCGGAAAAAATCTTTCGGACGTCGGCATCGGTGCGCGGGGTCCAAATCGCGAGCTTGCCGAGGGTGCTGCGCGAGGCAAACCTTATATACGTATAATTTCCAGATGCTTAGACAGAGTCCATCGCTGCATGAGACCCGGCCTCGGGATAGAGTCGATCGGTGATGGGCGTCATTGGACTTAAATCGACGGCGCAACTGGTCCTATGTGTTTCGTGTTTTCGGCGCAGAGTGACCGTGCGGGGCCATGGCACTGTTCCATGATCCCGCACACGCCACATCGGGTCACTCTAATGGCCTGATAATACATGATCTCTTGCCTAGGGTTTCAAAGAATCCGCAATGCTCAACCGGCGCGATATTGGGTCAGAATGTCTCAATTTCAGCCGAATCATTGTTGCAAGTGCACAGGGCATCCCGCACGATGCCGATCGTCGGTCGCCTCGGGCGGCCACAGACCTCCAGCATCGCCAAGGTGCGGGGGACAAAGTAACTGGGAGTTATATTACCATGATGAAGAAAACAGTAAGCGCATTCGTCGCCGGCGCCGTGATGTCGATGACGGGGGCCGCCGCATTCGCTGACGGTCACGAGGAAATCACCGTCGCCTACTTCCTGGAATGGCCGATGCCGTTTCAGTTCGCGAAAGTGAACGGCACCTATGAGGAAGCGCTGGGCAAGAAGATCAACTGGGTCAGCTTTGACAGCGGCGTGGCAATGTCCGCGGCAATGGCATCGGGTGACGTGCAGATCGCCGTGAGCCAGGGTGTGCCACCCTTCGTGGTTGCCGCGTCCGGTGGTCAGGATCTTCAGATCGTTGACGTCGCCGTGTCCTATTCCGAGAACGACAACTGCGTCGTCGCCTCCGCACTGGAGATCGACAAGGAAAGCGCGGGCGAGCTGGCGGGCAAGAAAGTCGCCGTGCCACTGGGCACCGCCGCGCACTATGGCTTCCTCAAGCAGATGGACCACTTTGGCGTGGACGTCGCGTCCCTGTCGGTCGTTGACATGGCGCCTGCCGAAGGCGCCGCGGCCCTGAGCCAGGGCGCGGTCGACATGGCCTGTGGTTGGGGTGGTGCGCTGCGCCGCATGAAGGAATCGGGCAACATCCTGCTGACCGGTGCCGAAAAGGAAGAGCTGGGCATTCTGGTGTTCGACGTGACATCCGCGCCTGCGTCCTACGTGGCCGAGAACGGTGACGAACTCGCCGCATTCCTCAAAGTGACGGCGGAAGCCAACGCGATGTGGAACTCCGGTGAGAACACCGAGGAAATGCTGCCCGTGATCGCCAAGGACGCCGGCATGGACGAGGACGCGACAGCCGAGACGCTGGCGGGTTTTGCCTTCCCATCGGTCGAAGAGCAGCTGAGCGAGAAGTGGCTGGGCGGCGGTAGCGCCACCTTCATGGGCGGTGTGGCGGACGTATTCGTCCAATCCGGTTCCATCGACAGCAAGCTCGACAGCTACGAGGGCACCGTGAACACCGGCCCACTGGCGTCGATCGCCAACTAAGCACGACACTGTCGGGGCCCGGTGCGTTCTGCGTGCCGGGCCTTGCACATAAAGGCCAACCGCGACCCGGCACACCGGGTCCACCGACTGCGGCCACGCGGTCAGAAAGCAGGGACATGTCCGGACTTTCCATTTCAAACCTTTCCATGCGTTTCGATCTGCCCGGCGGCGGGCATGTGCAGGCGCTTCAGGATGTGACGCTGGACCTCAAGGCCGGTGAATTGCTGAGTGTGCTGGGCCCGTCGGGCTGCGGCAAGACCACGCTTTTGAACATTGTTGCGGGCTTTCTGGCGCCCACGGACGGGGTGATGACCCTCAACGGGCACAAGATCAAAGGCCCCGACGCAGAGCGCGGCATGGTGTTCCAGCAAGGCGCCCTGTTCGAGTGGATGAGCGTGCGCGAGAACGTCGGCTTTGGCCCCTCGATGAAGGGGATGCCCAAGAACGACAAACGCGAGATCGTGGATCATCTGCTGAATGTCGTCGGCCTGCAGGATTTCAAGGAAAAGGCCGTCTATGAGCTGTCGGGCGGGATGCAGCAGCGTGTGGCGCTTGCCCGCTGTCTGGCCAACGACCCCGATGTGATCCTGATGGACGAGCCGTTGGGAGCACTTGACGCGCTGACGCGCGAGAAAATGCAGAGCCTCGTGCTCAAGCTGTGGAAAGAGACCGGCAAGACGATCATCCTGATCACCCACTCCGTCGAGGAGGCGTTGCTGCTCGGAGAGCGTCTGATCGTGATGGCGCCGCGTCCGGGGCGTATCCACAAGGAATACCGCCTGCCGTTTGCCGAGGCCGGCGTGAACGCGGACCTGCGCGAGGTCAAGAAACATCCCGAATTCGGGCCGCGACGTGAAGAGATCCTGTCGATGATCTGGGACATGGAAGAAGAGATTATGGGCCGCACAGAGGAGACAGGGGCATGACCGGTTTTGTCGTCCTTGCCGTTTATATCGGCATATTTGTGGGTTCTGCCTTTGTCGTCACCCGGCTGATCGGGGGCGGGATCCGCGACTATACCGCGCTCAAGACCGTGACATTCGGCGATGAGAGTGCCGTGCGCCCGAACCGGGCGGCGGGCATCATTTCGATCCTGACGCTGTTTCTGCTGTGGGGGATGTTCACCGGGTCCGCGTGGCTGCCCGGGTTCCTGCACGCGCCCGCACCCTACGCGGGGCAGACGTCGTTTGAATATACCGTCGAGGCCAACGGCCAGACGGATACCGCAGAGGTCACCGTTCTGGTGCACAACCGCGAGGAAAACCCCGATCCGATCGAGGTTGAACCCGGCGAGGGTATGGCCAAGAACGACAGCATCACGGTGGCCCAGTACCGCAGCCAGCTGGTGCAGTTCGACCGCAATGATGACGTGTCCAAGAGCGATGGCGCGACGGTCGTGGCGATCAACGGGACACGTGTCACGCCCGGCGACCGGGTCGAGATTCCGGGCGGGTCCGTGACGATCTCGGACAAGGGGACGCCGAATTTCGAGCCGGACAACGGATGGCAGATGGAGCCGCTCTATCTGCCCTCGCCCGAAGCGGTGGTGGAGCGGACCTTTACCGTGCTGGACGAAGGGTTCCGCGGCACGTCGCTGCTGGGCCATTTGGCCTGGTCGCTGTTCCGGGTTGTTGCGGGTTTCATCTGCGGGGCGATTGTCGGGATTCCGCTGGGCTATGCCATGGGGCTTTCCAACTGGTTCCGGGGCTGGTTCGACCCGATCGTGGAATTCATGCGGCCCGTGCCGCCCTTGGCGCTGATCCCGCTGGTGATCATCTGGGCGGGCATCGGGGAGACGGGAAAGATCATCCTGCTGTTCCTTGCGGCGCTCTGGATCATGGCGATTGCGGCGCGGTCGGGGGTGTCGGGGGTCAAGATCTCGAAGGTGCACGCGGCCTATTCGCTGGGGGCCAGCAAGTGGCAGATCATGCGCTACGTGATCATCCCCAACTCGCTGCCGGAGATCTTTACCGGCGCGCGGGTGGCGATGGGTGTGTGCTGGGGCACTGTTGTGGCGGCGGAGCTGGTCGCGGCGGAGAAAGGGGCGGGCATGATGATCATGGTCGCGTCGAAATTCCAGAACACCGACATCGTCATTCTGGGCATCATTCTTATCGGCATCATCGGTTTCGGCATCGACATGCTGATGCGCGCGGTCGAGCGATTCCTCGTACCGTGGAAGGGCAAAGGCTGATCCGCAGCTTCGCTGCGGCAAACTCTCCAGTGGAGAGTTTGAAGCCTTTGCGGGCGGAGCCCCGGGGGTCCTGTGAGAGATCGCGCGGCCCGAGCCCCGGGGGACGGGCCAGGGCTCGGGCAGACGGAGCTCCGGGGGGCTGGTAAGCATCCAGACGCTAGCAGAAAGGCCGGAGCTGACGCTCCGGCCTTTTGTGTTCTCAAGGCCCGCTGCGGGGATCGATTTTTTGAAAAAATCGGGCCGGAATTTTTGAAAAATTCCGATACGCCGTCGGTTGCCGTTGTAGGGGACGCCGACGGCGGGATTCAGGTATTTGTAAAAGGGTGCAGGGGCGGGAGGCGCGTGCAGATCAGCCTTTGCGTTTTGGCGGTTTGGTGCCGCCGGGTTTGCCGGATTTGCCCGGAGGGGTGAACCGTTTGGACGTATCAGCGGCGCGGTTTGGTTTGCGCGCGCTGGTCTCTGCCGGTTTGCCCTTGTCTTTCCACACCGGTTTGGCGCCGGATTTTGGTTTGCCCGCGCTGCGGGGTTTGGTGCTCTCGGGACGATCCCCGGATTTGGGGCCGTCTTTTTTCCAGACAGGTTTGGCGCCGGATTTTGTGCGGGGGCTGGGTTTTTCGCCGGTCTTCGGGCGCTCGGCGCTTTTGGGTTTTGAGGCGGCGGCCGGGGCGGGGCTGCGGTCGGTTTTGTGGGATTTTGGCGGGCGTTTGGGGTCGCGTTTGGCGTGCGCGGGGGCCGCGCGGGGCGCGTCGCGGTCGGGGCGCTGGGGGCGCTCGGGCCGCTCTTGTTTGGGCGCGCGCTCGGGGCGCGGTCCGTCATTCTTGCGGTGGGCGGGTTTTGGGCCGCGTGGTGCGTCGCGGTCACGCTCGGGGCGGGGGCCGAAATCGGGTTTGCCCGCCACGCGTTCCAGCGTCACGCCGTCTTCGGCCTGCATGTCGGCGCCCAAGGCTTTGGTCAGCCGGTCGACGGCGCCTTCGGCCACCTCGACGAAGGAGTGGCGCGGCATGGAGCGGATGGCGCCCAGATCGTCGCGGGTGAGATCGCCCTTGCGGCAGAGCATCGGCAGAAGCGTGCGCGGGCCCGCGCCGTCGTCGCGGCCCACCGAGACGCGAAACCACACCGAGGGGCCAAATTCGCGACGGTCGCGGACTTCGCGTTCGGGCTGGGCGCTTGCATCGGCCAGCTCTTCGGGGGCCGAGCCGCGCGCGCGGAAAAGCGCGACGAAAGCGCTAGCCAGCTGTTCGGCGGAGTAGCGGTTGGCGAGGGTGGCGACCATATCCACCGCATCGTCGGGTGTAGGGGTGTCCCAGGCGGGATCGTTGAGCAGGCGCTCTTCGTCGGCCTTGTTCACGTCCTCCACCGACGGGGCCGGGCCCCATTCGGCCTCAAGCTTGGCCCATTTGAGCAGGCGCTTGGCCTTGCCCGCGGCCTTGCCCGGCACGATCAGCGCCGAAACCCCCTTGCGTCCGGCGCGGCCCGTGCGGCCCGAGCGGTGCAGCAGCGTGTCGGAGTTGGTAGGCAGATCGGCGTGAATGACCAGTTCGAGGTTGGGCAGGTCGATGCCGCGCGCGGCCACATCGGTGGCCACGCAGACCCGCGCGCGCCCGTCGCGCAGCGCTTGCAGGGCGTTCGTGCGCTCAGATTGCGTCAGCTCCCCCGAGAGGGCGACGACCGAGAAGTTGCGGTTGGTCAGCCGCGTGGTCAGCCGTGCCACGGCGGCGCGGGTGTTGCAGAACACGATGGCGTTTTTCGCCTCGTAAAAGCGCAGCACGTTGAGGATCGCGTTTTCGGTGTCGCGCGGGTGCACGTTGAGCGCGCGGTAGGTGATGTCGGCGTGCTGCTTGGTCTCGGACAGGACCGACACGCGTTCGGCGTCGTTTTGGTATTTCTGCGCCAGCTTGGCGATCGCCGGGGGCACGGTGGCGGAAAACAGCAGGGTGCGGCGTTCGGCGGGGGTTTCGGTCAGGATGAATTCGAGATCTTCGGAAAAGCCCAGATCGAGCATTTCGTCGGCTTCATCCAAGACCACGGCGCGCACGTTCGACAGATCGATATTGCCACGTTTGATGTGGTCGCACAGGCGGCCCGGCGTGGCCACGACCACATGCGCGCCGCGATCCAGCGCGCGGCGTTCGGTGCGCGTGTCCATGCCGCCCACGCAGGTCGTCACCACCGCGCCCGCAGGCCCGTAGAGCCAGCCGAATTCGCGCGCCACCTGCATCGCCAGCTCGCGCGTGGGGGCGATCACCAGCGCGAGGGGTGCATCGGCAGGGCCGAATTTCGGCGCATCCAGCAGCGTGGGGGCGATGGCGAGGCCAAAGGCCACCGTCTTGCCCGATCCGGTCTGGGCGGAGACCAGCAAATCGCGGTCGGTGAGGTCGGGGTTGGTGACGGCTTCCTGCACGGGGGTCAGCGTGTCGTAGCCCTGTGCGGCAAGCGCGTCGGCAATCGTCTGGATCAAGGGATGTTCCTGGGAATCATGTAGGGGTTGGCCCGGCCCTAAAGGCTTTGGCGGCGATTGTATACGGATCATTTTGCCCGGCGGCGCCGGGGAAGGGGCAAAAGGGACTCGTCAGAATCGGGATTTACATGTAGAACAAAAGTAGAACAAAAAGGAGGAATGAATGAGAGACGATTCTTCTTTGACCCTGGATGGGGCCGGGTTGTCGCCTGGCCAGCTGGTGGATTTGCGCGCCAAACGGGCGGTCACGGCGGTGGACAGCCCCGCGGTGGATCAGCCGGTGCTGCGCGATGTCTTTGCCGCGCGACCCTTCGACGGCGCGGCGACGGGGTTTGTGCTGGCCTGTCTGCCACGCTCGAAACGGCCGGTGTTATGGGTGTCGGATCGCGCCTCGCGGCAGGAGAACGGGCGGCTCTACGGGGCGGCGGTGCCCGATGTGACCTTTCTGCGGGTCGAGGTGAGCCACCCGCGCGACGTGCTGTGGGCGATGGAAGAGGGCGCACGCTGTGCCGGGCTGTCGGCGGTGGTGGGCGAGGTGTACGGCGCGCCGCCGGTGCTGGATTTCACGGCGACCAAGCGGCTTGCCATGCGGGCGGAGGCGTCGGGCCTGCCGATCTGGCTGCTGCGCTCGGGGCAGGCCGAGGGGCTGTCGGCGGCGCGCGAGCGCTGGCGCGTGGGGTCGGCCCCCTCGCAGGTGCATCGCGACAATCCCGCAGCCCCCGGTGCGCCGTTGTGGGAGGCGGAGCTGTTTCGCGCGCGGGGACGTGCGCCGGGCATCTGGCTGGCGGCTCATGACCCGCGTGCGCGTGACGATGCGGACCGGTTGCGGTTCATGGCGCCCGATACGGCCACGCCCGTCGTGGCGGATGCGGTGGCGATGTGAGGCGCCCTATGGGGCATGAGCGAGGGTGCGCGCATCGTTTCGGCCTATTTCCCGGATCTGGCGATGGATCGCTGGCGGCGCCTGACCGCGGCGCAGCGCACCCTGCCGGGGGCGGAGGTGCCGGTGGTGCTGTCATGCGACGGCAGTCACGGCCCGGTGGTGCACGCGGTGAGTGCACCGGCGGCGGCGCGAGGGATTGCCCCGGGCGCGCGGGTGGTCGACGTGCAGGCGATCCACCCCGATCTGCACGTAGAGCGGGCCGACCCGCGCGGCGATGCGGCGATGCTGGAGCGTCTGGCACTCTGGGCGCGGCGCTGGTGCCCGTGGACGGTGGCGGAGGCCGACGGGATCCTGCTGGATGTGCGCGGGGCGGCGCATCTGTTCGGCGGCGAGCGGAAACTGCTGCGCGACATGGGCGCGCGGTTTGCCATGCAGGGGCTGCGCGCGCGGCTGGCCTGTGCGCCCACGCGCGGGGCGGCGCAGATGCTGGCGCGCTTTGGCCCCGGCGGGGCGATCTGTGGCGCGCAGGACTTGCAGGACATGCTGGCGCCGCTGCCTGTGGTGGCGCTGCGGCTGGAGGCGGTGACGGTCCGGCTGCTCGACCGGTTGGGGCTCAAAACGCTGGGCGCGCTGGAGGCGGTGCCGCGCGTGGGGCTGATGCGCCGGTTTGCGCGCGCCGATGCGGGGCAGAACCCGCTGGTGCTGCTGGACCGGGCCATGGGTCGCGCGGCGGACCCGTTGCAGGCGCCGGGAGAGGCGCGGATCTGGCTGGCGCGGGCGCGCAGCCCCGAGCCGGTGATCGACCCCGAGCCGTGGCTGACCGGGCTGGCGGAGGATCTCTGCGCGCAGCTGGCGGGCGCGGAGCAGGGCGCGCGGCGGTTGCGGCTGACGATCTACCGCGTGGACGGCGAATGGCGCGCGCGCGAGGTGGCGACGGCGGCGGCCACGCGCGACCCCGCGCATCTGGTGCGGCTGCTGGCGGGCAAGCTCGACGGGATCGATCCGGGCTTCGGCTTCGATCTGATGACGCTGGAGGCGGTGCGCGCGGAGCCCCTGTCGCTGCATCAGGACCGGTTGGACGGCGCGCGGGATGCGGGCGCGGATGTGGCGGCGTTGCTGGACCGGCTGGTGGCAAAGCTGGGCCCGGCAAAGGTGAGCTGGTCGGCCTGGGTGCACAGCCACAAGCCCGAGCGGGCGGAGGCGCGGGTGCCCGCCCTGAGCGGCGTGGCGGAGGCGCCGCCCGCGCGGCGGGCCACAGCGCGGCCCCTGCGCCTGTTCGAGCCGGCAGAGGAGATTGCCGTGCTCTACGCCGTGCCGGAAGGGCCGCCCGCGCGGTTTCGCTGGCGGCGGGTGCGCTACCGCGTGGTGCGGTTCGAGGGGCCAGAGCGGATCGCGCCCGAGTGGTGGCGCGACCGGCCCGAGACCCGGCTGCGTGATTACTACTGCGTCGAAGTCGAGGAGGGGCGGCGCTTTTGGATGTATCGCGAGGGCGTGCCGGACGACCGGCGTGGGGGGCACCGCAGTGGTTTCTGCACGGGGTGTTCGGCTGACGGGAGACATGCGGCTGCGCCGACATCCCCCCCGCCAGACCGCAGGGGTCCTCCACGGCGCGCGGGTTTTGCGTGGCGGCGTTGACAGGTATTTTTGAAAGGGTGCAGGGGGCGGGGGCGCTTTGTGCCGAGAGGATTTTTCGGGGCGCGGCATGTCCGGGGGACAGGGACGCACCCCTGTGACCCAAGCGCAGGGGCTGCCACCTTATGCCACAACAGGAAGGACACAAACGCCGGGAGGTTGATCCACCGGAGCCGTTTTGCCGGAACCCGCCCGCGGCGTATGTGGAGCTGGGGGTGGCTACGTGTTTTTCGTTTCTGCGCGCGTCGTCGGAGGCGATCGATCTGGCGGCGGTCGCCAATGGCTTGGGCTATGACCGGATTGGCGTGGCCGATCACAACACGCTGGCGGGTGTTGTGCGGATGCATACCGCGGCTGCGGCGGCCTGTGTCACGCCGTTGATCGGCGCGCGGCTGGAGCTGCTGTGCGGGGCCGAGTTTCTGGCCTATCCGCGGGATCGCGAGGGCTATGCGCGGCTGTCGACGCTCTTGTCGCGGGGCAAGATGGTGGATGCCGACGGCGGCTGGCAGGAGAAGGGGGAGACCCATCTGACGCTGGAGATGCTGGCCGAGCACGCGCGTGGGCTGGTGCTGATCGCGATGCCGCCGGAAAATCTGGATGTGTTCGAGGCGGGTCTGGGGCGGCTGAAGCGCGCCTTGCCGGGGATGCGGCATATCGGTGCGGCGTACCTCTATCGCGGGGACGATGTGGCGCGGATCAACCGGTTGGACCGGATCGCGCGGGCGCAGGGCATGGGAATTCTGGCGACGAATGACGTGCTGTATCACGACCCCAGTCGGCGGCCCTTGCAGGATGTGATGACCTGTATCCGTCATGGCACCACCATCGACGCGGCGGGCTATCTGCTGGAGCCCAATGCCGAGCGGTATCTGAAATCGCCCGAGGAGATGTGCCGCCTGTTCGCACCCTGGCCGCACGCGATCCGCGCCACGCGCGAGGTGGCCGACAGCATCGCCTTCTCGCTTGATGATCTGGCCTATGAGTACCCGCATGAGATCGTGCCCGAGGGGCGCACGGCCATGCAGGAGCTGGAGCGGCTGACCTGGGAGGGGGCGGCCTGGCGCTATCCGGGCGGCGTGGCCCCGGAGATCCGGGCGATCATCGAAAAGGAGTTCGACCTGATCCGCCGCAAGAAGATCGCGCGGTATTTCCTGACCATCCACGACATCGTGCGCTTTGCCCGCCACGAGGCGCAGCCGCCGATCCTGTGTCAGGGGCGCGGATCGGCCGCCAATTCGGTCGTGTGTTTCTGTCTTGGCGTGACCAGTGTGGACCCGGCCGAGCATGACGTGTTGTTCGAGCGGTTCCTGAGCGAGGAGCGTGACGAGCCGCCCGACATCGACGTGGATTTCGAGCACGAGCGGCGCGAGGAGGTGATCCAGTATATGTACGCCAAATACGGGCGTGCGCGCGCCGGGCTGTGCGCGACCGTGATCCACTACCGTCCGCGCAGCGCCATTCGTGAGGTGGGAAAGGCGATGGGGCTGAGCGAGGATGTGACGAGCAAGCTCGCCTCGACCGTCTGGGGCAGTTTCGAGGCGCAGATGGGTGATGAGCGGGTACGCGACGCGGGCATGGACCTGTCCGACCCGTACCTGCGCCGGGTCATCGCCGTGGCGCGCCAGATGATCGGGATGCCGCGCCATCTGGCCCAGCATGTGGGTGGTTTCATCCTGACGGAGCGTCCGCTGACCGAGATGGTGCCCATCGGCAATGGCGCCATGCCGGAGCGGTCTTTCATCGAGTGGGACAAGGATGACATCGACGCGCTGGGGATCTTCAAGGTGGATATTCTGGCGCTGGGGATGCTGACCTGCATCGCCAAGGGGTTCGATCTGATGCGCGCGCATTACGGGATCGACCACCAGCTGGCGAGCATCCCGCCCGACGATCCCGAGACCTATGACATGCTGTGCGCAGGCGACAGCCTGGGCGTGTTCCAGGTGGAAAGCCGCGCACAGATGGCGATGCTGCCAAAACTGCGCCCGCGCCGGTTCTACGATCTGGTGATCGAGGTGGCGATCGTGCGGCCCGGCCCTATTCAGGGCGACATGGTGCATCCCTATCTGCGCCGCCGTCAGGGGATCGAGGGGGTGAGCTATCCTGCGCCGGGGCCGGAGCATCCGCAGGATGAGCTTTTGAAGATCCTTGGCCGCACGCTGGGGGTGCCGATTTTTCAGGAACAGGCGATGAAGATCGCCATTGATGCCGCGCGGTTCAGCCCCAAGGAAGCCAATGAGCTGCGCAAGGCGATGGCGACGTTCCGCTCGCGCGGGACGATCGAGCTTTTGCAGCAAAAGATGGTCGGGCGGATGACCGACCGGGGCTATGACAAGGATTTTGCGCAGCGCTGTTTTGACCAGATCAAGGGGTTCGGGGAGTACGGATTTCCCGAGAGCCATGCCGCGAGCTTTGCCAAGCTGGTCTATGTGTCGAGCTGGATGAAGTGTCACTACCCGGCGGTCTTTGCCTGCGCGCTGCTCAACAGCCAGCCGATGGGGTTCTACGCGCCCGCGCAGATCGTGCGGGACGCGCGCGAGCATGAGGTGGAGGTGCGCGGCGTGGATGTGAATTACTCCGACTGGGATTGCACGCTGGAGCCTTGTGCGGGCGGCTTTGCCCTGCGGCTGGGGCTGCGGCAGATCGACGGGATGCGGCAGGACGCGGCCCTGCGGATCATGGCCGCGCGGGCGGAGCCGTTCGCCGATGTGGGCGATCTGAAGAAACGCGCGCGGCTGGATCGCGGGCAGATCGGTAAGCTGGCGGCGGCGGATGCGTTCCGGTCGGTGGGCATCGACCGGCGGCAGGCGCTGTGGCAGGCCGAGGGGCTGCGCGATGCGCCGGCCCTTGCGCTGTTTGATCACGCGGAGGCGGCGGCGGAGGGGGACGAGCCCGCCGTCGCCCTGCCCGCCATGCCGCAGGCGGAGCATGTGGTGGCTGATTACCAGACCCTGCGGTTGAGCCTGAAGGCGCATCCGATGAGCTTTTTCCGCAGTTCCTTGCGCAAGCAGGGCTACGGCAGCAGTCACGATCTGATCTACATGGCGCATGGGGCGCGGGTGAAACTGGCCGGGCTGGTGCTGGTGCGCCAGAAACCGGGCAGCGCCAAGGGGGTGTGTTTCATCACGCTGGAGGATGAGGCGGGTGTGGCCAATCTGGTGATCTGGCCCAAGCTGTTCGAGGCGTGGCGCGCCACGATCATGCAGGCGCGGCTGTTGGTGGTGCACGGGCGGGTGCAGACCGACGGGCGCGTGATCCATGTGGTGGCCGACCATCTGGAGGACCGGACCGAGCGGCTTGATACCCTTGCGCACGAGCGCTTGCCGGGCACGGACGCGCGCGGCGATCATCCCAATCATCCGATCCCGGGGCAGGTGGCCCCGGTGCGCGCGCATCCGCGCGACGTGCGGGTGATCCCGAAATCTCGTGATTTTCACTGAGGCGGGGCTGGGGTAGGGTACCTCTGAAGGAGGCCCCGCCATGAACAACCCGCTTTACGACACGATGTTTGCGCTCCATGCCGGACGGGATACGCCGTTCCTGCTGCTGCCCGAGGGCGGCACGATCACCCACGCGGCGTTTGTGGCGAGGGCCGCGCAGTTGGCGCACGCGCTGGTGGGGTTTGGCGTGCAAACGGGCGACCGGGTGGCGGTGCAGGTGGAAAAATGCCCCGACATGCTGGCGCTTTATGCGGCTTGCGCACAGATGGGCGCGATTTTCCTGCCGCTCAACACCGCCTACACGGGGGCGGAGCTGCGCTATTTTGTCGAGGACAGTGGGGCCGCGTTGCTGGTGGGCGATCCGGGCCGGGACGATTTGCCGGACATCACGCGGATCGAGACGTTGAGCGCGCGGGGCGGCACGCTGGCAGACGCGGCGGATGCGGCGCCCAAGGTGTTCGAGACCGTGGCACGGGACGCCGATGATCTGGCGGCCTTCCTTTATACCTCCGGCACGACGGGGCGTTCGAAAGGTGCGATGTTGAGCCAGCGGAACCTTATTTCCAATGCGCAGACGCTCACCGATCTGTGGCAGTTCACGGCCGACGATACACTGCTGCACGCGCTGCCGATTTTCCACACGCACGGGCTCTTTGTGGCGACAAACGTGATGCTGATCGCGGGCGGGCCGATGGTTTTTATGCCGCGGCTCGACGTGGATCAGCTGATCGACTGGATGCCGCGCGCCACCGCGCTGATGGGGGTGCCGACGTTCTACACGCGGCTGCTGGACGACGCGCGCCTTGACCGGGAGCGGGTGGCGAACATGCGGCTTTTCATCTCCGGCTCGGCGCCGTTGCTGGCCGAGACCCACCGCGCGTTCGAGGCGCGCACGGGCCACCGGATCCTCGAACGCTATGGCATGACGGAGACGAACATGAACACTTCCAACCCCTACGACGGCGACCGGCGTGCGGGCACCGTGGGGCTGCCCCTGCCGGATGTGGAACTGCGCGTGTGCGATGCGGCGGGCACCGAGCTTTCGCGCGGGGAGACCGGGACCGTCGAGGTGCGCGGCCCGAACGTCTTTCAGGGCTACTGGAACATGCCGGAAAAGACCGCCGAAGAGCTGCGGCAGAACGGTTTTTTCATCACCGGCGATCTGGGCGCGCAGGATGATGAGGGCTATGTCACCATCGTGGGGCGGGGCAAGGACCTGATCATCTCGGGCGGGTACAACATCTATCCCAAGGAGATCGAGACGGTACTGGACGCACAGCCCGGCGTGCTGGAATCGGCGGTGATCGGGGTGCCTGACGCCGATCTGGGCGAGGTGCCGCTGGCGGTGCTGGTGGCGTCGGGAGATCTGGATATGGCGGCGCTGCGCGGGGCGGTCGAGGGGGCGCTGGCCCGGTTCAAACAGCCGCGCCGTTATGTTGTGGTGGACGCGCTGCCGCGCAACACCATGGGCAAGGTGCAAAAGGTCGCGCTGCGCGCGGAGTACGGCGCATGAGCCGGGCGTTCCTGACCGCGCTGTTCGACGCCGCCGTCACCGCCGCCGACGCACGCGCGGCGCTGGCGCCCAACCTGCCCGAGCGCCCGCGCGGGCGCACCGTGGTGGTGGGCGCAGGCAAGGGGGCCGCACAGCTGGCCGCCGCGTTCGAGGATCTGTGGGAGGGGCCGGTGGAGGGGGTGGTCGTCACGCGCTACGGCTACGCCTGTGCGACACAGTCCATCCGCGTGATGGAGGCCGCGCATCCGGTGCCCGACGCCGCCGGGATGGCCGCCACGCAGGCGCTGTTCGAGGCGGTCGCTGACCTCACGCCCGATGATCTGGTGGTCGCACTTGTCTGCGGGGGCGGCTCGGCTTTGCTGCCCTGCCCGCCCGACGGGCTGACGCTGGAGGATGAGGTTGCGCTGAACGAGGCTTTGCTGGCTTCTGGCGCGCCGATTGGCGTGATGAACGCGATCCGCAAACACGCCAGCGGGATCAAGGGCGGGCGTCTGGCCGCTGCCGCGCACCCTGCGCGGGTGGTGAGCCTTGTGGTCTCGGACGTGCCGGGGGACGATCCGGCGCAGGTCGCCTCTGGCCCCACGGTGCCGGACGCGGTGTCGCTGGACGACGCGCGCGGCATGATCGCGGCGCGCGGGATTGACGTGCCAGAGCGTGTGCTGGCGCGGATGCAGGACGCACCCGCGCCCGAGGATCCGTGCTTTGCCCGCAACGAGGTGCGCGTGATCGCCTCGGCCCGCCTGTCGCTGGAAGCGGCGGCGGAGGCGGCTCAGGCGCGGGGCATCGTGGCGGTGATCCTGTCCGACGCGATCGAGGGGGAGGCGCAGGACATCGGCCAGATGCACGCCGCCATCGCCCGCGAGGTCGCCGCGCGGGGGCGTCCGTTCGCGGCGCCGGTGGTGATCCTGTCGGGGGGCGAGACGACCGTGACCCTGCGCCACAAGGACGGGCGCGGGGGGCGGAACACGGCGTTCCTTCTGGCCTTTGCGCTGGCGATCGAGGGGGTGGCGGGCATCAGCGCGCTGGCCGCCGATACCGACGGCATCGACGGCTCCGAGGATAACGCGGGCGCGTTCGCGGATGGCGATACGGCGGCAATGATCCGCGCGGGCGGGGTGGATCCGGCCACGGCACTGGCGCGAAACGATGCCTGGGGGGCGTTCGACGCGGGCGGGGCGCTGTTCGTGCCGGGCCCCACGGGCACCAACGTGAATGATTTTCGCGCGATCCTCATCGGCGATCTGCCGTGACCTTTGACCAGATCCGCACCTTCCTGTGGGTCGCGCGGCTGGGTGGATTTCGACGTGCCGCCGAGCGGCTGAACCTGTCGCAACCCGCCGTCTCGACCCGCATCGCCACGCTGGAGGACGAGCTGCGCGTGCCGCTGATCGAGCGCGGACCGGGGGATCTGGTGCTGACGCGGCACGGCACATTGCTGCTGACCTACGCCGAGCAGATGCTGTTCGTCGAGGAGGAGATCAAGCAGCGCGTTGCCAATCCGGCGGAGGCCGAAGGCCTGTTTCGTGTGGGCGCGTCGGAGACAATCGCGCAGGCCTGGCTGCCGGACTTCCTCAAGGCGTTTTCGCAGGCCTATCCGCGGGTGAATGTGGATCTGACGGTGGATATCTCGCTCAACCTGCGTGCGGCCCTGTTGGAGCGGCGGCTGGATCTGGTGTTTCTGATGGGGCCGGTGTCGGAGTTTTCGGTGCAGAACGTGGCGCTGCCGTCGTTCGATCTGCATTGGTATCGCTCTGCCGACAACCCGCAGACCGATCTGGGAGAGATCCCGGTGATCTCGTATTCCTCGCAGACCCGCCCCTACCGCGAGCTGATGTCGGAACTGACGCGCCGGGTGGGGCCGCAGCTGCGGGTGTTTGCCTCGGCTTCATTATCGGCGAGCCTGCGCATGATCGCGGCGGGGATCGCCGTGGGGCCCTATCCGCGTGCGTTGGCGGAGCCCTACCTTCAGGCCGGGCAGATCGTTGAATTCGATCCCGGATTCCGCCCCGCGCCGCTGGCATTCACGGCATCCTACCTGTCAGAGCCGCGCAGTTTTCTGGTGGAGAGCAGTGCGCAAGTGGCCGAGCAGACGGCGCTGAAGTGGGATCACTCGCACCCAAGGTGATAGTTTAGATTTATAGACACTGATTAGAAATGATAATTTGATTTGATTTGAGCGAATATGTGACGCTGGGGCGACTAAACGGGAGTGGTCGCATGTCTGTTCAACCTGCGCTTTATGCCGATCTGAAAAAGCAATCCGCGCGTGATGTGCGGGCGGCAATCCGTGCGGGCGCTTACGCGGGCCACACGGCAGGGCTGGCGCCGGGCAAGCTGCAATGCAATCTTGCGATCCTGCCGGAGCGCTATGCGCTCGACTTCCTGCGGTTTTGCCAGCGCAATCCCAAACCTTGCCCGGTAGTGGGGGTTTCTGACACCGGCGACGCGATGCTGCCAACACTGGGCGACGATATCGACATCCGCACCGATGTGCCGCGCTACCGCGTGTTTCGCGACGGCCAGCTTGCCGATGAGGTGACCGATATCAGCGATCTTTGGGCCGATGATCTGGTTACGGTCGCGCTGGGCTGTTCGTTCACCTTCGAGAACGCGCTGGTGCGCAGCGGCATTCCCGTGCGTCACCTGGAAGCCGGGCGCAATGTGCCGATGTACCGCTCAAACATCGCGCTGAACCCGGCGGGGCCGTTCGGGGGCGAGATGGTCATCACCATGCGCCCCGTCGCCGAGGACCGGGTGCGCGACGCCTACGCGATCAGCGCGAAATACCCGCAGGCGCATGGCGCGCCCATCGGGCAGGGCGATCCCGCCACTGTCGGCATCCGCGATCTGGACGCGCCCGAATGGGGTGAACCGGTCGAGGTGCGCGACGGTGAGGTGCCGCTTTACTGGGCGTGCGGGGTGACGCCGCAGAACGTGTTGCTGGCGGCCAAGCTGCCCTTTGTCATTACCCATTCGCCCGGCCACATGCTGATCGCAGATGTGGCCGAGGATGCCGAAACGACGATTTACAAACCATAAAACCCACCAACAAGGAGAAGACCCAAATGAAAAAGACACTTTCCCTGCTTGCCGCCACCACCGCGCTGGCCACCCCGCTGAGCGCCGAGACGCTGTCGGTTGTCGGCAGCTGGTCCGGCCTGCCGCTGCACATGCAGTATGAGGCTCCCTTCTGGAGCGAGACGCTGCCCGCCGCGTCCGACGGCAAGATCGAGGTGGAGCTGACGACGCACAACCAGATGAGCCTTGGGCTGGGCGATATTTACCCGCTGCTGGGGCAGGGCGTCTATGACGTGGCGATGACCGTGGCCGATTACGCCGTTGCCGACGCGCCCGAGCTGGAAGGCCTCGACGTGCCGCTGGTCGCGCTGACCGCGGATGAGGCGCGCGCGATGGTCGATGCGGCGCGGCCCATGGTCGATGACATCTACGCCGATCGTTTCAACGCCAAAGTGCTGGCGATTGCGCCCTACCCGCCGCAGGTCGTGTTCTGCAACGAAGAGGTGGCGACGCTGGCCGACCTTGAGGGTCTGAAAATCCGCGCCTCGGGCCGCATGACGGCCAAGCTGCTTGAGGCGCTGGGCGCGGAGGGCGTGAACGTGTCGTTCTCCGAAGTCCCCGGCGCGCTACAGAAAGGCGTTGTTGACTGCGCCGTGACCGGTGCCGGTTCGGGCTATTCGGCGGGCTGGTGGGAAGTCTCCACCCATCTGATGCCGATCCCGCTGGGCGGCTGGGACAGCGTCGTCACCGCGATGAACATGGACCGCTGGAACGGTCTGGACGCGGCCACGCAAGAGCTGATCGCGGGCCAGCTGAAATCCGAATTCGAGGACGCGGCATGGGCGAGCGCGCAGGACGCACTTGTCAATGATATCGCCTGCCTCACGGGCAATGGCGAGTGCACCGCCGGTGACGCGCGCGGCATGACATTGGTCGAGGTCAGCGATGAAGATTTCGCCAAGGCGCGCGAGATCCTCGTCAGCGACGTGTTGCCCGAATGGGCGGAGCGTGCGGGCGACGACTGGGCCGCGCGCTGGAACGACAGCGTGGGCAAGACCGTCGGCGTGACGATCGAATAAGCAACTGACCGGGGGATGAGCCGATGTTGGAGTTGAGAATAATCGAGGCCTTGCGCCGTCTGAACCGGGGCGTTGCCCTGCTGGTCGGCGCGGGGTTGCTGATCTGTGCGGCCTTTGTGCTGACGGATATTCTCATGCGCCGCTTTGGCACATCCCTCGGCGGGACCGAAGAAATCGCGGGCTATGCCATGGCTTTGGCAACCGCATGGGGCATGGCCTTTACCCTGTTGGAATTGGGCCATGTCCGCATTGATCTGCTGCGCAGCCGGGTACAGAGCTTTGGCCGCGCGTTGTTTGATGTCTTTTCGATGATTGTGATGTCGGGGGTGATCGTGACCATCGCGATCAAGGCATGGCCGGTGCTGGAACGCTCGATCAAGAATGGATCGACGGCCAACACCCCGCTTGAGACGCCGCTGGTCTGGGTGCACGCGCCGTGGTTCGCGGGCTGGGTGTGGTTTGCGCTCATGTCCTGCGTGGTGACGCTCTGTGCGCTGAGCCTTGTGGTCCGTGGCCGCTATGACGAGACCGAAACCGTGGCCGGCGCCTTTGCCGAGCAGGAGATGCTGCAATGATCGGCTATGTATCCGTGGCCCTTCTGGGGCTCCTTGCGCTGTCGATCCCGGTGGGGATCGTGTTGTTCCTGCTGGGATTCGGCATCGACATCTTCGGATCAAGCTTTCCGCTGACGCGGGGGCTGGGCAACATGGTTTGGTCGTCGTCGAATTCGGCCACGCTGATCGCCATCCCGTTCTTTGTGCTGTTGGGTGAAATCCTTGTACGCTCTGGCGTGGCCACCCGCACCTACGCCGCGCTTGACCGCTGGGTCAGCTGGCTGCCCGGCGGGCTGGTGCACGCCAATGTGGCGACGGCGACGATGTTTTCGGCCACTTCCGGGTCGTCCGTGGCGACGGCGGCGACCGTGGCGACGGTCGCCATGCCGCAGGCGGAAAAGCTGGGCTATGACCCCAAGCTGTTCTCTGGCGCGATCGCGGCGGGCGGCACGCTGGGCATCATGATCCCGCCATCGATCAATCTGATCGTCTACGGGTTCCTCACGCAATCCTCGATCCCGCAGCTGTTTCTGGCGGGGCTGATCCCCGGTCTGGCGCTGGCGCTGGCATTCATGGTCATCACGGTCATCATCTGCCTGATCCGGCCCGAGCTGGGCGGCACGCGGCGCACGTTCCCCCTCGCGCAGATGCTGCGCGCGCTGATTGATCTGGTGCCGATCCTGCTGCTGTTCGGGTTGATCGTCGGTGCGATCTATCAGGGCTGGGCCACCCCGACCGAAGCCGCCGCCGTGGGTGTCGCCGGTGCCTTCATCATCGCGCTGATGTTCGGGGGCGTGTCGTGGGACATGCTGACGCAAAGCCTGACCGGCACGGTCAAGGTCACCTCGATGATCATGCTGATCGTCATCGGCGCGTCGTTCCTGAACTTCACACTGGCCTCCGCCGGGCTGGGCCGCGAGCTGACGACGTTCATGGAAAGCCTCGGGCTGTCGCCCTTCGGTCTGATTCTCGTGGTGGTGCTGCTCTACATCGTGCTGGGCTTCTTTATTGAAACGCTGTCGCTGATGGTCGTCACGATCCCGATCATCGTGCCGATGGTCGTGGGCGCCGGCTATGACGTGGTGTGGTTCGGCATCCTGATGATCGTGCTGATCGAGATGGCGCTGATTACGCCGCCGGTGGGTCTGAACCTCTACGTGGTGCAGGGGGCGCGGAAATCAGGATCGCTCAACGAGGTGATGCTGGGCGCGCTGCCCTATTGCCTGACGATGCTGGCGATGGCCTTTGCCCTGATCGCATTTCCGTCCATCGCGCTGTGGCTGCCGAACGCGCTTCAGTAACGCGCTTAATCCAAGACATTTTTACATGAATGCGGGCCACGCTCTGGCCCGCAAACAGAGGAGAACTATGCAATGTGGCAATTCTGGGTCGACCGTGGCGGCACCTTTACCGACATCGTGGCGAAGACACCGCAGGGGGATCTGCGCACGCACAAGCTGCTGAGCGAGAACCCCGAGGTCTATCCCGACGCCGCCGTGCATGGCATCCGGCAATTGCTGGATCTGAGCGCCGAGGATCCCATCCCCGAGGGCGCGATTGCGGCGGTCAAGATGGGCACGACCGTGGCCACCAACGCGCTGCTGGAGCGCAAGGGCGCGCGCACGGTGCTGGTCATCACCAAGGGCATGCGCGATCTGCTGCGCATCGGCTACCAGAACCGCCCGCGTCTGTTCGATCTCAACATCCAGTTACCGGAGCTGCTGTACGGCGATGTGATCGAGGTGGACGCGCGGGTGAGCGCGGAGGGCGAGGTGCTGCAAGCGCCGGACCCGGAGGCCGTGGCAGAGGCGCTGGCGCAGGCGCACGCGGCGGGCTACGGCTCGGTCGCGGTGGCGCTGATGCACAGCTACCGCTACCCCGATCACGAACGGCTGGTGGGTAAGCTGGCGGCGGAGGCGGGGTTCGCGCAGATCTCGCTCAGCCACGAGGCCAGCCCGCTGATCAAGCTGGTGTCGCGCGGTGATACGGCGGTGGTCGATGCCTATCTCTCGCCGATCCTGCGGCGCTATGTGGATCAGGTGGCGGGCGCGCTGGGCACCGATGGCACGGCCACGCGGCTGATGTTCATGCGCTCCAGCGGCGGGCTGACGGATGCCACGCTGTTCGAGGGGCGCGATGCGATCCTGTCGGGGCCTGCGGGGGGTGTCGTGGGCATGGCGCGCACGGCGGCGGCGCATGGGTACGACCGCCTGATCGGGTTCGACATGGGCGGTACGTCCACCGATGTGTGCCACTACGCCGGCGAGTTCGAGCGGGATTTCGAGACCGAAGTCGCAGGCGTGCGGATGCGCGCGCCGATGATGTCGATCCACACGGTTGCGGCGGGGGGCGGATCGATCCTCAGCTACCGCGACGGGCGCATGCAGGTCGGCCCCGAGAGCGCGGGCGCCAACCCCGGCCCCTGCGCCTACCGGCGCGGCGGCCCGCTGACCGTGACCGATTGCAACGTGCTGTTGGGCAAGCTTCAGCCCGATCTCTTCCCGGCGGTCTTTGGCCCCGGTGCGGACGAACGGCTGGACCGCGCCGCCGTGGAGGCGAAATTTGCGCAGCTGGGCGCAGAGATCGACGCCGACCGCCCGGTGGAGGAGATCGCCGAAGGCTTCCTGCGCATCGCGGTCGAAAACATGGCCAACGCGATCAAGAAGATCAGCGTGCAGCGCGGATATGACGTGACAAAATACACGATGAACTGCTTTGGCGGGGCGGGCGGGCAGCACGCCTGTCTGGTGGCCGACGCGCTGGGGATGCGGCAGGTCTATATCCATCCATTCGCTGGCGTATTGTCCGCGTTCGGCATGGGGCTCGCCGACGTGCGGGCGCTGCGCGAGGCGCAGTTTGGCGGCGGGCTTGACCAGCTGGCCGAGGCCGAGCGGGCGCTCGATGCGCTGGCCGCCGACGCGCGCGCCGAGGTGGCGGGCCAAGGCATCGACGCCGCGCAGATCACGCTGGTGCGCGAGGCGCATATCCGCCCCGATGGCGCACAGCAGACGCTTGCCGTGCCCTTTGGTAGCGCGGCCGAGATGCAGGCCGCGTTTGAAGAGGCGCACCAGCAACGCTTCGGCTTTGTCCCCGAGGGTGCCGCGCTGATCCTCGATATGCTCACGGCGGAGGCGATTGGCGCCACCGGCGAGGCCGCCGATCTGCCCGACCCCGACGCGCCCGCAGGCCCCGAGCGCACAGCGCGCATGTACAGCGAGGGCGCCTGGCGCGACGTGCCGGTGATGGCGCGTGACACGCTGCGCCCCGGTCAGGCCCTGCACGGCCCCGCGATCCTGACGGAGCCCACCGGCACCAATATCGTCGAGGCAGGCTGGCACGCGGAATGCCTCAGCGGGGGTGATCTGATCCTGAAGCGCGCCGAGGCGGTCACCCGTGCCGAGGCCGTCGGCACCTCGGTCGATCCGGTCATGCTGGAGGTGTTCAACAACCTCTTCATGTCCATCGCCGATCAGATGGGCGCGACGCTGGCCAACACCGCCTATTCGGTCAACATCAAGGAACGCTATGATTTCTCCTGCGCGATCTTTGATGCGAACGGCGATCTGGTGGCCAACGCACCGCATGTGCCCGTGCATCTGGGATCCATGTCGGAAAGCGTGCGCACCGTGTTGCGCGAGAATGCCGGACGTATTGATCCCGGTGACGTGTTCATGATGAACAACCCCTTCAACGGCGGCACGCATCTGCCCGATGTGACCGTTATCACGCCGGTGTTCGAGGGCGGCGAGATCGTCTATACCGTCGCCTCGCGCGGGCACCACGCCGATATCGGCGGCAAGACCCCCGGCTCCGCCCCGCCCGACAGCCGGGTGATCGAGGATGAGGGCGTGGTCATCGACAACTTCACGCTGGTGAAGGCGGGCAAGCTGCGCGAGGAGGCGACGCGCGCGCTGCTTGCCTCGGGCAAATACCCGTGTCGCAACATTGATCAGAACATGGCCGATCTGTCGGCGCAGATCGCGGCCAACGCCACCGGCGCGGGCGAGCTGCACAAGATCACCCAGCAGTTCGGGCTGGAAACCGTGCATGCCTATATGTCCCACGTGCAGGACAACGCCGAGGAATCGGTGCGCCGGGTGCTGGATGTGCTGAAAGACGGGGCGTTTACCTATCCGCTCGACAATGGTGACGCGATCAAGGTGCGGATCACGGTGGACCGTGCCGCGCGCGAGGCGACGGTGGATTTCACCGGCACGGCGGATCAGAACCCGCTGAACTACAACGCGCCCTTGGCGATCTGCCGGGCGGTGGTGCTGTATGTGTTCCGCACGTTGGTGGGCAGTGACATCCCGATGAACGAGGGCTGTCTGAAACCGCTCAACCTGATCGTGCCCGAAGGGTCGATGATCAACCCGCGCGCGCCCGCCGCCGTGATCTCGGGCAACACCGAGGTCAGTCAGGCGATTGCCGATACGCTGTACGGCGCGCTGGGCGTGATCGCGGGCAGCCAGGGCACGATGAACAACTTTGTCTACGGTAACGACACGCATCAGAACTATGAAACCATCTGCGGCGGGACCGGCGCGGGCGATGGCTTTCACGGCACGGATGCGGTGCACAGCCACATGACCAACACCCGCATGACCGATCCGGAGGTGCTGGAGACGCGGTTTCCCGTGCGGGTCGATCAATTCTCGATCCGGCAAGGATCGGGCGGGGAAGGGCGCTGGCGCGGCGGTGAAGGGATCGAGCGGCATCTGCAATTTCTTGAGCCGATGACCGTGACGGTGCTGACCTCGCACCGGGTGGTGCCGCCGCACGGCGCTGCGGGCGGTGGTCCGGGCGGCGTGGGCGAGAACGCCGTGCGGCGCGCGGATGGCACGATCGAGCGCTTGCAGGGCAACGATCAGGCGGAACTGGCGGCGGGCGATGTATTCATCATGCGCACGCCGGGCGGCGGCGGCTACGGCCCCGCCTAGCGGCAGCCTGCGGAAAGTACATTCTGCTTTACCTCAAGTGGGGTTGAGGGCGCATTCTTTGGGCGAATCGCCAAAAGGATGCGCCCGTGGACCTCAATCAAATCACCCTCGACGTTGCCGATTTCGGGCAAAGCGTTGCGTTCTACCGACGTCTGGGATTTCGCCTGATCGTGTCAGAGCGGGATGTCTACGCGCGGTTTGAACTGCCGTCGGGGGCCACGACGTTTTCGGTGCATCGGGCGGTGGCGCCGCGCGTTGGTGGCGCCGTGCTATACCTCGAAGTCGATGATGTGGATGCGACCCACGCGCGGCTCACGGCTCAAGGGGTGGAATTTGAATCCTGCCCGGTGGATCGGAACTGGCGCTGGCGCGAGGCGCGGTTCTACGACCCGACGGGCCATGCGTGGTGCCTGTTTCACGCGGGCGCCGATCGACGCTTTCCGCCGTGGCGCTTGGCGGCTGACGGGACGGGATAGGGGTTTTGGCGACGTGCGGGATTGGATGTCAGCGGAGCAGTCGTTCTTCATTAGCTAGGACCGCGCGGAGGCTCGATCTGCGGGGCGTGCCCCCTCTCCTCACGTGAACGCGCGATTGCCGCTCCCAAGATCTTCACGGTGTGAACACACTTCCGGGCGACGGTCTTTTTCATTCCATGAAAAAGGCCTTGGTGGAGCATAGCGGGATCGAACCGCTGTCTCAGCGTAGCCGCGCAGCGGATGCGCGTCAGTCAGCGGCGGTGTGATTGGTTCGCGTGATTGCCCCTCTCGTGATCTTCACGGTGTGAAGACACTGTCGGAGCGACCGCCTTTTTCATTTCATGAAAAAAGCCTTGGTGGAGCATAGCGGGATCGAACCGCTGACCTCCTGCATGCCATGCAGGCGCTCTCCCAGCTGAGCTAATGCCCCATTTGGCCAAGGCCGAAACGGTGACCCGAAAGGGCCGGTGCGCCGTGTCCTAAGCGCAAGCCGGGGCGGGATCAAGCGAAAAACGCATCCCGCCCGCAAGCCATTTAGCTGTCGTCGTCATCCTTGGCGACATCGGCGATTTCT
Organism: Sulfitobacter albidus; assembly: GCF_018200035.1. NCBI lineage: Bacteria > Pseudomonadati > Pseudomonadota > Alphaproteobacteria > Rhodobacterales > Roseobacteraceae > Sulfitobacter > Sulfitobacter albidus. The sequence goes on along the minus strand of NZ_CP073581.1, from coordinate 2,656,489 downwards.
TCGAGGGGGACGGTATCCTCGTCGTCCTCGTCGTCGTCCAGCAGATCATCGTCCAGATCCACATCGACGTCGTCGTCATCAACCACATCGTCGGTATCCGCGACTGCTGTTTCCTTCTTGGCCTTGGCCGTGGCAGCATCCTCGGCGTCGGCGGCGATCATGCGGGATTTCGACTGATCGACCTCGACCACTTCGCCGGTGTAGGGGCTGACGATAGGATCCTTGTTCAGATCATAGAAACGCTTGCCCGTGGTGGGGCACAGGCGCTTGGTTCCCCATTCTTCGTTGGGCATGGAATTCCCCTTTGTCGGATTGGTGTTGCATCTAGATAATTCAGGGCAATTGCCATAAGCAGGGGATACTGTCCACCCCTCGCCCCGTCAGGCCCGCCATGTCCGCTCCCGCTTCTCACAGCCTTGGTGATCCGCCGATCCCGCTGACCCTGCGCCGCTCGTCGCGGGCGCGGCGCATCAGCCTGCGAATTTCGCAGTTGGACGGGCGGGTGACGCTGACGCTGCCCAGCCGTCTGCCGGAGGCGGAGGCGCTGGCCTTTGCCCGCGAAAAGGAGGGCTGGATCCGCCGGCATCTGGACGCGCGCGATGAGGATGTGATCGTCGCACCGGGGGCAGAGATCCCGCTGGGCGGTCGCATGATCCCGGTGGTCGCGGCATCGGGCAAGCGGGTGCGCATCACCGATGCGGCGATCGAGGTGCCCCCGCCCGGCGGCCCGCGCCTGATAGCGCATCTCAAGCAGGTGGCACGCGACCGGCTGGCGGGCGCCTGCGATGACTATGCCGCAGCGCTGGGGCGCTCCTATACCCGGTTGACGCTGCGCGATACGCGCTCGCGCTGGGGGTCGTGCACGGCGGACGGGGGGCTGATGTTTTCGTGGCGGCTGATCATGGCCCCGCCGGAGGTGCTGGATTACGTGGCCGCGCATGAGGTCGGGCATCTGGCGCAGATGAACCACTCCGCCGCATTCTGGGCGGGGGTGGAGGCGATCTATGGCGACTATCGCGCCCCGCGCAAATGGCTGCGCGACCACGGCAGCGGGCTGCACCGGTACAAATTCGACGCAACCTGAGCGCCGCCCGCCGCGTTGTCCCGCAGACAGCGCAAGGAGGGCACGATGTCATCATCGAAATCATACGAGCAGATCTGGGACGAGTGGCGCGATCTGGTCAACATGGCGCCGCAGGAGCTGGAGGATTGGCTGGAAACGGAGGAGTCCAGATCCGTCGGCGACACCGAGGACGGCGAATCGACCGGCCACAAATCCGGCCGCCGCATCGTGACGATCAAGCGCACCAACAAGGACGATATCAGCGACGATCAATGGGACCACATGGCCACCGTCGTGGGCTATATCAAGCGGCATCTTTCACAGGGTGGCCCGGATGAGGACGTCGAAACTTCGGCCTGGCGCTATTCGCTGATGAACTGGGGCCATGATCCGCTGAAGGACGACTGGGCGAGCTTGAGGCAGGCAATCCCGGCGGCGATCAGGGCAATACCCGCAAGGCGCAGGGGCGTCGCCGCCTCACCGAACATCGCGATGCCAAGCACTGCGGCGCCAAGCGCGCCGATGCCGACCCAGACCGCATAGGCCGTGCCCAGCGGCAGGGACTTCATGGCGAGCCCGAGGAGCCAGAAACTTAGGAAGGCGGCGACGCCGGTCAGAACGCTCGGCCCGATTTTCGTGAAGCCGTCGGAGGCTTTCATCGACGCGGCCCAGACGATTTCAAGAAGCCCCGCGAGGGCAAGAATGAGCCATGGGTTCATAGGGTTGCTCCGATCCGGGGCAGGGTGCGGCGCGGCGGGGTCGTCGTCAAGGGCTTGACCGGCGGCGCCTATGTGATCACAAAACAGAATGAGCTTTACCCCCCGCCCCGTCGACCCCGCGCCGCTGGCGCATGACCGTGTGTACCGGCAGTTACGATTGCAGATCATGCACGGGATGCTTGCGCCCGGTCAGGCGTTGACCCTGCGCGGGATCGGGAAGGATTTTGATGTGTCGATGACGCCCGCGCGCGAGGCGGTACGCCGCCTTGCCGCCGAGGGGGCGGTGACCATGTCGAACTCGGGCCGGATCAGCACGCCCGAGCTGACGGGCGAGCGGATCGAGGAGCTGGCGGCGCTGCGTGCGCTCATTGAGGTGGAGCTGGCGAGCCGTGCGCTGCCCCGCGCGCATCTGGCGCTGATCGAGCGGTTGACCAACATCAACGGAAAGGTCGGCGAGGCGGTCGCGCAGCGCGATGCGGTGGCCTATATCCGGCTTAATCTCGAATTCCACCGCACGCTGTATCTGCGGGCGCAGGCCCCCGCAATGCTGGCCATGGCTGAGACGGTCTGGCTGCAGATGGGGCCGACGATGCGCGCGCTTTACGGGCGGCTGAGGCGGACGGAGCCGCCGCAGTTTCACCGGCTGATCATCGCTGCGCTCAAGGCCGGGGATGAGCCGGGGTTGCGGCTTGCCGTGCGATCGGACGTGACGCAGGGGCTACGGATGCTGGCGCGCTGAGCGGCGGGGATTGACGGCGCGCGCGGACTGTCACACTCTGTGCACCATGCGTACACAGACCGTACATACGATGTGTTATTGCCGCCGCTGATCAGCGCGGTGGCTTTTCCTGTTCATTCTATTGCCTTCCCGCGCCGTCCCTCCGGACTGTGCGTGGTCCGTGGCGGGCGGTGCCCGTTCCCGGAGACCGACCATGACGACCGTCCGACCGATCCTCGATACCGACCTCGACCCGGTGCTAAAGATGATCCACGCGCTGGCCGCGCACCACGGCGACGCGGCTGTGATCACAAAAGACACGCTCGCCCGCGACGCGCTGGGCGCCGTCCCGTGGTTGCACGTGCTGGTGGCCGAAGGCGCGCGTGGATTGGTGGGCTATGCCGCGCTTTGCCCCTTGGCGCAGCTGCAATTCGGGGTGCGCGGGATGGACATGCATCATCTGTTCGTTGCCCCCGACATGCGGGGCCGGGGTTTGGGGCGCAGGCTGACGCAGGCGAGCGTGGCGCACGCCCGCGATCTGGGCTGTCGCTACCTCACTGTCGGCACCCATCCCGACAACCACGGGGCCGCAGCCGCCTACCGCGCCATGGGCTTTGCTGCGCGCCCGGCGCCCGGCCCCCGGTTCAGCCTGCGATGGTGAGTTGGAATTGCCGCTTGCCAAACGGGCGGCGCGGGTATCGGGTGGCGGGATGAAGATCACCGGCCCCTTTCTGTTCATCCTCGCCACGCTGGTCGTGGATGCGATTGGCGTGGGCATCGTCTTTCCCATCATCCCCGATCTGATGGACCGGGTGGGGGCCAGCAGCACGGCGCAGGGCGCGCTGTGGGGCGGGATCATGATGTCGGCCTATGCGGGGGCGATGTTCCTGTTTGGCCCGGTAATCGGCAGCCTGTCGGATACCTTTGGCCGCCGCCCGATCCTGATCGCGGCGCTGGTGACGCTGACCATCGACTACGTCATCATGGCCATGGCGCAGACCTATTGGGTGTTGCTGGTGGGCCGGGTCGTGGCGGGCATGGCCGGGGCCACCTATATCACCGCGACCGCCTATATCGCCGACATCGCCAAACCCGAAGAGCGCAGCGCCGCCTTTGGCATGATCGGGGCCGCATTCGGCATCGGTTTTGTCTTTGGCCCCGCGCTGGGCGGGCTGGCGTCGGGGATCCATATCACCGCGCCGTTCTGGATCGCCGCCGTGCTGTCGGGGCTGAATGTGGTGTTCGGGCTGCTGGTGTTGCCGGAATCGCTCAAGCCCGAGAACAGGCGCCCGTTCGGGCGGCGCGATCTGAACCCCTTTGGATCAATCCTGCGGGCGTTCGCGATACCGGGGCTGGCGATCCCACTGATCTGCATCTTTGTGCTGGAGGTCGCCAATATGGTCTATCCGACGCTTTGGGCGTTCTGGGGGCGGGAAGTATTCGGCTGGGACGGGGTGGCGATCGGGCTGACGCTGTCGGCCTACGGGATCATGATCGCGGGGGTGCAGGCCGGCGTGCTGCCGGTGCTCACGCGGCGGCTGGGCGATTACCGCACGTTGCTGATCGCATTGGGCGCGGGGGTGATCGGGCTGGTGGGGTTTGGCCTTGCCGGGGCGGTGTGGGTCGTGGCGGTGGTGCTGCCGATCGCCACGCTGGCGGATATGGCGCCGCCGCTGATGACGGCCTTTGCCGCCAACCGCGTGGGCGAGGATGTGCAGGGGCTGGTGCAGGGGGTCATCGCCTCGCTCGCGTCGGTGGCGGCAGTGCTGGCACCGCTGGCGCTGACCGGCGTGTTCGAGGCGTTCGTGGACGGCGAGGGGATCTATCTGCCCGGCGCGCCGTTTCTGGTGGGCGCCGTGCTGGTGCTGGCGATCGTGCCGCTGGTGTGGCGGTTGAAGCCCTAGGCCGCCAGCCCGCGATCCCCGAGGTCGAGGTATTTCTCGCGGCGGTCCCTGATGAGCGCCTTGGCGTCCTTGCCATTGAGCGAGGCGAGCATGTCTTCGATGGCGGCGGCGACGGCAGAGATGGCCGCCTGCCGGTCGCGGTGCGCGCCGCCGCGCGGTTCCGGAATGATGCGATCATTCACGCCGAGTTTCTTGAGATCCTGCGCGGTGAGGCGCAGCGCCTCGGCGGCCTCGCGCATCTTCTCGGCGTCTTTCCACAGGATCGAGGCGCAGCCCTCGGGGGAGATCACCGAATAGACCGAGTGTTCGAGCATCGCCACGCGGTTGGCGGTGGCAAAGGCCACGGCGCCGCCCGATCCGCCCTCGCCGATGATGACACTGACCAGCGGCACGCCGATTTGCAGGCATTTCTCGGTCGCGCGGGCGATGGCCTCGGACTGGCCACGCTCTTCGGCGCCCTTGCCGGGGTAGGCGCCGGGGGTGTCGACCAGCGTGATGACGGGCAGGCCAAAGCGGTCGGCCAGGTCCATCAGGCGCACGGCCTTGCGGTAGCCTTCGGGGCGGGCCATGCCAAAGTTCCGCTCGATCCGGGATTTGGTGTCATTGCCCTTCTCGTGGCCGATGACGACCACGGGGCGGTCGTTGAACCGTGCAAGCCCGCCCATCACCGCGTGATCGTCGGCAAAGTTCCGATCCCCCGCGAGCGGGGTGTACTCGGAGAACAGCGCCTCGATATAATCGCGGCAGTGGGGCCGGTCGGGGTGGCGCGCGACCTGGCATTTGCGCCAGGGCGTGAGGTTTTTGTAGAGGTCGGTCAGCATCTTGTCGGCCTTGGCGTCCAGCTGTGCCGCCTGTTCACTGACATCGGTGTCGGGGTCGCGTTTGGCCATGGCGCGCAGCTCTTCCGCCTTGCCCTCGATTTCGGCGAGGGGTTTTTCAAAGTCGAGATACTGGGTCATGCACGCCTCCGGAGTTTGGTCCTATATGGCGCGGGGCGCGGTGGTTTGCAACGCGCAGCTTACGCCGCGAGAACCGGGTAGAGCGAGGCTATGAGCAGGATCGCCATCGTCCAGTTGTAGGCCCGCAGGCGGCGCGGATTGGTGAGGATGCGTTGCAGCTGCTGGCCCGCGACGGTCCAGATCGAGACCGACGGCAGATTGACGGTGGCAAAGAGCAGCGCGCCCAGGATCAGCCATCCCGCCCCGCTGTCGCCGACGTAGGCGGTAATCGCGGTGAGTGCCATCGCCCAGGCCTTGGGGTTGACCCATTGGAAGGCGGCGGCTTGCAGGAAGGTCATAGGGCGCCCGGCCTCTGCCGTGCGGGTGACTGGGGCGGCGTTGGCGATCTTCCACGCGAGCCAGAGCATGTAGAGCACCGAGACGATTTTCAGCACATCGTAGATCACGGGCACGCGGTCGAAGAGCTGCACCAGCCCCAGCCCGACGCCGATCATCATCACGGCAAAGCCCACCGAGATCCCCGCCATATGCGGGATCGTGCGGGAGAAGCCGAAATTGGCGCCGGAGGCCATGAGCATCAGGTTGTTCGGCCCCGGCGTGGCGGAGCTGACAAAGGCGAAGACCGCGAGGGCGGTGAGAAGATCGAGTGTCATGGCGCAAGGATCGGTTGTTTTTGGCGGGGAGAGATTGCAAAATGTCGATCAGACAGGGAGATTTTGCAATCAATGGCAGATATTGACGAGAAATCCGAAGAGATATTGCGCGTGCTGGCCTCTGACGGGCGCATCAGCAATCTGGAGCTGGCGGAGCGTGTGGGGCTGTCGCCCTCGGCCTGCCTGCGCAGGGTGCAGGTGCTGGAGCGGTGCGGGGTGATCCGGGGCTACCGCGCGGTGCTGGACCGCGGTGCGATGGGGCGCGGTTTCGTGGCCTATATCGGCGTGGGTCTGCGCGATCATTCCAAGGCCAGCCAGGAAGCATTTGAGCGCGCGATCGCGCGGGCGCCGGAGGTGGTGGAGTGCCACAACATCACGGGCACGATCGAATACCTCCTGCGCGTCGAATGTGCGGATCTGCCCAGCTACAAGGTGTTTCATACCGACCGGTTGGGCGCGCTGCCGCAGGTGTCGGCAATTACGTCCTATGTGGTGATGGGATCGCCCAAGGATGCGCGCGGGTAGCGTCATCGCGGCGGCGGCGCATCTGGCGGGCGTCGGGATATAGGTATTTTTGAAAGGGTGCAGGGAGGAGGCGGTGTGCTCCCATTGGGCCTGGTGTGCGGGGATCGGGGGGCGATGCCGCGACAATCTTGGGAATGTGGCGGGATTGGGGCCGGTTCGAGCGGTGAAACAGTGTGTTTCGCGCGGATTTGTTGAAATCACGGTGAAACTTGTCGATGGTCCGGGCATCAAATGTGTCGGGAATTTGTCGAAAGGAAGGTTGCAATGGGTCTGGTGAACTACGCGCTTGCGGGGATGCTGGGGACCGTGACGGCGCTGGCCTTCTTTATCGCTGAAACCGATATGTCGACCGGCCCGCTACAGCCGGAACTGGATGGGGGCATCCAGGTGAGATGAGCGACCCCCTTTGGGGAGGGGTGTTGCCCTTGCGCGTGCGGCCCGTCGGTGATCCGGCGGGCCGCTTTGCATTTACTGGCTTGCGATCATTTCGGACTGGCGCACGATGACCTCGGCCTGTTTGATCGAGGCGATATCGACGAGACGGCCCTTGTAGACAGTGGCCCCTTCGCCGTTCTTCTTGGCCTCTTCCATGGCGGCGAGGATTTCGCGCGCCTCGGCAACGGCCTCGTCGGAGGGGGTGAAGACCTCGTTGCTGATGGCGATCTGTTTGGGGTGGATGGCCCATTTGCCGACCATGCCCAGCGTGGCGGAGCGGCGCGCCTGCGCGCGGCAGCCTTCGTCGTCGGAGAAATCGCCGAACGGCCCGTCGACCGGCAGGATGCCATGGGTGCGGCAGGCGGCGACGATGGCCGTCTGCGCCCAGTGCCATGGATCGGACCAGTGTTTCTGGCCTTCGTGCAGCATGTAGTAGTTTTCCTGCGTGCCGCCGATGCCCGTGGTCTGCATCCCCATGGAAGCCGCGAAATCGGCGGCGCCGAGGCTCATCGCCTCAAGACGGGGGGAGGCGGCGGCGATTTCCTCGACGTGGGCAATGCCCGCGGCGGATTCGATGATGACCTCGAGGGCGATGCGTTTGCTGCGGCCCTTGGCGGCCTCGACGGCCGTTACCAGCGCGTCGACGGCGTAGACGTCTGCGGCGCAGCCGACCTTGGGGATCATGATCTGGTCGAGCCGTTCGGAGGCTTGTTCCAGCAGATCGACCACGTCGCGGTACCAGTAGGGGGTGTCGAGGCTGTTGATGCGTACCGAAAGCGTCTTCTTGCCCCAGTCGACGGTATTGATCGCCTCGATCACATTGGCGCGGGCCATGTCCTTGTCGGTGGGGGCGACGCTGTCTTCGAGATCGAGGTTGATGACGTCGGCGGCGGAGGCGGCCATTTTGGCGAAGAGTTTGGTGTTGGAGCCCGGGCCGAAGAGTTGGCAGCGGTTGGGGCGGGCGGGCGGCGTGGGTTGCAGGCGGAAGCTCATGGTGGGATCCTTGGGGTCATTTTGTTTCGTTTAGCTGCGCGCAGCGATACTAAAATTGCGCTGGGGGCTGCAAGCGGCTTTTGCAGTTGCAGCATTTTTCCGGCGCGCAGAAAATGGGCGGGCGTAGGTCCAGTTTTCAGCAATTCGTGCGCCCAGATGGGGCCAGACGGGGGGCGACGATTGCTTTTGCTGCGCATTGGCGCAATCTGCCCGGAATTGACCCCAGTGCGGAGATTCGGACCATGATCCAGACACCTTACCTGCTTTTCCTCGGCGATGCGCCGGATCAATTGGCGGCCAAGGTCGCGCAGGGCATCAAGGACTGGCGCCCCGACAACGCGGTGGGTCAGCTGCGCATGGAAGGCTGCAAGGCCGACGTGGGGCTAGCCGACATGACGCTGGCGGAGGCGAAATCCAAGGGCGCCAAGACGCTGGTGATCGGTGTGGCGAACCGGGGCGGGGTCATTTCCAAGGCGTGGAAAGAGGTCCTGCTTGCCGCGCTGGAGATGGGGTATGACATCGCGTCGGGGCTGCATAACCTGTTGGAGGACGAGGCGGATCTGGTCGAGAAGGCCGAAGAGCGCGGCTGTGCGCTGCACGATGTGCGGATCCCCAGCGTCGCGTATCCGATCGCCAGCGGTGTCAAGCGCAGCGGCAAGCGGGTGCTTGCGGTGGGGACCGATTGCTCGGTCGGCAAGATGTACACGGCGCTGGCGCTGGATGAGGCGATGCGCAAGCGCGGGATGAAATCGACCTTTCGGGCGACGGGGCAGACGGGGATCCTGATCACCGGGGAAGGCGTGCCGCTGGACGCGGTTGTGGCCGATTTCATGGCGGGCGCGGTGGAGTATCTGACGCCCGACAATGACGCGGATCATTGGGATGTGATCGAGGGGCAGGGCTCGCTTTTCCACGTGAGCTATTCCGGGGTGACGATGGCGCTGGTGCACGGCGGGCAGCCGGACGCGCTGATCGTGTGTCATGAGCCGACGCGCCCGCATATGCGGGGGTTGCCCGATTACGCGGTGCCGGAGATGGCGGATATCCGCGACGTGGCGCTGACGCTGGCGCGGGTGGCGAACCCCGGCTGTCAGGTGGTGGGCATTGCGGTGAACACGCAGCATCTGAGCGATGCGGAGGCCACGGCCTATCTGAAGAAGGTCGAGGCGGAGATGGGGCTGCCCGCGGTGGATCCGTTCCGGCACGGGGCGGATCGCCTGGCGCAGGCGCTGGAGGCGCTTTGATCGCAGGCGTCTTGTGGTTTTGCCGCTGTCGGATTCAGGTATTTTTGAAAGGGTGCAGGAGCGGGGCTTTGTGTACTTTTGCGGGGTGAGCGATGCAGGTTGAGGTGACGCGGGATGTGTTCCGGCTGGCGCAGGTGTTCACGATCTCGCGCGGGTCGCGCACGCAGGCGGAAGTGTTGACCGTGCGTCTGCGCGACGGGGATGCCGCAGGGTGGGGTGAATGTGTGCCCTACGCGCGCTACGGCGAGACGTTGGACAGTGTGACCGCGCAGATCGAGGGACTGCCGGGGTCGTTCGATCGGGCGGGCCTGTATGATTTGTTGCCTGCCGGAGCGGCGCGGAACGCGGTGGATTGTGCGCTGTGGGATCTGGAAGCCAAGCGCGCGGGCAAGCGGGTGTGGGAATTGGCCGGATTGGCGCAGCCCGGGCCGGAAGTGACGGCCTATACGCTGTCGCTCGATACGCCGGAGGCGATGCGGGCGCAGGCGGCGGTGCATGCGGCGCGTCCGTTGTTGAAGATCAAGCTTGGCACGCCGGACGATATGCCCCGGCTAGAGGCCGTGCGGGCGGGGGCGCCCGATGCGGTGATCATCGTGGATGCCAATGAGGGATGGTCGGCGGAGGTCTACGCGGATCTGGCGCCGCATCTGGTGCGTCTGGGCGTGGCTCTGGTCGAGCAGCCCTTGCCCGCCGGGGAGGATGAGGCGCTGATCGGGATGGCGCGTCCGGTGCCGGTCTGCGCGGATGAGAGCTGTCACGACCGGGGGAGTTTGGCGTCGTTGCGGGGCAAGTACGATGTGGTGAACATCAAGCTCGACAAGACCGGGGGGCTGACGGAAGCTCTGGCGTTGCGTTCGGCGGCTTTGGCCGAGGGCTACGATGTGATGGTGGGGTGCATGGTCGGCTCATCGCTGGCGATGGCGCCCGCGACGTTGGTGGCGCAGGGGGCGAAGGTGGTGGATCTAGATGGCCCGTTGTTGCTCGCCGAGGATCGCGACCCGCCGTTGCTGTTTGACGGGGCCGGCGTGCACCCCCCCGAAGTGGGTCTTTGGGGGTGAACGGCGTCTCGGAAACCCTCCGGGGGAGAGTTTCAGCCGTTCACGGGCGGGAGCCCCGGCAGGCGTCTCGGAAACCCTCCGGGGGAGGGTTTCAGCCGTTCACGGCTGCTCTCGCGCTTTGCGGGGCAAAGCGCTGCCGCAGTGACGCGCGCGCCCGTTGGGCGGACGCTGAGCGGACCCTGAAGGGCAAGCGTTGGTGGGTTGGCCTGCGCTTGTCGGAGTCTTCAGGCGGGACACTGTGCCACTGGCCGGACCGGTGGTGGGCGAATAGACAAGGATAACGCCCCGACGGGGCTGCACTGACGGAGTTTGACATGCGCACTGTATACGTGAACGGCGAGTATATGCCCGAGACGGAAGCCACTGTTTCGATCTTTGATCGCGGCTTTTTGATGGCTGATGGTGTCTATGAGGTGACCAGTGTTCTGGGCGGCAAGCTGATCGATTTCGAGGGCCATGCGGTGCGCCTTGCGCGATCGCTTGCGGAGCTCGAGATTGCGCATCCGATCAGCAAGGAGGATCTGCTGGAGGTGCACCGCGAACTGGTGCGCGCCAATGAGATCGACGAGGGGTTGGTGTATCTGCAGATCACCCGCGGCTCTGACGGGGACCGTGATTTTGCATTCCCCGATCCCGACACGCCGCCGACGGTTGTCCTGTTCACACAAAACAAACCGGGGCTTGCCGATAGCCCCGCGGCCAAGCGCGGCGCGAAGGTGATCAGCATCGAGGATATCCGCTGGGGCCGTCGGGACATCAAGACCGTGCAGCTGCTGTATCCGTCGATGGGCAAGATGATGGCCAAGAAAGCAGGCTGTGACGACGCCTGGATGGTCGAGGATGGCTTTGTCACCGAAGGGACATCGAACAACGCCTATATCGTGAAGGGCAACCGGATCATCACGCGGCACCTGGGCAACGAGATCCTGCACGGGATCACCCGCGCGGCGGTGCTGCGCTTTGCCCGTGAGGCGCAGATGGAGGTCGAGGAGCGGTCGTTCACCATCGACGAGGCGAAGGCGGCGGATGAGGCGTTTACCACATCCGCCAGTGCGTTCGTGATGCCGGTCGTGGAGATCGACGGGGTGGCGCTGGGCGACGGCACGCCGGGGCGCGTGGCGTCGCGGCTGCGCGAGATCTACCTAGACGAAATGCGCCGCGCCGCCGTTTGATCTCTGCGGCCGCGGCTGCAAAATTTCGTAGAAATTTTGGGTGCAAAGTCTCGCCGAGACTTTGTTTGCACGCGGCCGCGGCGCTCACGCCAACTGGCTGTCGAGCGCGCCCAACTCGATCAGACTGGTCACGATAGCGGGCAGCGCGTCGCCGTCCAGACCTTCGAGGAAGGCCACGGCGCGCCCGTCGAAGGACACCCGGACACCGCCCTGTACCACATCGTAGGTCAGGGCGGCTCCGTCCGTGTCACCGTCGAGCTGAACGATCACCAGTGCGTCCTCTCCGGGCAAGAAGTCGGTGATGCGGACCTCGGCGAGGTCGGTCTGCGCCGTGTCGGTCACGAAAAAGACATCGCTGCCCGCGCCGCCGGTCAGCAGATCGCCCGCATCGCCCGCGAGCCGGTCGTCGCCAAAGCCGCCTGACACCGTATCGGTCGTGCCGACTTCGTCCGGGGTGTCGTAGCGGCCCACTTCGCTGAGTGCATCGAAGGCTACCAGCGTGTCGCGCCCCAGTTCGCCACGCAGATCGTTTGCGCCTTGCTGATCGACGATGAAATCGCGACCCGCGCCACCGCGCACGGTATCGTTGCCCGCGAATTCGGACAGATCGCTTTCGGCCAGGTAGGCGTCATCGCCCGCTTCCAGCAGCACGCGGTCGTCGCCTGCGCCGCCCGAGACCTCATCGTCGCCGTCGCCCGCGCGCAGCGTATCGTCGCCCGCGTCCCCGGCGATGGTGTCGTCGCCCGCGCGCCCGTCGATGTCGTCGCCGCCATCGCCGCCGCGGATGTCATTGCCTAGATCGTTGCCGATGATGCGGTCGGCGCCTTGCGTGCCTGTGATCGTCGTCGCGTCATCGTTTGCGATGAGCGCGGTCAGGGGATCGCGGGCCGGATTTTGTGAATCGTCGGGAGTATCTTCGGTGTCTTCGGCATCCGAAGTCAGGTCGTTCTGGTCCCCGTCAGCGCCGTCGAAGGCGCCGATCAGGAGGGCCACCGCCAGCAAGGCCGGCAGAAGCGCGAGTGAGAGCATGATGGAATCACCACAGCAAAAGGTTACGTCACTGCGCTCGCTCTACGCCTTTTGCAGAATCTGTCAAAGGATATATTCGGGCGGGATGGGGCGTTCATCGGAGCCCGCCTCCGGGCGCCTAGTCCTTGCCGACGTTTTCAGCGAATGCGGTCTTGAACGCTTCTTGCTGGGCGCCGGTGGCGTCGGTCTGGTGGGTGGATTTCCACGCGTCCATGGTCATCCCGTAGAACAGCTCGCGCGCCTCCTCTTTGCCCATTTCGATGCCGCGCTCGGCGGCGGCTTCCTGATACCAGCGGCTCAGGCAATTCCGGCAAAAACCGGTAAGGTTCATCATGTCGATGTTCTGCACGTCCGGGCGATCCTGCATGAGATGCTTTTGCAGGCGGCGGAAGGCGGCGGCCTGGAGTTCGATTTCGGTTTGCGTGGGGGTGGACATGGGGCGGGCTCCTTATGCGGGTCTGCCTCTTAGATGGGCGGGAGGTGCCGCTCGGTCAAGCGACACTTGGAACTGTTACACTTCGTCGGTAGTCAGGGGGAAAGCCGTGGCGCTTGGCGTCGGCTTGCGGTATGTTATCGCTATCATCGACGGAAACCCCGTCAAACACGCGGATGAGCAGGAGAGTGCAGAGATGAAACGGCAACGGAACGTAAAGATCGTGGCGACGCTGGGACCGGCTTCGGAGACGGTCGAGATGATCGAGAGCCTGCACCGGACCGGCGCGGATGTGTTCCGGCTCAACATGAGCCACGGCAGCCACGAAGAGATCGCGGCCAAACACGCCGCCATTCGCGATGTCGAGGCACGCACCGGGTCGACGATTGCCATTCTTGCGGATTTGCAGGGGCCAAAGCTGCGCGTGGGCGTGTTCGCCAATGGATCCGAGGAACTGGCGCCGGGGGCCGCGTTCCGGCTGGATCTGGACCGGGCGGAGGGGGATGCGACGCGCGTGTGCCTGCCACACCCAGAGATTTTTGCGGCGCTCAAGCCCGGCGCGCATCTGTTGGTCAACGACGGCAAGATCGAGCTGGTCGTGAAGGACTGCGCCGGGGATTTTGCGGAGTGTGAGGTCGTCACCGGGGGGACGATTTCCAACCGCAAGGGCGTGAACGTGCCCGATGTGGTGCTGCCGCTGGCAGCCCTCAGCGACAAGGACCGCGCCGATCTGGAGTTCGTCTGTGAACTGGGCGTGGATTGGCTGGCGCTGAGCTTTGTGCAGCGGCCCGAGGATGTGACGGAGGCCCGGGAACTGGCCAAGGGCCGGGCGGCGATCCTGTCGAAGATCGAGAAGCCTACGGCGCTGGAGCATTTTGACGATATCCTTGAGGTCAGCGATGGCATCATGGTGGCGCGCGGCGATCTTGGGGTCGAATTGCCGGTGTCCTCGGTGCCGCCTATCCAGAAGCGTCTGGTGCGCAAGTGTCGCAGCGTGGGCAAACCCGTGATCGTGGCCACGCAGATGCTGGAAAGCATGATCGAAAGCCCGATGCCCACGCGGGCCGAGGTGTCGGACGTGGCGACGGCGATTTACGAGGGCGCGGATGCGGTGATGCTGTCGGCGGAATCGGCGGCGGGCAGCTATCCGCTGGAGGCCGTGAGCACGATGGACAGTGTCGCGCGCGAGGTCGAGGTTGACCCGACCTATACGCAGATCATCGAATCCTCGCGCACGCCCGCACGGTCGAGCATTGCGGACGCCATCGTGTCGGCGGCGCGGGAAATTGCGGAGACGACGGACGTCAAGGCGATCTGCTGTTTCACGCAATCGGGCACCACGGCGCTGTTGATTGCGCGCGAACGCCCGCGGGTGCCGATCATCGCGCTGACGCCGCTGGAGGGCACTGCGCGCCGTCTGGCGCTGAGCTGGGGTGTGAATTGCGTGCAGACCGGTGCGCTGGATCGGTTCAAGAAAGCGGTGGTCAGTGCGGCGCGGGCCGCGCGGGAGGAAGGATTCGCCACTGAGGCGGATTTTGTCGTCGTCACCGCCGGGGTGCCCTTCAACGTGCCGGGCAGTACCAACATCCTGCGCGTCGCCCCCTGTGATGAACGTTTGATTTTCGCCTCCGATCCTGAGTAGACTCGGCTCACGCAAGCGAGAGGGCTGAATATGGATACGGATCTGGCGTTGGTTCTGGGGATCATTATCGCCGCGTTTTCTGTTCCGTCGATCCTGTCGGCAATCAGTGACAGACGCGCACCGCGCGCCTCGGCGATCACGATCCTGATTGCGGGCGGGCTGATCGTCTTTGCCATGCAAGGCAAGGCGGGCGGCTATAGCTTGCAGGAAATCCCGGATGTATTCGTCAACGTGATCGCGCGCTACATGCCCTGAACGGCCAGCACGTCGGCGGCGGGCGTGTGGATCAGCGCGTCCAGTGCCCGCGTCGGGTGCTGCGCCCACCAATCCGCCACCAGCGCAAACCCCAATCGGTAGCCCGCCCAATGCGGCAGATCGCCGGTGCCGAAGAACCACGCGGCGTGATCGTATCCCGGTGCGTTCAGTGTGGCTGCATCGGGCAGGAGGGCGGCACGCTCTTCCGGGGGGAAAGGCTGCTCCCACCTTTCGGGCGCGCTCTGCATCAGGTGGATCACGAAATGCCCGGCCAATCCTTCGCTGACCATGGCCTCGCCCAGCGTGCGGCCATAGCCCGGCCCGGTCATGCGCAGGCAATGGTTGACCTCGTGCAGCACCTGCCGGGAAAAGGCGCCCGTCTCGCAGCTGCGCAGCAGATCGGGGCTGGTGGGGTCACAGTTCATCGCCATCAGCTTGTCGAGGTAGGCCATGCCCGAAAGGCCCATCCCGTCGATCACCCAATCGGGGCTGCGCGCGGCGATCAGCATGTCGAGCCGGGGCGGGGGCATTTGCGCGGCAAGGCTCGCATGGGCGGCATCCACCGCCCGGCTGATCGCGGATTGCTGATCGGTGCTGAAGGGGCGCAGTGCCTCAAGCCAGTGCAGGGTCCAGTCGGTTTGCATGGGGGCAACGTGGCAAGCGGGCCACGCGCGGTCAAGATCGGGCTTGTACTGCGGCGGGGCATGGCCTATAGCCCGCTCTCATCCTGCACGGCCGGCCGGAAGTGGCATGCCGAGTCGTGCGTAAACCGTAGACGATAGGAGACGGAAATGCCCAAGATGAAGACGAAGTCGAGCGCCAAGAAGCGCTTCAAGATCTCGGCGACCGGGAAGGTCATCGGGGGTCAGGCCGGCAAGCGCCACGGCATGATCAAGCGGAGCAAGAAGTTCATCCGCGACGCACGCGGCACGACAGTTCTGTCGGAGCCGGATGCAAAGATCATCAAGGGCTTCATGCCCTACGACCGCTGATAAGGAGTTCCTGATATGTCCCGTACCAAAGGTGGAACAGTCGCCCACGCGCGCCACAAGAAGATCGTCAAGGCCGCAAAGGGCTATTACGGTCGTCGCAAGAATACCTTCAAGGTCGCCACGCAGGCGGTCGACAAGGCCAACCAATACGCCACACGTGACCGCAAGAACCGCAAGCGCAACTTCCGCGCGCTGTGGATCCAGCGGATCAACGCCGCCGTGCGCGCCCATGACGAAACGCTGACATACAGCCGTTTCATCAACGGTCTGACGCTGGCGGGCATTGAAGTGGATCGCAAGGTTCTGGCCGATCTCGCCGTGAACGAGCCCGAGGCATTTGCTGCCATCGTGCGTCAGGCGCAGGACAAGCTGGCCGCGTAAGCGCGCCTCTTGCCGAGACATCTGGCCGCTCCCTGTCCGGGGGGCGGCTTTTTTCGTGGGTCAGGGGCGTTTGTCGGCGACGGGCATGCCCTCGGCCAGCGCGTGAAAGGGCTGGCGGTCGCAGGCATAGATCGCCATCTGCGGCCCGTCGTAGACCGATGGGTCGTCAAGCGTGCCGACCTTGACCACAACGGCGCCGCGCTCCTTGATCCTTGTGTTCAGATGGGTACCGCAGGTGGGGCAGAAATCGCGGGTGCGCGGGTTCTCGATGTCGCTGCGGGTGAACTGGCTGGGCGTACCTTTTGTGATGGCATAGTCGGTCTCATTCACCAGCATGAAGAAATTCGGGCCCCCGCCCGAGATATACTGACATTCGCGGCACAGGCATTGCGCCTGCCACTGGATGTCGCCGGTGACTTCGTAGGTGCATGCGCCGCAGTAGCAGCGTCCGGTGATGGCCATGGGGTGTCCTTTTCGGTGGGGATCTGACATCTGCGACTGTAGCCGGAATTTTCCAAAAATTCCGACCGTTTTCTTTTAAAGAAAACGACACGCGCCGCGGCTGCCTTGCGTTTGGCGTCCGTTCTGCTAGCAGAAGTCGCATCGTATCAAGGGGCCCGTCATGGATGATCTGAAGCAAAAGTACCTGAGCCAAATTGCCGGTGCCGCCGATGAGGCCGCACTGGAAGACATCCGTCTGGCCGCCGTCGGCAAGAAGGGCGAGGTAGCGCTGAAGATGCGCGAGCTGGGCCGCATGACCCCCGAAGAGCGGCAGACCGCAGGCCCCGCGCTCAACGCGCTCAAGGACGAGATCAATTCGGCGCTGGCGGCGAAGAAGTCAGCACTGGCCGATGCGGCACTCGACGAGCGGTTGCGCGCGGAATGGCTCGACGTGACCCTGCCCGCGCGGGAGCGGCCCATGGGCAGCATCCATCCCGTCAGCCAGGTGACCGAAGAGCTGACGGCGATTTTCGCCGAGATGGGATTTTCGGTGGCCGAAGGGCCGCGCATCGACACGGATTGGTACAATTTCGACGCGCTCAACATCCCCGGCCACCACCCCGCGCGGGCCGAGATGGACACGTTCTACATGGCGCGCGCCGAGGGCGACAATCGCCCGCCCCACGTGCTGCGCACCCACACCTCCCCCGTGCAGATCCGCACGATGGAGGCGCAGGGCGCGCCGTTGCGCATCATCTGCCCCGGCGGTGTCTACCGCGCCGACTATGACCAGACGCACACGCCGATGTTCCATCAGGTCGAGGGGCTGTGTCTGGACCGCGATATTTCGATGGCGAACCTCAAGTGGACGCTGGAGGAATTCTTCTCTGCGTTCTTTGAGATCGACGGGATCAAGACACGCTTCCGCGCCTCGCACTTCCCCTTTACCGAGCCATCGGCGGAGGTGGATATCCAGTGCTCTTGGGTCGATGGGCAATTGCGCATCGGCGAGGGCGACGGCTGGATGGAGGTGCTGGGCAGCGGCATGGTGCACCCCAAGGTGCTGGCGGCCGGCGGGATCGATCCGGAGGTCTATCAGGGCTTTGCCTTTGGCATGGGGATCGACCGGATTGCGATGCTGAAATACGGCATCCCCGATCTGCGCGCGTTCTTTGACAGCGATCTGCGCTGGCTGCGGCACTACGGCTTTGCCTCGCTGGATCAGCCGAATTTGCACGGCGGGTTGAGCCGCTAAGCCACGGGGTGCGGAAGAAGGAAGCACAGATGACCCTCTTTCACCGCAGCCGCCGGCACGATTCAGACGCGCACCGCAAGCTCTACGCTCGGTTCGAGCTGGCCTATACGGTCGTCGATTTCACTGCCGCGCTGCTGTTCGTGGTGGGCTCGGTGATGTTTTTCTCCGAGGCGTGGCAGACCACGGGCACGTGGCTTTTCCTCATCGGGTCGCTCTGTTTTGCGGCCAAGCCGACGTTGCGGCTGTTGCGCGAGGTCCGGCTGTACCGGATGGGCGACGCGCAGGATCTGGCGGAGCGGTTTGAGGACTGACCGACGGTTTTGTGACGTGACAGGCGCGCGCGGCCGCGCGAAGGTGCGGGCATGAGAATTCTGTTTGTTCTGATTGCCCTGATCCTGCCCGCCATGGGCCCGTGGAAAGACGCCTGCGAGGGGCGGGACGCCTGTGTGTTGGGGGATCGTTCGTATCATGTGCGCGCGCCCGATGATTGGGACGGCGCCACGCCGATGCCGGTGCTGCTGCATTTTCATGGCTGGGGGCGGCAGGGGGATCTGATCGTCAATCACGACCGGATTTCGGGGCATACGCGCAATCGCGGTGTGTTGCTGCTGGCGCCCAACGGGCGGGGCAAGACGTGGGATTTCTGGGGGCCGGGCAGCGATGACAGCGCCTTTGCCGCCGCCGTGATCGCGGATGCGGCAAAGCGGTATCCGATTGATCCCGCACGCATCTATGTTTCGGGCTATTCCTACGGTGGCGCGATGGCGTGGCGGTTTGCCTGCGAAAGCCCGCTGCCCATCGCCGCCCTGCTGGCGATCAGCGGCACGATCCCGCAGGACAGCGGTTGTGCGACCCACCCGGCGGACGTGCGTCATGTGCACGGGCTGGGCGATCCGGTGTTGCGCTATCCATTTGGGCCGGGCGGGGACGAAACCCATGCGGTCAAGCTGTGGCGCGAGACGATGGGCTGCGACGCGGCCGAGCCGCGCCCGGCGTATAGCATTCGCGACTTCCTGACGATCTCGCGCAGCGTGTGGGACTGTGCGGAGGGGCGCGTCACGCTCGACACCCATCCGGGCGGGCATTTCATCCCCCATGGCTGGATCGGCTGGCAGCTGGATCAACTGGCCGGCCGGGCGCCGCGCTATCCTTGAACACGCGGGGCTTTGGGGGTAGGCAATCGCCACACCCACGCAAGGACGCCCGCGATGAAATTCACACTCTCCTGGCTCAAGGATCATCTTGAGACGACCGCCTCGCTCGACGAGATTACCTATGCGCTGACCGATCTTGGCCTTGAGGTCGAGGGGGTCGAGGATCGCGGCGCGCGGCTGGCCGAGTTTACGCTGGGCTATGTGGAAAGCGCCGAAAAGCACCCCGATGCGGACCGCTTGCGCGTCTGTCAGGTGCAGACCGACGAAGGCGTGCAGCAGATCATCTGCGGTGCGCCCAACGCGCGCGAGGGCATCACCGTGGTGGTCGCGAAGCCCGGCGTCTATGTGCCCGGTATCGACACGACCATCGGCGTGGGCAAGATCCGGGGGATCGAGAGTTTCGGCATGATGGCCTCCGAGCGGGAGCTGGAGCTGTCGGACGAGCATGATGGCATTATCGAGCTGCCCTCGGGCAAGGTCGGGGACAGTTTCGTGGACTGGCTGGCGGAGAACGATCCGGCCAAGGTCGATCCGGTGATCGAGATCGCGATCACGCCCAACCGCCCCGATGCGCTGGGCGTGCGCGGCATCGCGCGCGATCTGGCGGCACGGGGGCTGGGCAAGCTGAAAAAGCGTGAGTGCGATGCGGTGGAGGGGGCGTTCCCCTGTCCCGTCAGCGTGACGATCGACGACGATACGCTGGATCAGTGCCCGGTGTTCTACGGGCGGGTGATCCGGGGCGTCAAGAACGGGCCGAGCCCCGCGTGGCTTCAGGACCGGCTGCGCGCGATTGGCCTGCGGCCGATCAGCTTTCTGGTGGATGTGACCAACTTCTTCACCTTCGACCGCAACCGGCCGCTGCACGTGTTCGACGCGGACAAAATTGCCGGGAATGCCTTGCGGGTGCACCGCGCGGCGGGCGGTGAGACCCTCGTGGGGCTGGATGAGAAGGAATATACCTTCAGCGCGGGGATGGCGCTGATCTCGGACGCGAACGGGCCGGAGAGTATCGGTGGCGTGATGGGGGGGCTTGCCTCCGGCGTGACGGATGAGACGGTGAATGTCTTTGTCGAGGCCGCGTATTTTGATCCGGTGCGCACGGCGTACACGGGCCGCGCGCTCAAGATCAATTCGGACGCGCGCTATCGGTTCGAGCGGGGGATCGACCCCGCGTGGACACCCTACGGGATCGAGCACGCGACGCGGATGATTTTGGATCACGCGGGCGGCGAGGCCTCCGAGGTGGTGATCGCGGGGACGGTGCCGGATACATCGCGCGCCTACCGGCTGGATACCAAACGGGTCGTTTCCCTTGTCGGGATGGAGATTGCCGAGAGCGCGCAGCGGCAGACGCTGACCGCACTGGGCTTTCAGCTCGAGGGCGACATGGCGCAGGTGCCCAGCTGGCGCCCGGATGTGCAGGGAGAGGCCGATCTGGTGGAAGAGGTCGCGCGGGTGGCCTCGCTGACCAAGCTCAAGGGCGTGCCGTTGCCGCGGCTGGGCGACGGCGTACCGCGCCCGGTGCTGTCGGCGGCACAGCGGCGCGAGACCACGGCACGGCGCACGGCGGCGGCGCTGGGCTATCATGAATGCGTGACCTACAGCTTTATCGACCGCGCTGCGGCGGCGCTGTTCGGCGGGGGAACGGAGGCTGCGCAGCTGGAAAACCCGATCAGCGCGGATATGAGCCACATGCGCCCCGATCTGCTGCCCGGCCTGTTGCAGGCGGCGGCGCGCAATCAGGCGCGCGGCGCGGCGCATATCGCCCTGTTCGAGGTCGGCCCGGCGTTCAGCGGTGGTGAGCCCGGTGAGCAGCATACGCAGGTGACGGGCCTTTTGGTCGGGCGCACCGGACCCAAGGACGTGCTGGGGGCCGCGCGCGATGTGGATGTGTTCGACGTGAAGGCGGATGCCGAGGCGATCCTGAGCGCCATGGGCGCGCCCGCCAAGGTGCAGATCCTGCGCGGCGGGGACGCATGGTGGCACCCCGGTCGCCACGGCAAGATCTGCCTTGGCCCCAAGAAGGTGCTGGGCGTCTTTGGGGAGCTGCACCCGAAAGTGCTGCGCGACATGGGAGTGAAGGGGCCTGCGATGGCCTTCACCCTCTGGCCCGCCGAGGTGCCGCTGCCGCGCAAATCTGGGGCGACGCGCCCGGCGCTACGGCTGAGCGATCTGCAGGCGGTCGAGCGTGACTTTGCCTTTGTCGTGGATGCCGAGGTGGAGGCGCTGACGCTGGTGAATGCCGCCATGGGCGCCGATAAGGCGCTGATCGCGGATGTGCGGGTATTTGACGAATTCATCGGCGGCGCCTTGGGCGAGGGCAAGAAATCGCTGGCGCTGACGGTGCGGTTGCAGCCCATGGAGACAACGCTGAAGGACAAGGACATCGAAGCGGTGAGCGCCAAGGTCGTCGAGAAGGTGACCAAGGCCACCGGTGGCACGTTGAGGGGATAAAGTGATGAAAGTGTATCTGTCGGGAGAGATCCATACGGACTGGCGCGAGCGGATCGTGGCGGGGGCACAGGGGCTTGACGTGACGTTCAGCGCGCCGGTGACGGACCACGCGGCGAGCGACGATTGCGGTGTGGCGATCCTGGGCGCGGAGGACGACAAATTCTGGCACGACCGTAAGGGCGCGCAGATGAACGCGATCCGGACCCGCAAGGGCATCGCCGAGGCCGATGTGGTCGTCGTGCGCTTTGGCGATCAGTACAAGCAGTGGAATGCCGCGTTTGATGCGGGATATGCCGCCGCCCTGGGCAAGTCGCTGATTATCCTGCACGGACCCGATCACGCGCACGCGCTCAAGGAAGTGGATGCGGCGGCGTTGGCCGTGGCGCGCGAGCCCGAGCAGGTGGTGCAGATCCTGCGCTACGTGCTGGAGGGGACGCTGCCGTGAAGGCGCTGGTGGCCGGGCTTTTGGCCGCCACTATTCTGGCGGGACCGGCGCAAGCGCAGAGCGCTTCCAAGGCGGCGCGGTACCTGATGGCGCAGGAGATCAAGCAGGGCTGTGCGGGCGGAGGAAAGTTTACCGCCGCCGACGCGGTGGAGCGGGATCTGGACGGGGACGGGCGCAAGGATCTGCTGCTGTCGCATGACCAGCTGCGGTGCCGTGGTGAACAGCCCATCAGCAAGCGCTGCGGGATGCAGGTCTGCACGGTGAAAATCTTTTTGCGGCGGGGCGATCTGTTGCAGCCGGTTGCGGATTTTCTGGGCGGCGGCGTGACCGTTGGCCCGACGAATGTGCCGGTGATCTCGGGCTATGCGCATGGGGGTGACCCCTGGGCCATTCGCTGGAACGGGCGGGCGTTTCGGTAACGGGGACGACGTGCGCGGGCTACGCCCGCGACACCCCGCCCACCGTCCCACAGCGGCGCTGCTATTTTGGCTGGTGGTGCGCGGGGCGAGGGGCGCGCAGAGGTATTTTTGAAAGGGTGCAGGGAGGGGCCGCGTGCGGGGCCTCCTCCGGTCAGCTCCGGGGCGGGGTGACGAGGCCCTTTTGCACTGCCGGGCGATCCATGAAACGCGCGAGGTAGTCCACCAGATTGGTGTGATCGCTCCAGCCCAGTTCCTCTTTGGCGCCGTAGAAGTCGAGCGCGCGCAGCCAGGGCGCGATGGCGATATCGGCGATGGAGTAGTTTGCGCCGGTGATCCAGTCCTTGCCCGCCAGTTCCAGATTGAGCACGCCCATGAGGCGGCGGGCCTCGTCGAGATAGCGTTGCTGCGGGCGTTTATCTTCCCATTCGGATCCGGCGAATTTGTAGAAAAACCCCATCTGGCCGAACATCGGGCCGAGCCCGCCCATCTGGAACATCAGCCATTGGATCGTCTGTGCGCGCTCGGATGCCGTATTGCCCAGAAGCGTGCCGGATTTTTCCGCCAGATAAATCAGGATCGCGCCGCTTTCGAACAGGCCGATGGGCGCGCCGTCGGGGCCATCGGGATCGATGATGGCGGGGATCTTGTTGTTGGGGTTGAGCGAGAGGAATTCGGCGCTTTTGACGTCTGCATCCGAGAGGGTCACGGTGTGGGCCTCATAGGGCAGGCCCATTTCCTCGAGTGCGATGGAGACTTTCACCCCGTTTGGCGTGGGGAAGGAATAAAGCTGGATCACGTCTGGATTGGCGGCGGGCCATTTTTTGGTGATCGGGAAGGCGGATAGATCGGTCATTGGGCGCTCCTGCATTGCTTGCTGAAAGATAGGCGGTTTTCCCCCGTAAAACAGGGTCGGATTTGTGCGCGAATGTGTTAACAGATGTGCGCAGGCGGGGTGGGGACATATCCCTGTCGGTAGAAAATGACAGTAAGGGACAAGACATGATTAACGAATTCAAGGACTTCATCGCCAAGGGCAATGTGATGGACATGGCCGTCGGCATTATCATCGGGGCGGCGTTTACGGCGATCGTCACCTCGCTGGTGGGCGATCTGATCAATCCGATTATCGCGCTGTTTACCGGTGGCATCGATTTCTCGGGGTGGTTCTACGTTCTGGGGGACGGTGAATTCGCGTCCGTGGAAGCGGCGACGGAAGCCGGCGTGGCGGTGTTTGCCATCGGGAAATTCATCATGGCCGTGATCAATTTTCTGATCGTCGCCTTTGTGGTGTTCATGTTGGTGAAGATGGTCAACCGGGTGAAGGCGGCAGCGGAAAAGCCCGACGATGCGGCCCCGGAAGTGGAAACCGGCCCGAGCGAGTTGGATGTCCTGCTGGAGATCCGCGACCAGTTGGCGCGCCAGAACGGCTGATCCGCGGGTGGAATTGTGGAGAGGGGCGCCTGATGTGGCGCCCCTTTTTGTTACTTGATGGCAAGCGCGGGGGCGATGACGTCGATACCCAAGGCCTTGCCGACCGCGTAGTAGGTGAGCTGGCCCGCGTGCACGTTCAGCCCCGCGAGCAGGTGCGGATCGTCGGCGCAGGCCTGTTTCCAGCCCTTGTCGGCCAGCGCCAACATAAAGGGCATGGTCGCGTTGCCAAGCGCGATGGTCGACGTGCGCGCGACAGCGCCCGGCATGTTGGCCACGCAGTAGTGCATGATGCCGTCGACGTCATAGATTGGGTCCTCGTGGGTGGTGGCGCGCGATGTCTCGAAACAGCCGCCCTGATCGATGGCCACATCTACCAGTGCTGCGCCGGGCTTCAGGGTTGAGAGCTGTTCGCGTGAAATCAGCTTGGGCGCGGCGGCGCCGGGGATCAGCACGGCCCCCACGATCATGTCGGCCTGTGCGGCCAGTTCGGCGGTGTTCCCGGCGCTGGCAAAGCTGGTTTTGAACACGCCCGCGAAGGCATCGTCGAGGTAGCGCATGCGCGGCAGCGACCGGTCGAGCACGGTGACATCGGCGCCCATGCCGGCCGCCACGCGGGCGGCGTGGGTGCCCACGACGCCGCCGCCGATGACCACCACGCGGGCGGGGCCGACACCGGGCACGCCCCCCATGAGCACGCCGCGCCCGCCGTTGGCCTTTTGCAGGGTCCATGCACCGACCTGCGGCGCAAGACGGCCCGCGACCTCTGACATCGGCGCCAGCAGGGGCAGCCCGCCCGCTGCATCGGTCACGGTTTCATAGGCGATGGCGGTGCAGCCGCTGTCGAGCAGATCGCGGGTCTGCTCCGGATCGGGGGCGAGGTGCAGATAGGTGAACAGCAGCTGGCCCTCGCGCAGCATCTTGCGCTCACCGGGTTGGGGTTCCTTGACCTTCACGATCATGTCGGCGGTGGCGAAGATTTCCTCCGCCGAAGAGATGATCCGCGCGCCTGCGTCCGTGTAGGCGGCATCGTCAAAGCCGGCACCCGTGCCCGCGCCGGACTGGATCAGAACGGTATGGCCGTGGGCCACGGCCTCGCGTGCGGCGTTGGGCGTCAGGCCCACCCGAAATTCCTGTGGTTTGATTTCTGTAGGGCAACCGATCTTCATGTCATTCTCCGAAGCGGGGTGGTTTTCGCAACGCTAACCCGGCCAGCGCAGAATTTTCAGGCGGAAAGTGACGATAAAGATCGCCGCCATTGAAAGAATCTGCGATCAAGGCGCATAATCATGAAAGGAAATTGCGCAAATGTCCCTTGATGCGATTGATCGACGACTGTTGGGCGCCTTGCAACGCACGGGTCGTGTGTCCAACGCGGATCTGGCAGAAAGCGTGGGCCTGTCGCCCTCGGCCTGTCACCGGCGGGTGCAGCGGCTGGAGCAGGAAGGGTATATCCGGGGATACGTCGCGCTGCTGGATCCGCGCAAACTGGCCAAGCCGACGACCGTCTTTGTCGAGATCACGCTGCAGGGGCAGGCGGACGAGGTGCTGGAGGCCTTTGAGCGGGCGGTCGCGCGGATCCCGGATGTGCTGGAGTGTCATCTGATGGCGGGGCAGGCGGATTATCTGCTTAAGGTGGTCGCCGCAGGCACGGAAGATTTTGCGCGCATCCATCGGCGCCATCTGGCGCGCTTGCCCGGCGTCGGCCAGATGCAATCAAGCTTTGCGCTCAGAACGGTCTTTGAATCGACAGCGCTGCCCCTCTAGGGTGAATCCATGGCAAAAATTCTGCAATCCCGGGGCGCCGGTGTGGTCGGGGTGGGGTGATTTCGGGGCCATCCGGCCTGCGCCCTTGCGTGGCTTGGCAGGGTGGTTAGGTCTTTGATACGCGGCCCGTCTGCTTGGGCCTGCCCTGTAATGCTTGAAGATTGAGAGCCTGTTATGCCGAAGAAAGAAATGGCAGCCGACATTGCTGCCAACCTTATGACCCGAACCCGCGACGCGCTGATGGCGCGGGATTTTGATGCCTTTATCGCGTGTTTCCATCTGCCCGTGACGGTCGAAACCGTCGATGGCAGGCAGGAAGTACGCAACCGCGCCGAGGCTCGCACCGTGTTCGATGGGCTGGTCTCCGCATTCGATGCGCAAAACCTGACGTGGAGCGACCGGCGGCTGGCCCAAACGGATGTGATCAGCGACGCGCGGATTGAGTTCGTCTACCTCGCGCAGAATTTTCGCGGTCGCGACCCGGTGGGGGAGCGGTATCCGAATTTCTGCCAGACCCGCCGGATCGGAGAGGAGTGGCGCATCACCTATTCGATGCACGCCGTGCCGGTCGCTTTCAAACATCGCGATGCGCTGCTCGGCGCGGGCACGCCCCTTCCGGCATAAAAAAATCCCCCGCAGTGCGGATGCGCTGCGGGGGATAAATTCTGATACACGTGTGGGGGAGTGACTTACATCATCCCTTCGCGCTGTGCTTTCTTGCGTGCCAGTTTACGGGCACGGCGGATCGCTTCGGCTTTCTCGCGTGCTTTCTTTTCGGACGGTTTCTCGAAATGTTGCTTGAGCTTCATTTCACGAAACACACCCTCGCGCTGAAGTTTTTTCTTCAGGGCGCGCAGCGCTTGATCGACGTTGTTATCGCGAACACTAACCTGCATGTGGTTTTCACCACCTTTCTAAGTTGAGTTGCAAGGATTTGCAGGAAGTGGCCGTCTAGCAAAGATATGCTATGTTGTCCAGTATCCTGCAGCTTTCACGGAGAAAACGCATGACGGACGCCCCCGTTCCCCAAAAGACCGCCTGCTTGAGGCCGCGATGATGCATGTGCCCTTTGACGGGTGGACGCAGGTGACGTTCGATGCGGCGGTGGCTGATTCGGGTGTGGATGCGACCGTCGCCACCGCCGTCTGCCCGCGCGGGGCGGTCGATCTGGCGGTGCATTACCACCGCAAAGGCGATGCCGCGATGCTGGACCGGTTGGCCGACGCGGATTTGAGCGAGATGCGGTTTCGCGACCGCGTCGCCGCCGCCGTGCGCTTCCGGCTGGAGGCGGTCGACGACAAAGAGGCCGTGCGGCGCGGCACCACGCTGTTTGCGCTACCGATGTATGCGGCGGATGGGGCCAAGCTGATCTGGGGCACGGCGGACGCGATTTGGGACGCGCTGGGCGATACGGCGGACGACGTGAACTGGTACACCAAGCGCGCGACGCTGAGCGGGGTGTATTCGGCGACCGTGCTGTATTGGTTGGGCGATCAAAGTGAGGATCACGCGGAGACCTGGGCCTTTCTGGATCGGCGCATCGACGGGGTGATGCAGATCGAAAAGCTCAAGGCGCGGGTGAACGAGAACCCGGTGCTGGGCAAGCTGATGGCGGGGCCGAACTGGCTGGCCAAGCAGATCAAACCACCGCAGAAGATGACGCGCGGCGGGATGCCGGGCAGCTGGCGGACCTAGGCGCGCATCGCCAGCGTGGCGAGTGTTATGCTATGCACCACGACCACGACGAGGTTCGTAATCACTACTGGATTGTCGATCCCCACGGCAAAGGCGGTCGCCGTCTTGTAGAGGATCTGCATCGGGAAGAGAACGAGTCCGATCGTGAGCGCCATGCCGTAGTGCCCCATACCGGCAAGGATGAGTGCGACAACGCTGGTCAGCAGGATTGCCAGATAGACACACATCAGGATGCGCCGGGCGGGGGTGTCGGGGCCGAAGGCTTCTGCCGTGCCGGGCGCGTCGCGCCACAGCGCGGGGACCACGGCGATCAGGATCAGCACATTGAGGGCGTGGGAGACAATAACCATGCCCTCGAAATAGCCGCGCAGGGTGCTGCGTCCAGTTAGGCTTTGCCGCCGGGGCAGGGGGCTGGTATGCGCGGCCCATCCCGACGACGTGAGCCCGCCGCCCCGTGCCAGACCCTTTGATCGATCTTGATGCCGTGCGTGTGTCCCGCGAGGGGCGCGTGACGCTCGACGACGTGAGCCTGCGCAGCGACGCGCGGCGCATCGGCGTGCTGGGGCGTAACGGATCAGGCAAGACCACGCTGGCGCGGGTGATCGCCGGGCTGCAGGAGGTCGAGGACGGCCGCGTGCGCATCGCCGGTATCGATGTGGCCCGCGACAGGCGCGGCGCGCTGGGCGCCGTTGGCATCCTGTTTCAGAACCCCGACAGCCAGATCATTTTTCCCGCCGTGGGCGAAGAGCTGGCCTTTGGCCTGACGCAGCTGGGCGCGGGCGATGTGCCGAACCGGGTGGCGGAGATCCTTGCGCAATTTGGCCGCAGCGATTGGCACGATGCGGCGATCCACCGCCTGTCGCAGGGGCAAAAGCAGTTGGTGTGCCTGATGGCGGTGCTGGCGATGGCGCCACGGGTGATCGTGCTGGACGAACCCTTTGCCGGGCTCGACATCCCCACGGCGATGCACCTGCGCCGGGTGCTGGAGGGGATCGACGCCACGCTGGTGCAGATCACCCATGATCCGGCGAGCGTTGCTGATTACGAGGCGCTGATCTGGCTCGACGGGGGGCGGGTACAGGCGCAGGGCGGCGCCGAGGTGGCGCGCGCCTACGCGGAGCGGATGGCGCAGATCGGGGCGGGCGATGATCTCACTCACCTCTCCGGTTAGAACGCGGGCGCACGACTGGCCTGCGGGGGCCAAGCTGTTGGCGCTGTGTGTGGCGACGATTGCGTTGTTTGCGGTGAAGGACCCTTGGGTGCTGGCACTGGCGGCGGCGGGGGTGGCGGCGCTGTATGCTGTGCCGGGGCGTGTGTTTCTGCGCCACGGGGCCGCGCGGCTGCGCCCGCTGTGGCCGTTCGTGGCGCTGGTGCTGGCGTGGCACGGGCTGACCGGCGATCTGCCCGGCGGGCTGGCGATTGTGCTGCGCATGGGGGCGGCGGTGGCGCTGGCCAATCTGGTGACGATGACCACCTCGCTGACCGAGATGCGGGCGCTGCTGGCGCGCGGGCTGGCGCCGCTGGCGCGCCTTGGCGTCAACACGCGTGCGGTAGAGCTTGCGGTCGTGATGGTGATCCGCTTTACCCCCGTCATGGCGCAGCACGGAGCGACGTTGGCCGAAGGCTGGCGCGCGCGGTCGCGCCGCCGACCGGGCTGGCGGATCATCGTGCCGCTGATGGTGCGGGCGCTGGACGATGCCGATGATGTGGCCGAGGCGCTGCGCGCGCGCGGTGGCGCGGACTGAAGAAGATAGGACTGATCATGGAACGGACCCTCACACAGATTGCCCTTTTTGCGGCGCTGATCGCAGCGTTGGGGCTAATCCCGCAGCTGACGCTGGCCTTTGGCGTGCCGATCACGGCGCAGAGCCTTGGGGTGATGCTGTGCGGCACGGTTCTGGGCGCGCGGCGGGGGGGCTATGCGGCGCTGTTGTTCGTGGGGCTCGTGGCGGCGGGCCTGCCGTTGCTCGCAGGCGGGCGCGGGGGGCTGGGGCTGTTTACCTCGCCGACCGTCGGGTTCCTTGTGGGCTTTCCGGTGGCGGCGTTTGTCACCGGCTGGGTGACGGAGCGGCTGTCGGGCATGGCTGTCGGCTGGGCCGCGGGGATCGGTGCGGTCGTGGGGGGATCATCGTGCTGTATGCGCTGGGGATCACCGGGCTGTCGATCGTGCTGGAGCGGAGCTGGGTCGAGGCCGCGCTGCTGGTCACGGCGTTTTTGCCCGGCGACGCGATCAAGGCGGTCCTGGCGGGGGTGATTACCGCCGCGCTTTACCGCGCGCGACCGCTGAGCGTGCCGTCACGCGCGTAGGATCAGCGACGTCGCGATGCCGCCCGCCGCCGCGATGGTGGCAAGACCGGTCTGCCCCGGCGCCAGATCGTGAAACAGCCGCACGGCATTGATCGCCCCCGAGGCGCCGATGGGATGCCCGCGTGCGAGCGCCCCGCCGTGGCGGTTCACCCCTGCGGGATCAAGGCCCAGACCCTGCACGCAGGCGATGGCCTGCACGGCGTAGGCCTCCATCACCTCGGCGATGTCGATGTCGGTGATGCGCAGGGTGCAGGCGGTCAGGGCCGCGCGGGTGGCGGCGATGGGCGCAAGACCGGGCAGCATCGGCGTATCGCCCCTGCTCGCACCGCCAAGGATGCGGGGCGCTTGCGGGGCCAGATCTTCGGCCACGACCACGCAAAAGGCGGCGGCATCGGCGGCAACGGCGGTGTTGGCGGCGGTGATGCTGCCGGTCAGGACGGGGGCGCGCGCGGCGGTGCGCTGGCTGAGTGCGCGGGTGAAGGGATCGCGGTCGAGACCGGCCAGCGGCACGATCTCGGCGCGCGGCAGGGTCGCGGCGGTTGCGTGGCTGTGCACGGCCCAGGCGTCCTGTGCGGCGCGGTCGATCATTGCGTGCCGTGCGAGCGCCTCGGCGGCCTCGGTCATGTCGGGATCGCGGTCGGGCCAGGGGGTGAACGGGGGTTGGTCGTAGGGCACGGGCGGGCTGTCGTCGGCAAAAGTGCGCAACCGCTGGGGACGGCGGGAATAGCTTTCAACACCGCCCGCCACGACCACCCGCGCGTCGCCCGCCAGCACCATTTGCCGCGCCAGCAGGAGCGCGTCCAGCCCGCCCGCGCACTGCCTGTCGATGCTGAGCCCCGCGACACGCTCCGGCAGGCCCGCAGCCAAGGCCACCAGCCGCGCCGGATTGCCGCCACCGCCGAGCGCGTTGGACACGATCACCTCATCCACATCCCCCGGCGCGAGCCCCGCGTCGGCGAGGGCGGCCCGCAGCACCGGCGCGCCCAGCTGGTCGAGCGACAGCGCGGCAAAGGCACCGCCGCGCGGGGCCACCGCCGTGCGGCGGGCGGAGGCGAGGCGCGCGGTCATGGCGCCTCAAGCGCGGCGAGGTCGGGTTTGCCCGAGGGGCGCAGCGGGAAATCGGGGTGGAAGGTGACGGCGGCGCGCAGACCGAACGCGTGCGCGCAGGCATCCGCGAGCGTGGCGCCGAGGGTGGCATCGGGCGGACCGCTGACAACCACCGAGGCCCGTGCGCCGCGCAGCGGATCGGGACGGGCGATCACGGCAAGGTGGCGCGGGTGGGCCAGCGGCGCGAGCGTGTCGGTGACCGCATCGAGGAAGATGTTGCGATCGGCCACGGTAATCATCCGCCCCGCGCGGCCCTGCAGATAGAGGTTGCCGTCGGCGTCCTGCCAGCCGCGCTCGCCCAAAGTCAGCCAATCGCCGTCCCGGCGGGTGTGCGGGCTGCCCGCGCCGAGATAGCCGTTAAAGGCATAGGGGCTGCGGGTGGCGATGGTGCCATCGGTGAGGCGAATCTTGACCCCCGGATAGGGCTTGCCGACGGAGCCGTCGGGGGTGTCGGCGTCGGTGAGGGTGATAAAGCTGGTCTCTGCCGCGCCGTAGAACACGTGGATCGCGGCATTGGGAAAGAGCGTGCGGGCGGCGGCGCGGGTGGGGGCGTCAAGCGTGCCGCCCCGCACAACAGCAGGCGCAGGCGCGGGCAGGGCGGTGCGTCGCCCAGCAGGCGCAGCTGCGTGGGCGTGGCATAGAGCACGCTGGCCCGCGCCAGATCCGCATGGGCGCGCCCGCTGAGCGGCAGCAGCGCAGCACCAAGGTTCAGCGCCTCGACCGCCGCGTAAAGCGCCAGCGAGTGATCCAGCGTGCCGAGAATGGCGACGGTATCGGCAGGGCCAAGGTCAAAGATCTCGGCGTGCACGGCAAAACTGGCGGTCCAGCTGGCGTCGCGGCGCAGAATGACTTTGGGCGCGGCGGAGGTACCGCCGGTGAGGGTGGCGAACTGCCCGTCGGCCAGCGTCTCAAGGCCCGGCGGGGCGGTGGGGGCGACGCAAAACGGCGAGCGGGCCTCCAGCGCGCCCATCAACTGCGCCAGGGCGGCGGGCGTCGGCGTCGCCGGGATGTGGCGTGGACCGGGCCGGGGCGTGATGCCGGGCACGCGGGCCTGAGGATGCAGGGTGAAGCGCATGGCGACCGCTTTAACAGGTCGGGCAAAGCGGGGCCAGATCCGGGGTCTCGCGCATCGCCTTCCGCTGGCCTATGCTGGCGCAAACCGAATGCAAAGGACCGCCCCCATGACCCAGACGATGCGCGCCGTTGAAATTTCCGCCCCCGGTGGCCCCGATGTGCTGCAGGTGACCGAACGCCCGGTGCCGCAGCCCGCGCCGGGACAGGTGGTGATCAAGGTGGCCTATGCCGGCGTCAACCGCCCCGACGCGTTGCAGCGCGCGGGCGCCTACAACCCGCCCCCGGTGCGAGCGATCTGCCCGGACTGGAAGCGGCGGGCGAGGTGGTGGCAATTGGCGCGGGCGTGGCCGGGCTGGCGCTGGGCGATGAGGTCTGCGCGCTGCTGCCCGGCGGCGGCTACGCCGAATACGTGGCCACGCCCGCCGCCCACTGCCTTCCCGTCCCGGCGGGCATGGGTTTGAAAGAGGCGGCCTGCCTGCCGGAGACGTTCTTTACCGTGTGGTCAAACGTGTTCATGCGTGGGCGATTGCAGGCTGGGGAGCGGTTCCTCGTGCACGGAGGATCCAGCGGGATCGGCACGACGGCGATCCAGCTGGCGCACGCCTTTGGCGCACGGGTGTTCGCGACCGCAGGATCGGCAGAGAAATGCGCGGCCTGCACCAATCTGGGCGCGGCACGGGCGATCAACTACCGCGAGGAGGATTTTGTCGCGGTGATGAAAGAGGCGGGCGGCGCCGATCTGATTCTCGACATGGTTGGCGGCGACTATATTGCCCGCAACCTCAAGGCGCTGGATCTGGACGGGCGGCTGGTGCAGATCGCGTTTCTGGGCGGGCCAAAGGCCGAAATCAACTTTGCCCCGCTGATGACGCGGCGGCTGACGATCACCGGCTCGACCCTGCGCCCGCAGTCCGATCAGGCCAAAGCCGCCATTGCAACCGAGCTGCGCGAGGCGGTCTGGCCGCTGCTGGCCTCGGGACGGGTGGCGCCGGTGATGGACAGCGAATTCGCGCTGGCGGACGCCAAGGACGCGCACGCCCGCATGGAAAGCAGCGGGCACATCGGGAAGATCGTGCTGAACGTCGGCGGTTAGCGCGCGACGATGCGCCGGGCTGGACCCTACCGCATCGGCGTGAACAGCGCCCCGTCGAGCGTGCAGTCGCGGATCACATCGGCGCCGCAGGGCACGGGCTCAAGGTCGAGCGACAGGCAGATGCGGGCCTCCTGGATATAGCCCTGGCGGCAGGTGAT
This sequence comes from Sulfitobacter albidus, assembly GCF_018200035.1. Lineage (NCBI taxonomy): Bacteria > Pseudomonadati > Pseudomonadota > Alphaproteobacteria > Rhodobacterales > Roseobacteraceae > Sulfitobacter > Sulfitobacter albidus. The sequence goes on along the minus strand of NZ_CP073581.1, from coordinate 2,623,517 downwards.
CGTCACGCTGTCGGCGGTGAAATCGGGATTGGCCTCGAGGAACGCTTCCTCGACCACGCGGGCGGGCAGGCGCAGGGTTTCGTCGATCTGGCGAAAGATCGGTGGGCGGGTGACGCGGGCGTAGGCCGCGCGCGACAGGGCGTAGTAGTCGGCGGCCTCAAGATCGGTGCAGGTGCCGTGTTTCTTCCACTGATGCCACGCCAGCCCCGACGTTCCCATGATATCGCTCATCTGCGCGGTCATCCCGCGCGAAGGCGCGCGTTTGGCCGTCTGGCAGTACGACGGGTAGCCGCGGTGGAACTGCGGCCACAGCCCGTGCAGGATCCAGCCGTGATCCTCAGACGCGTCGCACTGCGGGGAATTGCGCGCATCCCCTTCCAGCGCGCACCAGTTTGCCGACCAGCTGAGTGCCATGACGAAATAGTCGAATTCGCCCGCGCGCTCGCCCTCGGCGTGGGCGGCGGGGGTGGCGAGGATCAGGGCAAAAAGGGCGGCAAGGCGGCGCATGAAGGGGTCTTTCCTTATCTCGGACGGCTCGTTATATACTGCACAAGTTCCCCCCAAATGGAAACGGTTCCGGCCCCCGGGACAGCCTGTTTCAGGCGACGGGGAAGCCTTGCCTAGAATGGAGAGATCACATGGCCAAACTGCTGCACCCCAAGGCCACCGCCGTCTGGCTGGTGGACAACACCACGCTGAGCTTCAAGCAGATCGCGGATTTCACCGACATGCACGAGCTGGAAATTCAGGGCATCGCCGACGGTGACGTGGCGATGGGTGTGAAGGGATTTGATCCGATTGCCAACAACCAGCTGGAGCAGGCGCAGATCGATGCCGCAGAGGCCGATCCGATGGTCAAGCTGAAGGTCAAGCCGAACAAGGCCGCCGAGGGCGAGGATACCCGGCGCGGGCCACGCTATACCCCGCTGAGCAAACGTCAGGACCGGCCCGCGTCGATCCTGTGGCTGGTGAAATTCCACCCCGAGCTGGCGGATGCGCAGATCAGCAAGCTGGTCGGCACGACCAAGCCGACGATTCAGGCGATCCGCGAGCGCACGCATTGGAACATCTCGAACATCCAGCCGATCGATCCCGTGGCCCTTGGCCTGTGCAAACAGTCTGAACTGGACGCCGCCGTGCAAAAGGCCGCCGCCAAGAAGGCCGCCGCAGGCGAGGTGATGACAGACGACGAGCGCCGCAAGCTGGTCAGCACCGAGCAAAGCCTCGGCATGGATCCCGAACCCAAGATCCCCAGCCAGATCGAAGGGCTGGAGACGTTCACACTGTCCGGTGAAGACAGCGATGACGAGGACGAGAAGAGCGACAGCGACTACGCCGACGCGGAGAGCTTTTTCAAGCAGCCCGCAGGCGGCGGGGACGACGACGACTCCTCCCGCGACTAAGCGCGCGGCGGCGTGATCGTGGAGTGGATCCTGCGCGGGCTGGCGGTGCTTACGGCAACCGTCAGCCTGCTGCCCTTGATCAAGGTGCCCCATGGCGCGATCCGCGGGCTTGCCTTCCCGCGCCAGCAGATTTTCTGGCTGTGTCTGTTCTTGCTTGTGGCGGCGCTCTGGGCGGGGGCGCCGGTGTGGGTGACTGCCGTCTTCGGCGGCTGCATGTGCCTTCAGTCAATCTATATCGCCAAGTTCACACCGCTTTGGCGCCGCCAGTCGGTGCGCGCGGACGACGCGCTGCAGGCCGACAACCGGCGCCACATCAGCGTGCTGACAGCCAATGTGAAGATGTCCAATCGCGATTACCCCCGGCTCATTCATCTGACGCAGAGGGTTTCGCCCGACCTGCTGATCGCGATCGAGACGGATCAGCCGTGGTGCGCGGCGCTGAGCGAGGCGCTGGCCGATGATTACCCCCACCGGATCGATCTGCCACAGGACAACGGCTATGGCATGCAGGTGTTTTCGCGTCTGACGCTGGGCGAGGTCGAGACGCGCTGCCTGCTGACCGACGGTGTGCCGTCGATTCGCTGCACGGTGACGCTGCGGTCGGGCGCGCTGGTCCGGCTCTACGTGCTGCACCCCGAGCCGCCGGTGGCCTTCCATGACACCAAGGGTCGCGACGGAGAGATCGCGCTGACGGGTATGCAGGTGGCGCAGGACCCGCTGCCTTGTATCGTCACGGGGGATTTGAACGATGTGGCCTGGTCGACGACGACGCGGCGGTTCCAGCGCCTGTCGGGTCTGGCCGATCCGCGTGTGGGGCGCGGATTCTACAACACGTTCAACGCGTTTCATTGGTGGGCGCGCTGGCCGCTGGATCATCTGTTTCACGATCCGCTGTTCCAGCTGCTGACCATGCAACGCCTGCCCAAGATCGGATCGGACCACTTTCCGCTGCTGTTCGCGCTGGCGCTGGGCCACGCGCCGCAGCGGGTCGATCAGCTGGAAGAAGCTTGCCCCGATGAGACAGCGGAAGCCGTCGAGATGATCCGCGAGGAGCGCGACCGTGACCGCCGGCCCATCGGGGACGACTGGGAAGAGAAAGCCGAGTGAGTGGCTGTGCTTTTTCGGACGCAGTTTTTGGCCGTGGCGGAAAAATCATCAAGCGGTGAATTTCCACAACTTGCGCGGTTTTGAAAAAGGCGTAAATCGCCGATCACAGACGCCAACGCACGCGCCTCTGGCCGGTCGGCCTTTCCCTGCTCGGAAGGCCCTACTGACCCCCGCGTTTATGCAGCGACGGTAACGTCTCTTGAAACGACTTTCTGGGCAACGACGCCCATTCTGCTCTTTGGAGATGACCATGAACGCACCCCTCACCGGCGCCCTCGGCGCTGCCCGTCCCGTTTTCGCCGATGCCGCGACTGCCTATATTGCGGCCAATGATTTCGACCGTCCCACGCTGGTCGTGGATCGTGCGCGGGTTGTGCAGAACTACGACGCGCTGGCGGCCGGTCTGGGGCGTGCGTTCATCCACTACGCGGTCAAGGCGAACCCCGAGCCGCAGATCATCCGGGCGCTGGTGCGGCGTGGTTCCGGCTTTGACTGCGCATCGCGCGGGGAGATTGAGCTGTGCCTGAGCCAGGGCGCGCCGGTGGCGAAGATCTCCTTCGGTAACACCATCAAACGCGGATCGGACATCGCGTTCGCCTACGGTGTGGGCGTGCGCCTGTTTGCCGCTGACAGCGTGGGCGAGCTGGACAAGATCGCGCGCCACGCGCCGGGTGCGCGGGTGTATCTGCGGGTGATCGTCGAGAATTCACTGGCCGACTGGCCGCTGTCGCGCAAATTCGGTTGCGCGCCCTCGTCGCTGCCGGATCTGCTGGATCACGCGGTTGCGGTGGGTCTGGTGCCCTACGGCCTGTCGTTCCACGTCGGCTCGCAAACCCGCGAGGCGGCGTTCTGGAACCCGGTGCTGGACGATGTGGCGGAGCTGTGGCACGCGGCGCGCGCGGCGGGACACGATCTGCAACTGCTCAACATCGGCGGCGGGTTTCCGGCGTTCTATGGCCAGCCCGTGCAGGCGCCCCGCGCCTATGCGGCGGCGGTGATGGCGGCGATTGCCGCGCGCTTCGGCGACGTGCCGCAGGTCATGGCGGAGCCCGGTCGCGGGCTGGTGGCCGATGCCGGTCACATCGTGGCGGAAGTGATGCTGGTGAGCCGCAAGGCCGAGGACGATCTGCACCGCTGGGTGTATCTGGATATCGGTCGCTTTTCGGGGCTGGCCGAGACCGAGGGCGAGGCGATCCGCTACCGCATCACCACGCCGCACGATGGTGGCCCCACCGGCCCTTGCGTGATGGCAGGCCCCAGCTGTGACAGCGCCGACATCCTGTACGAGCGGGTGCCTGTGCAGCTGCCGCTGGCGCTGCGCGACGGTGACCGGGTCTTGATCCGCAACTGCGGAGCCTATACGAGTGCGTATAGTTCCGTGGGGTTCAACGGGTTTCCACCGCTGGATGTGGTCGTCCTCTGAGAGGGACTTGCGTCGCGGTCGGAGGGGCCGTCCGTCTGGGAGGAACGGGCGGCCCATTTTGAGTCTCGCGGCTAGCATAGGGGACCGGAATTTTTGAAAATTCCGGTCCGATTTTTTCGAAAAAATCGGCTACAGCGTCTTGCGGGCGCGCATCGCCGCGCTGATCGTGCCATCGTCGAGGTAGTCAAGCTCGCCGCCGATGGGCACGCCCTGCGCCAGCGACGTCAGGCGCACGCGTCCCTCCAGCTGGTCGGCGATGTAATGCGCCGTGGTTTGCCCGTCGATAGTGGCATTGAGGGCGAGAATGACCTCGGTCACACCCTCGCTTTCGACCCGGTTCAGCAGCTTGGGGATGCGCAATTCCTGCGGGCCGATGGCGTCCAGCGCCGAAAGCGTGCCGCCGAGCACATGATAGCGCCCCTTGAACACGCCCGAGCGTTCCATCGCCCAGAGATCGGCCACATCCTCGACCACGCAAAGCTCCCCCGTGGCGCGTTTTTCGCTGTCGCAGATGTCGCAGATGTCGGCGGTGCCGACGTTGCCGCAATTCAGACATTCGCGCGCGGTCGCCGCGACCTGCTGCATGGTGTCGGCCAGCGGGCTGAGCAGCAGCGCGCGTTTGCGGATGAGATGCAGCACCGCGCGCCGGGCCGAGCGGGGGCCGAGGCCGGGCAGTTTCGCCATCAGCTCGATCAGCGCATCGATGTCGCGGGTGCTGCTCATTGGGGTGCCTTATGGGGCGCGGCGCGCGCGCCTGAATAGAGAGGGAATGCGAACGTGCATGCAAGCATGCACTGCCTCGCACGCGCCGTCTTTTGCTGTGCAAAAGACGGCTAGAACGGCAGTTTCATGCCTGCGGGCAGGCCCAGACCTTCGGTCAGCTTGCTCATTTCTTCCTGCGCGCGGTCGCTTGCCTTGCCCTGCGCGTCCTTGATCGCGGCGAGGATCAGATCCTCGACGACTTCCTTGTCGTCGCCGTTGAAGATCGAGGGGTCGATGTCGAGGCCCTTGAGCTCGCCCTTGGCGGTGCAGGTGGCTTTTACAAGGCCCGCGCCCGCTTCGCCCTCGACCATGATGTTGTGCATCTCTTCCTGCATCTCGGCCATTTTACCCTGCATTTCCTGGGCTTTCTTCATCATCCCGGCCATATCGCCGAGCCCGCCAAGTCCTTTGAACATACCAACTCTCCTCAGTCAGACGGGCGCGGTTTGCCGCCCGTGGTGTAAATAATCATCCCCGTACATATTGCAGCGACGAGGGCGATGAACAAGGTGGGGCTGCCGATACATCCCTCGGCGGCGGCCTGCGTGGGGCCCGCCATCGCGATGAACGAGGCCCAGAAGGACCACAGCACGGTGACGATCAGCGCGCCCCACTGGTGGCGCAACCGCAGCACCAGCGCCGAGGCCAGCAGCAGCACCAGCGAGGCGGGTGTGCCGGAGAGCGCGATCAGCTCGGTCCACGCGGTCGCTTCGGCGCCCGCTGTCCAGCCGGGGCGCATGTCGGCGCAGGATTGCGCCAGCGCGGGGCCGGGCAGCAGGGCGAGGATTACTCCTCTTCGAAGGGATCCCATTCGTCCTCCACCTCCGGCAGCGCGTCCTCGGTCGCCTGTTGCGCCAGCTCTTGCGCGGTGCGGATGCCGGTGATGCGCGCGCGCGGGAATTGCGCCATGACCGCCTGCATCAGCGGATGCGCCTCGGCTTCGGCCTTGAGCGCGGTGTCGCGGGCGTCCCGCACCGATGCGATGGTGGGCGCGCCGCCCTCGTTGACGACGGTGACGGCCCAGCGATTGCCGGTCCACAGTTGCAGCTTGGCGCCCAGCCGCTGCGCCAGATCGCGCGGGGCGTCGTCGGTGGGCACGAATTCGATACGTCCGGGCTGATAGGCGGCGAGTTGCAGGCCGCCTTCGATCTCGACCAACAGCTTTACGTCGCGGTTGGAGCGGATCAGCTCAAGCACATGCTCGAACGTGGCGTAATGGGCCAGTGCCGAGACCGCTTGCGGAGCGAGGGCCGTTGCGACCCCGCCACCGGAGGAAACCGGCGCCGCGCGGCCTGACGCCTGTGCAGGGGTTCCGCCGCCCGAAGGCGCGGGCGCCACGCCACCGCCAGCGCCGGGGCCTGACGGGGGCGTGTCTTGCAGCTTGCGCACCAGCTCGTCCGGGGTAGGCAGATCGGCCACATGGGTCAGGCGGATGATCGCCATTTCGGCGGCCATCATGGCGTTGGGGGCGGCGGCGACTTCATCGAGCGCCTTGAGCAGCATCTGCCACAGACGGCTGAGGACCCGCATCGCCAGCGCGTCGGCCATGGCGCGCCCGCGGTCGCGCTCCTCGGGTGAGACGGTGGGATCCTCGGCGGCGTCGGGCGTGATTTTCACCACCGACACCCAATGGGTGATCTCGGCCAGATCGCGCAGAACGGCCAGCGGATCGGCCCCTTCGGCATATTGTGCGCCCAGTTCCGTCAGCGCAGCCGCCGCATCGCCGCGCAGGATCATGTCGAGCAGATCGAGCACCCGCGCGCGGTCCGCCAGACCCAGCATCGCGCGCACCTGATCCGCCGTCGTCTCGCCCGCGCCGTGGCTGATCGCCTGATCCAGCAGGGAGGTCGCATCGCGCGCCGACCCTTCGGCGGCGCGGGTAATCAGCGCCAGCGCGTCATCGGCGATTTGCGCGCCTTCGGCCTCGGCAATGCGCCGCAGCAGGGCGATCATCACCTCCGGCTCGATCCGGCGCAGATCAAAGCGCTGGCAGCGCGACAGCACGGTGACGGGCACCTTGCGGATCTCGGTGGTGGCGAAGATGAATTTGACGTGGCTTGGCGGCTCTTCGAGCGTTTTGAGCAAGGCGTTGAAGGCGTTGTTGGACAACATGTGCACTTCGTCGATGATGTAGACCTTGTAGCGGGCCGAGGCCGCGCGGTAGTGCACGCTGTCGATGATCTCGCGGACGTCGCCTACGCCGGTGTTGGAGGCCGCGTCCATCTCGATCACGTCGACGTGGCGGCCCTGCATGATGGCCGTGCAATGCTCGCACACGCCGCAGGGTTCGGTTGTGGGGCCGCCGGTGCCGTCTGGCCCGATGCAATTCATGCCCTTGGCGATGATCCGCGCGGTCGTCGTCTTCCCCGTCCCGCGGATGCCGGTCATGATGAAGGCCTGCGCGATGCGGTCCGCCTCGAACGCGTTTTTCAGGGTGCGCACCATGGCATCCTGGCCGACCAGATCGACAAAGGTTTCGGGGCGATACTTGCGCGCAAGCACGCGGTAGGAGGTGGTTTCTGACATGGGGATCCTGAGATTCGGCGTATGCGTCAGGGTAGGCGCTGTGCCGGGGCGCGGCAACCTAGAGCATCCACAGAACACCCCCGACACAGACCGCACCAAGCCCCAGCAGAATGGCGATCAAGCGCATGCGCCCGCTGGGCTGGGCGTGCGCCTCGTTATCCTGCAGGCGCTTGAGCGTGCGCGCGGCAGACCGCTCCGCTGCCCAGAAAATGAACAGCGACAGTGTGATGAACAGGCTCGCCACCGCCTTGGGCAGCCACGTGGGCTCTGCCTCGGCAAACACGGCGTTGAGGCCCACGGCAAGCGCCGTCGCGGCCATGCCGGTGCGCATCCAGCCCGCAAACGTGCGCTCGTTGGCGAGGATCGTGCGATCCTCGGCCCAGTCGGTGCGGTCCTGCGCGAGCTTATTTTTCTGTGCCATTGAACCAAAGGTGGGCTTTGCGGTTAAACTGGCAAGGGCAATTCAGCGGAGTGGATGGTTATGCGGCTAAGAGGGATCCGGCGGAGCAGCAATGTCGAGCGGCGCGGGCGCGGGGGCGGCGGCGGCAGGCGCGTGGGTGGCAAGGGTGGTCTTGGCATCGTTGGCGTGCTTGCGGTCCTGGCGATTGGATATTTCACCGGCATCGACGTCTCGCCGCTGTTGCAGGGTGGCAGCGTGCAGACCGAACAGCGCAGCACCGCGCAGGTCGAGAACCCCGAAATGGCCGATTTCAGCGCCCGCGTGCTGGCCACGACCGAAGACGTCTGGGGCAAGATCTTTCCCGAGCAGGTGGGCCGCCCCTACACGCCGCCGACGCTCGTGATCTTTGACGGGGTGACGCGCAGCCCTTGCGGCAATGCCAACGGGGCGACCGGCCCTTTCTATTGCCCGGCGGATGGCAAGGCGTATCTGGATACCGAATTCTTTACCGCGCTGGACCGCCAGATGGGGGCGGGGGGCGATTTTGCCGCCGCCTACGTCATCGCGCATGAGGTCGCGCACCACGTGCAGAACGAATTGGGAATCCTTTCGCAGGTTTACGCCGCGCGGCAGTCCTCCAGCCAGGTGGAAGCGAACAGACTGACCGTACGGCTGGAACTGATGGCTGACTGCCTGTCAGGAATCTGGGCCGCGAATGTGCAGGGATTGATGGAGCGCGGCGATCTGGAAGAGGCGCTGAATGCGGCGCGCAAGATCGGGGACGACCATCTGCAACGGCAGGCCGGCCGCGTGCCGCAGCCGCATACTTTCACCCATGGCACATCGGAGCAGCGGGCAAGCTGGTTTCAGCGCGGCTTTGACAGCGGGCAGGTGCGGTCCTGCGACACGTTTGCGGCGGCACAGCTTTAGGGCTTGAGGAGCGCGCGCGGCGCGACTGGTCGGCGGGTGGTGCACCGCGGTAAGGGCAGGAAGGCGCTCCAGACGGGCTGTGCGTGCGTTTTGGGGCAGGCGGCGGGTGTGACTGACTTGCGATGCGAAGGGCAGGAGGTGTTTGCCCGTGCGTTTGGGGAAACAAGCGCAGGGCGAATCTTGAGGTGGATTTATTTGCAGGGGTTGACCCTTTCGGGAGCATCCTTTGGATGCCCCTGTCGGGTTACGCGCTTTTTGCTTCGCAAAAAGCGCTTAGGTGAGAGATTGATAACGACCCAAGCGGGACTCGTTGTGGCTGCTTCCTTCCGGACCTGACCAGGTTGGCGAGGCGCCTGCCCGCACCAACCTCTCGACGCCCGATATAGGCCAAGCGGTGCGCGCCTGCAAGGTTACAGGGTCAGGGAAAGTTCGAGGAAACCGTCGGCGTTTCGACCGTGCACCTGCGGCGCCAGATGGGCGATCTCGGTCAGATGGGCGGTGGCGTCTGGATCGGTATGCAGGACCACCCGCACCCCGGATCCTGTCGCAAAGGACCACGGCACCTCGGATGCGGGGAGCGGTTCGCGCAGTTCACGCACGATGGCCTGCTCAAGCCCGGGGCGCGGGGGGACGAGCATCCGCGCGGCCTCGATCGGGGCATAACCGCCCCCGCCCGCAAGTCGGAACTGGCTCGCAATCAGCACGAATTCATCGCTGTCCTGAATCGGGCCGCCCGGCCCCGTCAGATCGCGCACACGGCTGTAGGGCGGCGCGGTGATGTCAAATCGGCAGGAGACGCCGAAAACCGCATCGAACTGGAAGCCCGGCACCGCGGCGTTTATCAGCGGGCAGGGCGCGCCCTCCTGCCCGGCGGTGTTGAAGATCGCGCCCGCGTGTTCGAGCCGGGCCCGCAGATCGGCACCTGTAATCAGCCCCGCTCCGGTCTGGTTTGCAAAAGGGTCGAGCCCCATCACATGACGCCGCAACACTGGCCCGGCAGGGATGTTGAGGAAATTTGCAGGCCCGTCGCGTCCACCCGAGGCATGCGCCGCCACGGCGGTGAGCACGGGCAGATGGGCATGGGCGGTGGCGTCGATATGCTTTTGCAGCAGCCGCCGCTTGGCCCGCGCGACAAGCGCTTGCGTGCGGGCGGGGGCGGCGTGGGTGAAGAAGCTGTGCAGCGGCGTTTCCGTCCGGGCAACCTCGGTCCGCAGATAGCGTCGCAAACGCTGGTGCGCCGGGTTGGTGTCGGCCCCGATCGCCGCGGCGTCGGATGGGGCGGGCGGATGCGGGTGCAGCGCGCAGCTGTGGCCCTCGATCCGCCAGCGGCCGGTGCTGTCGCGCACAAGATCGAGATCGATCACGCCCAGATCGGATCCCGCGTGGCCGGGCATGACCGCAGGCACCCCTGCGATGAGGCCGCGCGCGCCGTCGATTTCGGGGTGCGAGCAATAGGTCTGCGACGGCAGGCGGTTGTGTACGTGCCCCAGCACCAGAGCATCCGCAATGCCCTGCCGAGCGAGCGCCAGCGCGCCGCTCTCCTGCCGGTCGGTGTGATCGCCGGGACCCACACCCATATGCGCCAGCAGCAAGATCAGATCGGCGCCCGCCGCACGCAGGGTTGCGGCCATGCCCCGCACCTGATCGGCCTTGCTTTCGACCATGCGGCGCGACCCCAGCACATGCGCGTGCCACTGCGCCGTCTGCCCGGGCAGCAGGGCCAGCACGCCCACGCGCAGCGTGCATCCCGATGTGCCGGGCAGGGGCGTGTCGATAAGGGTGTGGGGCACCAGTGGGGCCAGTCCGGGACCGGCAAGATTGCTGCACACCATCGGCATGTTCAGCGCGCCCGCGACCTTGCGCAGGTAGCTCAGACCAAAATCCAGATCGTGATTGCCCAGCCCCACGACGTCATATTCAAGCGCGTTCAGCGCCGCCACGATCCCGTGCTCTGCCGTGACCGGACGCCGCGCCAGATGCCGCGCGAGGGGCGTGCCCTGGAAGGTATCGCCATTGTCGACAAGCAGGCTTGCGCGTTTCTGCGCGGCCGCCTCGCCGCGTGCCGTGCGGATCACAGGAGCCAGTCCGGCGAGCCCGGTGCCTTGTGTCGGCCGATCCTTGATGTAGTCATGGGCGCGCAGATGCCCGTGCGTGTCGGTTGTCGCAAGAATGCGCAGGCCCGCCCGCAGGACCGGGTGGGTATCGTCGGTGAGGGGATCGGTCGGGCTCATGCCGGATAAATACCAGCATGGCGGGAATACAACAATCGCGATCGCGGGCTTGACGCGACGTATCAACGGGAGAGGCCGCAGCGCATGAAAGACGCAGAACGGGTGACATTCGGAGGCTCCGGGCTGGACCGGGCGGGTGAGATTCGCAGCGATGCCAATGCCTTGGCCGCTGCAGCTGCCGATACCCGCGCGCGGGCGGTCGTGTTTTGGCGCGGTAAGCCGCTGATCGCACCCGAGCGGCCCGCAGGCGTCGTGCGTCTGCCGCTGGATCACGCGGCCCTGGCGGGAGCGACAATGGCGCCGATCCTCCTGGGGCGCGAGGACGGCGCGCCGGTGTTTGCGGTGGATCTGTCGGGATGGACACCGCCCGATCTGGATGAGGGCAGCCTTGGCGGGTTTCTGGACCCCAGCGAGCAGCGGCACCCTGATTTGCCCGACTGGATGGTCTTTGCCGAGCTGCGCCGCGTGATGACCTGGCTCAGCCCGCGTGATGCGGAACTTGCGGCGTCGGGGAAGGCGATCCTTGCATGGCACGAAAGCCACGGCTTTTGCGCGCGCTGCGGGGCCGCCAGCGCTCCGTCGCAGGGCGGTTGGCAGCGGCGCTGCGACAGGTGCAACACATCACACTTTCCGCGCACCGATCCGGTTGTCATCATGCTGATCACGCACGGTAATTCGGTTCTGGTGGGCCGCTCACCGGGCTGGCCCGCGGGGATGTATTCCCTGCTGGCAGGCTTTGTCGAACCGGGCGAGACACTGGAGGCTGCCGTGCGCCGCGAAGTATTCGAGGAGGCGGGCGTGCGCGTGGGGGAGGTCGGCTATCTCGCGAGCCAACCGTGGCCCTTCCCGGCCTCGTTGATGATGGGCTGCTGGGGGCAGGCCGTGAGCGACGAGATCACGATCGACCCGGTAGAGATCGAGGACGCGCGCTGGATCAGCCGCGAAGAGATGATGGAGATCTCGCAGGGGCTGAACCCGGCGATAAAGCCCGCACGCAAGGGGCTATCGCCCATTTCCTGATTGAGCGTTGGCTGTCAGACACACTCGATTAACTTTTTCGTCGAATGATTTGTTGCGCGGGCGCGGGCGTGCCATAGTTTTGCTCACATGCCGGTCGATCGTGGCCGGAGTGTACCAGCCGAGGCTCCTATGAAATTTTCGACCAAGGAAGATATCGAAGCGCCGATCGACGCCGTCTTCGACATGCTGTGCGATTTCGAGATGTTCGAGCGTGCGGCCATGCGGCGGGGCGCGGAAGTGCAGCGTACCGACACGCGCACGCAGCCCGGTGTCGGCATGGGATGGCGCGCCGCATTTGCCCTGCGCGGAAAGCAGCGGGAGGTCGATATCGAGCTGGTCACCTTCGAGCGGCCAAGCGAGATGATCTATGAATGCCGCTCGCAGGGGTTGATGACCTTTATGACGCTTGAATTGGTGGCGCTGTCGCGCAATCGTACGCGCGTTCTGGTGGCGCTGGACATCAAGCCGCTGAACCTGTCGGCGCGTTTGCTGGTGCAATCGCTGAAACTGGCCAAGACCTCACTGACCAAGAAGTACAAGATGCGTGTGGCGGAGTTCGCCAAGACGCTGGAAGAGCGCCACGCCCGCGTCGCGTGAGCGCTCCGCGGCCGGGCGCAGAATTTCTCGCGAAATTCTGGACCCAAAAATTAGTCCTAATTTTTGCGGCGCACGCGGGTGCGACGGGCGCTAGCCATCAAGGCTGGCACGATCGGGGCTGGCAGGATAGACGCCGAGGATTTCGAGCATGTTCGTGAAATATTCCAGCTCTTCGAGCGCGCGGGCCACTTCCGGGTCGTCGGGGTGCCCGTCGATATCCGCGTAGAACTGCGTCGCCGTGAAGGAGCCTGCGACCATGTAGCTTTCGAGCTTGGTCATGTTCACGCCATTTGTCGCGAAACCGCCCATCGCCTTGTAAAGCGCGGCGGGGATGTTGCGCACCTCGAACACAAAGGTGGTCATCATCTTGTCCGCGCGCCGCGTGCGGTCAAGCTCGGGCGCCATCAGCAGGAAACGCGTGGTATTGTGGTCAAGATCCTCGATCCCGTCGGCCAGCACGTCCAGCCCGTGGATCCCTGCGGCGACAGAGCTCGCCAGCACGCCCTCATGCGCCGGTCCATCGGCGGCAAGTTCTTCGGCGGCGCCGGCGCTGTCGGCGGCTGGTTCCGACGTGATGCCATGCGCGTCGAGGAAACCGGTTGCCTGCGGCAGCAGGACCAGATGCGCGCGCACGTGTTTGACCTGATCCAGTGTCGTGCCGGGTCGCGCCATCAGCGCGATGCGCACCCGTACAAAGGCCTCACCGATGATGCGCAGCCCGCTTTGCGGCAAGAGGCGGTGAATGTCGGCGACGCGCCCGTAGGTCGAATTCTCGACCGGCAGCATCGCCAGATCGGCGGCACCGGCGCGCACGGCGTGCAGCACGTCCTCGAACGTGGTGCAGGGTACGGGCGTGGCGTCGGGGCGCGCGCTCAGGCACGCCTCGTGGCTATAGGCGCCCAGGGCCCCCTGAAACGCGATGCGGAGCGGCGCGGCGTCTGTCATCGTTCAATTCCTCGGTGAAAATCCGACCTGCGGTCGTTTGGTCGCGGTAACTACACCTTGCCTGCGGGGAGGGAAAGCAATAGATACCGCGCGAACGCATGAACAAAATTCTAAAGATGATGGGCTGATCCATGGACTCAATGTTGATTACCAAACTCGGTGCGGGTGTGATCGGGGCGTGGCTGGTTCTGCTGCTGGGCGGTTGGGCTGCCGAAGAGCTGTATCACGCAGAGCTGCACGGCGAGCCGTCCTATTCGATCGAAGTGGCCAGCGACGCGCCCGAAGAGGAGGTCGAAGAGGTCCCCTTTGAGGAGCTGATGGCCTCGGCGGATGCAGGCGCGGGTGAGCGGGTCTTCCGCAAATGCACCGCCTGCCACAAGATTGGCGAAGGCGAGAACGCGACCGGACCCTACATGCACGGTGTCGTTGGACGCGAAGTCGGCTCCGCCGATGGCTATAACTCCTATTCCGGTGCGCTGTCCGAACAGGCAGATGTCTGGGATGTTGCCGCACTTAACGGTTTCCTCGAAGCGCCCGCCGCCTGGGCGCCTGGCACGTCGATGGGTTTTGCCGGTATCAAGGATCCCGAGGAGCGGGCAAACCTGATCGCCTACCTCGACAGCCTCGACGACTGATCGCACCGCACGTGCGACACGATACTTAAGGCCGCCCGGATCCGGGTGGCCTTTTTGCTGTTTGGATGGGCCTCACCGGCAGATAACAGCTTTGCAACTTGTCACTTGGCGCCGCCTGTCGTTAGCCTACATGACGCACCAGCATGTGACGCCCACAGTCCGAGGAGCCTTTTGATGTTTGCCGCCCTGTCCCGATCCGGTTTGACCCTGCGCGCCCTGACCGGCGCCGCCCTGAGCGCGCTGGCCCTTGGCCTGCCCGCGCCCGCGTTTGCCGACGGGCACGCCAAGATGATCAAGAGCCACGGCTATTCCTTCTACGGCGATCTGACTTATCCGGCAGACTACCCGCATTTCGACTACGTGAATCCCGACGCGCCGAAGGGCGGCGAGATTTCGATCTCGGCGCTTGGCACGTTCGATTCGATGAACCCCTACAGCCGCAAGGGCCGGGGCGGCGCGCTGAGCACGATCATGTTTGAGAGCCTGCTGGGTGACGGGAACGGAGAAGCCTCGGCACCGGCGGATGTCTACGGCGAAAGCTATTGCCTGCTGTGCGAAAGTATCGAATACCCCGAGACGAAGGATTGGGTGATCTTCAACATGCGCCGGGACGCCAAATTCTCGACCGGGGATCCGGTGACGGCGCATGACATCGCATTTTCGCATAACCTTTTGCTGGACCAGGGGCTGCAATCCTACGCCGACGCGGTGCGCAAGCGGATCCCGCGGGTCGAGGTGATCGACGACTACACGATCAAGTTCTACTTTACCGAAGGCATCTCGCGGCGCTCTCTGATCGATCAGGTGGGGTTCGTGCCCGCGTGGTCGAAGAAATGGTACGAGGAAAGCGGTGCGCGGCTGGATGAAAGCCGACTTGAAACCTCGCCCGGCTCTGGCCCCTACATGATCGAGAAAGTCGATGTGAACCGTTCCATCGTCTACAAACGCAACCCCGACTACTGGGGGAAGGATCTGCCGATCAACGTGGGGCGGCACAACTTTGACCGGATCCGGGTGGAGTATTTCGGGGACGAAAACTCCGCCTTTGAGGCCTTCAAATCGGGCGCCTACACCTTCCGCTCCGAAGGGAATTCAAAACAGTGGGCGACCGCCTATGACTTTCCCAAGGTAACGGCGGGCCACGTCGTCAAGGAAGAGATCCCCGACGGCTCGCCCCCGTCGCCCACGGGCTTCGTGTTCAATCTTGGCCGCGAGACGATGCAGGATGTCCGCGTGCGCGAGGCGATCTCGCTGGCGTTCAATTTCGAGTGGACCAATGAATCCCTGCAATACGGGCTGTTCAAGCCGCGCGCGTCCTTCACGCAGGATACGCCGCTGATGGCGATGGGCACGCCCGAGGGGGCGGAGTTGGAGCTGCTGCAATCGCTTGGCGACGTGATCGACCCGGCGGTGCTGACCGAAGAGGTGCGCGTGCCGCATACCTCGGGCGCCGAGCGGTTGTTTGACCGGCGCAACGCGCGCCGTGCGATGCGGCTGCTGGACGAGGCCGGCTGGGCCGTGGGCGACGACGGGCGCCGCCGCAATGCCGAGGGAGAGCCGCTGCGGCTTACGTTCCTGCTGAACTCCTCCGGCTCTGCCACGCTGGCGGCGGTGGTGGAGAATTTCATGTCGAACGTCGACAACCTTGGCATCGAGGCGGTGCTGGAGAAGGTCGACGCCTCTCAATACACCCTGCGCGAGCGGGATCGCGACTATGACATGGTGTTCGACGCCTATGCGGCGTTTCTGGGCACCGGCACCGGGCTGATGCAGCGCTATGGCTCTGAGGCTGCGGCGTTTTCGCTGTTCAACCCGGCGGGGCTGGCCAGCCCCATGGTTGACGCGATTATCGAGGCATCGTTGCAGGCGCAAACCAGCGAGGAGGAGGCCGCCTCGCTCATGGCGCTGGACCGCGCGCTGCGCCATGAATTCATCATGATCCCCCTGTGGTACAATGACGTCTACTGGACCGCCTACTACAACCAATACGCCCACCCGGCAGAGCAGCCCGCCTACGCGCTGGGCTATCTCGATTTCTGGTGGTACGACGCGGAGAAAGCGGACGCATTGCGCGCGGCAGGCGCGCTGAGGTAACCCATGGGCGCCTATATTCTCAGACGGCTGTTGCTGATCATTCCGACGTTGTTCGGGATCATGCTGGTGAATTTCGCGCTGGTGCAATTCGTGCCCGGCGGCCCGGTAGAGCAGGCGATTGCCCGCATCCAGGGCGGCGGCGACGTGTTCGGCGGCTTTGCCGGATCGGGCAATGACGCGGGCAACGAGGCGACGGGTGCCACAGAGAATTACGTGGGCGCGCGCGGCCTGCCGCCCGAATTCATCGAAGAGCTGGAGCGTGAGTTCGGTTTCGACAAGCCGCCCGTTCAGCGGTTCTTCTCGATGATGGGCAACTACCTCATGTTCGATTTCGGGGAGAGTTACTTCCGCTCGATCTCGGTCATCGAGTTGATCAAGGAAAAGCTGCCGGTGTCGATCACGCTGGGGCTATGGTCGACGCTGATCGCCTATCTCATTTCGATCCCCCTGGGGATCAAGAAGGCCGTGCGCGACGGATCGCGTTTCGACACTTGGACCTCCGGCGCGATCATCGCGGCCTACGCGATCCCCGGTTTCCTGTTTGCGATCCTGCTGTTGGTGCTGTTCGTGCCCGCCAACTGCTTCCGTATTCCCGGCCTTGCCGACGTGTGGGAAAACGGCGCGGCCTTCAACCCGACGTGTTACGAGCTTTTCCCGCTGCGGGGCCTCACGTCCGACAATTTTGAGGAACTCAGCGCCTGGGGCAAGGTAAAGGACTACTTCTGGCATATCACGCTGCCGGTGCTGGCCTCGACCATCTCTGCCTTTGCCACGCTGACGCTGCTGACGAAAAACAGCTTTCTCGACGAGATCAAGAAACACTATGTCATGACCGCCCGCGCCAAGGGGCTGAGCGAGGGGCGCGTGCTCTACGGGCACGTGTTCCGCAACGCGATGCTGATCGTGATCGCGGGCTTCCCGGCGGTGTTCATCGGTGTGTTCTTCGGCTCCAGCCTGATTATCGAGACGATCTTTTCGCTCGACGGTCTGGGGCGTCTGGGGTTCGAGGCTGCGGTGGCGCGGGATTATCCGATCGTGTTCGGCACGCTGTTCATCTTTGGCCTGATCGGTCTGCTGGTCGGCATCATCTCTGATCTGATGTACGTGCTGGTCGATCCGCGCATCGACTTCGAGAAGAGGGAAGGCTGATGCACGCGCCCAATCCCACACCGGCACAAGAGGCACCCGCCCCCGTCCCGGCCAAGCCCCGGCGCATGGCACTCAGCCCGCTGAACCAGCGCCGCTGGCGCAATTTCAAGCGCAACCGCCGCGCGTTCTGGTCGCTGTGGATCTTTGCGGTGATCTTTACCCTGTCGCTGTTCGCGGAGTTTCTGGCCAACGACAAGCCGATCCTCGTGAACTTCCGCGGCGAATACTACATGCCGATTTTCAATTTCTACCCGGAGACGGCGTTCGGCGGCGATTTCCAGACCGAGGCCGCCTATCGCGACCCCGAGGTGAAATGCCTGATCGCGACCGGCGGGTCGGAGTTCTGTTTCGACGATCCCGAAGCCTATATCGAGGATGCGCAGGATGGGATGATCGAGGGCGAAGAAATCATGCAGGGCTGGTCGATCTGGCCGCCGATCCCCTACAGCTATGACACCGCCGTGGACCGCCCGGGTGCAGCGCCTCTCCCACCGGGCGACGGCAATCTGCTGGGCACGGATGGGACAAAGCGCGACGTGATGGCGCGGGTGATCCACGGCTTCCGCCTCAGCATCGTATTCACGCTACTGGTGACGGGGCTGAGTACGATCATCGGCATCGCCGCCGGGGCGGTGCAGGGGTTCTTTGGCGGCTGGCTCGACCTGATATTCCAGCGAATCATCGAGATCTGGACATCCACGCCCAGCCTCTACGTCATCATCATCATGTTCGCGATACTGGGGCGAAGTTTCTGGCTATTGGTGTTCCTGCTGGTGCTGTTCAGTTGGACTGCGCTGGTCGGTGTGGTGCGCGCGGAATTCCTGCGCGCGCGCAATCTGGAATACGTACGCGCCGCCCGCGCGCTGGGGGTCAGCAATACGACGATCATGTTCCGCCACATGCTGCCCAACGCCATGGTCGCCACGCTGACGATGCTGCCGTTCATCATCACCGGCACGATCAGCTCGCTCGCCGTGCTCGATTTTCTGGGCTTTGGCCTGCCGTCCTCGGCGCCCAGCCTTGGCGAGCTGACGTTGCAGGCGAAACAGAACCTGCAGGCGCCGTGGCTCGCCTTCACTGCGTTCTTTACCTTTGCGATCATGCTGTCGCTGCTGGTGTTCATTTTCGAAGGGATCCGTGATGCGTTCGATCCCAGAAAGACGTTTTCGTGAGTACCCCGCTTCTGGATGTCAAAGACCTGCGCGTGTCGTTCCGTCAGGATGGCAAGCTGTCTGCCGCCGTCAAAGGCATCTCGTTCCACGTCGAGCGGGGCGAGACCGTTGCACTGGTGGGCGAGAGCGGCTCGGGTAAATCTGTCTCGGCGCTCAGCACGGTGAGCCTGCTGGGGGAGACGGCGCAGGTCGAGGGGTCGGTCACCTATGACGGGCAACAGATGATCGGCGCGTCGGACGCGCTGCTGCGCAAGGTGCGCGGCAATGATATCTCGTTCATTTTCCAAGAGCCGATGACCTCGCTCAACCCGCTGCACACTATCGAAAAACAGCTCGCGGAATCGCTGGGGCTGCATCAGGGGCTGACGGGGGCTGCGGCGCGCGGCCGGATCATCGAACTGCTCGACAAGGTGGGGATCAATGACGCGGAAAGCCGGCTGTCCTCCTACCCTCACCAGCTGTCGGGCGGGCAACGGCAGCGGGTGATGATCGCCATGGCCTTGGCCAACAAACCCGACGTACTGATCGCGGATGAGCCGACGACGGCACTGGACGTGACCATCCAGGCGCAGATCCTCGATCTGCTGGCCGAGTTGAAGCGGAGCGAGGGCATGGGCCTGCTGTTCATCACCCATGATCTGGGCGTGGTGCGGCGCATCGCGGACCGCGTTTGCGTGATGCAGCATGGCGAGATCGTGGAGCAAGGGCCAACGGCGGCGATTTTCGACAGCCCGCAACATCCCTACACCCAAAAGCTGCTGGGCGCGGAGCCGTCGGGCAGCCCCGCGCCCGTGCCCGAGGGCGCGGAGGTGGTCGCCGAGGCGCAAAACCTCAAGATCTGGTTCCCGATCCAGCAAGGGCTGCTGCGCCGCACGGTGGGCCATGTGAAGGCCGTCAACGACGCCAGCTTCAGCGTCCGGGCGGGAGAGACCATCGGCATCGTGGGCGAAAGCGGTTCGGGCAAGACCACGCTCGCGCTGGCGGTGATGCGGCTGATCAAATCCGAAGGCGGGATCCATTTTGCCGGTCAGGACGTGCGCAAATGGTCCACGAAAGAGCTGCGGCGCCTGCGCAAGGACATGCAGATCGTGTTTCAGGATCCCTTCGGCAGCCTTAGCCCGCGCATGACCTGCATGCAGATCATCGCCGAAGGGCTCAGCATTCACAACGTCGACCCGGACCGCGACAAGCGCGAACTGGTGCACGATGTGATGATCGAGGTCGGGCTCGACCCCGCCACGATGGACCGCTACCCCCACGAATTCTCCGGCGGGCAGCGCCAGCGAATCGCGATTGCCCGCGCAATGGTGCTGCGTCCGCGCCTGCTGGTGCTCGACGAGCCGACGAGTGCGCTGGATATGACCGTACAGGTGCAGATCGTCGATCTGTTGCGGGCGCTTCAGGTGAAATACGGGCTGGCCTACCTGTTCATCAGCCACGATCTGCGGGTCGTGCGCGCGATGTCGCACAAGGTCATGGTGATGAAGCGCGGCGATGTGATCGAGGCGGGGGATGTCGATACGCTGTATGACACCCCCAGCACCGAATACACCCGGACGCTGCTGCAAGCCGCACAGTAGCGCAGCTTACAGTTTGTCCAGATCGACAGTCACCTGCGGGCGCAAGGAAAACCAGCGGCTGCGGGTGCCGACAAGCGGGCCGGGCAGCTCCTCGCGGCGGGGATGACGGGTGCGAGTGGCTGTCATAAAGCTTTGTGCGTAGATGTTGATCATGTCGTCTCTCCTTGGGTTGATGAGACAGTAGTTGATCATCGGCGCGCAAAATGCGACTCATGCATTCTTTGGTCATGTAAGCTGAGATGACATATGGATTGGCGCGCGCTTCCCCCCCTGTCGGCCCTGCGGGCCTTTGCCGCCTTTGCGCAGACGGGCAATGTGACGGCGGCAGGGGACGCATTGGGCGTCTCACACGCGGCGATCAGCCAGCAGTTGCGCACGCTTGAGACGCATCTTGACGCCGCTCTGCTGGACCGCTCAGGCCGCGCGCTGCGACTGACCGCGCGCGGTGAGCAATTGGCGCAAAGCCTGCGCGGCGGGTTTGCCCTGATGGCCGAGGGGGTCGCGCAGATCTCGGCGGCGCGGGACGACCGGCCTTTGCATATCTCGGTCACGCCGACGCTGGCGTCATCCTGGCTGATGCCGCGCCTGTCGCGATTTCGCGCGGCGCATCCAGAGGTGCGTTTGATGATCGATCCCAGCCCCGAGGTCGTCACGCTGAGCCCCGACGGGATCGACATGGCAATTCGCTACGGGCGCGGGGGGTGGCCCGGGGTCGATAGCGTGCTTTTGTGGCAAAGCCCGATGGTGGTGGTGGGCGCGCCGGATCTGGCGGCACAAGTGCCGCAGGGGGATCTGCCCGCGTTGGCGGGTCTGCCGTGGATCGAGGAATTCGGCCTGTCGGAAACATCGCGCTGGCGCTACCGCACGCTGGGCGACAAACAACCCGTCGCCACGTTGGAGGTGCCGGGCAATCTGCTGCTGGACGGCGCACGTGACGGGCAGGGGATCACTGCCACCGCGCGCCGCTTTGTCGAGCGGGACATCGCGGCGGGGCGTCTGGTGGTGCTGCACGAGGAAGCGCGCCATGAAAGCGGGTATCACATCGTGACCCGCCCCGGTGTGCTGCGCCCGCCGCTCAAGGCCTTCGTTGCGTGGCTGCGGCGCGAGGCGGCGGCTTAGCCCGGCCCGATCATGAAGCAGCTGACGTTGCGCGCCTTCAGGCGGCGGCAGGCCAGATCCGCCGTCTCGCGCGTCATGCCAAGGAAATTCGCGTCGAACCCCTGCGGTTTGCGGATGACCTTGCGCAGCGAGCCGTCGAGCGTGGCCATTTCCGCAAGCGCGGTTTTCAGCAGCACCTTTTCCGCGGCATAGCGGCTGCCGTAGCGGCCGACGTTCACGCCCCAGTGCCGCCCGCCAGACGTCGAAACGCGGGTCACGACCTCTTGCGGTGCGGCGCTAGCGGCGGGTTTCGGGGCCGCGCCGATCACCACCAACCCTTTTGGCCGCAGGGCGGGGCGCACGGATTTCGCAGCCCCGGCAAGGATCACGGCCCCCTCCGCGGGCGCCTCCGCGCGCGGCTCTGGCCGGGGGCGGGTGCTGTGGGCGCTTCGACCACTGACGCGACGGCGGCGTTGATGGCCGAGCTCAGCACGTCGCTTGTGGCATCGGGCTGCTCTGCCGTGGCGACCACGACGGTCGTGCCAGTGCCAGGGCGCAGATTGGGCCGGATCGAGCGGACCACAGCGCCGCTCAGGCGGATCGTCTTGCCTCGCGCGCCGGGGGCGGGCGTGACGCGGGACGCTTCAGGCGCGGCTTCGGCGATATAGGCGGGCGGTGTGGGTTTTTCCAGGCGGGTGCGTGAGGGTGCGCGGCGGAACCCCAGATCCATCAACTCGGCGACCTTCGCGTTGCGCGAGGTCGTGGATTTGCCGCCAAAGACGGTCACGATGATCCGCTCCTGCCCGCGCTCGGCGGAGGCGGTCAGATTGAAGCCGGCCGCACGGGTATAGCCCGTCTTGATCCCGTCTGCCCCTTTGTAGGCTTGCAGGAAGCGACGGTTGGTGTGGGCGACCTTGCGCACGCCCGCATCGGCGGTGATGCGCGAGAACAGGTTGTAGTACTGTGGGAAATCATACAGCAGATGACGCCCCATCACGGTCATGTCCCGCGCGGTGGACTGGTGGCCGCTTTCGGTCAGACCGTGGGCGTTTTTGAACGTCGTGCGCGTCATGCCCAGCTGTTTGGCGGTGCGGTTCATGCGCCGGGCGAATTTCGCCTCGGAGCCCGAGATAGCCTCGCCAATCGCGGTAGCCGCGTCATTGGCGGACTTCACGGCGGCGGCGCGGATGAGATAGCGCAGCGCGATGCGCTGACCGGGTTTCAGCCCCAGTTTGCTGGGTGGCTCGGAGGCTGCGTGTTTGGACACGCGCACTTGGGTGTCGAGAGAGATCTCCCCGTTTTGCACCGCCTGAAACGCGATGTAGAGCGTCATCATCTTGGTCAGGGAAGCCGGATGCAGCCGGGTGTCGGCGTTGCGCGCGTGCAGCACCTTGCCCGATCGCGCGTCGATCACATAGGCCGCGTAAGGGGCCGCGATCGCGCTCATCGGGACGAGCACCAAAAGCCAGAATGCTGCGAGAACGAATAGCCCGTAACGGGCCGGCTGCCTGCGCCGATCCTTCATGGAAACCTGCCTAATTTATCTGCCTCTGGCCCCCGATTTTTCGGGTGGCCTTATTGTTATGCAGATAAAATTAGCACGAAATTCCCCCTCTGAGAACCCATGTTTTCAATGGTTTCGCCGCAATTTCTGCGGCGCGGCAAGGCACATCTAGACATGGTTGATCGACCAAACACCAAACCCGCCATTGTGGCGGGAATGTGGCACGATCTGGGCGGTGCGCCTTAATTCTGGAGAGTCGCGATCAGCGCGGGCAATTCCGACAAATCCGCGATTTGTGCAAAACGTGGATGGACGGGCGGCGGGGCGTCCTCGATTGCCCATGTGATTTCATGCGGGCAAAAGACACCCCAGCCACCGGCCTCGATCATCGGCACCACATCCGAGGCCATCGCGTTGCCGACCATCAGCCCCTGATCCGCGCCCGTGCCGTGGCGTGCGAAGATCGCCGAATAAACCTCCGCGGTCTTGGCCGAGACGATTTCGACCCCGTCGAAGGCGTCGCGCAGGCCGGACTGGATCAGTTTACGCTCCTGATCCAGCAGATCGCCCTTGGTGATGACGATCACCTTGTAATCACGGGATAAAACCTCGACCGTCTCGCGCGCGTGGGGGAGCAGTTCGACCGCGTGGGAAAGCATGTCGCGACCGGCGTCGAGAATCTGGGTGATGACGTCTGCGTGCACCCGCCCATCGGTGACCTCAACGGCGGTTTCGATCATCGACAGGGTGAACCCCTTGATCCCGAATCCGTAGTGCGGCAGGTTGCGTCGCTCTGCGGCCAACAGACGCGCCATGAGGGTATCGGTGTCCGTATACTCCCCCAAAAGCTGCGCAAAATGCACCTGTGTCAGGGCAAAATAGCGCTCGTTGTGCCAAAG
Source organism: Sulfitobacter albidus (assembly GCF_018200035.1). Taxonomy (NCBI): domain Bacteria; kingdom Pseudomonadati; phylum Pseudomonadota; class Alphaproteobacteria; order Rhodobacterales; family Roseobacteraceae; genus Sulfitobacter; species Sulfitobacter albidus. The sequence goes on along the minus strand of NZ_CP073581.1, from coordinate 2,600,042 downwards.
CGTGTCATCGGCGTCGAAGCCTACGGTGGTGACGGGAAGGGTCATTCGGGCGCGCGCCTCTTTTCAGATGGGGCAGAGACGTTATATAGACACCTCGACAGACAGCACAAAACCCATTTGAGCAGGAGCAGCAATGCACCTTGATCCGATCACCATGGCCGGCCCTGACGACGGTGACGACACCGAACTGCTGACCAAGGTCAAGCCAAAGACCAAGCGCCCGCCGCTCTACAAAGTGATGCTGCTCAACGATGATTTCACGCCGATGGAATTTGTGGTGCATGTGCTTGAGCGGTTCTTTGGTCTCAATCACGCGCAGGCGTTCGAGATCATGCTGACGGTGCACAAGAAGGGGTTGGCGGTTGTCGGTGTCTTCAGCCACGAGATCGCCGAGACGAAGGTGGCGCAGGTGATGGATTTTGCCCGCCGTCACCAGCACCCCCTGCAATGCACCATGGAAAAAGAAGAGTAACCAATGCTCGATAGACGCTTGCCGCTCGCGCTGGACGGCGGTGGGCTGGATGTGCCCGGTGAGGGTCGCATTGCGGTCTTTGGCCCGCCCGTGGATGCCGATCTGGACGGTCTCGACCCCGAGCGGATACAGATCATCGACGGCTTCCGCCCCCATGTAGATGCCTGGGCTGCGCGCGGATTTGATACCGTGCAGGTGGGCGAGGGGCCCTATGCCGCTGCGCTTGTCTGCCTGCCGCGCGCCAAGGCAGAGGCGCGCGCGCTGATCGCTGAGGCCTGCGCACAAAGCGCGGGACCGGTGGTGGTCGACGGACAAAAGACCGACGGTGTCGACAGTATTCTCAAGGCGATGAAGGACCGTGTGACAGTGCACGGCCCCATCACCAAGGCGCACGGAAAGCTGTTCTGGATCGACGCCCCCGCTGCCGACTGCTTTGACGATTGGGTGCAGGGCCCGGCGATGACCGAAGGTGGATTCTGGACCGCACCGGGGGTTTTCTCTGCCGACGCGGTCGATCTGGCCTCAGCCCTGCTGGTGGATGCGCTGCCCGACACGCTTGGCGCGCAGGTGGCCGATCTGGGCGCGGGCTGGGGGTTTTTGTCGGCGCATATCCTCACGCGCGAGGCGGTCGAGGCCGTGCATCTGGTCGAGGCTCAGCATATCGCGCTGGAATGCGCCAAGCGTAACGTCACCGATCCGCGCGCCACATTTCACTGGGCCGATGCCACCGATTGGACGCTGGCGCACAGGCTCGACACGGTGGTGATGAACCCCCCGTTTCATCAGGGGCGCGCCGCTGAGCCGCAGATCGGGCAGGCGTTTGTCGCCGCCGCCGCACGGCTGCTGGCGCCGCAGGGCCATCTTTGGATGGTGGCGAATCGCCATTTGCCGTATGAGGCGGAACTGGCCACGCTTTTTGCGCAGGTCGACGAGATTGGCGGTGACGCCCGTTTCAAACTGTTCCACGCATCGCGGCCCCTGCGCAAACGCCGCTGACCCCTTTCCCCAGACGCATAGGTTTCCCATGTCCTTTTCCATCGCCGGCAAAACGGCAATCGTGACCGGAGCCGCCAACGGCATTGGCCTGTCCATCGCGCGCGGCTTTGCCGACAAGGGCGCGAATGTGATGTGCGCCGACATCGACGAGGCGCGGCTAAAGGAAGAGTTGGGCGATCAGCGTGACGAGGGCAACATCCGCTTTTTCGCGGGGGATCTGCGCCAGCGGCTGACGATTGCCAATCTGGTGTCGGCCACCATCGACGCCTTCGATCAGGTCGATATTCTGGTGAACGCCTCGCGGCAGGTGATGGCCACCGATGCGATGGATGTCGAGGATACCTCGGTCGAGACGCTGTTGGACCAGAACCTGATGACCGCCCTGCGCCTGTCGCAGCAGGTCGCGCGGCGCATGATCAAGCAGGCCGACAATGAGGGCGAGGGGCAGATCGGCGCGATCATCAACCTCAGCTCGACCACGGCACACCATACCCAGCCAGAGCTGATGGCCTATTCCATCGCCGCCGCCGCGCAGGATCAGATGACGCGCTCTCTGGCGCTGGCGCTCGCGCCGCACCGCATCCGCGTGAACGCGGTGGCGTTCGGCTCGGTCATGTCCGCATCGCTCAAGGCGAGCGTGGCCGAGAACCGTGAGTGGCGCGACGACATTCGCGCCCACACTCCCCTTGGCCGCATCGCCGCCCCCGGGGAGCTGGTCGAGGCGGTGCAATTCCTCGCCGCCGAAAGCTCCAGCTTTATGACCGGAGAGATTATGGTGGTGGACGGCGGGCGCTCTTTGTTGGATGCTGTCAGCGCGCCCGCACACTGACGGGTGATCGCGTAGCCTGACAGAGACGACCCTATGACCGCTTTTGAGACCGAAAAGTCCCGCGCCGCCGCGTGGTTCCGCCAGCTGCGCGACGATATCGTCGCGGCTTTCGAGGCGCTGGAGGACAGCCACGACGCGGGTCCGCTGACCGACATGGCGCCAGGCCGGTTCGAGGTGACGGATACCAAACGCACCTCGGACGACGGATCGGACGCGGGCGGTGGCCTCATGAGCGTGATGCGCGGGGGCCGCGTGTTCGAAAAGGTGGGCGTGAATGTCTCACAGGTCTACGGCACGCTGGGCGAACGTGCGCAAAAAGCCATGGCCGCGCGGGGCGTGCCCGGCATGGCGGACGATCCGCGCTTCTGGGCGTCGGGCATCAGCCTTGTGGCGCATATGCAAAACCCCCATTGCCCCGCCGTGCACATGAACACCCGCATGTTCTGGACCCCCGGCGCGTGGTGGTTCGGCGGCGGCTCCGATCTGAACCCCTGTCTGGAGTACGACGAGGACACCGCGCATTTTCACGCCACGCAAAAGGCCCATCTCGACCCCCACGGGGAAGAGATCTATCCCAAGCTGAAGGCATGGGCGGACGAGTATTTCTACATCCCGCACCGCCACCGTGCGCGCGGTGTCGGCGGGATTTTCATGGATGACCGCAACACCGGCGATTGGGAGGCGGATTTTGCCCTGACCCAAGACATCGGTCGTGCTTTCCTGCCCGCCTACGTGCCACTGGTGGAAAAGCGCCGCGCCGATCCGTGGGGCGAGGCCGAAAAGGACGCGCAGCTGGTGCACCGCGGGCTGTATGCCGAATACAACCTTGTCTACGACCGCGGGACCAAATTCGGACTTGAGACCGGGCATGACGCGAATGCAGTGCTGATGAGCCTTCCCCCGCTGGCAAAGTGGATCTGAGCGGGAAAAACCGGGGCCAGCCGTCGCGAATGCGCCAAAAGGCGGTTGACCCCGGCGCAGACCTGCCCTAATGCACCGAGCGTTGGCGTTATAGCTCAGTTGGTTAGAGCGAACGACTCATAATCGTTAGGTCCCTGGTTCAAATCCAGGTAACGCCACCACATTTCCCTGTTGTTTCGCTCTAGTTATGTGAGCGCTTTTTGCGCGCAGCTGACTGACGCGCGTCTGCTTCGCAGCCACGCTGAGTCCCTGGTTCAAATCCAGGTAACGCCACCACATTTCCCTGTTGTTTCGCTCTAGTTATGTGAGCGCTTTTTGCGCGCAGCTGACTGACGCGCGTCTGTTTCGCAGCCACGCTGAGTCCCTGGTTCAAATCCAGGTAACGCCACCACACATCTCCCCCGCAAACCACCTTGTAAAGTGTGCGCATACCCGGCGCATGTCGGCTTGGCGGCCCCGTTTTGCCCCGTGACAACAGGTCCGTGTGGGCCTAACCTCGGGCCTGTTCGTCGGCGCGAAAGACGTCGCACTAAGGGAGAATACCATGAATTTCACACGTAAATCCGTGCTGGGCCTGATCGCCGCCACGCTGCTTGCACCGCTGCCTGCGGCCGCGCAGGACGTCACGCTGCGCTTGCACCAGTTCCTGCCCGATCAGGCAAATGTACCCAACCTGATCCTCTACCCCTGGGCCGACCGGGTCGAAGAATCCTCCGGCGGCGCGATCAAGATCGAACGCTACGGCGCCATGCAGCTGGGTGGCCGCCCGCCCGAGCTGATGGATCAGGCCATTGACGGCGTTGCCGATATCGTCTGGACCGTGGTCGGTTATACGCCGGGTCGCTACCCCTCGACCGAAGTGTTCGAATTGCCGTTCATGATGTCCGACGCGCGTGCGATGTCCTCGGCCTATTGGCAGATGTTCGAAAAGCACATGAAGGATACCGAGTTCAAGGACGTGAAAATCCTCGGCACATGGGTGCACGGCCCCGGCCTGATCCACGTCGACAAAGAGGTGCAGACCCCCGCCGACATGAACGGCCTCAAGATGCGCGGCGGCTCGCGGCTGGCGAATGCCTTGCTGGAAAAGGTCGGATCCTCCCCGGTGGGCATGCCCGTGCCGGCGATCCCCGAAGCGTTGAGCAAGGGCGTCATCAACGGCACCACGATCCCGTGGGAAGTGACCGGCGCGCTCAAGATCCCGGAGCTGGTGGATTATCACACCGAATTCGAAGGCAACGCGCTCTATACGCTGACGTTTGTTCTGGCGATGAACAAGGACCGCTACGACAGCCTTACGCCCGAGCAGCAAAAGGCGCTGGATGACAACTCCGGCCTCGACTTCTCGATCCTTGCGGGCGGCACCATGCAGGACGCCGATGCGCCCGCGCGTCAGGCCGCCGTTGATGCGGGCAACACCATCACCACCGTATCGGGCGATGCGGTCGAGGCGTGGCGCACCGCAGCCCAACCCGTCTATGACGAATGGCTCGCGGATATGGAAAGCAAGGGTATCGACGGTCAGGCCTTGATCGACGAGGCGAAATCGCTGATGGACGCCTACGAGAACTAAGCCCACAGTCCCGCGTCGCATGTCCGGCGCGGGACCTTTCAGAGGCCACGCCATGCACCGTTTCATTCGTTTTCTCGCGCACGCCAGCGCGCTTGTCGGCGGGGCGGTTCTGATCGTGCTTGTGGCGATGACGACCCTATCGATCCTTGGCCGCTCGACCGGGATCGGAGAGATCACCGGCAATTACGAAGTGCTGGAGGCCGGGGTCGCCTTTGCCATCTTTGCCTTCCTGCCGATCTGCCAATTCTACGGGGCGCATGCGACGGTCGATGTGTTCACGATGCAGCTGCCCGACCGCGCCACCCGCGTGATCGCGGCCTTTTGGGAGATCGTGCTGGCGGCGGTCATCATCCTTCTGATCTGGCGCCTCTACGGCGGGTTGGAGCGGGTCTATGGCAACGGGCAGACCACACTTTTCCTGCAATTCCCGGTTTGGTGGGGATACGCGGCGGCCTTTGTCGCGGGCGTCATCGCCTGCATCGTCGCGGTTTATTGCGCGGCCGCGCGCGTCATCGAGGCCGCGCAGGATCGCGCGATCCTGCCGTCCGAGCATGAGGTCTGAGCGATGAGCAATCTTGAGCTTGGGTTCTGGTCGTTCCCCGTGCTGCTGCTGATGATCTTCCTGCGCGCGCCGATCGGTCTGGCGATGATGCTGTGCGGATTTGGCGGCTGGTACATGGCGATGGGCGGCAATCCGACCCCGTTGCTGGCGAAGCTGAAGTCAGAGACCTACACGACCTTCTCCAGCTATTCGCTGTCGATCATCCCGCTGTTTTTGCTGATGGGCCAGTTCGCCACCCTCTCGGGGATGAGCCAGGCACTGTTCCGCGCCGCCGAAAGCTTCCTGGGTCACCGGCGCGGCGGGGTGGCGATGGCCGCCGTGGGCGCCTGTGCGGGGTTCGGGGCGATTTGCGGCTCGTCGCTGGCGACGGCGGCGACAATGTCGAAAGTCGCGCTGCCCGAGCTGAAACGCTACGGCTATTCGGGCGGGTTCTCGACCGCGACGCTGGCGGCGGGGGGCACGCTGGGCATCCTGATCCCGCCCTCGGTCATTCTGGTGATCTATGCCATCCTGACCGAGCAGAACATCGCAAAGCTGTTCCTTGCCGCCTTCATTCCCGGCATCCTCGCCGCTTTGGGATATGTGCTGACAATCTCGGTCTACGTGCGGCTGAACCCCGATGCGGCGGGCACGCGGCCGCCCGTTCCGATGGCAGAGCGGTTCGCTGCCCTCGGGCGCACCTGGCCCGTGGTCGTGATCTTTCTGGTCGTCGTCGGGGGATCTACGCCGGTTGGTTCACCCCGACCGAAGGCGCGGCAGTTGGTGCGGCGGGGACGGGGCTGGCCGCACTGTTGTCGGGCAGTCTGGGCTGGGCCAAGCTGCGCGAAAGCCTGATGGGCACCGCGCGGACCACGGCGATGATCTTTTTCATCGTTCTGGGGGCTGCGTTCTACAACGGGTTTCTGGCGCTGTCCGGCGTGCCACAATTCATGGCCGATTGGGTCGTCGGCCAGGGGCTCAGCCCGTGGCTCGTGCTGGTCATCATTCTTACGTTCTACCTGATCTTCGGCTGCCTCATGGACAGCCTGTCGATGATCCTGCTGACAGTGCCGATCTTCTTTCCCGTCATCTCGGCGATGGATTTTGGCATGTCGGCGGAGCATGTGGCGATCTGGTTTGGCATTCTGGTGCTGATCGTCGTGGAGGTAGGGCTGATCACTCCACCGGTCGGAATGAACCTGTTCATCATCAATTCGATGGACCGCGAAACGCCGATGACCCAGACCTACCGTGCGGTGCTGTACTTTATCGGCTCCGACATCCTGCGGGTAATTATTCTTGTGGCCTTTCCGTCCATTACCCTGTTCCTGCTGCGGTAAGCGCGCTGTATCCCACGCGGGCCGGGCTGCGACAAAACGCAACTTTTGCGGTACTTTGCGCGAAAAGCCTTTGGCGTTGGGCTTTGCTGGACTAGGTTATGGGTATGGATAATTCTGACGCCAAATCGCAGACAGACCTGACCAAGCAGGCGCTTATCGAGCGGCTGGCAAGGCGCGTGCGCGATGTGCGCCGCCAAAAGGGTCTGCCCCGCCGCGTCCTGTCGGAGCGCTCGGGCGTTTCACCGCGCTATCTGGCACAGCTCGAAGCGGGGGAGGGGAATATCTCCATCGCGCTTCTGGAGCGGGTGGCCCGCGCGCTGGACGTCGAGATCGAGACCCTTATCGCCAAACACGTGCCTGCCGAGCCGCAGGCGCAGCGGATCGCGCGGCTGTATCAACGGGCCGGCGCGGATGTGCAGGCGCAGGTGCAAAAGCTGTTGGGCGCGAACGCCCCCGCCGGGGTGAAGGCCGGGCGGATCTGCCTTCTGGGCCTGCGCGGCTCGGGCAAGACCACACTCGGCCGTATGGCGGCGGAGGCGCTGGATATCCCCTTTGTCGAACTCAATCGCCTGATCGAGGAGGAAACGGGGATCCCGCTGGCCGAGGTGCTGTCGCTTTACGGGCAGGAAGGCTACCGCCGCCTTGAGACCGAAGCGCTTGATCGTGTTGCACGGCGTACCGCGCCGATGGTGATCGCGGTCTCCGGCGGTTTCGTCGAGGAAGAGGCGCCGTTTGCCCGCCTTCTTGAACGGTTTCACACCGTCTGGCTGCGCACCACCCCGTCAGAGCATGTCGAGCGGGTGCGCAACCAGAGCGATCTGCGCCCCCTGCGGGACGAACCCGATGCAACGGCGCGCATCAAGATGCTGATGCAGACCCGCGCGCCGCTCTACGCCCGTGCGGAGGCAGAGCTGGACACGTCCAACCAGACACCGGAAGCGACGCTGAAAAAGCTGATTGGCCTGATCCGCGCGCGTGATTTCATGGGCGGCGGGCTGGACTGATCCCGTCTGGAACATCGCGCGGGCGACAGTCGGGGGCAGGCGCCACGTCAGCAGGACAATTCGTATCATCTGAACGGTGGCAAGCCCCGTAAGTAGTCCCTCGGTTTCCAGATCACGGGGCACCCGCCACAAAAAAGGGCCGCGCGTTGCGCGGCCCTTTCGTGTTTCACACCCGAAGCGGGATCAGGCGTCGCCTGTCCACGCCATCCGTGCGGGATGGTATTCAAAGCTGATGTGATGCTCCGCACCGGTCAGCCCCTCTTTGGTGTGGTTGTAGAGGGAGCGCCAGTAAGGCTGGATCGTCACACCTTCCTCGAGGATCATCGCTTCGCCCTTGGCCATCAGCTCGCGGCGCTTATCCACGTCGGCAGTTGCCAAGGCTTCGGCAAGAAGGGCGTCGAATTCCGCATTCGACCAGCCGAATTCGTTCCACGCTTCGCCGGAGCGATACGCCAGTGCCCAGATCTGGACGCCCAGCGGGCGGTGGTTCCAGTTGGTCGAGGAGAACGGGTATTTCGACCAGTCGTTCCAGAAGGTCGAACCGGGCAGGATCGTCCGTTTCACCTTGATGCCCGCGTCGCGCAGCTGGGCTGCCACGGCGTCGGTGGTGTCCTTGCGCCATGCGTCGTCGATCGACATCAGCTCATGCTCGAAATCAGCCATGCCGGCTTCTTCCATCAGCGCCTTGGCGCCCGCAGGATCGTGCGGGATGCGGGGCACATCGGCGTATTCGGGGTGCATCGGGCCAACGTGGTGGTTGTTGGCGACGATACCGCGCCCGGACATGCCAAGCTCCAGCAGCACTTCGTTGTCGACGGCCATGGCGATAGCCTTGCGCACGCGCGCGTCCTCATAGGGGCGCTTGCCGTCCACTTCGGCCAGCTGGTTGGGACGGATCACGATGGTCGCAGCCGTTGCGATCTCGTGCTCGACCCAGCCGTCGAGGCCGGACATGATGTCGATGAACTCACCTTCCATGGAGTAGAACGCGTCGACTTCCTCGGCCTCGGCTGCAGCGATCCAGGCGGCGGGGTCGGTGCCGTAGTCGATGTATTCCAGACGGTCGATGTACGGCCCGCCGTAGACCTCGGTGCCCCACCAGGTGTGCTCTTCGTTCTTCACGAGCACACCCTTCACGCCCACTTCGAGCGTTTCTGGCAGGTAGGGGCCGGTGCCCACAGGGTTGTCGACCATATTGTCGGCATCGAACGAGCTGTGCACGATTGCCGCCGGATAGTCTGCCATGCCCGCAATCAGCGTGATGTCGGAGACGGGCAGGTTCAGCTTGACCGTGTGGCTGTCGACGACTTCGATCGCGCCTTCAATGGCCTGTTCTGTGTCGGCATCGATCAGCGAGGCAAAACGGCCGGCCATCGAGTTACCTTCAAGCGACTTGTCGCACCAGCCGGTGATGTTGCGCGCCACGTCCTCGGCGGTGAAATCATCGCCGTTGTTCCACTTCACCCCCTTGCGGACGTTCAGCGTATAGACCGTCGCATCGTCATTCAGCTCCCAGCTTTCCAGCAGGGCGGGAGAGAAGGTGCCGTCATTTTCGTAGATCGCCAGATATTCCAGCCACCCGCGCGAGAAGTTCGCGATCTGCGACCAGTCATAGGTGCGTGGGTCTTTCAGTGCGCGCACTTCTTGCTGCATGCGCACTGTGCCGCCCATTTTCTTGTTGGCGTGGGCCGCGGCGTTGGCGGGGGCGGGCATGCCCATCATCGCATAGGCCGTGGCGGCGGTGGCGCCGAACGAGCTGGCGGTCGCCAGGAATTCGCGGCGGGAAACTGCGTCGGTCTTGGCCGATTTGGCGCTGTCGATAACAGCTTGCGGCAACGGTGTGCCGGTGCGTGTGGTGAACGTCATGTTCTTCCTCTCTGTTGTACGAACGAAGCCCCTGCGCGGGGCGTCGCTTACATGCCGGAATTTTCCGGTTGGTGACTGCGGGTTATGGCTCCCGCCTGTTAATGCGATTGCGTGGAAAGGTCTCCCCGCGCAGGCACTGCGCAAAGATCAAACGATAAGCACGCGTCCGTCAAGCTTAACGTATTGGGCCGGATGTTACAAATCACGGGGACGCGGGGGAGGGTTTCTCCCTGAGGTTGCGCGGCATGATGCGCCCCGCCAACGAGCGACACGGCAGGGGCGCAAAATGTCGGATGCAGGCAACTCCCGCCGGAGTTGCGGCGCGCGTCAGCTCCGCGATTCTTTTGCACCTGTCAGGCGCCACAGCCGCGCGCGTCCCGAGACAAGCGTGGCGCAGTCGGCCGCGTCGCTCAGCAGCAGCTCTGACAGGGGCAGCGTCTCGACATAGCCGGGATCAAGGCCCAGTGCTTCGCGCGCGTGGGTGGTGATCATCGGTAGCCAGCGGCCCATCGGGGGATCAAGATGCGCGGCAAGGGCAGCCAGATGCAGCGCCGCCATCGGATCGAATTGCCCCATCGGGCAGAAGGCATCGTTCACGTTGTCGGACCCGGTCAGCACCCGCACCCCCGCCGCGCGCAGCTCGCGCAGGCGCGTGAGGCCGCGCCGGTCCGGCGTGCCATCGCGACGGTCTTGCAGATAGAGGTTCGTGGTTGGCAGCGCACAGACCGCAATGCCCGCGCGCGCCAGCTTATCCGCGATGCGCGCGAAGGCATCTGCGTCGCGGTCCATCAGGCTACAGGCATGACCGCACAGCACCGGACCCGCAAACCCGCAGGCCAGCGCCGCATCCGCGACCATCTCTAGCCCGTTGACGTCCCCCAGCCCTTCGTCGACGTGGAAATCCAATGCGATGCCGTGGCGTTCGGCCACGCGGAACATCTGTGCGATGCCTTCCGCGCGGGCGGGCTGATCCATCAGAAAGGCACCGAGTGCGCCGCCCACCGCCGCCACCTTCCGCGCGATCGCATCGGCGGTGGCCGGGTCGCACATCCTTTCGATATTGGTCAGCGGTGCGAGGGTCAGAGTGATATCGTCTGCGTCCTGCGCCAGATCGCGCAGCACATGCCACGACAGGGGCGGCGCAGTCTGGTCCCCCCAATCCACATGGCTGCGCAGGGTGCCAACACCGGCCGCGCGCGCCTCGGTCAGCCCTTGGGTCGCGCGGGTGCGGATGTCGTGCTCGGTCCAGTGCTGCTTGTCGGCCAGTTGCGCCTCGATCGCGGTGGCCAGATCGCCCGCGACCGGACCCATGCGCGGCAGTGTGTGGCATTTGTCGAGGTGGCAATGCGGGTCTGTCAGACGTGGGATCACCAGCGGCGCGGGGCCGTCGGCGGCGGTCAGCCCCGCAATCCGCCCGCCCCGCAGCACGGGCGCGCCGCGCTGGCAGTCGCCGTCGCGCGTGCCGCCAAAGCTGTCAGGGGCGCGCAAAAGACTGCGGGGGACCGCGATGACCCCCGGCAGGTCGCGCTCAGAAATCGGCATCGACCCCGGGCAGATCGAGCGCCTTTATCAGATCGCGCAGCTCCTGCCGTGCGGCCACGTTCGAGATGTTGAGCTGTTTGACCCCGATATCCTTGAGGTCCAGCAGGGTCAGGCCGCGCGGGAACAGCTCGCGGAAAATCACCCGTTCGTTGAAGCCGGGCGCGATGCGAAAGCCGATCCGCTTGCTGAGGTTCTGGATCGCGCGCTCCATCTTTTCCTTGTTGACCATGCGCTGCGCGCCCATGCGGTTGCGCACCACAACCCAGTCGATGGGCGGCAACCCGGCCTGCGCGCGCAGCTGCCGCGCGTTCCACACCATTTCGGAATAGACAGAGGGGCCGGTGATCTTCTCCCCGCTGGCGTCCGTGTGGGCCAGCAGGTCAAAATCGATGAAACTGTCGTTGAGCGGGGTGATGAGCGTGTCGGCAAGGCTGTGCGCGACCTGGCTCAGCCGGGTGTGCGAGCCCGGGCAATCGATGAGGATGAAATCATTGGTCGGCTCCAGCGCTGCGACAGCTGCTGACAGGCGCTGGTCATAGATGTTTTCACCGGGGCCAAGGGTGCTGGCATCCACCTCGGGCAGGTCGTGGCAGCGTGGGCTCGGCAGATCCAATCCCGCCTCCCGCAGGAAGTTGATCCGGTTCTCGGTATAGCGGCCAAAGGTGCGCTGGCGCAGATCCAGATCCAGCGCGCTGACTGTGCGGCCCATGCGCGCCAGTGCGGTCGCCACATGCATCGAAACGGTGGATTTCCCCGCGCCGCCCTTTTCGTTGCCCACGACAATGATATGCGCCATGCCTGTCGTCCCTCATGCCTACCCGCTGTTCCGCAGGATCTTGTTTGGGGCACTATATGTGGGGTTTGCGCCGTTGGAAAGCGTCAAGGTGGGCGTCGCGGCAGGGAAACCGCGACGCTGGGCTGCCCTTAAAGACCGATGGTCCGTTCGACCAGCGCAATCCACAGCGGGATCGACAGGATCGCCACAGGTGTCCCAAGCCCGGTGGAGGCACCGACATAGGAGGCCGAGTTCGCCTCTGGCAGCGCCGCCCGCATCGTCGGTGGGCCCGAAATGTCGGAGCTGGACGCTGCCATCACCGCCAGCAGCACCACGCCACCGCCCGAAAAGCCCGTCAGCTGGTGGGCGATCAGCCCCGCACCAAAGCCGATCAGCCCGTGGATCAGCGGCGCCGTCAGCCCGTAGAGGACGTAGGCGTGGGCGACCTTGCGCAGCTCTGACAGCCGCGCCCAGGCTTCCATCCCCATCACCAGCATCAGGATCGACAGAAGGCCCCGGAAGAGGGGTTCGTAAAAGCTTTGGTAGACGCTTTCGGGTCTTCCCAGCACGCCGATGGCGATGCCAAGCAGCAGGGCCGAGATTGCCGGGCTGCGCAGCGTGTCCACAAGGATGTCGCGCGCCATGCCGCCCGCGCCGCTCATGCCACCAGAACCGCCGCCGCCCACGGTGACGGTGCCGCCGCTGGTCGTCGCACTGCGCGCCGCCGACAGCCGCGCCAGCAGGATCGCGGTGACCAGCGCCGCCACATCCATGAAGGGGTAAAGCGCGCCGATGAACCCTTCGTAGCTAATGTTTTCCGCGTCCAGCATGGCCATCGCCGCAGCAAGGGTCGAGGCGGAGACCGCGCCGAACACACCCGCCGTGGCCATCCCGTCCATCGGCGCCACGCCGCGCCAGCGCGCCAGCGTCGCTCCACCCAGCAGCACGATCGCCACGCCGGCGGCCGCCGCCAGCAGGGCGGGCACCACCAGCGTCGCCAGATCGGCAGAGCGGATCGCGATGCCCGCGCTCAGCCCCACCTTGAGCAGAAGCACCATGACCACGAACTTGTAGACCGGCTGCGGCACTTCCAATCGGCTGCCAAGGGCGGCCAGCATCATGCCGCCCAGCAAAAAGGCGAGCGTGGGTTTCTGCATCTGGCTCAGGATCGTCGTCGCGATGTCGGTAAAAAAGTCCATGGCGTGCTCCATCGGGTTCAGGTCATAGGGAGGGATATGGCGCAGGTATGGATGCAAGAAAAATATAACATTTCACTCGTTTCATTCTATTTAAGTGAACGAAGGGGGGCGTCATGCTGAATTTCCATCACCTCAGATACTTTCACGCGGTCGCCCACGAGGGGCATCTGACCCGCGCCGCGGAGCGGATGAACCTCTCGCAATCCGCGCTTTCCGCCCAGATCCGAGCGTTAGAGGATCGTCTGGGCCATGCGCTGTTTGACCGTGTCGGGCGGCGCTTGCAGCTGACAGAGGTGGGGCGGATCGTGCTGGATCATGCTGACCGGATTTTTGATACGGGCGCTGAATTGGAAGCGGTGCTGGCCCAAACCGGCGATGCGGTGCCGCCGTTGCGGGTGGGAGCGCTGTCGACGCTGTCGCGGAACTTCCAGCTGCAATTCCTGCGGCCCGCGCTGGGCCGCTGCGAGGTGATCCTGAAATCCGGCGGGGCGGGGATGCTGCTGGAGATGCTGGAGGCGCTGGGCCTCGACGTTGTGCTCTCCACCGCGCCGCCCGATGTGGCAACCGCCGGGCGCTTTACCACCCACGCCATCGCGGCACAGCCGGTGGGGCTGCACGGGGCGCCCGCGCGGCTGGCGCACGACAGCCTGCGCGACCTGCTGAGCACCGAGCCGTTGATCCTGCCGACCGGTGCGATCCGCATTGGCTTCGACAGCCTGCTCGCCCGGCTGGGCGTCACACCCACCATCGCGGCAGAGGTCGACGATATGGCCATGGTGCGCCTGCTGGCGCGCGAGGATGCGGGCGTGGCGCTCGCCCCCGACGTGGTGCTGGCCGATGAGATCGCAAGCGGACGCATCGCCACCGCACCCTTTGATCTGGACCTGACCGAACGGTTCTACGCTATCACCGTGCCGCGCGGTTTTCCCCACCCATTGCTCGCGGAGCTTACGACGCCGGCGTATCCTGACTGAAGATATTGACCCATCCCACGCCCGCCCGCTGCCAGAGGGAGCTGACGTACATCTCTTCAGGCGTACTGCGGCCCGCGCGCGTGAACGTCGCGCGGTAACTTATCAGGGCGTGATCGGGGCCGAGCGCGCGCACGGTCACATCCTCAAGCGTGTAGGCGGCGACCGTTGGCCCGGCTTTCAGCTGGTTCACGTGATCGGCTTTGCCCGCAAAGCCGTCGGGATAGACACCCAAAAAACTACCGTCCAGCGCCGCCGCATCGGCGGCGGCATCGCCCTGCACAAGCGCGTCCCAGACCGCGCGCTCGCGGGCGATGATATCGGCGCGCAGGGTCATAACGCAAAAAGGCGCGCCGTTGCGGGCGCGCCTTTCCAAATCGTCAGACCGTAAGGGATCAGAAGCCCAGACCGGCGTATTTGTTCTTGAACTTCGACACGCGGCCGCCGGTGTCCATCAAACGGCTGGAGCCGCCTGTCCACGCGGGGTGCACCGTGGGATCGATGTCGAGCGACAGCTGGTCGCCTTCCTTGCCCCATGTCGATTTCATTTCGAGGATCGTGCCATCGGTCATCTTGACGTTGATGGTGTGATATTCGGGATGTGTATCGGCTTTCATCAATCTGACCCTTACGCTTTGAGTGGCTTGTAGTTGGCGTTTTCGGTGATACGCGCGGATTTACCACGGCGCGACCGCAGATAGTAGAGCTTCGCACGACGCACACGGCCACGGCGGACCACGGTGATGCTGTCGATGTTGGTCGAGTGCAGGGGGAACACACGCTCCACGCCCTCGCCAAAGGAAATCTTGCGAACGGTGAAGGACCCGGCAATGCCCTTGCCGTTCTTGCGGCTGATGCAGACGCCTTCGTAGTTCTGCACACGGGTGCGTGTGCCTTCTGTCACGCGGAAGCCCACGCGAATGGTGTCACCGGCGCGGAAATCGGGGATCTCCTTGGCCAGCTCGGCGATTTGTTCCGCCTCAATCTGTGCGATCAGGTTCATGACCTGTCTCCTATGATGCTCGTGGTATGCCACGAAGGTTTGTGTTCGGTCCCAGAGCTTCGGCCCGTGCTGTCGGGCTGCACCGCAGTGGCCCGCCGAAGGTAGCATCCTCGTTTGCTTGATATCGCGGCATACGCCGCACGCCCGGAATCGCCATGCGGTCCAGACAGGGCAGCGTATAGGGGGGATGGCGGGGGCGATCAAGCCCCTTGGCGCAGGTCTGTCAGGCGATGGCAATCACGCCCAGCAGCACCAGCAGGAACAACACCAGCACGACGCCAATCAGCAATTTCGCACCCGCCAGCGCGACCCCCGAAATACGGCCAAAGCCGAGCAACGCCGCGACCGCGGCAACGACGAGCAGAATGAGGATGATTTCCAGCATGAATGTCTCCCTTTCCGCGCTAACGCCCGAACGGGATGCCGGGTTCCGTCAATAAAGCTTCATCCCCATCAGCACGACTTCGGAATACATATGGTCGATCTCGGCGGGGGCGAGGGTGGTGCCCTTGTAGAAACGCGGCACCGCGATGGGCTCTGCCACGGGGGGCTGCGCGCCGGGGGCGAGGCGGCTGTCGACGCTGAAAACCGCAGGCGTGTCGGGCAGGACCGTATCAGCGATGGCCTGCGCGTGACGGGCGAGCAGATCGGGCTGGCCGGCATAGACGACCTCATGCGTGACGTGATCGTCGCTCTTTTGCTTGACGCTCAGCACCAGCGTGCAGGGGCCGTCGGGCGTCTCGATCTGGAAGGGCGCAAGCCCCATATCCGCGTGATCGCGCAGCACCCGTGCGTCCACCGCGCCCAGCGTGCCGTCCGCCAACGGGTCGCGCGTGTGCGCAAGGCCGCTCCCCTCCCGGCGCCACACGAACCGCGTGTCATCGAGCACCCGAAACCCGATGCGGTCCACCAGCGGCAGCGCCGCCTTGGCGCTGGTGAGGTTGGTCGATGTCACCTCCGGGTCGGCCATTGCGTTGTGCATCAGCGTCTCCCCCAGCCCCAGCCCCCGGTGCGATTTCAGCACGTACCACGACGTGAGGTTGCGGTAGCGCTGCCAGCCCCGCGCGGTGTGGCGCAGGCTGTCGTTCATGCCCATGACGCCCACCAGCGCGCCGCCGTCGCGCGCCTGCACGGCGAATTCCCCGCCCTCCAGCCAGCGCGAGGCCAACAGCCGGGTCCAGCCGTCGCGGCCCCATTTTGCGCGCGGGAAGGCCGCGTGCATGAATTCCTCGATCTCGTGGCGTTGGTCGGGGGTGGCGAATGTGACGTCCATCAGTCCTCCAGATCCGGCAGGGCGTGCCACAGGCCGGGGGTCGCGGCAAAGAGCCGGTCGCTAAAATCCCACACCGCGTCCTCGGTCTGCAAATGATGCGTCACGTAGCCGATGGGCGCGCGCGGGTCGCCCGCGCGGCGGGTGCGCAGGTGATCCAGCAGCATCGCCAGCATCTTGCCCTCGCCGCGAAAGACGCGGTCGCATTTCCAGCGGATCGGATCAAGATGCGCGTCGATTTGGCCAAGCCCGGGCACCGGGCTGGCCTCCCCGCGTCCCTCGTAGTTCGACAGGTAGCGGTAGCCCCAGTCGGGCAGCCGTGCGCGGGTGGCATCACCGATGCGGTTCCACGGCGGGACCAACGCGGGCAGCAAGCGGTCAAACCCCGCAGCCGACAGGATCGCCCACCCCTCGGCCAGATCGGCGCGTTGCGCGTCCAGCGGCCGGGTTGCGCCGACTTCCGAGGCAGGCGCGCCCTTGGGTTCATGGTTCACGTGGCGCAGCCCGTGTTGCAGGACCAGCGCTTGCGGGCAGGCGTTGAGCCTGGGTGCCAGATCGGCGGCGAGCCCTTCGGGAATGACAGAGATATGGGCGGGCACGTGATGCGTCTGCGCGAGGCTCAACAGGCGCTCCAACGCGGGTGTCACGGTTTGCGCGTCGTCGTCGCGCCACCACAGGCGCGGCGCCAGCCCCGCGTCGCGCCACAGCGCCAGTTCAGCCGCCAGCGCACCCCAGTCAGCCATCCTCGCGCGCCGCCCACAGATCGGGGCGCCTGGTGCGGGTCAGCTTTTCCGACATCTCGCGCCGCCATTTGGCGATTTCGGCGTGATTGCCCGATTGCAGCACGGGCGGGATCGGGCGGCCCTGCCATTCGGCGGGTTTGGTGTATTGCGGATGCTCCAGCAGCCCGGCGGAATGGCTTTCCTCCACCGTGCTTTCGGCGTTGCCCAGCACGCCGGGGATCAGCCGCACGGTGGCGTCGATCATCGCCTGCGCCGCCAGCTCGCCGCCGGTCATGACAAAATCCCCCAGCGAGACTTCGGTGATGCCGTAGTGTTCGATCACGCGCTCGTCCACGCCCTCGAACCGGCCGCACAGCATCGTCACGCCGGAACACGTGGCCAGATCCCGCGCCATCGCCTGATCGAAACGCCGCCCACGCGGCGACATGTAGAGGATCGGCCAGCGGCCCCGCGCGCCGTGCATCACGGCTTCGATCGCGGGGCCCACCACATCGGCGCGCAGCACCATGCCCGCGCCGCCGCCTGCGGGCGTGTCATCGACGTTGCGGTGTTTGGTCAGCCCGTGCTGGCGCAGATCATGGGCGTGCAGCTGCCAACGCCCCTCCTGCAGGGCGCGGCCTGTGAGGCTTGCCCCCAGCACACCGGGGAACAGTTCCGGAAACAGGGTAATCACATGCGCCTGAAACGCGCCCGCGTAATCGGGCGTCGCCTGCAACAGCTCGCGCGGCTTGAGCGTCGGCGCCACACGGCGCGTCCCGTGGGAGCGGGCAGGGGCATCGCTCATCGCGCGTCCTCCAGTATGGCGCGCTTGGCCGCGCTGCGGGCCTCGGGCGCGCGGTGGGTGCGGTTGGCCTCCAGCAGGGCGGCGAGCGTGTCGTCGGACAGCCGGGCGTTCTGCACCGGCTGCGGGGTGAGTGTCGCGCGCAAAGCGTCCGGCAGATCGCAGTGATCCAGCACCGCATCGGCGGGGCCGAGCCTGCGCGCGGCGGCGTCCTCCAGCGCAAAGCTGTGCACCGGGGCGGGCACGCGGCTGGTTACATCGCGCACGACGCCCGCCAGATCGGGGGCGTGCGGGTAGCGGTCACAGAACTCCGCCAGCGACAGCGTCATCGACGAGGACGTCACATGCTCCGCCCAGGCAGAGCGTTGCCAGTCCGCCGGGTCGCGCAGGCCAAAGACCATGGCGAACGGCGTGGCCGGGAAGGCGTCACGCGCGCGTTCCCAAAACAGATACATCAGCACGGGGGCGGCGGCGTAGCTTGTCAGATCACCCCGTCCGGGCATATGGCCCGACAGCTCTTCGGCGCTCAGCAGCAGGGTGCGGCGCGGCATCCCCGGCAGACCCGCCAGCAGCGCGTCAAAGCGGCGGCGCACCTTGTCCAGCGCGTCCGGCGTGCCAACGGTCGAATAGCCCCGCGTGGCCGACATCAGCTCAGACATCTGGCCCTTGAGGCGGATCGCGCAGGCGGGCATCAGCGTCTTGCGGTTGGCACGCAGAGTGGCCTGCACCGAGGATGTCCCGGTCTTGTGAAACCCCGCGTGCAGCACGATCCGGCGCGGCATCAGCTCTCCCCCCGCATGAGCGCAAGGCGCGCGGCCTTGGCCTGCGCGTTACTCAGATCCGAGCGGTTGATCGCCAGCAGCTTCGCGCGGGTGTCTGCATCGGGGGCGGGCCGCAGACCTTCGGGGGCTGGGCGCAGTCGCGTGCGCACGGTGGGGGTGACGCGCATCAGGTCCAGCACCGCCTCTGCCAGCCCCAGCGGTCGGTCGGCAAAATCCTCCAGCGCAAAGACCTCCATGGGATGATCCGGGATCTCTGCGGCAATCGCTGCCAGCACCTTGGCGTGATCCGCGCTGGGCGCGTAGCGTTTGACATACTCCGCCTCGTCCCAGTCGAGCCGGGTGGCGCGCAGATGCTGCGCGTAGCAGCTGCGCAGCCACACAGGCCCCGCGCGCGTGGTAAAGACAAAGCGCAGATCGTCGCCCGGACAGGCCGCGCGAAAGGCAATCGCCAGCGCCCGCATCAGATCGGGAGCAGCGGCAGCGTAGGATTTGATCTTGTAACGGCCGGGCATATGGCCGCTGAGGTCTTCGGAGGTGATGAAGATCGTATCGGCGACCTCACTCTCCAACCGTTCGGCGAGGGCGGCGGCCTCGTATTTCACCAGCCCCAGATCCAACGCATCGCGGCTGCGGCTGTAGCCGCGCGCGGCCTCGCACAGCGCCTGCATACCGGGGCGCAGCACAAGCCGGATGTGGGGGCGCAGCGCCTGGCGGTTGGCGCGCAGGGTTTGCTGCAGGCTGGTGGTGCCCGTCTTGTGAAATCCGGCGTGGAAGATGATCCGCCTCATTCGGCCTCGGCATCCCGGCGGTCAGGCAGCAGCCCCTCGGGCGGATCGGCGACGATGCGCCCTGCGGTCAGATCCACGGTGGGCACGGCGGCCTTGGTAAACGGCAGGAACACCGTGGCCGAGCCGCCGACCAATTGCAGCTCCAGCAGATCGTCGGCACCGTGGTTCTGCACGGTTTTCACGCGGCCCAGCAGGGTGCCGCCGGTATCCGTCACCTCGAGCCCGATCAGATCGGCGTGGTAGAATTCATCGTCGGGCAACGAGGGCAGTTGATCGCGGCTGGCGTAGAGCTGTGTGCCGCGCAGAGCGTCGGCATCTTCCTTGGTGGTGATCTCGGCGATGCGCGCGGAAAAGCCGTTCTTGATCGGGCGGATCAGCGCGAGGGAGAACTGGCGGCTGCCGTCCTCGGTCGTCAGCGGTTTGTAGGTTTCCAGATCCTCTGGCACGGCGCAAAAGCTTTTCACCCGCAGCTCGCCGCGCACGCCGTAGGCGCCCGCGATGGCGCCGACGCAGATCCGCTCCGCGCTCATTGGCCTGCCCCGAAACAGACGGTGCCGGACCAGTCTCCGCCCGCGTTGCTGCATTCGGCACGCATCAGCATCAGGTTGCCCTGAAAGCCAAGATAGATGCCGATCACCAGCACAAAGAGGAATTTCAACAGGCGGAACATCAACGGTCCTCTACGTGCAGACGGGCGGCGCGTGCCTCCCAGCCCTTGGTTTCAAGCTCTGGTGTCAGGGATACATCCTTGGGCCAGCCAAGGCAAAGATAAGCGACCAGATGCCAGCCTTCGGGCACATCCAGATCGCGCGTCAACTGGTCGGGGTCGAGGATCGACACCCAGCCCAGCCCGAGCCCGTGGGTGCGCGCGTGCAGCCACATCAGGGTGATCGCCCCCACGACGGAATAGCGGCGCATCTCGGGCATGGTGGCCGCGCCAAGGCCCGCGCCCTTGTCGGTGGCATCGTCGCAAAAGATTGCCAGATGTTCGGGCGCGTCGTGCATGCCCGAGAGTTTCAGTTTGGCGTAGGTCGCAGCGCGCTCACCGGCGTAGCCTTGCAGGGCGCGGGCGTTGGCGGCCTCGAAATTCTCGATTGCTTTCAATCGCATCGCATCCGTACGCACGCGGATGACCCGCCACGGCTCTGACAGGCCGACGGAGGGGGCAAGAGAGAGGGTGGAGAGGCACTCGGTCACGAGCGCCTCGTCCACGGTATCGGTGCGAAACTGGCGCACGTCGCGGCGCCAGCGCATGAGGTCGGTCAGACCGGCGCGAAAATCCTGGCTGAACTCCACGCCGGAAAACCCTTTATTCCTCGGAGGTTGCTTCTTCGGCAGGGGCGTTGGCGGCTTCTTCGGCTGCGGCGGCTTTGGCTGCTTTTTCCTCGGCGCGATCCTGAGCTTTCTTGCCCGGTGTGCCCTTCTTGAGGTTGGCGCGCTCGGTCTTTTCACGCACGCCTGCGGCTTCGAGCATACGCGCGATCCGGTCGGTGGGCTGGGCGCCTTGGTCGAGCCAGTACTGCACGCGCTCCATGTCCATTTTCACACGCTCTTCGCTGTCTTTGGGCAGCAGGGGCGCGTATGTGCCGAGCTTTTCGATGTAGCGGCCGTCGCGGGGCATGCGGCTGTCGGCGGCGACGATGCGGTAGAAGGGGCGTTTCTTGGAGCCACCGCGGGCGAGGCGAATTTTCATAGCCATGGGTTTGGTATCCTTACGATTTCTGTTGATGTGTTTGGTGATGCTGAATGACTTCAGCGATGATGAAGTTCAGAAACTTCTTGGCAAACTCGGGATCGAGATCCGCTTGTTTTGCCAAATCTTCGAGCCGCGCGATCTGGGCCGCTTCGCGGGTAGGATCGGACGGGGGAAGGTCGTGCGTGGCCTTGAGTTTCCCCACGGCCTGGGTGTGTTTGAACCGCTCGCCCAGCGTGTAGACGAGGATCGCATCGAGGCGGTCGATGGAGGCGCGGTGCTCGGAGAGCACGTGTGCGGCGCGGGTGGTTGCGTCGGTCATCGGAGGCTCCTTTGCACGCAAACGGGGGTGGCACCGCGCGTACACCGCGCGTGCACAGGGTGTATGGCAAAGGGTGCGCTCATGCCGCCACCTGCGGGTGGCGGTAGACGTGGCAGGGCGCGCCCATGAGGGTGCCCGGGCGCTCGAACGTGGCGCCGAGGCGGGTGGCAAGTGCGATGGAGCGGGCGTTGTCCGGCGCGGGATAGCTTGCGACCCTGTCAAGGCGGAGGTGGCGGGCGGCATACGCCCGCGCGGCGGTGACGGCCTCGGAGGCGATGCCGCGGCCTTCGGCCTCTTCGGTGACATACCATGCGAGTTCGGGTTCGTCCCAGCCGGGGGCGAAGAGGATGCCGGTGGCGCCCAGAAACGCATCGCTGGCGCGTTCAGCGATATACCACATGCCAAAGCCGTGCAGGGCCCAGCTGCCAAAGATGGCCATCATGCCGCGGCTGGCGGCAAAGGCATCGCGTGGGCCGCCGACAAAACGGCTGCGCTCGGAGGCGAAGAACTCCGTGAGCGCGGGCAGATCGGCGAGCGCGGGGGCGCGCAGGATCAGGCGGTCGGTTTCGACCGTGGGGATATTGTGTGCGGCGGTCATGGTGTGACCTGCCGGACGCGCTGACGCGCGACGATATTCTTGGCGCGGGCTGGGCTGTGCTCGCAAAACGCGGGCCGGGTGGATGCGGTGGGGGGACCCCATTGGCTGAGAGGTGCTTGAGGGCGCGTTGCGTCCTCAAGGCAGCTGCCCGAGGGTGGGGGGCGATTCCGCCCCGCGTCAAGGACAGGCCGCGCGGGGCGCGGTCGCTTGCGCGATCCTTGACCCGCGGCAGAATCACCCGAAGAGAAGAGTGCGGGTCGGTCATAGGCCGAGGGCCTCCACGGAGACGCCTGCAAGCAGCGGTTTGGTGAAGGAGCGATCGTAGCGGCGGATGCATTTGGTCGCCCGCGCATGGGCGTAGGCGCGCTGGCAGTCGGGGTCCTCGTGCATGCGGGTGCGGTAGTCTTCGTAATCTGCCAGGGAGGCAAAGGAGAAGTGGCAATAGGCGATGTCGTTGGGCCCCTCGTGGGGCATGTGATAGCCGTGATGCGTCCCGCCGAGTTTCTCGACGAGGTGAATCCACGCTTTTGCGTAGATTTCGAACGCCGGAAGCTGGTCCGGGTCGATTTCGTATCGCACGGTGCAGCTGATCATTTCTTTTTCCCGAAGCCAGAGAGGCCACCGGGCAGGCCCATGCCGCCGGGCATGCCGCCCATGCCGGGCATCCGCCCGCCCATCTGTTTGGCCGCGGCCTCCAGCGCTTTGGGGTCCATGCCTTGCGCCATGGCCGCCGGGTCCATCCCGCCTTTGCCCATCATCGCCTTCATGGCCTGTTTCATCATGCCGCCTTTGCCCTTGCCGAGCTTTTTCATCATGTCGGACATCTGGCGCTGCATCTTCATCAGCTTGTTGAGGTCGGAGACCTCCATGCCGGCCCCTTTGGCGATGCGTTTCTTGCGGCTCGCTTGCAGGAGCGCGGGATTGGCGCGCTCTTTCTTGGTCATGGAGTTTATGAGGGCGATCTGTTGCTTGAGGATGCGGTCGTCGAGGCCAGCATCGTCCATCTGTTTGGCCATCTTGCCCATGCCGGGCATCATGCCCATCATGCCCTGCATGCCGCCCATCTTCATCATCTGTTCAAGCTGCATTTTGAGGTCGTTCATGTTGAACTGACCCTTGGCCATGCGCTTCATCATGCGTTCGGCCTGCTCGGCCTCGATGGTTTCCTGCGCGCGTTCCACGAGGGCCACGATGTCGCCCATGCCGAGGATGCGGCCGGCGATGCGCTCGGGCTCGAACGTCTCGAGCGCGTCCATCTTTTCGCCCAGGCCCACGAATTTGATGGGCTTGCCCGTGACCGCGCGCATCGAGAGCGCCGCACCGCCGCGCCCGTCGCCGTCCATCCGGGTGAGCACGACGCCGGTGATGCCGATGCGGTCGTTGAAGTTCTGCGCGGTCTGCACGGCGTCCTGACCGGTGAGCCCGTCGACCACCAGCAGCGTTTCGCGCGGGGTGGTGATGTCGCGCACGGCTTCGACCTGGGCCATCAGCTCTTCGTCGATCGAGAGCCGCCCGGCGGTGTCGAGCATGTAGACGTCGTAGCCGCCAAGGCTCGCCTGCGTTTTGGTGCGTTTGGCGATGGCGACGGGGTCTTCGCCCTTGACGATGGGCAGGGTGTCGACGCCGATCTGGAGCCCAAGGATCGCCAGCTGCTCCATCGCGGCGGGGCGGTTGACGTCGAGGGACGCCATGAGCACGCGCTTGCCCTCTTTTTCCTTGAGGCGTTTGGCGAGTTTGGCGGTGGTGGTGGTTTTACCGCCGCCCTGGAGGCCCACCATCAGGATCGGGGCGGGGGGCTGTCGATTTTCAGCGCGCCCGGCTCGCCCTCGCCCTTGAGGGTGTCGATGAGCGCGTCGTGCACGATCTTGACGACCTGCTGGCCCGGCGTGATGGATTTGGTGACGGCCTGACCTGTGGCCTGATCCTGCACGGCCTTGACGAAATCGCGCGCCACGGGCAGCGACACGTCCGCCTCGAGCAAGGCGACGCGCACTTCGCGCAGGGCGGTTTTCACGTCCTCCTCGGACAGGGCGCCCTGTTTGGTCAGACGGTCAAAGACACCGGAGAGGCGTTCGCTGAGATTCTCAAACATGGGCGGTAGGCCCTTTCGTTAACGGTTGCGGACCTTCCGAATGTAGGAAGCGCCGCGATCATGCGCAAATGCCCCATGCAGTTGCGCCCCCGTGGGCGTATGACGCTGACGGGGGGCGATCCGGGAACGGGGCCAGGACCGGAAGGCGGGCTTCCGGGGGTTTGCGGCCGAGATACGCGGGCGGCCGGGGGAGTCAAGCCGCCCGCGCGGGGCAGGGTCAGAGGGCTGCGATGCGTGCGCGCGCGTCTTCCATGGCGCGGTCGGCGTCGGCCATGAGGCGGTCGGCGGCGATACATGTCACATCGGTGATGCCGATGAAGGTCATGATCTGGCGCAGATAGGGGGTCGCGAAATCGAGCGGGCCTTCCGCCGGGGTGCCACCGGTGGCGACGATGATGACGGCGCGCTTGCCGTGCAGGAGCCCTTGTGGTCCTGCGTCGGTGTAGCGGAAGGTCTGGCCCGCGCGGCAGATCAGGTCGATCCAGTTCTTCAGCGCGGCGGTGACGCCAAAATTGTAGAGAGGCGTGGACAGGATCAGCGTGTCGTGCGCCTGCAGCTCCGCCACGAGGGCATCGGATTGGGCCAGCAGCGCGCGCGCGGCGGGATCGCGGTCGGTCTCGGGCGTGACATTGGCCGCGATCCATGCCGCGTCGATGGGGCGCAGGCCGTGGGTCACGTCACGGGTGGTGACGGGCCCGCCGATTTTTGCCGCCGCTTCGGCGCCCAGCAGGGTCGATGTCGAGACGCCGGGATTGGCGGAGGAGGTGATGTGCAGAATGCTCATGGGGAAAGTCCTTTGTGGGGGTTCGAGAAAGAGATGCCACCCTGCGGTGACGAACAAAACTGCCGGTATTGACTAGGCGCTGTGCGTGGATGAACATACTCTCATATCGGCGGGGAGACGGAGGCGCAGATGCAGAACTGGGATGAGATCCGGACGGCCTATCAGGTGGCGCGGGCGGGCACCGTCAGCGGCGCGGCGGAACAGCTGGGCGTGCACCACGCCACCGTGATCCGCCATATCGACGCGCTGGAGGGGCGGCTGGGCGTCAAGCTGTTTCAGCGCCACGCGCGCGGCTATACGGCGACAGAGGCGGGGGAGGATCTGCTGAGGGTCGCGCAGGTGACCGAGGATCAGTTCAACCAATTGCTGAGCCGGATGAAGGGGCGCGGCACCGAGGTGTCGGGCGAGTTGGTCGTCACCTCGCTGGTTGCCGTCGGGCCGCTGATCACGCCCGTTCTGGCCGCGTTTCAGGCGCGCTATCCGGATGTGTTGCTGCGCTATCTGACCGGTGACCGGCTGTACCGGCTGGAATACGGCGAGGCGCATGTGGCGATCCGTGCGGGATCCCCGCCCGATCAGCCCGACAATGTGGTGCAACCGCTCGCGACGGAGGAGATGGGGCTTTATGCCAGTCGCGGCTACGTCGACACCTACGGGCAGCCGCTGAACGACGCCGAGTTCGCCGCCCACCGGTTCGTGGGGGCGGATGACCCCGACAGCCGTGCGCCGTTCTATCGCTGGATGGCGGGGGCAATCCCGCGCGAGCGGGTGGTCTGGCGGGGCAACGACAACCGCTCGCTGGAGGCGGCGGTGCGCTGCGGGGTGGGCATCGGATTTCTGCCCGTTCGGGAGGCGACTCAAGAGGGCGATCTGATCGAGATCGCAGGCCCGCGCCCGGAATGGACATCGTCGCTGTGGCTGGTGACCCATGTCGACCTGCACCGCACCAGCAAGGTGCAGGCGCTTGTGCAGTTTTTCAAGGAGCAGGCAAGGGCGGGGGCGTTTTGAGCCGCGCCGCGCGCCCGTCGCGCGCGCTGAGCCCATCGGCGCAGGGTCACGCTGCGATGCTGTTGTTTTCGGCGCTGGTGGCGGGGTCGTTTTCGCTGGGCGGGCTGGTCGCCAATGAGATCGCGCCGCTGGCGCTGAACGTGGTGCGGTTCATCGTGGCGGGTGTGGCCGTGGGGGCGGTGGCCTGGGCCAGCGGCGGGATGCGCCGCGCGGCGCTGCGCGCGCCCTGGCGGTATCTGGTGCTGGGCGGGCTGTTCTCAGTCTATTTCGTGTTGATGTTCGAGGGGCTCAAGACCGCGCCGCCGGTCAGCTCGGCCGCTGTTTTCACGCTTGTGCCCGCGATGGCCGCGCTGGTGGCCTGGCCGCTGCTGGGGCAGGTCACCACGCCGCGCATGGCGCTGGCGCTGGTGATCGGCGGCGTTGGCGCGCTTTGGGTGATTTTTCGCGCCGATCTGGGCGCGCTGATGGCGTTCGAGATCGGGCGGGGGGAGGCGATTTTCCTGATCGGCTGTGCCGCGCACGCGATCTATACGCCGATGGTGCGCAAGCTGAACCGGGGCGAAAGCGCGGTGGTGTTTTCCTTCGGCACGCTGGTGGCGGGCGCGCTGTTGATGAGCCTTGTGGGCTGGCGCGCGATTGCGCAGACGGAGTGGGCCGCGCTGCGCCCGCTGGTCTGGGTCACGATATTCTATGTCTCGCTCTGCGCGAGTGCGATCACCTTTGTGCTGGTGCAATTCGCCACCATGCGCCTGCCGTCGGCCAAGGTGATGGCTTATACCTATCTGGTGCCGACGTGGGTGATCTGTTGGGAGGTTGCGCTGGGCAACCCGGCACCGCCTGCGCTGCTGGGCGTGGGGGTAGGTTTGACGGTGCTGGCGCTGGTGCTCTTGTTGCGCGAGGACGCGCCCAATTAAAATTCGACATATTCGCCGGAACGGAATCCCGCAATCGCGCGTTGAGTGCGACAATATGTCAAAAGGAGCCTTCCCATGCGGAGCATCATCTACCTCGTCGGCCTTGTGGTCGTGGTCATCGTCATTCTGCGCCTTCTTGGCATCGCGTAAGATACCCCATGCGGAATCTCATTTATCTGATCGGGCTTGTGGTGATCGTCGTCGCGATCGTGCGCATTTTTTTCTACGGCTGATCGCGGCTAGGGCGCGTCGTCGCGCGGAAACTCCGATTTCAAGAACCGTTCGAACGCGTCAAGATTGACGGGTTCGAACAACCCAAACCCCTGCATCCAGACGGAGGCGGCGCGCATGGCGTCGGGCTCCAGCTTGCACCATTTCACCCGGCCACGCTTTTCCTGCGTGATGAGCCCGGCGGCGGTGAGCACGCCAAGGTGTTTCGAGATCGCGGCAAGCGACATCTCGAAGGGTTCGGCCACATCGGTGACGGCCATGTCATCCTCCAGCAACATCGCAAGGATCGCCCGGCGGGTCGGATCGGCAAGCGCCGCAAAGGTGGTGTCGAGGGATTGGCTCATGCCCGCTACATAGGCGCTGGGCGGGCCGAGGGGAAGCGTTCAGAGATAGGGGTGGCGCGGTTGGGGCAGCGTCGGATCCGTCGGGTCCAGGTCGGCGTCGCGGCGCAAATGCGCGCTGAGGTTCAGGGTGTCCGGATGGCGGCGTGGCCGAAGCCTGCGCAGAATACGCACAATTTGACTGAGTTTAGGGGGCGGTATCCGGTGGGGCATGGCGGGCAGGCCTGTGATCTGAGATCTATAAAACATGGGTTTTTTATGCGCCATCGGGCTGTGCCGCACAAAAGCCTTTCCTTGACATGACTTGTGCATAAAATGCACAAATTGGGGATGCGCCGCTCCCTCCCACCGCTCAACGCCCTGCGCGCCTTTGAGGCTGCCGGGCGGCATCAATCGTTCAGCCGCGCGGCGGATGAGCTGGGGGTGAGCCATTCGTCCATCAGCCGCCACGTGCGCGGGCTGGAGGATCGGCTGGGCGTGCAATTGTTCCAGGAGGCGTCGCGCGGGGTGCGCCTGTCGCCCGACGGGGCGGCCTATCTGGCGCAGGTCAGCCCGGCGTTCGATCTGATTGGCGAGGCGACCGAGGGGCTGGCGGAGGCGCCCGCGGGTACGGTGAGCGTCAACAGCGAGCCGCTGTTCGCGACCAAATGGCTGGTGCCTAGGCTGGCGGGTTTCAGTGCTTTGCATCCCGGCATCGACGTGCGACTGGAGGCGTCGCGCCATCTGGCGGATGTGGCGCGCTACGAGGCGGATGTGGCGATCCGCTTCATTCCGCCCAATGCGTCCTATCCGGGGGCGGCGTTGCTGAGCGATGCGATGCTCTATCCTTTCGCCGCGCCCACGGTGGCACCGGGTCCGGTGGCGCCCGAAGCCTTGCTGGACCTGCCGCTGATGCGGGACCGCACGAATGGCACCTGGCGCGCGTGGTTTGCCCGGGCTGGCGTGCCGCTGCCGCAGGATTTTGCCGAGGAGGTCTGGCGCATGTCCTCGGCGCTGGCGGTGGAGGCGGCGATTGCCGGGCAGGGGGTGCTGCTGGTCTCAGAAGAGGTGGTATCGCATGAGGTGGCGCTGGGGCGGCTTGTGCGTCTGTCCGACGTGGGATTTCGCGAGGGCGGGTATCACATGCTGTTGGCCGAGGGGGCCGCGCGGCGGAAGCCGGTGCGGCTATTTCGCGATTGGCTTCGGGCGCGCACGGCGCGGTGGCGCCACGATCAACCGGATGGTTGAATGTGGATTTGGGCCCGATTGCGCGGGGTGCCGTGGGGCGTTCAGTGTGCGTCGCCCGAAATACCTATGTATTTCAGTGCTTTGATCTGCCGGGCTGCCGCGTTGACTCCGATGCCGCAGCGCAGTAGCTAAGGCCCGAACATCCGGGGGATCCCGCGCGTGGAAGATCAGGACCGCAAAGCACACTTGCAGCAGATCGAGGCGCGGATCGCGGCGGCCAAGGGGCTTCAGGCACCTAAACCGCGGGTGGATGAGCATTATTCACAGGCGCAACTGGCCTGGCGGATGGTGATTGAGTTGGTGGCCGGATTGGGCATCGGCTTTGGCATGGGGTACGGGCTGGACCTGTGGTTGGGGACGCTCCCGATTTTCCTGGTGCTGTTTACAATGCTGGGCCTTGCGGCGGGGGTAAAGACGATGCTCCGCTCCGCGCAGGAGATCCAGGACAAGAAGCTGGCAGAGCTGGCTGAAGAGACAACGCCCGACGCGGGCAGAGATGATAAGGGGCCCTGAGATGGCGACAGAATCCAAAGAAGGCGGTCTGGTGTTTCACCCGATGGACCAGTTCATCGTCTCGCCTCTGGGCGGCGATGGTCCCGTCGCGTGGTACACCTTCACGAACGCAGCACTTTGGACGGGCCTTGCCGTTCTGGCCGTGTTCGCGATCCTCGTACTGGGCACGTCCAAGCGCGCGGTTGTGCCGGGTCGAATGCAGTCGGTCGCCGAGCTGGCCTATGGTTTCATCTACAAGATGGTCGAGGATATTTGCGGCAAGGAGGGCGTCAAGTTCTTCCCCTACATCATGACGCTGTTCATGTTTATCGTCTGTGCCAACTTCCTTGGCCTGATCCCCACGGCGTTCACGCCGACGTCGCATTTTGCCGTGACGGTTGTGCTGGCCTTTGCGGTGTTCATCACCGTGACCGTGCTGGGCTTTGTCAAGAACGGCACCGCGTTCCTGAGCCTCTTCTGGGTCTCGTCGGCGCCGTTGGCGCTGCGCCCGGTGCTGGCCGTGATCGAGATCATCTCGTATTTCGTGCGCCCCGTGAGCCACTCCATTCGTCTGGCGGGCAACGTCATGGCGGGCCACGCGGTGATCAAGGTTTTTGCGGGCTTCGCGGCGCTGCTGGCGGTATCGCCCATCGCGATCCTCGGCATCACGGCGATGTACGGGCTGGAGGTGCTGGTGAGCTTTATCCAGGCCTACGTCTTTACCATCCTCACATGCGTGTACCTCAAGGACGCGCTGCACCCACACCACTAACGACGCGGGACATGGGCCTCGGCCCGTCCGCACCACTACACCTCAACTTCCAATCGTAAGGAGAATTCACATGGAAGGCGAACTCGCACACATCGGCGCAGGTCTGGCAGCAATCGGGTCCGGCGCAGCCGCGATCGGGGTTGGCAACGTGGCCGGCAACTACCTCGCAGGCGCTCTGCGCAACCCATCGGCTGCTGCGTCGCAGACAGCCACCCTGTTCATCGGCATCGCGTTCGCGGAAGCCCTGGGGATCTTCGCGTTCCTCGTGGCCCTTCTGCTGATGTTCGCCGTCTAAGAACACCGCAGACGATCCTTACGCATTGGGCGGTGCGGGACACCTGCATCGCCCATCGTACACACCCGTTTTGACAGGAGGCCGGAATGGCAACTGAAACAAGCGCCGCAGTCGCAGGAACATGCGTCGGCCCGGATGGCTCGGCCATCGGGATGCCGCAGTTGTGTTTTGACTGGTGGGGCAACCAGATCTTCTGGTTGGTGGTCGCCCTTGTTGCGATCTATTTCATCCTGTCGCGCATTGCATTGCCCCGGATCGCCGCCGTTCTGGCAGAGCGTCAGGGCACCATTTCGAATGACATTGCCGCCGCCGAGGATCTCAAGGCGAAGGCAGAGGCCGCCGAGGCCGCCTATGACAAGGCGCTGATCGACGCGCGGGCCGAGGCGCAGCGCATCATCGGCGAGGCCAAGGCAGAGATGCAGGCCGATCTGGACGCCGCCATCGCCAAGGCGGACGAAGAGATTGCCGCCAAATCCGCCCAATCCGAGAAAGCCATTGCGGAGATCCGCGAAGGCGCGCTGGAAAGCGTGAAGGAAGTGGCCAAGGATACGGCCAAGGAAATCGTCGCCGCCATGGGTGGCACGGCGGATGCCAAGACCGTCACCGCGGCGGTCAACGCCCGGATGAAAGGATAACGCCATGCGTCTGACACTCACATCCGTTCTGGCCCTGCTGGGCGCGACCCCTGCCTTTGCGGCGAAGGGTCCGTTTTTCTCCATGGCCAACACCGATTTCATCGTGCTGCTGGGTCTGCTCGTGTTCCTTGGCATCCTTGTGTATTTCAAGGTGCCGGGCCTCTTGGGCGGGATGCTGGACGCACGCGCCGAGGGCATCAAGTCCGAGATCGAGGAAGCCCGCAAGCTGCGCGAGGACGCGCAGGCGCTGCTGGCCTCTTACGAGCGCAAGCAGAAAGAAGTGCAGGAACAGGCCGACCGCATCGTCGCTGATGCGAAGTCCGAGGCGACAGCGGCGGGCGAGCAGGCGAAGCTGGATCTGCAAAAATCCGTTGAGCGCCGTCTGGCCAACGCGGGCGAACAGATCGCCAGTGCTGAGGCCGCCGCCGTCAAGGAAGTGCGCGATCAGGCGATTGCCATCGCCGTCATGGCCTCGCGCGATGTTATCGCCAAGCAGATGAGCGCGGCCGAGGCCAACAAGCTGATCGACGCGGGCATCGACGAAGTCGACGCCAAGCTGCACTGAACGTGGCTTACAGGAATTGCAGAGGCCCCGCCGGATCCGGTGGGGCCTTTTGCGTTGGGGGGATGGGATGAAGATCGAGACCGCGCAGGTAGAGATTATCGCCCCGCGCGATCAGCTGAACTTCCTGCACCAGCATACGGTCGAGATGGCGCGCCCCCTGACGCCGCTGGAGGCGTGGTTTGCCATGACCCGCGATCCGCTGCCGCTGTTGCAGACGGCGTTTCGCATTCGTGATGCGGTTTCGGCCCGGTTCGGGGTGGCGCGCATTGGCGGGCTTTCGGGGCGGGAGCCGGGATTTGTGCAGGCGGGCGACCGGCTGGATTTCTTTACCGTCGAGACGATCGACGACACGCGGCTGAGCCTCACCGCGCGGGACCGGCATCTGGACACGATGAGCTGTCTGACGGTGCGGGGCCGCACGCTGACGCTGACCTCGTCTGTAAAGGTGCATAATTGGTTTGGACGGCTGTACATGCTGCCCGTCGCGCCCGCGCATCGGGTGATCGTGCGGCGCATGATGGCGCGGCTGACCTAGCGTTCGCGCGCGTGGTCAAGGCGTTGGCGCGCGATGTCCTCGTGCCGGGCGGCGCGTTGTTGGTCGAGCAGGGCGCGTTCGACAAAGCTGAGATGCGCCTCGACCGCCGTGCGGGCGGCGGGGGCGTCGCGCGCCATCAGCGCGGCGTGGATCGCGCGGTGTTGTTCCAGCAGCGCCTCGCGGGTGGTCTGCTGGCTGAACATGACCTGACGGTTATAGAACACGCCCCCGCGCAGCAGATCGTACATCGACCGCATCATATGCAGCATGACAACATTATGGCTCGCCTCGACGATGGCCATGTGGAATTGCGCGTCGAGGCTCGCCTCTGACTCAGCGTCCTGCGGTTGGGTCATTTTGGTGAATATCGTGTCGATCACCGCCAGATCGGTGTCGGAGCCCAGCCGCGCGGCGCGCTCTGCCGCGAGCCCCTCCATGTCACGCCGGAACGACAGGTAGTCCATCGCGGCTTCGTCGTGGCGCGCAAACAGCGCCAGTAGCGCGGGCGAGAAGGCGGAGCCAAGCACATCGGCCACATAGACGCCCGCGCCCGGCTTGGCGCTGAGCAGCCCGGTGTCCTGCAACTGCGCAATCGCGTCGCGCAGCGAGGGGCGGGAGACGCCGAGGCGCTCGGACAGCTCCCGCTCGGACGGGAGGCGTTCGCCGGGGCGCAGGATGCCACGCAGAATCAACTCTTCGACCTGGCGGACCACGGCGGTGGAGAGTTTTTCCGGGGCAACGGGACGGAATGGCATGGGGCAGGCTCCTCCAATTGGTCAGATAATATGACCACCTGCGCAGGGCGGCAAGGGTGGGCGTGGTTAGCGTTTCGTTAACCATTTGCGCGCAGCGTGGCGGGATGAGGGTTTTGCTGATTTTCCTGTGTCTGGCCGCGTGCAATACGGCCGGGCCGCATTTCCGCGGGCTGCCCGCCACGCAGGTCACGGTTGAGGGATCAGTCTTTGACGTGCGGGTGCGCGACGAGCTGGCGGAGGCGATCCGCACCAATCCGCAGTACGCGCCGCGATTTGGCCCGATCAAGGGGCGCATGGCGGTGGCGATGGCGCAGGTCAGCGGGTGCGAGGTGCGCGAGGTGCGCGGCGATCAGGCGCAGGCGATCGGCATCCTGAAATGCGGGAAGGGCCCGGCAAAGCCGATCCCGCGCACGCCCGTCGATCTTGACTGTGTACCGGTGCGCGGCACCGGGGTGAAAGTGCTGGGCGGACTGCAAGTTGAGATTGAGTGTACCCCGGTTTTGTGAAGTGAACCGCAATATCTTGTGGATAACTGGCCGATTGCCGCCCTCCCTTGTGGGGAGAGGTTGACTCGGAGGGGGCAGGATCGGCAGGTTAGCGTCTCAATCGGAATCAGGACGCGATGCGCTTTTCCAAACTCAGGCTGACGGGCTTCAAAAGCTTTGTGGACCCCACCGATCTGATCATCGCCGATGGTCTGACGGGTGTTGTGGGGCCGAACGGCTGTGGGAAATCCAACCTGCTCGAAGCGCTGCGCTGGGTGATGGGTGAAAACCGCCCCACGGCGATGCGCGGCGGCGGGATGGAGGATGTGATCTTTGCCGGGGCGGCGACGCGGCCCGCCCGCAACTTTGCCGAGGTGGCGCTGAGCATCGACAATTCGGAGCGGCTTGCGCCCGCGGGGTTCAATGAGGCCGACACGCTGGAGATCACGCGGCGGATCACGCGGGACGTGGGCAGCGCCTATAAGGCGGCGGGCAAGGACGTGCGCGCGCGCGACGTGCAGATGCTGTTCGCCGATGCCTCGACCGGCGCGCATAGCCCCGCGCTGGTGCGGCAGGGACAGATCAGCGAGCTGATCAACGCGAAGCCTAAGAACCGGCGGCGCATCCTTGAAGAGGCGGCGGGGATTTCGGGGCTCTACGCGCGGCGGCATGAGGCGGAGCTGAAGCTGAACGGGGCGGAGGCGAACCTTGCCCGCGTGGATGATGTGATCGAGCAACTGGCCGCACAGCTGGCACAGCTTGCGCGGCAGGCACGGCAGGCGGCGCGGTATCGCGATATCGGCGACCAGCTGCGCAATACCGAAGGGCTGTTGCTGTACCGCCGCTGGCGCGAAGCGGATGACGCGCGGGCGGGCGCGGAGGCGGAGTTGCGCAGCCGGGTGACTGCCGCGGCGCAGGCGGAGGCGCTGGTGCGTGCCGCCGTGAAGGCCCGTGAGGTGGCGGAGGATGCGCTGCCCGCCCTGCGCGAGGAGGACGCGATTGCCGCCGCCGTGGTGCAGCGGCTGGTGGTGCAGCGCGATACGCTGAGCGATCAGGAGGCGCGCGCCCGCCAGTTGATCGAGACGCTCACGGGGCGCATCGCCCAGCTGACCCGCGATCTGGACCGCGAGGCCGGGCTGAACCGCGACGCGGGCGAGACGATCGAGCGGTTGGAGTGGGAGGCCCGCGAGCTTGCCAAGGCGGGCGAGGGGCACGATGGCGCGCTGGCGGGTGCTGCGGAGGCGGCGCGCGAGGCGGCGGCGGTGTTGCAGGCGCGCGAGGACGCGCTGAGCCAGCAGACCGAGGATGTGGCCCGGCTGGCCGCGCGCTATGGCTCTGCCGAACGGTTGCTGAGCGACAGCCGCAAGACGGAAAGCCGCGCGCAGTCAGAGGCGGAGCGCTCCCGCGAAGCGGTGGCGCAATCTGAGGCGGCGCTGGCCCGCGCAGGTGCGGAGTATGGGGCCGCGCAGGCGGCGGAGAGTACGGCCACGCAGGCGGCCGAGGCGGCAGATGCGGCCCTGATCGCGGCTGAGGAACAGCGCGCGCAGACCCAGACGCGCGAGGCGGGCGCACGGGCCGAACGCTCCGAAGCCGAAGGCGAGATGAACGCCCTGCGCGCCGAGACCACGGCGCTGGCGAAATTGCTTGAGCGGGATACGGCGGAGGGGGGGCAGATCCTCGACCGGTTGCAGGTGGAGCATGGTTTCGAAAAGGCGCTGGGGGCGGCGTTGGCCGATGATCTGCGCGCGCCGGAGGTCGAGGCCGATGGCCCGTCGGGCTGGTCGGCGCTGCCCGGTTATGACTCGCCGCAGCCGCTGCCTGCCGGGGTCACGCCGCTGACGCAGCATGTCTCCTGCCCGGATGTTCTGGCGCGGCGCATGGCGCAGATCGGGTTGGTGGAAGCGGACGATGGCCCGCGTTTGCAGGCCGCGTTGCAGCCCGGACAGCGGCTGGTCTCGCCCGAGGGGGATTTGTGGCGTTGGGACGGGTATCGGGCCTGGGCCGAGGATGCACCCTCGGCGGCGGCGCTGCGGTTGCAACAGCTCAACCGGTTGGAAACGCTGAAGCAATCGCTGGAGCAGGCGAGCCAGCGGGCCGAAGGCGCGCGCGCGGCGCATGAGACGCTGACGCGGGAGCTGGCGGCGCAGACCGAGGCCGACAAGCGCGCGCGCGAAGCCCGCCGCGACGCCGACCGCGCGGTGGCCGACGCGGGCCGCGCGCTGAGCCGGGCCGAGGCGGAGCGCAATCTGGCGGCAGGGCGGCTCGAATCGCTGGGCCTTGCCGTGAGCCGTCACGAGGAAGAGGCGATGGGCGCGCGCGCCCGCGTGCTGGAGGCGGAGCGCGCGCTGGCCGATCTGGGCGATCTGGAGGCCGCGCGCGCGGGCGTCGAGGACGTGCGCATGACCGTCGAGGCCGCGCGCATCACGATGATGTCGCGCCGATCCGCCCACGACGAGCTGCGCCGCGAGGGCGAGGCGCGCACCAAGCGCAGCCAGGAAGTCACCAAGGAATTGAGCGGCTGGCGGCACCGGCTGGAGACGGCGGAAAAGCGCAGCGCCGAGTTGGAAGAGCGCCGGGCGGCGTCAGAGGCGGAACTGGCAACGGCGTCGGCGGCACCGGAAGAGATCACCGCCAAGCGCGACGCGCTGGCCGAGGAGATCACCCGCGCGGAAAGCCGCCGGGCGGAGGCGGCGGACAGGCTGAGCACGGGCGAGGCCGCGCTGCGCGAGGCGACGGTGGCGGAGCGGGATGCGGAGCGGCTGGCCTCTGAGGCGCGCGAGGCGCGGGCACGCTCGGACGCGCGGGCCGAGGCCGCGCGCGAGACGGTCGCCGCCGCCGCCGAGCGCATCGCGGAGGAGATGCAGCAGACGCCGGAGCAATTACTGACGCAACTGGATGTGTCGCCCGACCGGATGCCGGGGGCGGAGGCGCTGGAGGCGGACGTGAACCGTCTGAAACGTCAGCGCGACGCGCTGGGCGCGGTGAACCTGCGGGCTGAGGAGGACGCCCGCGAGGTGCAGGAGGAGCATGATTTGCTCGTCTCGGAAAAGGCGGATCTGGAAAGTGCTATCAAGACGCTCCGCCACGGGATTGCCAGCCTCAACCGCGAGGGGCGCGAGCGGCTTCTGACGGCGTTCGAGCAGGTGAACAGCAATTTCTCGATGCTTTTCACGCATCTCTTTGGCGGGGGCGAGGCCAATCTGGTGATGGTGGAGAGTGACGATCCGCTGGAGGCGGGGCTTGAGATCATGTGCCAGCCGCCGGGCAAGAAGCTGAGCACGCTGAGCCTGTTGAGCGGGGGGGAGCAGACGCTGACGGCGATGGCGCTGATCTTTGCCGTGTTTCTGGCGAACCCGGCGCCGATCTGTGTGCTGGATGAGGTCGACGCGCCCCTGGACGATGCGAATGTGACGCGGTTCTGCGATCTGCTGGACGAGATGTGCCGCCAGACCGACACGCGATTCCTGATCATCACGCACCACGCGGTGACGATGGCGCGCATGGACCGGCTGTTTGGTGTGACGATGGCCGAGCAGGGGGTGAGCCAGCTTGTCTCCGTCGATCTGAAAAAGGCGGAAACGCTGGTCGCGTAAACGTGCGTGGTCGTGCGGGTGGGGAGCGGGTAGGCTGACCCATGCGCTTTGCCCTGATCCTCTGCCTGCTTCCGTCGATTGGTTTTGCCGATGGCTTTGCCACGCTTGCGGGCGACACACCGCTGAGCCGTGCGGAGGTCGTCGCGATGACGCGCGGCGGCGACGTGCTGTTCTACGAGGGCGGCCGGTCGCGCTATTCGGTGGGCGGCGCGTACAGCTATACCTACGCCAGCGGCGAATCGGCGTTCGGCACGTTTCAAGTGGGCGCGGATGGCACGGTTTGCATCGCCTACCGCAACGGGCGCGCGCGCTGCGACCGTTTCGTACGCAGTCACGGGCGGTTGGTGATGCTGACCGCGGACGGTCAGCGGTTCCCGATCAGGCCCTAAAGCGCGTTCAGAAGCGCGGGCGTGGGCCAGGCGTCGGCGGGCAGGCCAAGCCGTTCCTGTTCCGCGCGCACGGCGGCGCGGGTGCCGGCGCCGAGGATGCCGTCGATCTTGCCCACATCGTAGCCGCGCGCCTGAAGTTTGGATTGCAGCGCCTTCATCTGATCGCCGCTCAGCCCCGGTTCGGGGCTGCCCGCGTCATAGACCTGCGCGCCGCCCAGCCGGGTGGCGAAATAGGCGGCAGTCAGCACGTAGGTAAAGCTTTGGTTCCATTCGAAATAGACGTTGAAATTTGGATAGGTGAGGAAGGCAGGCCCGCCGCGCCCCTGCGGCACGATCAGCGAAGCGGGCAGATCCGCGATACGCCCGTCACGCGCGGTGACGCCAAGGGCGGCCCATTCGGCGCCCGGTTTCACGGTGTCCAGACCGCTGAGGCCCCAGTCGAACCCCTGCGGTACGGTGACTTCGTCGATCCACGGCTCATTCGCGCGCCAGCCCAGTTCCGACAGCATCTTGCCGCCCGATACCAGCGCGTCGGGGGCCGAGGTTTTCAGCGACACGCGCCCGTCGCCGTCGCCGTCGGTGCCGTTCTCAAGGATGTCGCGGGGCAGCATTTGTACCATGCCAATCTCCCCGGCCCAGGCGCCGGTGGTGGTGGCGGGATCGAATTCACCGCGCGCGAAAAGCTCTATCGCGGCGATGACCTGCGGGCGGAAGAGGTCGGGGCGACGGCAATCGTGGGCGAGGGTGACGAGGGCGTTGGCGGTGTTGAAATCCCCCTGGAACGAGCCGTAGTCCGTCTCGAACGCCCAGAAGGCCAGCAGCACGTTGCGGTCGACGCCGTAGTCGGCCTCGATCCGGTTGAACACGCTGTTGTAGCGCTGGGCGTTGCTGCGGCCGGCGGCGATACGGTCGTTTGAGATCAGGCGGCGGGAAAAGTCGATGAAGGGGCGCTGGAAGACGCCCTGCGCGCGGTCGGCGCGTAGCACGGCGGGATCCTGACGCACGGAGCGGAAAAAGCGATTGGCCGTCTCGGGGGCGATGCCTTCGGCGATCGCCTCGGCCTTGAGCCCGTCGATGAAGGTGCTGAAGCTTCCGCCGCAGGGAGTGTTGGCAAGGGCGGTGAGCGGAAGGGCGGCGAGGGCCGCGGCAAGGAAAACGGAACGCATGAAAAGACCTCAATCAATCAGTATTACAATGGCCGCAAAGGCCAGCAGAACACCCCAGGCGTGCCACAGCCGCCGGATAGCGGCGTCGATGTCGGGGGCGCCGATGTCGCGCGCGCCCTCGGGGTTCACAAAGGGGAACGTCTGCATCCGCCCATCATAGGCGCGCGGCCCGGCGAGGGCCACCGAGATTGCGCGCGCCATGGCGGCCTCGGGCCAGCCGGCGTTGGGGGAGCGGTGCATACCAGCGTCGGCGGCGATGGCGCGCCACTGTCCCAGAACGCCCCCGGCAGGGCGATCAGCACCGCCGTGAGCCGCGCGGGTATAAAGTTGAGCAGATCGTCGAGACGCGCGGCGGCTTTGCCAAAGGCGTCGTATTGCGGGGTGCGGTAGCCGATCATGCTGTCGGCGGTGTTGACGATCTTGTAGATGAGCAGACCGGGCAGGCCCGCCACGGCGAACCAGAAGGCAGGCGCGATCACGCCGTCCGAGAGGTTTTCGGCGGCGCTCTCAATGGCGGCGCGGGCCGTCGCGGGCGTGTCCATAGCGGCGGTATCGCGGCTGACGATCATCGCGACCGCGCGGCGTCCGTCGCCCAAGGATACGCGCAAACCATCTGCCACGGCCTGCACATGCTGCACCAGCGAGCGTTGGGCGAGCAGGATCGCGGCGATCACGATTTCCACGACGGGGCCGCCGAAGCTGAGACCGTGGCCGAGGATCCCCGCGCCAAGGACCAGCAGCACAAGCGCGGCGGCGCCTTTGGCGATGCGCTGTGATCCATGGTTGAGCGCGCGGTCGAGCGCGCCGACCGCGCGTCCCATCAGCACGGCAGGGTGCGGCAGGCGCTGCCAGAGCCAGCGCGGCTCTCCCAAGGCGGCGTCGAGCAGGAGGGCGGCGAGCAGGGCGGTCATGTCAGCGCGCGGGCCAGACGGCCCCAGCCGGAGGCGGGCGGCAGGCCAAGGCGGAGCCAGCGGGGATTGTAGGGGAACACGCGGCTCCAGATGTGATGCCGGGCGAGACGGTCCTGCCAGGCGGCGGCGTCGTGCACCTCGTAGAGGCGAAACAATGTCGTGCCGCCCAGCGATAGGGCGCCCGCGGTTTGCATCAGCGCGTCGAGGCGGGCGGCGTCGGCGTGCAGGCGGGCGCGGGTGCGCGCGGCCCAGTCGGGATCGTTGAGCGCTGCCGCACCGATGCGCAGCGCGGGGCCTGCCACGGGCCAGGGGCCGAGCCGCTCGCGCAGCTGTGCCACCAGCTCCGGATCCCCGATGACGAAGCCGAGCCGCAGACCGGCGAGGCCCCAGAACTTGCCAAAACTCTTGAGGATTAGCGTGCCGGGCTGCGCGCTGTGCGCGATC
This sequence comes from Sulfitobacter albidus, assembly GCF_018200035.1. NCBI lineage: Bacteria > Pseudomonadati > Pseudomonadota > Alphaproteobacteria > Rhodobacterales > Roseobacteraceae > Sulfitobacter > Sulfitobacter albidus. Next base: position 2,560,399 of record NZ_CP073581.1, on the reverse strand, counting down.
AGCGAAGCGTCAGGCCGGACGTCGCAAAAGCTTTCGTCGATGATGCGCAGCGGGGCGGTGAGATCGCTTGCTCCTGTCAGCTTCCCGTCTGGGTTGTTCGGATGCACGGCGACCTGTGCCTGTGCGCCGACGGTGGGCGTGTCGTGAATGTGCCAGCCCGCAGCGCGAAAGGCGGCGGCGTGTTCGTTGTAGGTCGGAGCCGGGATCGCGACGGTGCCGGGGGGACGCAGGTGGGGAATCATCGCGATCGGTGCAGAGGCGCCGGACGTGGCAAGCAGGTCCGCCGTCTGCGGTACGGCCCAGAAACGCCGTGCAGCCGCAGCAAGCGCGTCCTGCGCGCCCGTATCGGGCAGGGCGGCCCAATCCTGCGCGCTCAACTCTGGCAGATCGTAGGGTAGCGGATTGATTCCAGTTGATAAATCTATCCAGTCGGCACGATCGCCACCGTAGGTTTGCGCGGCGGCATCGATACCGCCACCGTGATCGCGATGCTGCGCGTGCATGATGACCTCCCGAAAGGTTGAACGCGCGAGGCGTCAAATGCGCTAAATTCAGCCGAAACCTCCCCTGTCACAAAGCGGAGTTTCGCGTATATGACTGAGCAAGTTAAGCAGTTACAAGAGTAGCGCTTTTGGTTAGTAATTTGTTAACCAAATCGGACCGACGCTCAGTCAGGTAAAGGAGTGCCGATGCAGTGTGCCAGCAATCAACCGCCACGTGTCTTGATCGTTGAAAGCGTGTCAGAATTGGCGGGCATCTGGGCGCGGCACCTTGAGCGTCAGGGGATGAGCGTGACGGTCTCGGGCACGCAGGACGAAGCGATTGCGCATCTTGCGGAGCAGACGATCGACATCATCATCCTTGATCTGGTGATCGACAAGGGTTCGGCGCTGGCGATTTCGGATTACGCCAATTACCGCCAACCCGAAGCGCGGGTGATCTTTGTCACCAACACCAGCTTTTTCTCGGATGGGTCGATCTTTGCCCATTCGGCGAACGCGCGCGCCTTTGTGCAAAGCGACACACCGCCCGAGGATTTGGCGGCCATGGTCGCGCATTACAGTGACGAGCGGCGCGCCAGTTAGCTGCACCGGCCCGACGACCCATTCGAAGAGCCTCAGACGGTGCCAGATGCGCCGATACCGGCGCCCCCCTCTCCGGCAGGGCAGCGTTCCAATTCGCGCACGCCCGCAGACGTTGACGAAGCTACCCGCGCCGGTGCGGTTCGAGCCAGTCAATCACCGGATTTATCGGAAGGATTCGGTGCGGATTGATGCTTTCGTGGCTGTAGTGGTAGTGGCGCACGATATGATCGAAATGCACCGTATTGGCCACACCGTCCCACTGGAACAGCTCGCGGGTATAGGCCCAGAGGTTGGGATAATCCACGATCCGGGCGCGGTTGCATTTGAAATGCTGGTGATAGACCAGATCAAAGCGCACGAGGGTGGTGAACAGCCGCCAATCCGCTTCGGTGATCCGGTCACCCATGAGGTAGCGGTTTGTGGCCAGCCGGTCCTCCAGCCAGTCGAGCGTGTCAAACAGCGGGTGCACGGCGGCGTCATAGGCCTCTTGCGTGGTCGCGAAACCGGATTTGTAGACGCCGTTGTTGAGCGTGTCGTAGATGCGGTCGTTGACCGGCGCGATATCGCCATGCAGATCCGCAGGGTAATAGTCATCGGTGTTGCCGGTCAGCCCGTCGAAGGCTGAATTGAACATGCGGATGATCTCGGAGGATTCGTTGGAAACGATGGTATCGCGGTCGCGGTCCCAGAGGATGGGCACGGTGACGCGGCCCGTAAAATCAGCCTGCGCGCGGGTGTAGAGGTCGCGCGCGAAGGGGAGGCCGAACTGCCGATCCCCGGTGGCGCCGTCAAAGCTGTCGTCAAAGCTCCACCCGTCGCCCAGCATGTCGGGATGCACCACGGAAACGTCGATCAAATCCTCAAGGCCCTTGAGCGTGCGGAAGATCAGCGCGCGGTGGGCCCATGGGCAGGCGTGGCTGACGTAGAGGTGATAGCGCCCCGCCTTGGCCGGAAAGCCCCCGTCGCCCGTGGGGCCCGCGCTGCCGTCGGGGGTGATCCAATTGCGAAACTGCGATTCCTGCCGTTTGAACGCACCGCCACTTTTCTTGGTGTCGTACCAGCTGTCGTGCCACTCGCCGTCGATCAACAGTCCCATATCTCTCTCCTTTTTCGCTGTGGATCAGATAGGCGTGGCCTGTCGCAGGGAAATCCCCGATCCCGGCGCATCTGCTCTGCGCAGATGCACAGCGGGGAATTTTTGACGAATCGGGTTGCCTTAACGAAAGATCGACACAACTTTGAGCAGAGTACTGGGAGGAGGTTTCATGGATATTTTTCTGCCGCAGGGATTCACGCCCGACAAGGCACGCCCAAGGGTGTCTGCCGCGAACCGTCACCGCCAGTTGCATGTGGATGCGGGCGGCATTCTGCTCGCCGTGCTGCGCAGCTGGTCACGCGGGTTTGTCACCGCATCCGAGGGCACGCCGGCGCTGACCGGGCTTGTCAGCGTATTCGATGGCTCGGAGCTTTTGTACAGCGGTGTGATTACCGGATCGCACGCGGTGGGCGACGAGCGGCACTATGCCGTGCGCCGCGCGGGACGACCCGATTTGGCCGCCCGCGAGGCGATGGATCCCGTCCAGCACGCCAGCCGCTAGGCTTACTGCAGGTCGCCGAACGCGTCTGCCAGACGGGCGCAGGCTTCCTCGACCCGCGCGCGCGGTGTGGCGATGTTGAACCGCAGGAAGCTTTCGCCGCCGGTGCCGAAGGTCGGTCCGTGGTTGGCGGCAATTCCCGCCTTCTGCTCGACCCGGTTGGTGAATTCCTCGCGGGTCATTCCGGTGCCGTCAAAATCTACCCAGGCGAGATAGGTCGCCTCGAGCGGCATGGATTTCAGGCCCGGGATCGCGTTGACCGCATCGTCGAACAGGCGCCGGTTGCCATCGAGATAGCCCACAAGATCGTCGACCCATGCCGCGCCCTCCGGCGAATAGGCAGCGGTCGCCATGAACAGACCAAAGCTGTTGGGCGACAGGCCAAGGGCGGCCATGCGCGCGCCGAATTTGGCGCGCAGGTCCGGATCGGCGATGATGACGTTGCCGGAATGGCTGCCCGCGATGTTGAACGTCTTGGTCGTGGCGGTCATCATCACCAGCCGGTCGGCAATACCGTCGATATTGGCCATGGGGATGTGGGTGTGGCCGGGCATCACCAGATCGTGGTGGATCTCGTCCGAGACAAGCACCAGATCGTGACGCCTGGCGAAATCGGCGACGGCTTGCAGCTCGTCGCGGGTCCAGACGGTGCCGCCGGGATTGTGCGGGGAGCAGAGCACGACCATCGTCTCAGAGCCGTCCATCTGCGCGTCATAGGCGTCGAAATCCATGGTGTAGCGGCCATCGGTCTGGTGCATCTCGCATTCGACCACGCGGCGCCCGGCGGCGTTAATCACCTTGGCAAAGGCGTGATAGACGGGGGTGAACAGCACCACACCGTCACCCGGCGCGGTGAAGGCATCGACGCACATGGCCGTGCCGTTCACGAGGCCATGGGTGGTAAAGATATGCGCGGGATCGAGATCCCAGCCGTGACGCTGCCGCATCCACCACTGGATCGCGGCGCGGTATTTGCTGTCGTCGCCAAAATAGCCATAGACGCCGTGATCGACCATGTCCTGCACGGCCTGTTGCACCACGGGGGCGGTTTTGAAATCCATGTCGGCCACCCACATGGAAATCCCGGTATCGGCGGGCACGCCATACAGGCTTTCCATCGCGTCCCATTTCACGCAGTGGGTGCCGCGGCGGTCGATCGGGGTGTCAAAACTCATGGGGGTACTCTCCTGTCCGGGTTTGGCGCGAGGGTAGCGTGCGGGGGGCTGGGCGCAAGCCCCGCTTGCGGGATCGGCGGGGGTGCCCTACATCAGCCGCATGAAACGCCCGATCCTTTATCACCCCGACCCGCGTCTGAAGAAATCCTGCCCGCCGGTGCAGGAGATCACGGATGATCTGCGCAGCCTTGCCGACGACATGCTGGCCACGATGTACGACGCCCCCGGTGTCGGGCTCGCCGCGCCGCAGGTGGGCGTGCTGCACCGTCTGGTCGTGCTTGACTGCGTCAAGGAAGAGGGCGAGGCGCCGCGCCCGCTGGTGATGTTCAACCCCGAGATCACAGCGTCGTCGGACGCGCTGAACACCTACGAGGAAGGCTGTCTGAGCCTGCCGGAGCAATTCGCGGACGTGACCCGCCCGGCGGAGGTTGAGGTGCGTTGGCTGGATGCCGACGGCAAGGAGCACCGCGAAGGGATGGACGGGCTGTGGGCGACCTGCGTGCAGCACGAGATCGACCATCTGGATGGCAAGCTGTTCATCGACCACCTCAAGCCGCTGCGCCGTCAGATGATCACCCGCAAGATGGTGAAGTTCAAACGTGAGCTGGCGCGCGGATGAGCGTGCTGGAGATCCGCCGCTGGCCTGACCCGGTGCTGCGGGAGACCTGCGTGCCGGTCGCGGCGGTCTCGCCCGAGATCGAGACGCTGGCGCGCGATATGCTCGAGACGATGTATGCCGCTCCCGGCCGCGGTCTGGCCGCGCCGCAGGTGGGCCACCTGCACCGGATGTTCGTGATGGATGTCGGCTGGAAAGAGGGCAAGCCCGATCCGCTGGTCTGCATCAACCCGATGCTGACGGAAGTAGGCGAGGAAAGCGCGGTGGGCCCCGAGGGCTGTTTGAGCATTCCGGGCGTGAGCGCCGATGTGCGCCGCGCCACCGAGGTGCAGATGGTGTGGACCGGCTTGAACGGCGCGCGCTATGTGCAGCGCTTTACCGGGTTTGCCGCCGTTTGCGCGCAGCATGAGCTGGATCACCTCGACGGGGTGGTGACGTTTGACCATCTGGATGCCGACACCCGCGCCGCGCTCGAAGCGGAGTTTGTGGCATGAGCGTGCGGCCCATCCTGCGCTGGCCGGACAAGCGGTTGCGCACGGCCTGCACGCCCATCGCCGAGGTGACGGACGAGATCCGCGCGATCTGGGACGATATGATCGATACGATGGATGCGATGCCCGGCGTGGGCCTTGGCGCGCCGCAGATCGGCGTGCTGCAGGCGCTGGCCGTGGTGGATACCTCTGAGGCGCGCAACAAGCGGATCCGGCTGGCGAACCCGGAGATCATTGATGCCTCGGCCATCCTGAACGCCCATGAGGAGGCAAGCCCGTGTCTGCCCGGCGTGTCGGCCACGGTGAAGCGGCCGCGCGGTGTGCGGGTGCGGTTCATGGAGGAGAGCGGCGAGACGGTGGAGCGCGACTTTGTCGGCCTTGACGCCACGAGCGTGCAGCACCAGATCGACCATCTGGCCGGGCGGATGTATTTTGACCGCTTGAGCAAGGTCAAACGCGACATGCTCTTGCGGCGCGCAAAAAAGGCGGGCGGCTGATGCGGGTGGTGTTCATGGGCACGCCGGAGTTCTCGGTGCCGGTGCTCGACGCGCTGGTCGAGGCCGGGCACGAGGTCGCGGCGGTCTATTCGCAGCCCCCCCGCCCGGCGGGGCGCGGCAAGCGGGACCGGCCCAGCCCGGTGCACGCGCGCGCCGAGGAGATGGGCATCGAGGTGCGCACGCCGGTGAGCCTGCGGGAGCCAGCGGTGCAGGCGGATCTGGCCGCGTTGGATGCAGAGATCGGGGTGGTCGTCGCCTACGGTCTGATCCTGCCGCAGGCCGTGCTGGACGCGCCCGCACGCGGCTGTCTGAACATCCACGCAAGCCTGTTGCCGCGCTGGCGCGGGGCGGCCCCGATCCACCGTGCGATCATGGCGGGTGATACGGAAACCGGGGTGTGCATCATGCAGATGGAGGCGGGGCTCGACACCGGCCCGGTCTTGTTGCGCCACACGGTCGAGATCGGCGCGGAGGAGACCACCGCCGCCCTGCACGACCGGCTGAGCGCGCTGGGCGCGCGGGCGATTGTCGCGGCGTTGGCCGATCTGGACGGGCTCACCCCGAGGCGCAGCCCGACGCGGGCGTCACCTACGCCGAAAAGATCGACAAGGCCGAGGCCCGCATTGACTGGACCCGCCCTGCGGTCGAGGTGGATCGCCTGATCCGCGGGCTGTCGCCCTTTCCCGGTGCGTGGTTCCAGCACGAGGGCACGCGCATCAAGGTGCTGGCCTCGCGGGTGGTTGCGGCGGCCGGCGGGCCGGGCGAGGTACTGGACGACGCGCTGACGATTGCCTGCGGTGACGGTGCCGTGCAGTTGATCCGCTTGCAAAGGGCGGGCAAGGGCGCGCAGGATGCGGCAGAGTTTCAGCGCGGCAAGGCAATTGCCGCGGGCACCGTATTGGAAGGTTGATCCATGCTTCCCACCATCATCGGCACGGTCGTGATCGCTGGCATCATCGGCTATGTCTCGGAAAAGACGGGATGGACCCATAACGGGATCCTTCAATCGATCATCATCTGCGTGGGCGGGGCGTTCTTGTTCTATTTCGTGCGGTTGATGTTCGGGTTTGGCTTTGGATCGGCGGGGATGAATGCGATCGTCTCGTCCATCGGGGCGCTGGTGATCGTGCCGTTTCACTGGCGGCGCTGAAAACGGACCGGGTGCCTGCGGCAGGTGTCGGATTTAGGTATTTTTGAAAGGGTGCAGGTTGGGGAGCGCCTTTGCGCTAGCGTTTTGCGCGCGGTGGGCGGCTTTTGTAGACGGGCAGATGCCAGCCGAAGGCGAGCGAGCCTGCGCGCAAGGCCCAGGTGACGGTCGCGCCGATCAGAAGCGGGGAGGGGAGGGCGAGCGTTGCGAGTGTGGCAGCCGTGGCAGCACCCGCGAAGGCGGCGGTGACGTAGAGCTCGCCCTGTTTGAGCACGAGAGGGACTTCGCCCACGACCACGTCGCGCATCAGCCCGCCCATGCAGCCGGTAATCATGCCCATCAGGATGATGATGGGGATGGAGTGACCAAGGCCGATGGCGACACCCGCCCCTGCGGCCACGGCGATGGCAAGCGCGATGCTGTCGAGCCAGACGAGGGTGCGCAGGCGGCTTTCGATCAGGTGGGCCGTCAGAAAGATCGTGAGCGCGGCGGCGCAGGCGGTGGCGATGTAGCCCGGGGCGGCGATCCAGAAGATCGGGTTGCGGTCGAGCAGCACGTCGCGGATCGTGCCGCCGCCCACCGCCGTTAGGCAGGCGATGAAGGCAAAGCCCACCAGATCAAGCTGCGCGCGGGAGGCCACCAGTGCACCGGTGATCGCAAAGACGAGGACCGAGGCGTAATCGAGCACGCAGAGCAGGGTCATAGCGTGGCGCGGATCCAGTCGAGGGCGGGGTGGTTGCCCGCGTCGCTCAAGGGGATCCAGCGGCCTGTCACCAAGGTGCCGTCGGGGGTGAGATGGCGCCAGGTTTCGCGCACGGGCGGTTTGATGCGGCACAGGATGAAGTGCCATTCGGCGCCTTTGGTGATGTCCGTCGAGGTGCCGAGCGGCAGGGCGCTGCGCGTCTCGAGCCCGAGGGCATCAAAGAGCAGATGAGCGGCGGCGGGGGCGGGGGGCTGCGTGGTTTCGGCAAAGAGCAGCGCGTCGGCCCTCGCGATCCGCAGCGGTGCGCCGTCGGGGTGCAGGGCGACGGGGCAGGTGACGGTGATCATTTCTTGAACGGCGCCATACCCGCGCGGGCCAGCGCATCGGCGCGCTCGTTCTCGGGGTGGCCTGCGTGGCCCTTGACCCATTCCCACGTCACGCGGTGGCGCGCGTTGGCGGCGTCGAGGCGCTGCCAGAGCTCGGCATTCTTGACGGGTTTTTTGGCTGCGTTTTTCCAGCCGTTTTTCTTCCAGCCGAAGATCCAGCCGGTGATCCCGTTTTTGACGTAGTTGCTGTCGGTGACGATGGTGATTTCGGTATCGCGGGCGAGCGCTTCGAGCGCCGAGATGGCGGCCATGAGCTCCATACGGTTGTTGGTGGTCGCCGCTTCGCCGCCCTTGAGTTCGCGTTCCTTGACGACTGTGTCGCCGTCGCGGGCGATCATCAGGGCGCCCCAGCCACCGGGGCCGGGGTTTCCGCTGCAGGCGCCGTCGGTGTATGCGTAGAGTTTAGCCATATGCCGCGAGGGTTATCCAATCGGCATAGGTGCCGTCCAGCCCTTTATCGCGCCCGGTGGTGGCGGCGGTCACGGTAAAGCCTGCGTCCGCGAGCAGGCCGCGCAGTTCCGCCTCGGTGACGTAGGTGTAGCGGCGGCCGATGGCGTCGCGCTGCGTGCCGGTGCCGGTCTTCATGCCGATGTGGAAGGCGCCGCCGGGGCGCAGGGCACGGTGCAGCGCGCTCAGGTGGCGGGGCAGGTCGGCGCGCGCCGCGTGCAGCAGGCTGAAGTTGGCCCAGATCCCGTCGTAGAGGTCTTCTCCGGCGATTTGGTCGAACGTCATCTGCCGCGCCGTCACACCCGGATGCCGGGCGGCGAGGGCGACCATTTCGGCCACGGCGTCGGTGGCGGCGGGGTGCAGACCCGCATCTGCCATGGCGGCGGCGGCGTGGCCCGGGCCGCAGCCGAGGTCGAGCACCTGCGCGCCCGGTTTCAGCCGCGCGATGAACGTGGCGAGATGCGGATCCTCGATCTGCGCGAATTTGGCGTAGTCGGCGGTGCGGGTGGCGTAGACGCGCAGGGTTTCGTCATCGTGGCTCATAGGAAGGCCGTCACCGCAAGGCAGGCGAGTACGATGACCGTCAGAAGGACCCGCAGCGACAGCCACCAGCGCGGGGCGAGGCCCCATTGCCAGAACGCAAAATCCAGCAGCAGCAGGCCGGCAAAGCCGATCATCAGGTTCAGGCTGGCGCTGGTCGGGCCGTCGCCCGTCATCAGGAACGCCCAGAGCGCGGGGATGACCGACAGGGCGTAGCCGGTGGCCGCGCGGGCGCCCTCGGCCTTGGTTGCGAACCCCCACAGCACGCCGGACATGAACGACAGGATCACCGCGCCGTAGAACAGCTGCACATAGGGGCCGATGAAGCGGGGGCCGAACCATGCAAGCCCCTGTTGCGCGAGGCTGTCGGAGAGCACGGTGGCGGCGCCCCAGACAAAGGGGATGAGGCCGGCGAGGCCAAGGATCAGCGGGGCGCGGGGGATGGGGTGCATGGGGCTCTCCGGTTAGGCGTGTTCGGGATGTAGCTCAGGCACGCTCCAGCGCCAACCGGCCCGCGAGTGCGGCGAAGATCGCCGCAAAGGAGCGCGAGAGCCACGCCATCGCCCGCTCGGACCCCAAAAGCCACCGGCGCGCGGCGGCGGCAAAGACGCCGTAGGCCACGAACACGCCGAACGTCATCGCCATGAACACCGCGCCCAGCAGGGCCATTTCCGCCGTGGCGGTGGCCGGATTGCCCGACAGGAAAGGCGGCAGCAGCGCGAGAAAGAAGATCGACAGTTTCGGGTTGAGGATGTTGATGAGCGCGCCGCGCCGGGCGATCACCCAACCGGGCTGGCGCGTCTGCGCCGCCGAAACGTTGAGCGCGCCGCCCGCGCGCAGGCTGCTCCATGCGAGATACAGCAGGTAGGCGACGCCGGCCCATTTTACGGCTGTGAACAGCAGTGCCGAGGTGTGCAGCACGGCGGCCAGCCCCAGCGTGGCGGCGGCGAGGTGCGGCACGATCCCGAAGGTGCAGCCAAGGGCGGCCCAGAGTGCGGCGCGCCTGCCGCGTCCGAGGCCAAGCGCCAGCGTGTAGATGACGCCGGTGCCCGGCGCGATGACGACGACAAGAGCGGTGAGCAGGAATTGAAGGGAGATCATGGGGCGGCCTTTCGGGATGCGGATGTGGGCAGGCTACGCCCCGGTGCCGTGCTTGTGAAGGCATGGCGGTAACGCTACGTCACGGGCGCGGGCGGCGATGGGGCTTGCTTTTCGCGGGCGCAGGGATGTCATTGGGGGGATATTCTTCCGAAAGGACATTGCCATGGCGCTGACCATTGATCCCGCCCGTTTCACCAACCTCAAGCTTGACGAGGACCCCAGCGGCGTCTGGACGGTGACGCTGAACCGTCCGGCCAAGCGCAACGCGCTGGACATCGACACCATCGAAGAGCTGATCGCGTTCTTCGCCGACGCCCCGCGGGCGGGGGTCAAGGCGGTGGTGCTGGCCGGCGCGGGGGATCACTTCTGCGCGGGGCTGGACCTGATCGAGCATCACGACGCCGACCGCAGCCCGGCGGATTTCATGCACGTCTGCCTGCGCTGGCACGAGGCGTTCAACAAGATGGAATACGGCGGCGTGCCGGTGATCGCCGCGCTCAAGGGCGCCGTGGTGGGCGGCGGGCTGGAGCTGGCAAGTGCGGCCCACGTGCGGGTGATGGATGCCACGACCTATTTCGCGCTGCCCGAGGGGCAGAGGGGGCTGTTTACCGGTGGCGGCGCCACGATCCGCGTGACCGATCTGGTGGGCAAGGCGCGGATGATCGATATGATGCTGACGGGCCGCGTCTATCAGGGGCAGGAGGCGGTCGATATCGGCATGGCACAGTACCGCGTGGAAGGGTCGAGCATGGATCTGGCGATGGAGCTGGCACGCAAGGCCGCCGCCAACCTGCCGCTGACGAATTTCGCCATCTGCTCGGCCGTGAGCCACATGCAGAACATGTCGGCGCTGGATGCGGCCTATGCCGAGGCGGTCGTCGCAGGCGTGGTCAACACCCAGCCCGATGCGCGCGCGCGCTTGGCGGCATTTGCGGATAAATCGGCGGCCCGTGTGCGGCCCAACGCGGAATAGCGGCTACAGCGCGCGCAGCAGGGCCGCGATGCGTTTGGCGCGGGTTTCGGGGCGGGCGGCGGCCTCGATCGGGGCGATGAGGCCGCGGCGTTTGCCGGGGGTGAGGGCGTTCCACGCGGTCAGACGTTCGGATTGGCGCAGGGCCAGCAGCACATCCTCGGGGTGTCGACGTGGTTCGGATCGGCGGCGCGAAGGCGGATGGTGATTTCGTCCCCCGGCGCGATGTCGGCGGCCTTCAGCAGCGCCTTGCCGGTGTAGAGAAACGCATCGTCAAGGACCGGCGCGCGTGTGACGGCAAGATTGACGGGATGATCGGCGATCTCCCCCTCCACCCGCTTGGGGTGGCCAAGCCGGGCGAGGATGGCCTCTGGCAGGCGCACCACGGTATAGGTGTTGCGCCCCCATTCCATCGGCTCGATCCGGCCGTCGAAGTCGACGGGTTCGCTCACGCGGGTTCGCGCAGGACGCGGGGCACCTTGAATTCGACATTCTCGACCGCCGTCTCGACCAATTCGGTCGTCACGTCATAGCGGGCGCGGAAGGCATCGATGACCTCGTTGATGAGCACTTCGGGCGCCGAGGCCCCGGCGGTGATGCCGACCGAGGTGATCCCGTCGAGCGCGCGCCAGTCGATGTCATCGGCGCGCTGGACCAGCTGGGCGTAGGCGCAGCCGGCGCGGGCGCCGACCTCGACCAGACGTTTGGAATTCGACGAGTTGGGCGCGCCGACCACCAGCATCGCGTCGCATTTGGGGGCCATCGCCTTGACCGCTTCCTGACGGTTGGTGGTGGCGTAGCAGATGTCTTCCTTGTGCGGGCCGACGATGGCCGGGAAGCGCGCCTGAAGGGCCGCGACGATATCGGCGGTATCGTCAACGCTGAGCGTGGTCTGCGTGACGTAGGCCAGCCGCGCGGGGTCGCGCACGTCGAGCGTGGCCACGTCATCCGGCGTCTCGACCAGCAGCACCTCGCCCTCGGGCAACTGGCCCATCGTGCCGACGGTTTCGGGATGGCCCGCGTGGCCGATCATCACCATTTGCAGGCCGTTGTCGGCGTGGCGCTGTGCTTCGATATGGACCTTGCTGACCAGCGGGCAGGTGGCATCGACATAGACCATGTTGCGCGCCTGCGCGGCGCTGGGCACGGATTTGGGCACGCCGTGGGCGGAAAAGATGACCGGGCGGTCGTCGGGACATTCCGACAGCTCTTCGACAAATACGGCGCCCTTGTCGCGCAGCCCGTCGACGACGAATTTGTTATGCACGATCTCGTGGCGCACGTAGACGGGCGCGCCCCATTTTTCCAGCGCCATCTCGACGATCTTGATCGCGCGGTCCACGCCCGCGCAGAACCCGCGCGGGGCGGCGAGATACAGGGTCAGGGGGGCATTGGACATGGGCGGGCTCCGGTCTGTGTCGTGCACCAGACATAAGGGGTGCGGGCGCGAAGGTCTACGGGCTGCGGCGGCCGGAGGGTGCGACACCGGGAAGCCCACCGGCCTCTTCCAGCAGCAGGGCTGCCGCCGCCGCCGCGCTGGTCACGCCCAGTTTGCGATAGCCCTGTTTGGCGTAATCCGACAGCGTGTGGATAGAGATGCCGCAGATCCTGGCGCTTTGGGCGCGGGTTTTGCCCTGGGCGAGCATCAGGATCACCTCGGTTTCGCGCGGGGTGAGCTGATCGAACGCCGCGGGCAGGGCGCGGGCCACCAGCGCGGGACGCTCGGTGCGGGCGGGCCGGTCCGCGCGGGGGATCAATTCTTCGAGGCGGCGGTGGACGATCATGCAAAACAGCCGCAGCTCTTCGGTGCGCGGCACGATGGTGCGCTGGAAATCGACAGCTGATTGTCCGTTGCCGATGATAAAGCCGCCAAATCGGTCGGCCCCCATCAGGCGCATCGGTATGGCGAGTGCGGCGTTGAACCCGAAGGTCGCGGCGCGTTCGATGAACGCACGTTCTTCGGGCGAGATATAGGGATGGCGGTCGACAAAGGCCGCGCCGGCGAGAATCACTTCGTAACTTTCGCAGCAGTAGCGCAGGAACGGATCCTCCCGCGGTGGACGCTCGTGATACAACTCCTTGACGGTGGTGCGCACGAAGAGGTCCGAGAAATCATTGCCGACGGTGATATAGACCATGTGGTCAATGCCCGCCGTCCCAAGACCCTCGCGCGCGGCCTGCCAGAGGCAGTCCGGATCGGTTTCATTCTCGATTTTCGCGGCGGTATCGAGGAGCACTGGCACTTTCCTGACATATCCCCCCGAACAGGGGGGACCAACGGGGTCCCGGTCAGGTTATGTTAAGGAGTGGGCAGCGTGCAACGCACGTCGCATATTCGCCTGTCGTTTTCATGACGCCAATGCTCCGGCTGCCTCACTTGGGGGGCCGGGGCATTTTTTTGCGCGCTGTCAGTCGTCGTCGCGGGCGGGCGCGGGATCGCGGGGCGGGCGGCCGATCACGTCGCGCAGATCGTCAAGGTCGATGAAATTGTCCGCCTGGCGGCGCAATTCGTCCGAGATCATCGGGGGCTGGCTGCGGATGGTCGAGACGACCGAGACGCGCACGCCCTGACGTTGCAATGATTCGACCAGCGGGCGGAAATCACCGTCGCCCGAAAAGATGACGATGTGATCGACGCGCGGCGCCAGTTCCATCGCGTCAACCGCCAGCTCGATATCCATGTTCCCCTTCACCTTCCGGCGCCCCATGCTGTCGGTGTATTCCTTGGCCGGTTTTGTCACCATGGAAAAACCGTTGTAGTGCAGCCAATCGACCAGGGGGCGAATGGGAGAATATTCGTCGTTTTCCAGAAGGGCGGTATAGTAAAAAGCGCGCAGCAGTTTGCCGCGCCGCATGAATTCCTGCCGCAACAGTTTGTAATCTATGTCGAAACCGAGAGCCTTGGCCGCTGCGTAGAGATTCGAGCCGTCAATAAAGAGCGCAAGCCGCTCGTCCTTATAAAACATGTAAATTCCTTTTTGGGCCAATCTTTCGGATGCGTCTGCCGCACCCTGCGCCAAAGATGTGTTTTGTAAAATTCAACTCGTATCACATCCACGGTACGCTACGCGGTGAACACATAGGGAAATTTGCAGATGTCGCAATATGCAACAACGGGGAAAAGCGGCGGAAAATCGCCCTCCGTCAGGTCAACAATACTCGTCGCGCTGGGATCCAACGCACCTTATGAAGATGCCAGCCCGCGCGCAATAATTCAATCAGCGATTGAAGTGCTGGCGGATTTGAGCGGTGCGGCGCCGCGGGTGAGCCGCTTTTTCGCGACACCGGCCTTTCCGCCGGGCAGCGGGCCTGCGTTCGTGAACGCGGCGCTGGCGGTCGAGGTCGGCTGGTCGCCGCAGGAGGCCCTCGCCCATCTGCACAGCATCGAAAGCACGCAGGGGCGGGTGCGTGCCGTGCGCTGGGGCCAGCGCACGCTGGATCTGGATCTGATCGCGTGCGGCGCCACGGTGCTGCCCGACGCGCGCACCCATGCGCAGTGGCGCGATCTGGATCCGCAGGCCCAGCGGTTGCGCGCCCCACAAGAGCTGATCCTGCCACACCCGCGCGTGCAGGACCGTGCCTTTGTTCTCGTGCCCTTGATGGACGTCGCGCCCGAGTGGGTCCACCCGCTGTTGGGGCGCAGCGTGCGCGAGATGTACGATGCCCTGCCGCCTGAGGCATTGGCAGAGGTGAAGCCCCTGTAATACCTGCTTGTAAATCTGCACGATCCGCCCTAGATAGCGCATTCTTACCCAAGCTTGAGATTGGAGCATCCCCATGGCCCGCGTGACCGTCGAAGACTGCGTTGATAAGGTACCCAACCGTTTCGAACTGGTGATGCTTGCTGCGCACCGCGCCCGCGAAATCTCGGCCGGGTCGCCCGCCACAGTGGACCGCGACAACGACAAGAACCCCGTCGTCTCGCTGCGCGAGATCGCGGAAGAGACACAATCGGCGCAGGATCTGCGCGAGCGTCTGATCGAATCGAACCAGACCCAGATCGAGGTCGACGAGCCCGAAGAGGACGCGATGGCGCTTTTGATGGGTGCCGAGCAGGACAAGCCCGAAGAGGATAGCATGTCCGAAGAGATGTTGCTGCGTCAGCTGATGGCGGCACAGGGTCAGGGATAAGCGCGGCGGGAACGCTCCCGCCCCCCAAGGTTGGTAAAGGCGGACGATGACGCAGACTGCCGACGACCTGCTGGCCCTCGTAAAAGGGTTCAACCCCAGAACAAACGAGCGGCTGATCCGGGCCGCCTATGCCTACGGTGATCTGATGCACACCGGGCAGACCCGTCATTCGGGCGAGCCCTATTTCACACATCCCGTGGCCGTGGCCGCCATTCTGGCGGAGCAGCAGCTGGATGACGCCACGCTCATCACCGCCCTGCTGCACGACACCATCGAGGACACGCCGGCCAGCTACGCGGAAGTTGCCGAGCTTTTCAGTGAAGAGGTGGCAGAGCTTGTCGATGGGGTGACCAAGCTTACCAATCTGCAGCTCAATTCGACCGAGACCAAGCAGGCGGAGAATTTCCGCAAGCTCTTCATGGCGATGAGCAAGGATCTGCGAGTTATCCTGGTCAAACTTGCCGACCGTCTGCACAACATGCGCACGATCAAGGCGATGCGCCCGGCCAAGCAGGTGCAAAAGGCCCGCGAGACCATGGACATCTTTGCCCCGCTGGCGGGCCGCATGGGGATGCAGTGGATGCGCGAAGAGCTGGAGGATCTGGCGTTTCAGGTGCTCAACCCCGAGGCGCGCAAATCCATCATCCGGCGGTTCATTACCCTGCAACGTGAAACCGGCGACGTGATCCAGCGCATCACCACCGATATGCGCGCCGAGATGGACCGCGCGGGCATCGAGGCGGATGTGTTCGGCCGCGCCAAGAAACCCTATTCGATCTGGCGCAAGATGGAGGAGAAAGAGCAATCCTTCTCCCGCCTGTCGGACATCTACGGCTTTCGCGTCATCACCGACAGCGAAGAGGATTGTTATCGCGCGCTGGGCGCCATTCACCAGCGCTGGCGCGCGGTGCCGGGGCGGTTCAAGGATTACATCAGCCAGCCCAAATCCAACGGCTACCGCTCGATCCACACAACGGTGTCGGGGCGCGACGGCAAGCGGGTCGAGGTACAGATCCGCACGCGTCCCATGCATGACGTGGCCGAGACGGGGGTGGCGGCGCATTGGTCCTATCGCGACGGGGTGCGGTCGAAAAACCCGTTTGCGGTGGATCCGGTGAAATGGATCAGCCAACTCACCGAACAGTTCGACGCCGAGGAGGATCACGAGAGCTTTCTCGAAGCGGTCAAGCTGGAGATGTATACCGACAAGGTGTTCTGCTTTACCCCCAAGGGGGAGGTCATCAAGCTGCCCAAGGGCGCGACACCGATTGATTTTGCCTACGCCATCCACACGCGAATCGGCGCGGCCTGTGTGGGGGCAAAGGTGGACGGCATTCGCGTGCCACTTTGGACGCGGGTCAAGAACGGCCAATCGGTCGAGATCATCACCGCCGAGGGGCAGACACCGCAGGCCACATGGCTTGATATCGCGACGACCGGCAAGGCCAAGACAGCGATCCGGCGGTCCTTGCGTGAGATGGACCGAGAACGCTTTGTCAAACTGGGGCGCGAGCTGGCGCGGTCTGCGTTCGAACAGGTCGGCAAGCGGGTCACCGACAAGGTGCTGGAAACCGCGGCGCGGCATCTGCGCCACAAGGACGCGGAGACCGTGCTGGAACTGCTTGGCAGTGCCGAGATCACCGGGCGCGAGGTGGTCGAGGCCGTCTATCCCAACCTCGAGGTGCCTCAGGGCGAGCAGATCGAGCGCAAGCGCGCCATTATCGGTCTTGAGCCGGGGCAATCGTTCGACCGCGCGCCCTGTTGTGAGCCGTTGCCCGGCGAGCGGATCATCGGCATCACCTTTCGCGGCAAGGGCGTGACGCTGCACGCCATCGATTGCGACCGGCTGAGCGCCTATGAGGACCAGCCCGAGCGCTGGCTGGATCTGCGCTGGCACGACGGCAGCCATCCGGCGGTCTACAGTGCCACGCTGGATGCGACCATCGGCAACGACCGCGGCGTTCTGGGCCGGATCTGCACCTTGATTGGGGAGGCGGGGGCCAATATCTCGGATCTGAATTTCACCGAACGAAAGCCAGATTTTTTCCGCGTTCTGATGCATATTGAATTTCGCGATGCTGCGCATCTGCATTCGCTGATGCTGACCCTGCAAGCCGAAGGAAACGTTGCCGCCTTGACCCGTTACCGCAATCCCAAAGCTGGCCTGCCGGACGCGCAAGCGGACGGGCCGCGCGCGTGATCTTCAAGCGGCGAGATCCCAAGCCGTGGCTGCGGTCGGTGGCGGAGTTCCTGTGGCCGCGCGGCGGCTGGACGCGGGCGTTTCACTACGTCAAACACCGCATGCGGCGCCTGCCGGACAGTCCCGAGCGGATCGCGCGGGGATCTGGGCCGGGGTGTTCGTGACGTTCTCACCGCTGTTCGGGCTACATTTCGTGGCGGCAATCGTGCTCGCCAAGCTGATGAAGGGCAACATGGTCGCAGCCCTCATGGCGACCTTTGTGGGCAATCCGCTGACGTTCGTGTTCATCGCGCTCGCCTCGCTGAAATCGGGGCACTGGATCCTTGGCACCGAGCTGCAACAGGGTGAGTTGCGCGCGCTCAGCCGCAAGTTCGGCGATGCGGGCAGCGATCTTTGGCACAACTTCGTTGCGGTTTTTACCGATGACAGGATGGATTGGTCCGGTCTTGCGATCTTTTCGCGCGACATCTTCTATCCCTACCTGATCGGCGGCATTTTGCCCGGTATCTTCTTTGCCACGCTCAGCTATTACCTGATGGTGCCGGTGCTGCGCGCCTATCAGCAGCGCCGCCGGGGCATGATCAAGGCGAAGTTCGAGGCGCTCAAGGCCAAGACGGCGGCCAAGGCGGAAGAGAAAAAGCGGCTCGCCGCCCGGAAGGACAAGGAAGGGAAGGCCAATGGCTGAAAAAGGCAAGCTGAGACTGGGTGTGAACATCGACCACGTGGCAACCGTGCGCAACGCGCGTGGTGGGGCGACCCCCGATCCGCTGCGCGCGGCGCGTATCGCGCAGGAGGCCGGGGCGGACGGCATCACCGCACATTTGCGAGAGGATCGTCGCCATATCTCGGACGCGGACATCGACGGGCTGATGGAGGTTCTGACGGTGCCGCTGAATTTCGAGATGGCGGCAACCGATGAGATGCAGAAGATCGCCCTGCGCCACAAGCCACACGCCGTGTGCATCGTGCCCGAAAAGCGCGAGGAGCGCACGACCGAGGGCGGGCTGGAGGTGGCACGCGAGGAAAACCGGCTGGCGCATTTCATCGCACCGCTGCGCGAGGCGGGCAGCCGTGTGTCGATCTTCATCGCGGCAGAGCAGCGCCAGATCGAGGCCGCGCACCGCATCGGCGCGGAGGTGATCGAGCTGCACACCGGCGCCTATTGCGACGCCCACGCGGAGGGCCGCATGGAGGACGCCGCAGAGGAGCTGCGCAAGCTCGGCGAGATGGCGACATTTGCCGACGCTCTGGGCCTTGAGGTCCACGCGGGCCACGGGCTGACCTACGACACGGTCCAGCCGGTCGCGGCGTTCCCGGAGGTGATGGAGCTCAACATCGGGCATTTCCTGATCGGGGAAGCGATTTTTCGCGGGCTGCAACCGGCCATCGCCGAGATGCGCGATCTGATGGATGCGGCGCGCGCGGATGCGTAACGAGCCGAATTTTACAAAAATTCGGACCGGAATTTTCGAAAATTCCGATGCCCGGTCGAGGGCGCGCGCGTGAGTGGCTATGAGCTTGCTCTGCTGTGGTTTGCGTGGGTTCTGGCGGGGGCGAGCCCCGGGCCGGCCACGTTGGGCATCGCGGGCACGTCGATGACACAGGGGCGGCGTGCGGGCGTGATCTTTGCCCTAGGTATCCTGTGCGGTGGGGCATTCTGGGGGATCGCCGCTGCGCTGGGGATGAGCGCGGTGATGGTCGCCAACGTCTGGGTGTTCGAGATCTTGCGCTATGCCGGGGCGGCCTATCTTTTGTATCTCGCCGTCAAATCGCTGCGATCTGCACTGCGGCGCCGCGCGCCCCTGGCGCCGCTATCGAAGGGTGCCGTCGCGGCGGGCCGCATCTTTGCCAAGGGTGCGCTGATCCACCTCACCAATCCCAAGGCGATCATCAGCTGGGGCGCCGTTTATGCGATTGCGCTGCCTGCGGGGTCAGCCCCCGCCGATCTGCTGTGGCTTTTCGGATTTCTGTACTCGGGCGGGATCGTCGTTTTTCTCGGCTATGCCGTGGCCTTTTCATCGGCCCGCGTCGTTGCTGCCTACACCCGTCTGCGGCGCTGGTTCGAGGGTGGCTTTGCGCTGCTGTTCGGGGCGGCGGGGATCAAGATCCTGACGGCGCGGATTGTCCCATGATTTTGGGCGTCGGCACGGATCTGGCCAATATCGAGCGCATCGCGGGCACGCTGGAGCGGTTCGGCGACCGGTTTCGCAACCGGGTGTTCACCGACATCGAACAGGCCAAGGCCGAGCGGCGGCGCGATGTGGCGGGCACCTACGCGAAACGCTGGGCAGCGAAGGAGGCGTGCTCCAAGGCGCTGGGCACCGGGCTGCGCATGGGCATCAGCTGGCGCGACATGGCGGTGAGCAACCTGCCCACCGGCCAACCGGTGATGGCCGTGACCGGCTGGGCCGCCGAGCGGTTGGCGCAGATGACGCCCGCGGGGCACGAGGCGATCATTCACGTGACATTGACAGATGATCACCCCTGGGCGCAGGCCTTTGTCGTGATTGAAGCGCGGCCGCTGGCGCCTTGACACCGCCCCGCCCCCTGCGCATGTAACCCCGAGCTAATCCAAGAGGACCGCCCAGATGGCAAAGACCGAAAAGAAGGGCAATGCGATTGTCGAAACCGTAAAAACGGTCGTCTACGCGTTGCTGATCGCCGGGGTGTTCCGAACGCTGTTTTTCCAGCCGTTCTGGATTCCCTCCGGGTCGATGAAGCAGACATTGCTGATCGGGGATTTCCTTTTCGTGAATAAGATGGCCTATGGCTATTCCTACGCCTCGTGTCCCAGCGTGATCCTGCCACGGTTTGGTATCAATCTGGACGCAAAAACACTGTGCGGCTGGGCCGATGGTGACAATACGCGCCTGTTCGGCGGGGAGCCCGAGCGCGGCGATGTCGTGGTGTTCCGCCATCCCGTCTCGGGGCGCGACTATATCAAGCGGCTCATCGGCCTGCCCGGCGACCGGGTGCAGATCACCAACGGTGTCATCACGCTGAACGGTGAGGTCGTCACCCAGACCCCCGACGGGCAATTCGACGAGCTGATGGAACTGCAGGGCCCGCAGGGCCTGCGCCCGCGCTGCGCCAATGGTGCGGTGGGGCAGGGCGGTACGTGCAGCAAGGAACGCGTGATCGAGACGTTGCCGAACGGGGTCAGCTATGCCGTGCTCAACATCGGGCCGCAGGCGTCGGACCGCACGGGCGTCTATACCGTGCCCGAGGGGCAGTATTTCTTCATGGGGGATAACCGCGACAACTCCGCCGACAGCCGTCTGGCGCAGACGGCGGGGGGCGTTGGGTTTGTGCCTTACGAAAATCTGATCGGGCGCGCGGACCGGATCATGTTCAGCTCGGCCGGGCGGTCGATGCTGTTCTTCTGGACGTGGCGCGGCGATCGTTTCTTCAAAGCGGTCAAGTGAAGCTGTCGGCGGAGCTTCGGGCGTTCGAGGGCCGACTGGGCCACCGGTTTGCCGCGCCGCATCTGCTGAGCGAAGCCGTGACCCACGCGTCTATGTCGACGCCCAACCGCGACGACAACCAGCGGCTGGAATTCCTGGGCGACCGGGTGCTGGGGCTGGTGATGGCCGAGGCGCTGCTGGACAAGGACCGCGCGGCAAGCGAGGGGCAGCTGGCGCCGCGCTTCAATGCGCTGGTGCGCAAGGAGACCTGCGCCGATGTGGCGCGGGAGATCGACATTGGTGCGGTGCTGCGGCTGGGGCGTTCGGAGATGTTGTCCGGCGGGCGGCGCAAGCAGGCGCTGCTGGGCGACGCGATGGAGGCGGTGATTGCCGCGGTCTATCTGGATGCGGGCTTTGACACGGCGCGCGAGATGATCCTGCGTCTATGGGGGGTGCGTATCGGATCGGTTGACGCGGACGCGCGCGACGCCAAGACGGCGTTGCAGGAATGGGCGCAGGCGCGCGGGCAGCAACCGCCCAGCTACGCGCTGGTCAAACGCAGCGGGCCGGATCACGCGCCGGTCTTCACGATTGCGGTCACGCTCGACAGCGGTGAGACGGCGCAGGCCAGCGGCAGCGCAAAGCGACAGGCGGAACAGGAAGCGGCCAAGGATCTCCTGGCCCGGATGGAGCAGGATACATGAGCACACGCGCGGGTTTTGTCGCCCTCATCGGAGAGCCCAACGCGGGCAAATCCACCCTGCTGAATCGCATGGTCGGCGCCAAGGTGTCGATCGTCACGCACAAGGTGCAGACCACCCGCGCGCGCATCCGGGGCGTGGCGATGGAGGGCGACAGCCAGATCGTGTTCGTCGACACGCCGGGCCTGTTCCAGCCGCGCCGCAGGCTCGACCGGGCGATGGTCGCGGCCGCCTGGGGCGGGGCGTCGGACGCGGATGTGATCGTTCTGCTGATCGAGGCGCATCGCGGGGTCACCGAAGGGGTCGAGCGCATCCTCGAAGGGCTGGCTGACGTGGGGCAGGGGCGCCGCGTGGCGCTGGCGATCAACAAGATCGACCGGGTCGAGGCGCCGCGCCTGCTGGCGTTGGTCCAGAAGATGAATGAACGGTTCACCTTTGCCGAGACCTTCATGATCTCCGCCGAGCGCGGCCACGGCTGCGATGATCTGCGCCGCTGGCTGGCGGCGGAGGTGCCCGAGGGCCCGTGGCTCTATCCCGAAGATCAGATCGCAGATCTGCCGATGCGCATGATAGCCGCAGAGATGACGCGCGAAAAGCTGACGCTGCGCCTGCATCAGGAGCTGCCCTACCAGATGACGGTAGAGACGGAGAACTGGGAGGAGCGCAAGGATGGCTCCGCCCGGATCGATCAGGTGATCTATGTCATGCGCGACGGGCACAAGGGCATCGTGCTGGGCCACAAGGGCGAGACGATCAAGGCGGTGAGCAAGGCCTCGCGCGAGGAGTTGACCGAATTTCTGGGGCGCAGGGTGCATCTGTTCTTGCAGGTGAAGGTGCGGCCCGGCTGGCTGGAAGAGAAAGAGCGCTATTCCGAGATGGGGTTGGAGTTTCGGGATGGGGATGGCTGAACCCTCTGGCGGGCGTACCAAGCCGAGAGGTTGGATAGGTATTTTTGAAAGGGTGCAGGGGGGCGCGGCGTGAGCCGTCTGACCGCGCGGTTCTGGGTGGATGCCTATCTGACGCGCTTGCGGCTCGCGGATATCCCCGCTTTTGTCGTGGCGCATGGGGATGACACGGCGGGGGCCGTTCTGGTGAAGCTCTCGACACTGGACGGGCGGGCGCGGCTGTTTCAGCGCGGGTTTGATCAGGGTGCCTGGGTTGTGTTGAGCGAGGGCGCGGAGCCGGAGGTGGATGCGGCAATCGCCCGGCAGCGTGGGTTTGATCCGGATCTGTGGGTCATCGAGGTCGAGGACCGCGCGGGGCGGCATTTGCTGGATGAGGACGGGCTTGCGTGATTGAGTGGCGCGATCAGGGGATCGTGCTGAGCGTGCGTCGGCACGGGGAGACGTCGGCCATTCTGGAGGTCTTTACGCCCGGGCACGGACGGCATGCGGGGATCGTCCGGGGAGGAACGTCGCGCAAGATTGCGCCTATCCTGCAGCCAGGTGCGCAGCTGGATCTGGCGTGGCGGGCGCGGTTGGAGGATCACATCGGGGCGTTCACCGTGGAGCCTGTGCGCAGCCGCGCGGCGCAGGCGATGGGGGACCGGCTGGCGCTGGCCGGGCTGAATGCGGTGACCGCGCTTGTGTCGTTTGCGTTGCCGGAGCGGGAGGCGCATGCGCCGCTTTACGCGCGCACCGAGGCGTTGCTGGATTTGCTGGGGCAGGGGGATCTGTGGCCGCTGGCCTACCTGCGTTGGGAGGTCGCACTGCTGGAAGAGCTGGGCTATGCGTTGGATCTGTCAGCCTGTGCTGTGACGGGGGCCGTCGACGGGCTGCGCTATGTCTCTCCCAAGTCGGGGCGCGCGGTGTCGGAGGCGGGCGCTGGGGAGTGGGCCGCCCGGCTGCTGCCCTTGCCAGATGTGCTGCGCGGGGTGGGCGATGCGCCTGATGCCGAGATCGCGCAGGCGTTTCGGACAACGGGCTATTTTCTGGAGGCGCATCTGGCCGCTGATCTGGGGGGCAAGACATTGCCCGAGGCGCGCGCGCGGTTTGTGGAGCGGTTCAGTCGCGGGCTTTGAAAAGCATGTTCAGCCCGTCGGTATTGGACAGGATTAGCGTGTCGTTTGCGATCTCAGAGAGGGTGGCGGCATCCAAGCCTTCGAAAAACGCGGCTTCTGACGCGAGATTGGGGCAGGCGCGTTTGGTGGCGGCGATCGGGCCTGCGTCAAACCACGGATAGGGTACGGTCATCGCACCCGAGTAGCTATTGCAGGGCGCGCTGCCTGCGATTTGCCCTTCCTCGGGAAAGGTGAGGGTCGCGGTTGCCGCGAAGGGCGCGCCATTTATTGCCTCCAGCACCCAGACGCGATCTGCACCGCCGTAGGCGCGCACGGTTTCATCCCCCTGACAGCCCCAAAGCGCCAGCAACAGGGCGGCGGCAGCGCCGGATTTCATGCAAGCGCCACAATCGTGTCGACAAGCGCGTCGAGGGCCGCGTGGGGGTCGCTGGTTGTGTGCAACTGCGGCAGGCCGATCAGGCTGGCAAGCAGCGCGTTGGCAAAGGCGGGATTGCGCAGGTCGAGCTGTTTGAGCAGATGGGCGAGATAGGTCAGCCGCTGCGCTTCAACCTCGCGCAGGGTCGCGGCGACGGCGGCGTCGCTGTGGGCCCAGACGCGCAACGCGGATTCGGTCGGATCGTCGAGGATGCTGCGCCCGAAGGCACGCAGGCGGGCATCGGGCGGTCCGTCGGCTTGCAGCATGTCCATCACCTCGGCCAGTGCTTTGGCGTGCCATTCGCGCAGGAGGGCGGCGTGAAAGGCCGGTACATCCTTGAAGTGCCAGTAGAATGACCCCTTTGTCGTGCCCAGGTGGCGCGCCAGGGGTTCGGCGGCAAGCGCCTTGGGCCCGGATTGCGCGAGCGCAAGAAATCCGGCGTCGATCCATTTTTCGGGAGAGAGACGTTGCGTTGCCATGGCTGTGAGGTAGCCACGGGCGGCATCGCTCACAAGGGGATTGCGTGCGTTTGGCGTATTTCAGCGCAGGGGAGACACAAAAAGGCGCCTGAAGGCGCCTTTTTGTGCGTTTAGCGCGAGATTACCCATGGATCCGGCGGGCGATGACCCGTTCGTGAATCTCGGTGTGCCGCCGGTCCGAAACGCTCCACTGGAGCGTTTCGCGCGGGGCTATCCAAGGATGCGGCGGGCGATGACTTGGGCCTGAATCTCGGCGGCACCCTCAAAGATGTTGAGGATGCGGGCGTCGCAGAGCACGCGGGAAATCTTGTATTCCAGCGCAAAGCCGTTGCCGCCGTGGATTTGCAGGCCGTTGTCGGCCGCCGCCCAGGCGACGCGGGCGCCCAGAAGTTTGGCCATCCCGGCCTCCACGTCACAGCGGCGACCCTGATCCTTCTCGAACGCCGAGAAATACGTCAGCTGGCGCGCCACCATGATCTCGACCGCCATCATTGCAAGTTTGGACGACACGCGCGGAAAGTTGATCAGCGCCTTGCCGAATTGCTTGCGGTCCTGCGCGTATTGCATCGAGATATCGAGCGCGGATTGTGCGACGCCCACGGCGCGCGCGGCGGTCTGGATACGCGCGCTCTCAAACGTCTCCATCAGCTGTTTGAAGCCTTTGCCCTCTTCCCCGCCGAGCAGGTTCTCCTCTTTGACTTCAAAGCCGTCAAAGCCCAGCTCGTATTCCTTCATGCCGCGGTAGCCAAGCACTTCGATCTCGCCGCCGGTCATGCCGGGGGTGGGGAAGGGATCTTCCTCGGTGCCGGGGGTTTTCTCGGCAAGGAACATCGACAGACCCTTGTAGTTGTCGGTGGCCGGATCGGTGCGCGCCAGCAGGGTCATGACCTGCGTGCGCGTGGCGTGGGTGATCCACGTCTTGTTTCCGGTGATCTTGTAGGTATCGCCGTCCTTGACCGCGCGGGTGCGCAAGCTGCCAAGATCGGAGCCGGTGTTCGGCTCTGTAAACACAGCCGTGGGCAGGGTTTCGGCGCTTGCCAGACGGGGCAGCCATTTCTGTTTTTGCTCTTCGGTGCCGCCGGCGATGATCAGTTCTGCCGCGATTTCGGATCGGGTGCCGAGCGAGCCGACACCGATGTAGCCGCGCGAGAGTTCTTCGGAGACGACGCACATGGACGCTTTGCTGAGGCCGAAACCGCCGTATTCTTCGGGGATGGTCAGGCCAAACACGCCCATTTCGGCCAGCTCCTCGATGACCTCCATGGGGATCAGTTCATCCTTGAGGTGCCAGTCGTGGGCAAAGGGTTCGACCTTTTCGACGGCGTAGCGGCGGAACTGGTCGCGGATCATCTCAAGCTCTTCGTCGAGGCCAGAGGCGCCGACGGTCGCGTTTGCCGCCTGTTCCTGCATCAGCGCGACAAGGCGGGTGCGGGCGGCTTGCGTGTTGCCTTGCTGCGTCAGCTTTTGGATCGCGGGTTCCATCAGGCCGCGCTGGTCTTCCTGGCTGAGGCCCAGATCCTGAAGGCGCACGATTTCGCCCTGGTTCATCTGGATGCCGCCATAGATCTGCCAGAGGTATTCGCCGAAGGCAATCTGGTGGATCAATGCTTCGGTCTCGCCGAATTTACCGTCGGCTTGAAGCGCTTCGGCCCAGTTTTGCATTTTGCGCAGCGATTGTTCGTAGGTGGCGAGCCACGCCAGCCCGTGGGCGGCGGTTTGATGCGCCTCGACAAGCCCGTTCGAGATGCGGCCATCTTCGGTGACCATCGCGCCGACGGTCTCTTTCGCGCGCGCGAGCAGCGCGGTGACGGGATCGACAGCGGCGCCGGTGAGCGCCAACAAGTCATCCAGCAGGACCGGTGCGTCGATATTCAGCTGTCCATCGTGTGCCATAGATTTGTATCCTTGTTCCGTTACCGCCCGCATAATCCCTTTGCAGGTGCAGCGCAACAAAGATACGTTTTGCTGCGGCAATTTGGACGAAAGTTTCGCGCTCGATTTTTCGTGCGGTCGCGTCTGCCCGTGGTACGTAGGGGCATGGAGAGTTTTTTCCCGCTATTTTCTCTAGCACAGCTCGGCTTTGCCGTCACGGTCGCCGTGGTCGCAGGGGTGGTGAAGGGGGTTGTCGGATTCGCCATGCCGCTTGTCTTGCTGTCGGGCCTGACGATCTTTGCCACGCCCGAGACCGCGTTGGCGGGGCTGATTCTGCCGACGCTGGTGACGAATGGCCAGCAGGCGCTGCGGCAGGGGCCGCGTGCGGCGCTGGCGTCGACAGCGCGGTTCTGGGTGTTTCTGCTGTGCGGCGGTGCGGCGTTGATCATCACGGCGCAGCTGGTGCGATCGATTCCCGCGACCACGATGATGGCGGTGATCGGCGTGCTGGTGACGCTGCTGACGGTGCTGCAACTGAGCGGCTGGCGCCCGCGACTCCCGCAGCGCTCGGTCCCGGTCGAGGCGACGGTGGGCACGGTGGCCGGTGCGATGGGCGGTGTGTCTGGGGTGTGGGGGCCACCGACGGTGCTGTATCTGACGGCAATCGGCACGGCGAAACACGACCAGATGCGGGTGCAGGGCGTGATCTATGGCCTGGGGGCGGTGGCGCTCTTGGGGGCGCATATCGCCTCGGGGGTTCTGCGCGCCGAGACGGTCTGGTTTTCCGCACTTTTGGTGCTGCCTGCCATGGCGGGATTGTGGTTGGGAGGGCAGGTGCTGGACCGGATCAATCAGGCGGTCTTTCGGCAGCTCACCCTTCTAGTGTTGCTGCTCGCCGGTCTCAACCTCGTCCGGCGCGGGTTTTTCGGCTGATCAGTTCTGCCGCGCGACGGTGATGCCAGAGACATCTTCGATGAAGGTTACGATTCGGCTCTTGATGCTGTCGTCCTTGATGGCGGCGAGGGCGCTGACGATCTGCATATTGGCATCGCGCGGCACTGAGGTTTCTTCCTGAAGCCCTTCGAAGAAATACGCCGGGCTGATGTCGAACATCTGCGCCAATTCGAAGAGGCGACTTGCCGCGATGCGATTCGATCCGATCTCGTACTTCTGGATCTGCTGGAACGACAGGCCAAGCCGGTTCGCTACATCGGTTTGCGACATCCGGCGCAGTGTCCGGATCTGTTTCAATTTCTGGCCGACGTGCGTGTCAACGGGATGAACCATCATAATAACCCTTGGTTGTGTCTGGCACGGTTGTCGGAAAATTCCGTTGACCGATCAATTGGATAGAAATTTTAATTTTTGGGAAAATTATTTACACGTAATGGGTGATATTTGTTGCATTAATGAGTGATTGATATAACAACCAATGCGTGAACCAGCAAAACGATATCCCCCTGCCGTCGGTCGACCGTGCCGCAACACCGGCCTTGCTGTACGAGATGATGCGGTCGTTCACCGTGTTGGCCCGCACGCTCAATCTGACGCAGGCCGTCGAGGCATTGGGCAGCACGCGGCAGACGGTCCGCCGCCATATCACGCAGCTTGAGACTGCGATGGGTGGCAAGCTTTTCGAGATTGAACACCGCCGCTACGGGCTGACCGAAGCGGGCACGCGCGCCCTGGCGCCGGCGCAGCGGCTGCTGGATCAGGGCGAGGTCTGGTATTCCGGCAACTTTGACGACGTTGGCGGCATGATGCGGTTCACCTACGACAGTGGCGCGGGCATGCAATATCTGCAGCAGGAAGTGCCGATGTCCGCCGTATGGTCCGGTCGATCCGATTTGCTGCGCACCGCCGTCAAGGCATGGACTCAGGCCGAAGGCATGCTGGAGGCGCCCGCGATGGATATCGTGCGCCCCTATGTGATGGGCTACCGTGAGATTTCGGACGGCTGGATTTGTGTCGAAGTGGGCGAGCGGTCGTTTTATTCGTCGTTCTTTGGATGGGCGCAGGCCCGCAGCAGCCTGGGGCGCAACCTCAATCAGTTTCCCGGCGGCGAGGCGATCGCGACGCTGGCGAACGCGCCGTTTCGGGAGATTACCGCGAATGCGGCGGTGCGGTTGGATCAGGTGATGACGCGCACGCGCTTTTCCCCTGAGGCTCCGCTGGAAACTGTGATTTTTGATCGTTTATTATTTGGGGTCAGGCTGCCGGACCAATCACCGGCAATCATATCGGTGGTGGACCGGCCCTGTGAGGTGAGGATCGAGGGCGTTCCCCAGAGCGCTCTCAAGGAGGTGCCAGACAAGGCCAGGGTGGATTTCGAAGTACCCGTATAAATTGTGGCAATTCTGTGGCTGTTTTCGTACTCTGTCCGAGTAACGGAAACAAAAGGCGATTCCAGATGACACTTTTGACCATGGAAACGGGCGACAGGTTTGTTGCCTCAAGTTCGGAAATCTTCAATCGCTACGGCATCCATCTCGAGATCGGCTATGATTTCGAAGAATATCGCAGCCTTCTGGCCGAGGCACGCCCCGATCATACCTTGGGCCTGCCCTTTGATCCGCGTCATCAGCCGATCACCACGGAAAACGCATTCTGGATCATCGGCCGGTCGATTGACCGGCGCATCGTGCACACGCAGGCGATGCGGCTGGTTGATCTGCAAGGGCTCAGCATGGGGGAGTATTTTTCCCGCAATTTCCGTGACTTCCCACCGTCCGTGCCCGGCTTGAATCTCGCGCATTCTCGCTGCCGGGTGGCACCCGCGCTGCGCCGGATCTACGGGACCTGCTGTTACGACGGGGAGTTCTGGATCGCGCCCGGTGAGGAATCCCTGCGCGGTCGCGGGGTCTCCTGCGTGCTGGGGCGCTATGGTTTCTACCAGGCGATGCAGCACTTTGACCCCGACATGATCATGGCGTTCATGGCCAATCCCGTTGCGATGAAGGGTCTGGCGGAGCGCACCGGCTGGATGCACACGATCCCCGGTGCCGTGCGCTGGGCCATCGACGGTATGCCCGAGCCAGTGGAGGGATTTATGGCCTACATGGAGCGTGACGATCTGCACTACGTGCTGGACCTGCCGCTCAAGGATCTGGTGGCTTTGGCGGCCTAGACCGTTAAAATTTTAACCTTTGCCCAAAAAAGTGGCCGCCGCCCGTGAGGGCAGCGGCCTTTTGCATGTGGTATTGTGTCGCTCAGCGAATAGCGGCGGCCTTCACGTCGTCGTCGATGAAGGGCATGTATTGCTCGAAATTCTCGGCGAACATGGTGACAAGCTTGCGCACCTGAGCATCGTATTCCTCGGCATCCGACCACGTGCGGCGCGGGTCGAGCAGGATATCGGCGACCCCTTCAACGGATACCGGCACATCAAAGCCGAAGTTCTCGTCGCGGCGGAACTTCCCCTTGAGCAGGGAGCCGTCCAGCGCCGCGGTCAGCAGCGCGCGGGTGGCACGGATCGGCATGCGCGAGCCGGTGCCGTAGGCGCCACCGGTCCAGCCGGTGTTGACCAGCCAGCAGGTCGCGCCATGCTCGGCGATCTTGTCGCGCAGCAGGTTGCCGTAGACCTCGGGCCTGCGCGGCATGAAGGGCGCGCCAAAACAGGTGGAGAACGTGGGCTCAGGCTCGGTCACGCCACGCTCTGTGCCCGCCACCTTGGAGGTGAAGCCCGACAGGAAATGATACATCGCCTGCGCCGGTGTCAGCTTGGCGATGGGGGGTAGGGTGCCGAAGGCATCGCAGGTCAGCATGATGATGTTCTTGGGGTGCCCGCCGGTCGCCTTGGCGCTGGCGTTCGAGATATAGTGCAGCGGATAGGCGCAGCGCATGTTGGCCGTCAGGCTGTCGTCGTCGAAATCCAGATCCTTCGTCTCGGGGTCGTAGATCATGTTTTCGATGACGGTGCCGAATTTCTCGGTCGTGGCGTAGATTTCGGGCTCCGCTTCGGGGCTCAGATTGATCGTCTTGGCATAGCAGCCGCCCTCGAAGTTGAAGGTGCCGTTGTTCGCCCAACCGTGCTCATCATCGCCGATCAGGATACGGCCCGGATCGGCCGAGAGCGTCGTCTTGCCCGTGCCCGACAGGCCAAAGAAGATCGCCGTGTCGACCGGATTGCCCGGCGCGTGGTTGGCCGAGCAGTGCATCGGCATGATGCCTTTTTCCGGCAGCATGTAGTTGAGCAGCGTAAAGATCGATTTCTTGTTCTCGCCCGCGTATTCGGTGCCGCCGATCAGGATCATCTTGCGCTCGAAATTCATCGCGATGACCGTGTCCGAGCGGCAGTCATGCTTGGCCGGGTCGGCCTTGAACGAGGGGCAGTTGATGACCGTGAAATCGGCGATGAAATCGTCGAGTTGGTCGCGCTCGGGGCGCCGCATCATGTGGCGGATGAACAGGCCATGCCACGCCAGTTCGGTCACGAAGCGTACGTTGATCGCGTGTTTGGGGTCCGCCCCGCCGACGAGGTCCTGCACGAAATACTCGCGGTCCTTCATGTGGGCAGTCATATCGGTGTAGAGCGCGTCAAAGCCTTGCGCGCTCATGGCGGCGTTGTTTTCCCACCAGATCGTGTCTTCGACATCCGCCGTGCGCACGACGTGCTTGTCCTTGGGGGAGCGGCCGGTGAATTTGCCGGTCGTGACCAGGAATGCGCCGCCCTTGCCCAGCGTCCCTTCGCCGCGCTTCAGGGCGGTTTCGATGATCGCGGGCTCTATCAGGTTGTAATGCACATCGCCGAGGCCCGTGATCCCCTGATCTTCCAGGCTGAATTTGGGATTTACCCGTCCGGTTTGCATGCAGTGTCTCCTGTAAGGTCCGCGTCGGATGCGTCGCGGTGTCGAGGCGGGCCAAAGCGGAACGCTCCGCGCGGCACGAATGCGCGCCTCATAGCATGACCATTTGGAAGATGAACACCCGGCTTGAGACTGTTTGCGCCACCAGCAGCAGCCTTTGGCGCGGGGGGCACAGCGCGCGGCACGCACGGCGCGCCATGTGAGGCAATTTAGCCATTCTGAAAGAAATTATGGCTGAAATGTGGCTACCGACCCGACCGATTCGCACTTTTATGTTGATTCGGGTCCGAAAGGAGTGATCAATGCCCAGAAAAACAACAAAACATTGAGCAGCACAAGGAAACAGGCAATGTCAAAAATTGCATTGGTCGACGACGACAGGAATATCCTGACGTCCGTCTCGATGACTCTTGAAGCCGAAGGTTTCGAGGTGGAAACCTATAACGATGGACAGGCAGCGCTGGACGCTTTCAACAAGCGTCTGCCCGACATGGCCGTTCTGGACATCAAGATGCCGCGCATGGACGGCATGGATCTGTTGCAGCGTCTGCGCCAGAAAACCGCGATGCCGGTGATCTTCCTGACGTCCAAGGACGACGAGATCGACGAGGTTCTGGGCCTGCGCATGGGCGCGGACGACTACGTCAAAAAACCTTTCTCCCAGCGTTTGCTGGTCGAACGCATCCGCGCGCTTCTGCGCCGTCAGGATGCCGTCGCCTCCGACGAGGTTGGCGAGACCGAAGAAACCAAGGTGATGGAGCGGGGCGATCTGCGCATGGATCCGCTGCGTCACGCGGTGTCGTGGAAGGGCAAGGATGTCTCGCTCACCGTGACGGAATTCCTGCTGTTGCAGGCGTTGGCCCAACGCCCCGGTTTCGTAAAATCCCGCGATCAGCTGATGGATGTGGCCTATGACGATCAGGTCTATGTCGACGACCGCACCATCGACAGCCACATCAAGCGCCTGCGCAAGAAGATGCGTTCCGCCGATGAGGAATTCTCCGCGATTGAGACGCTCTACGGCATCGGTTACAGATACAACGAAGAATAGACCGGTCCGATGGCACTGGCCGAAAGGAGTTTCGTGCGCGATCTGCCCCCCGCCAAAAGGGATGCCGATGTAGTTCTGGGCGACGATTGGGTCGCCCCGGACAATGCCGCACCGAATGAGATCCGGGCCCGCCGTGAGCGGCGCGGCCTGTTTTCCCTGCGCGCCTCTCCGCTCACGCGCAAGATCATCACGTTCAATCTGATCGCTTTGAATGTGCTGGTGGCGGGGATCCTCTATCTCAATTCCTCGCGCGACAGCCTCGCGGTGCAACGCGCCACATCGCTGGTGAGCGAAGCCGAGCTGATCGCCGATGTGATCGAGGCGCAACTGCCTCAGACGGGGCAGACCGATCTGGCCTCCGGTGCGGATGTGGATGTCGACCGCACTCTGGCCGGGCTTGATTTGCGGTCGGGCATTCAGGTGCTTGTCTACGATCCCGAGGGCGCCCTGATTACCAAATATGAGGCGCAGGTCGATCCGGCGGCGCTGGCGCGTCAGGCCGAAGAGGGCAACAAGACGATCCTGACCGACGGGTTGAGCTGGCTGTGGAATACAATCTCGGCTCCGTTCAGCTGGGCAGACGACGCGCCGCAAACCATTCAGGATCGCCTCAAGCCGGTAATCGCGGCGACATTCGCCAATGGTCCGCAGATCAAGGAAGAGCGGGACGATAACGGCGCAACGCTGATCGCCGTGGCCACCCCGATCGAGCAGGCAGGCACCGCCGTGGGCGCCATCGCCATCGCCTCCGCCAGTGGCGAGATCGACCGCCTTGTGCGCACCGAGCGTGAGCGCGTGTTGCAGATGTTCATTATCGCGACGCTCGTGTCCATCGGTCTGAGCCTTGTGCTCGCCTCGACCATCGCAAATCCGCTGGCCGATCTGGCCGCCGCCGCCGAGCTGGGCCGCGACAAGAACGCGCGCAAGATGAACCCCGGACGCATCCGCATCCCCGATCTGACCGGCCGCCCGGACGAGATTGGCCGCCTGTCCGGCGCGCTGCGGGGCATGATCTCGGCGCTCTACAACCGGATCGACGGGAACGAACAATTTGCCGCCGATGTGGCGCATGAAATCAAGAATCCGCTGGCCTCGCTCCGCTCTGCCGTGGGCACGCTGCGCATGGTCAAACGTGACGATCAGCGCGAAAAGCTGCTGGATGTGATCGACCATGACGTGCGTCGGCTGGACCGGCTGGTCAGCGACATCTCCAACGCCTCGCGCCTCGACAGTGAGCTGGTCAAGGAGGAGGAAGAACCGTTCGATCTGATGGTCATGCTGGGCAATCTGGGTCAGTATCTGGGCGAGGATGCCAAGGGCAAAGGCATTGATTTCATCGTCGATCTGCCGCGCAACCCGATCACCGTGCACGGGCTTGAGGCGCGGCTGGCGCAGGTGTTCGTGAACCTCATCACCAACGCGATTTCCTTTTGTGAGGACGGCGATGCGATCCGCGTCTGGGCGCGCAAGCGCGACAATCGCGTGTTGGTCGTGGTCGAGGATACCGGCCCCGGTATCCCCGATCAGGCGCTCTCGAAGATCTTCAAACGGTTCTACAGCCAGCGTCCCGAAGAGCATTTTGGCAATAACTCCGGCCTTGGCCTCGCGATCTCGAAACAGATCGTCGAGGCGCACGGCGGGGTAATCTGGGCCGAGAATATCCGCCCCACCGACGCCGATCCGATTTCAGAGCCGCTGGGCGCGCGGTTTGTCGTCGGCCTGCCGATCTAGGCTGTGACCCCGCACGCCACCTGTGTCGCCGTGGATGGGGCAGGGGTGTTGATCCTGGGTCCGTCGGGCAGTGGCAAATCCGCGCTGGCCCTTTCACTGATGGCGATGGGGGCAACCCTCGTGGCTGACGACCGCACGACGCTGAGCGCCAGTGAGGGCACACTC
The DNA here is from genome assembly GCF_018200035.1 of Sulfitobacter albidus. Lineage (NCBI taxonomy): Bacteria > Pseudomonadati > Pseudomonadota > Alphaproteobacteria > Rhodobacterales > Roseobacteraceae > Sulfitobacter > Sulfitobacter albidus. The sequence continues at coordinate 2,526,672 of NZ_CP073581.1, read as the reverse complement.
TGGGCCGAACCACCCGCAACCATCGCCGGGCTGATCGAGGCGCGCGGCGTGGGGCTTTTGCGGGTGCTGCATTTGCCGCGGGCACCACTGCACCTAGCGGTGGATCTGTCACAGACCGAAACCGACCGGCTGCCGCCGCAGCGCAGCGTGAAATTCATGGACATCACGCTGCCGTGTCTGCACAAGGTTGACGCACCCCATTTTGCGGCGGCCATTCATGCCTATCTAAGGGGCAGCAGAGCAGAGGAGCCATGAGCGAACACGCGGCAGGACAAAAGCGCATCGTCTTTGTGACCGGGCCGTCGGGCGCCGGGCGCTCCTCTGCGCTCAATGTGCTGGAGGATGCGGGATTCGAGGTGATCGACAACCTGCCGCTGCGCCTGCTGCCGACCTTGCTGCAAGAGGCGGATCAGGCGCGCCCGATGGCGCTGGGGATCGACGCGCGCAACCGCGATTTCTCGACCAATTCGGTGATTGACCTGCTGGGCCGTCTTGCCACCCGCGAAGGGGTCGTGGCGGAGCTGTTGTTCCTCGATTGTAGCACGGACGTGCTGCTGCGCCGGTTCTCCGAGACGCGGCGCCGTCATCCCATGGCCCCCGCCGACCGCCCCGCCGAAGGGATTGAGGCAGAGCAGGATCTGCTTGCCCCCCTGCGCGCGCGTGCCGATGTGCTGATCGACACCACGGACCTGAACGTGCACGAATTGCGCGCCGAGGTGGAGCAATGGTTCGCCCCGGGTGGCAAGCGGCACCTCGCGGTCACGGTGCAGTCGTTTTCCTACAAACGCGGCCTGCCGCGCTCGGTCGATATGGTCTACGACTGCCGCTTTCTGAAAAACCCCTATTGGGTGCCGTCGCTGCGCGCGCTGAACGGCACGGATGACGCTGTGGCAGCCCATGTCGCCAGCGATCCGCGCTACGCCGATTTTGCGCAACAGGTGCTGGATCTGAGCCTGCTGATCCTGCCCGCCTGTCGCGAAGAGGGTAAAAGCCATTTCTCAATCGCCTTTGGGTGTACCGGCGGGCAGCATCGCTCGGTCACACTGGCCGAAGCGCACGCTTTGCGCCTTGCGCAGGCGGGCTGGCAGGTGTCAATTAGACACCGTGAGATTGCTGCACGGCAGCGTGAGGGAGGGAGCACAGCGTGATCGGGATCGTGATCGTGGCCCATGGCGGATTGGCGCGGGAATATCTCGCGGCGATCGAGCATGTGGTGGGATCCCAGAACGGTGTGCGCGCGATCGAAATCCGCGCGGACCATGACCGCAGCGCCAAGGAACGTGAGATTTGCGAGGCCGCCGATGCCGTGGATACCGGCGCGGGCGTGGTTGTCGTGACCGACCTTTACGGCGGCTCCCCCTCCAACCTCAGCCTGCTGGCGTGCAAGCCTGCCGGGCGGCGCATCCTCTACGGAGCGAACCTGCCGATGTTGATCAAACTGGCGAAAAGCCGCCACAAGCCCCTTGCGGATGCGGTGCGCGCGGCGCTCGAGGCCGGCAAGAAATACATCGACGCGCAGAACGTCTCAGCCGAATAGACCCCCCGAAAAAGAGGCCGCCATGCCGCGTATCACGCTGGAAATCGTCAACGAAAAGGGGCTGCACGCCCGTGCCTCTGCCAAACTGGTTGAGGTCGTCGAGGGATTCGATGCCTCCGCCGAGGTCAGCAAGGACGGCGAGAGCGCATCGGGCGACAGTATCATGGGGCTTTTGATGTTGGCAGCGGCCAAGGGAAGCTTTATTGACATTGAGACGTCTGGTCCCGATGCCGAGGCCCTGGCGGATGCGCTCACCGCGTTGGTGGCCGACAAATTCGGGGAAGGCATGTGACCCGCGCACGGTAACGAGAACGAGGACGCTCAAGTGGTCGATAAGACGCAGCACATAAGTGCCCGCGAGGCGCGCGCCCCGGCGGACGAGACGATCTCATTTACAAAATACGACCGCCGCAGCCTTTCCTATGCCTCGACCTTTGAGGATCCGGTCAAGCAGCGGATCATTTCCGGGATCGAATGGGTTAGCGGAAAAGTCAGCGTGCTGCGCATGATCCGCAAATTCGAACGTCGGGGCGCGCCCAAGGGGCAGGCGTTCTGGCGGGCGGCGCTCGACACCATGGGCATTGAACTGCAAACCCCGCAGGCGCAATTGGATCTGATCCCCCGCGACGGGCCTGTCATTGTGGTCGCAAACCATCCGCACGGCATGGTCGACGGCATGATCTTTGCCGATCTGATCGGACGGGTGCGCCCGGACTACCGTATCCTCACGCGCTCGCTTCTGACGTCGATTGATGAGGTCGCGGGCAGCTACATGATCCCGGTGCCGTTTCCCCATGACCCCGACGCGCAGCGCAAAGGCGTCGAGATGCGGGCCAAGGCGATGGCCCATCTGAAGGAAGGCGGCGTCGTGGCGCTGTTCCCCTCCGGCGTGGTTGCCGCGTCCGAGACGTGGTGGGGCCCGGCGGTTGAGGCGGAATGGAACGTCTTTACCGCCAAGATGATCCGCCGTTCGGGGGCGACGGTCGTGCCGATCCGCTTTCCGGGGCAGAATTCACGCGCCTACCAGATCGCCAACAAACTCTCCCCGATGCTGCGCCAGGGCCTTTTGCTGCACGAGATCGTGCACAGCTGCAACAAGCCGCAGGCGCCCGTCGTGGGCGCGCCCATCGACCCGGCCGAGATTGACGCGCGCGCCGACGATCCGCGCGGTTTCATGGCGTGGCTGCGCGCGCATACGCTGGCGCTCAAGGGCTGATCATTGGCCGTTACGGCGATCCTGGCCAATCTGTCATGCACCGACATTGACGTGAGTGCCGCATGGTACGCCCATCTTTTTGGCCGCGAGGCGGATGCCAGCCCGATGGAGGGGCTGCGCGAATGGTATCTGGGGCCAGAGGCGGGATTTCAGCTTTTTGCCGGCGGTGCCGGTGTGGGAAGCGGCACGCTGACCCTGCGGGTCACGCTGCTGGATGCCGAACTGTTGCGGCTGGGAATTGCCAGCGCGGAAGAGATCGAGCAGGGCGCGCACACGCGGTTTCTGCGGCTCAAGGATCCTGACGGCAATCTGGTGGTGCTGGTCGAGAGCGCCTAGCGCGTCGGCACCGGCACATCGCCGCGGTAGTCGTAGAATCCGCGCTTGGACTTGCGGCCCAGCCACCCGGCCTCGACATATTTGGTGAGCAGGGGGCAGGGGCGGTATTTGGTGTCTGCCAGCCCGTCGTGCAGCACGTTCATGATCGCCAGACAGGTATCGAGGCCGATGAAATCCGCAAGCTCTAGCGGGCCCATCGGATGATTGGCGCCGAGCTTCATCGAGCTGTCGATGGATTCGACCGACCCGACCCCTTCATACAGCGTATACACCGCCTCGTTGATCATCGGCATCAGGATGCGGTTGACGATGAAGGCCGGGAAATCCTCCGCGCTGGCGGCGGTCTTGTTCAGGCGCGCGACCACCTCGCGGCAGGCGTTGAACGTCGGCTCATCCGTGGCGATCCCGCGAATAAGCTCGACCAGCTGCATCACCGGCACGGGGTTCATGAAATGGAACCCCATGAATTTCTCGGGCCGGTCCGTGCGGCTGGCCAGACGGGTGATCGAGATCGACGAGGTATTCGAGGTCAGGATCGTCTCTGGCTTGAGCGCGGGCAACAGGTCTTCGAATATCGCCTGTTTGACAGTTTCGCGCTCGGTCGCCGCCTCGATGATCAGATCAGAGCTGCCGAGATCGGTCAGCGTTGTCGTGGTCTTGATCCGGGCGAGGGCCGCTTCCATGTCGTCCTCGGCGATTTTGCCACGCCCGACCTGACGGGACATATTGGCGCGCATCGCCTCCATCGCGCGAGAAAGAGCATCGTCACTGATGTCATTGAGCATGACGTCATAGCCCGCAAGGGACATCACATGCGCGATCCCGTTACCCATCTGGCCCGCGCCCACGATCCCGACTGTCTGGATTTCCATGCTCTGCCCTTTCACGTTTGCGCCACCTTACGGCGCACCCGCAACGCGCCGCAAGGCCCCATGATTGTATCAAGCTTTCGCAAAACCCGCCGTTTAAGCGAATCGTAAGGGCCCCTCGGTGAGAGTGAGGATGGGTGAAAATGAGGTGGGTGTAATGACCTGTGATGTACTGGGGCCGCAGGCCCTTGACTATATGCCGTGCGCGTATGGCGCGTCGCGGCTGCGGTTCCGGGGGCCTGCGCGCCCGACGGATGGGCGGTTTACGGCGTTCATGGGCGGGGCGCTGACCTACGGCAGCTTTATCGAACGTCCCTTTCCGATGTGCGTGGAACACGGCAACGGGGTGGTGTCGGTCAATCTGGGTCAGCCGACGATGGGGGTTGATATGCTGCTGCGCGATCCAGCGATCCCTCAGCTGGCCGGGGCGGCGGCAGTGACCGTGATCGAGGTGCCCGGCGCCATCAATCTAAGCAACAACTACTACCGTGTGCATCCGCGTCGCAACGACCGCTTCGTGCAGGCCGCGCCGGTGCTGCGCAGGCTCTACCCGGACGTGGATTTTGCGCGGTTTCATTTCACGCAGCATCTGACGCAGTTCCTCAGGCGGCATGATCCGGAAAGGTTCGAATTGGTGGCAAAATCGCTGCAACGCGCGTGGCAGCGCCGGATGTCCACGCTGCTGGACGCCGTGGCGGGGCCTGCGGTCCTGCTCTGGCTGGGGGAGGGGGCGCCGCCCGCGCGTGGCGGGCTGAGCGGATCGGGGATGCCGCCACTGGTCAGCGCCGCCATGCTCGACGCGCTCACGCCTGCCTGCGCGGCGCAGGTGCAGATAACCTATGATGCGCCTGACGGGCAGACGGACGGAAAGCTGTTTGATGCGACGCAGGAAAGGGCGGCGGGGCGTCTGCCTGGGCCGCAGGTGCATGAGCACATCGCGCGCACCCTTGTTCCGGTGATTGACGATCTGATGATCCGCGCATGAAAAAAGCCCCACCCGACGTGTGTCGGATGGGGCCTGATATCCGCCGTCTTGAGGCGATCAGCCGAGCTTTTCTGTCAGCTCGGGCACGGCTTCGAACAGATCGGCAACGAGGCCGTAGTCGGCAACTTGAAAGATTGGCGCCTCTTCGTCCTTGTTGATCGCGACGATGATCTTGCTGTCTTTCATACCGGCAAGGTGCTGGATCGCACCGGAGATGCCGACAGCGACATAGAGATCGGGGGCGACGACCTTGCCGGTCTGGCCGACCTGCCAGTCGTTGGGCGCGTAGCCCGAATCGACCGCCGCGCGCGATGCACCGACGGCGGCGCCCAGCTTGTCCGCCAGTTTTTCGATCATGGCAAAGTCTTCTTCGGAGCCGACACCGCGACCGCCGGAGACAACGACACCAGCCGATGTGAGCTCGGGGCGATCGCTTTCGGCGACCTTGTCCTCGACCCAGCTCGACAGACCGGGATCGGCTGCCGCGCTCACCGTCTCGACCGAAGCGGAGCCGCCTTCACCCGCCGCGTCAAAGGAGGCGCCACGGAAGGTGACGACCTTTTTCGCGTCGGAGGATTTCACGGTCTGGATCGCGTTGCCCGCGTAGATCGGACGCTCGAATGTGCTGCCATCAACCACGCCGGAGGCGTCGGAGATGATCATCACGTCCAGCAGGGCTGCCACGCGGGGCATGACGTTCTTGGCATCGGTCGTCGCCGGGGCGACGATGTGCTCATAGTCATCCGCCAGCGACACGATCAGCGCCGCCGTGGATTCCGCCAGGCGGTGGCCAAGGCTTGCATCCTCGGCGACGAGCACTTTTGCCACGCCGTCGATCTTTGCGGCCGCGTCACCCGCTGCCGCGGCAGAGCCACCGGCGCACAGCACGGTCACTTCGCCCAGTTGCACGGCCGCTGTCACGGCCTTGGCGGTGGCGTCCATCGCCAGTTCGCCGTCGTTCACTTCTGCAAGGAGGAGTACAGCCATTACACGGCCCCCGCTTCTTTGAGTTTCGAGACAAGTTCATCGACCGAGCCAACCTTGATACCGGCGGCACGCGCGGCGGGTTCTTCGGTTTTCAGGATTTCGAGCCGGGGCGCGATTTCCACGCCGTAGTCGCTGGGTGTTTTTTCATCCAACGGCTTTTTCTTGGCCTTCATGATGTTGGGCAGCGAGGCATAGCGCGGCTCGTTCAGACGCAGATCGACTGTCACAACTGTGGGCATCGCCACTTCGATCGTCTGCAAACCGCCGTCCACTTCCCGTGTGACCTTGGCCTTGTCGCCCGCAATCTCGACTTCGGAGGCGAAGGTTGCCTGGCTCCAGCCCATGAGGGCGGCGAGCATCTGGCCGGTCGCGTTCATGTCATTGTCGATCGCCTGCTTGCCGCAGAGCACGAGGCCGGGCTGCTCTTCGTCCACGACGCCCTTGAGGATCTTGGCGACGGTCAGCGGCTCAATGTCCTGGTGCACGTCATCGGTGGCCACGATCAGGATCGCGCGGTCGGCACCCATGGCGAGGGCGGTGCGCAGGGTTTCCTGGCTTTGCTTGACGCCGATGGAGACGACGACGACCTCATCGGCCTGGCCCGCTTCCTTGAGGCGGATGGCCTGCTCGACGGAAATCTCGTCGAAGGGGTTCATCGACATTTTGACGTTGGCAAGATCGACGCCGGAACCGTCCGCTTTGACGCGAACCTTCACGTTGTAGTCGATCACGCGTTTGACAGGTACAAGCACCTTCATGAGCGGGTCTCTCCTTGGGTTGCGACGCGGCCCGTGCGGGCGCGTTCTCGTTAATCTAGCCCTGTTTAACGAAGCGGCGCGCCGCAAAATAGGGCAAAACCGCCATCTGCGACACTGCGCACGTCACGTAACGGTCGTTTCGGCGGGGTTTGCGCCCGCGATTGCATGCGCGCTGACCGCTTAAAAACCCCTAGCGGTTGGCGCCCGGAATCCACAGGACATCATCCTTGCCGCCGTTGTTGGCGACGCGGGCGGCGACAAAAAACCAGTCGCTGAGGCGGTTGAGGTAGGTGACCGCGGCCGCGTTCACGCTCTCGCGGGTGCCAAGGGCCGTTGCCAACCGCTCCGCGCGCCGTGCCACGGTACGGCAGACGTGCAGATGTGCGGCCAGTTCGGCCCCGCCCGGCAGGATGAAACTGCGCAGCGGCTCAAGATTGGCGTTCATCACGTCGATCTCGGCTTCCAGCCGGTCAACCTGCGCGTCCGCCATGCGCAGCGGCGGGTATTCAGCCTCGGCGTCTTTTTCCATGTCGGGGCGGCACAAATCGGCGCCCAGATCGAACAGATCATTCTGGATGCGTGACAGGGCCTCGTCGGTCTCTCCCTCCGCGTGCAGGCGCGCGACGCCGACAAAGCAGTTCAGTTCATCCGCCGTGCCATAGGCTTCGACCCGCGTGTCGTGCTTGGCGATTCGCTCCCCGTTGCCGAGTGCGGTATCGCCCTTGTCGCCGGTGCGGGTGTAAATCTTGTTGAGAACGACCATGATCTAGCTCCGCGTAAAGACGTAGATCGCGATCAGCACGACCGCGAGGAACTGCAAACCGATCCGCCAGCGCATCAACTTGTTGGAATTCTGGGCGTTGAATTTGCCGCCTTTGGCAAATCCGCCAAGCCCCATCATCAGTACCACGACAACCGCCAGCACGGCGATGACGATGAGAATGAAAAACGGATCTGACATGGGGTCTCCTTGGGGTTGGCTGGATGGGGATGTAGCGGGGCGCGCAGGCTCGGCAACCCCCTAGCGGCTCATCACGCGGTCCAGCGCGCGGGTGCTGAGCAACCGGCGCAGCGTGCCTGCGATATGCGTCGGGGTCGTGACATAGTAGCGCGCGCGCGGGCGGCGGCTCTCGACGGCGTGGATCAGCTTTTTGACGACCGCCTCGGGGGCAGTTCGAATTTGTCGGGGCCCGTATCGGCATAAAGCCGGGGGCCAAGCTCGGCCTCGTATTGCGCGGCGCGAGGAGAGTTTTCCCAATCGATCCAGCGCTCGAAATGCGCGATCGAATTATGCCGGATGCGCGAGGTGATCGGCCCGGGCTCGATCAGGATGGGGTGGACGCCCGTGCCGCGCATCTCAAGGCGCAGCGTGTCGGTCAGCCCTTCGAGCGCGAATTTCGTGGCGTTATAGGCCCCGCGCCATGGCAGCGCGACCAGACCCAGCACGGACGAGCATTGCACGATCCGACCCGATCCTTGCGCGCGCATCACCGGGATCACGGCATTGGTCAGCGTGTGCCAGCCAAAGAAATTCGCCTCGAAAATCTCGCGCAGCGCCTGCGTCGGCAGATCCTCCACCGCACCGGGGGTGCCATGGGCGCCGTTGTTGAACAGCGCGTCCAGCGTGCCGCCCGTTGCCTCCAGCACGTCCGCGAGCGCGGTGATGATGCTGTCGGCATCGGTGTAATCCAGTTGCGGGCTCTCAAACCCCTCGTCGCGCAGGCGCGCACAATCCAGTTCCTGTCGGCAGGCCGCAAACACCCGCCAGCCGCGCGCGCGCAGACCGTGCGCTGCCGCATAGCCGATGCCCGAAGAGCAGCCGGTGATCAATATGCTAGGTGTCGACATGAAAAAGGCCCCGCATTGTGCGAGGCCTCACTGGCGCGTTTTCGGGGCGTTTGCAATCGCTGCGCGCGAATCAGCCGGAGGTGAGCAGGAATTCGGCCATCCAGCCTTCGGTGCCACCGTTCACGGCTTCCATCAGGACCCAGCCGTTGCCGTTGTCCTCGAGCACACGCACCGCGTCGCCGCGCGTCAGCTTGCCAACAACGCCGTAATCCGTGCTGGGACCGCCGCGCACGTTCACGCGGTTGCCGGAGACCTCGCGAATGTCGCCGCGTGGCGCCTCGGGCGTGGTGGCGATCAGGCTCGGAAGGATGATCTGCGGCGACTCTTCAGTGGCATTTGCATCACCCTGATCAAGGGCAACCGGCGTGATCTGAACATCGTTATTTCCCGGCGTGGCCGTGATTTTTGAAGCGTCGGGGGCGGTAGCGGCTTCTGTCGCGTCCTGAAGGTTGGTCAGGTTGAGGGCGACACGGGTTACTTGCGGCTCAGGCGCAACCGCTGCGGTCCGGGTGATCCCGATCTTGGGGGCGGGGGCCGCCTCTGCCGTCGCGACAGGTGCTTGCGCCTCGATCCGTGCGCTTGCGGGCTCGAACTCGGAGCCGCCGCTCATCTCGTAGAAAGCGAATGCCAGAAAGGCAAAGGTCAAACCGATAAACGTTTTCATAATTGATCTCCCGCAGACATCTCAGAAACGGAACGCGCCGCTTCCCCCAAAAGTTCAATAAACCAGGAATTGATATTTTTTGAGGGGAAAAACCAAGAAAGTTGACTCGTCACTGAATCGCCACGCTTTCGCGTTCGCGGCGAGGCAGGAGCGCAAACACCCGCTTGTCGCCGCAAAGGCCCGGCGCTAGACAAGGGCCATGTCAGATATTTCCGATCCCGAGGACACCGGCGCCGCCCAGATGTCCGAACCGCTGCGCCGTGCGCTGGGTGATCGCTATCTGACGTATGCGCTCAGCACGATCATGCACCGCGCGCTGCCCGACGCGCGTGACGGGCTCAAACCCGTGCATCGCCGGATCCTCTATGCGATGAGCCGCTTGCGGCTGGGATCGACGGGCGGTTTCCTGAAATCGGCCAAGATCAGCGGCGACACGATGGGCGATTTCCACCCCCACGGGGACGCCGCGATTTACGATGCGATGGCGCGTCTGGCGCAGGATTTCAACGTGCGCTACCCGCTGGTCGACGGGCAGGGCAATTTCGGCAACATCGACGGGGATAACCCGGCCGCCAGCCGCTATACCGAAGCGCGCATGACCGCCGTGGCAGAGGCGCTGCTGGAAGGGCTGGGCGAGGATGTCGTGGATTTCCGCGACAACTACGACGGCCGCCTGACGGAGCCTGCCGTGCTGCCTGCGCAGTTTCCCAATCTGCTGGCCAATGGCGCGTCGGGCATTGCCGTGGGCATGGCCACCAACATCCCGCCGCACAACATTGCCGAGCTGTGCGATGCCTGTATCCACCTGATCCGCACGCCCGATTGCTACGACGATACGCTGCTGAAATACGTTCCCGGCCCGGATTTCCCCACAGGCGGCATCATTGTCGAGCCTGCGGACCAGATCGCGCAGGCCTACCGCACCGGCAAGGGGGGCTTTCGCCTGCGCTGCCGCTACGAGGTGGAGGATCTGGGCCGAGGCCAGTGGCAGGTCGTCGTCACCGAGATCCCCTATCAGGTCCAGAAATCCAAGCTGATCGAAAAGATCGCCGAGGTGATCCAGACCAAGAAGGCGCCGCTGCTGGCCGACGTGCGCGACGAAAGCGCCGAAGACATCCGCCTGATTCTTGAGCCACGCTCGAAAAACGTGGATCCGGAAGTGCTGATGGGCACGCTTTACCGCGTCACTGACCTTGAGGTGCGGTTTTCGCTGAACATGAACGTGCTGATCGACGGGGTCACGCCCAAGGTCTGCTCGATGAAGGAAGTGCTGCGCGCCTTCCTCGATCACCGCCGCGAGGTGTTGGAGCGCCGCTCACGGCACCGGCTGTCCAAGATCGACCACCGGCTTGAAGTGCTCGAAGGGTTCATCGTCGCCTTTCTGAACCTGGACCGGGTGATCGACATCATCCGCTACGACGAGGAGCCGAAGGCCGCGTTGATGCGCGAGGATTGGGGCCGCGACCACGTGCGCGCCATGGACGAAAAGGATTACGTCACCCCACCGCCCGGCGAGGGTGAGCTGTCGGAAGTGCAGGCCGAGGCGATCCTGAACATGCGTCTGCGCAGCCTGCGCCGCCTCGAAGAGCTGGAACTGTTGCGCGAGCAGTCCGAGCTGATGGAGGAACGCGCGGGGCTGGAGGATCTGCTCGAAAGCGTCGATCTGCAATGGCAGACGATCACCGAGCAGCTGCGGGCGACCAAAAAGCAATTCGGCAAGGACTACGAAGGCGGCGCGCGCCGCTCGACCTTTGCCGAGGCGGGCGAGGTCGAGGATGTGCCGCTAGAGGCGCTCATCGACCGGGAGCCGATCACCGTCGTGTGCTCCGAAATGGGGTGGATCCGCGCGATGAACGGCCATATCGATCTTGAACGCGAGCTGAAGTTCAAGGACGGCGACGGCCCGCGCTTTATCTTCCACGCGCAGACCACCGACCGGCTGCTGGTGTTCGGCAGCAACGGGCGGTTCTACACCATCGGCGCCACGGCCCTGCCCGGCGGGCGCGGCATGGGGGAGCCTGTCCGCCTGATGGTCGATCTGCCCAATGAGGCGCAGATCGTGGCGCTGTTCATCCACGACCCCGAGGGCAAGCTGATCGTCGCCTCCACCGCCGGGGACGGTTTTGTCGTGCCCGAGGCGGAGGTTGTCGCCCAGACCCGCTCGGGTAAACAAGTTCTCAACGTGCGCGGCGACACCCGCGCGCTGGTCTGCAAACCCGTGAGCGGCGACAGTGTCGCCACCGTGGGCGAAAATCGCAAGGTGCTGGTGTTCGGCCTTGATGAGCTGCCCGAGATGGGGCGTGGTAAGGGCGTGCGCCTGCAAAAATTCAAGGACGGCGGCCTGTCGGATCTGACGACCTTCAGCCGCGAAGAGGGGCTCAGCTGGAAAGACCCCGCCGGGCGCACCCGTACCGAGACGGCGCTGGCCGAATGGACCGGCAAACGTGCCAGTGCCGGCCGCATGGCGCCCCGAGGCTTCCCGCGTGACAACCGGTTCACCTGAGGCGGGCGCGCCGCCCCCGGTGCCTGCCGCCGGTTTAAGCGTCTATTTCACCGGCAACCGCTCGGCGCTGTTCTGGCTGGCGTTGAAAACCGGCTTTTGGTCGATCCTGACGCTGGGCTTTTACCGCTTTTGGATGAAAACCCGCCTGCGCCGCTGGTACTGGTCGGCGATCCGCCCCGGTGGTCATCCGCTGGAATACGTGGGCGATCCTTGGGAGAAGCTGTTGGGCTTTTTCATCGCCGTGGTGATCCTGACGTTCTACATCGGCATCGTGAACCTTGCGCTGATGTTCGTCAGCTTCTCGGTCTTTCAAAGCGCGTTCATCGGCTACGCGGGCAGCTTCATCGGCGTGGTGCCGCTGTGGTTCTATGCGCAATACCGCGCGCGGCGCTACGTGCTGGGGCGCACCCGCTGGCGCAGCGTGCGTTTCGGGCTGGAGCCGGGGGCCTGGGGCTATGCCTGGCGTGCGCTGGTGCATTGGGTGCTGACGCTCTGCACGCTGGGCGTCCTGTGGCCGCGCATGACGTTCTGGCTGGAGAAATACAAGACCGACCGCACGTTCTTCGGCTCCGCCCATTTGCGGCAGGAGGGGCGCTGGCAAATGCTGATCCCCGCCACATGGCCCTTTGTCGCCGCCCTACTGGCGACGGGTCTGTGGGCGCTGTGGGTGATCTATTTCGCGCCGGTCTATCCGGGCGGTGACGCCTCGCTCGATACCCTGCTGGAGCAGTTTGATCCGCTGACCGCCGATCCCGCGTTTTTTGTCGCACTCAACGCGCCGGGGCGGCTGTTTCTGGCGCTGCCGCTGCTGGCGGCGCTGATCTATGGCGCGGTGCACTACCGCTTTGTCAGCAAGCGCATCCTCGCCAATCACAAGTCGGCGCTGGGCGTGCGCCTGCGCTCGACCCTCAAGGGGCTGCGGGTATCGATGATCTATACGCTGGGCACGACGCTGGCCTATCTGAGCCTTGTCTTCGGGCTGATCCTTGTGGTGTTTCTGGGGCTTGGCCTGATCGGCTTTGACACATTCCTTGAATCACAGGTGAACGGCGCCGACCCGTTGGCGGCCCTGCCGCGCTGGCTCTCGATTGCCGTGGTGGCGGTCCTGTATCTGGGGGTATTCCTGTTGTGGAACGTGCTGCACCACACCTTTGTCACCTACCCGCTGATGCGCCACATGGCCGTCACGCTCAGCCTTGAGAATGTCGCGGGTCTGGCGGGCGTGAGTCAGGTCGCGCGCGATGAATTCGCCGAGGCCGAAGGCTTTGCCGAAGCGTTGGATCTGGGGGCCGCGATATGACCGATCTGCCCTCCCGTCCGCCCCCCGCGGCCTACCGCTTTGATTCGCGCTCCAGCGCCTATTTCGACGGTGATGTGCCGCTGCCCCGCGACGTGGCGCTGCGCGTGGATCAGGCGGCAGGCACGCTCGAGATCGCCTTTCCCGGCGGTGAGGGGGATACGGTTCTGTGGCCGCTGCGCGACATCCGTCGCCTCGACGATATCGCGGGCAACGACAGCATGGTGCTGCGCTGGACGAACGATCCGATGGCGCGCCTGCATTTGCGCAACCCGGATGTGGCGCGCGCCATGCCGCATCTGACCCGCCGTGCGCCGCCAAAGGGGCGCCTGCGGCTCGCGGCCTGGGCCGGGGCGGCGGTGCTGGCGGTGGCGCTGCAAATCGGCGTGCTGATCCCGCTGCTTGCCGACCGGCTTGCGGTGTTCGTACCCCCCGCGGGCGAACGCGCGCTGGGCGAGGCGACATTCGCGCAAATCCGCCAGGCGCTTGCGGGCACCGGCCTGCCGCCGCTGGCGACCTGCGACTATGATCCCGGTCTTGCCGCGCTCGACAAGATGGTGCGCGCGCTGGGCGCGGACCCGGATGCCGAAGACGGGCCGACGGTCTTTGTGCTCGATCACGAGATGGTCAATGCCTTTGCCCTGCCGGGGGGATTCGTCGTGTTCTTCGACGGGCTGATCGACGCCGCCGAAAGCCCCAATGAGGTCGCCGCCGTGATGGCGCATGAGTTGGGCCATGTGGTCAACCGCGACCCCACCCGCCACGCGCTGCGCTCGGCGGGTTCTATCGGGATCCTTGGCCTGATGTTCGGGGATTTTGCCGGGGGCGCGGTGGTCTTGTTCCTCACCGAACAGCTGATATCGGCCCGCTACGCGCAGGACGCCGAGACGGGCGCCGATACCTACGCCTACGGCGCGTTGGAAGAGGCCGGGATCTCTCCGGCCGCCCTTGGCGACATGTTCGCGCGGCTGCGCGATGAATACGGCGACACCGAAGGGGTGGTGTCGCATTTTGTGAGCCACCCCACGCTGGGCAGTCGCATCGACGCCGCCCGTGCCGCCGCCGACCCCGACGCGTCCTACGGCGACATCCTGACCGATGCGGAATGGGCCAACCTCAAGGCCGTGTGCGACTAGACCGCGCCGCATTGCGCCGGGCGCGGCCCTGCGCTATCCCAAGGCGGTCGAGTGCTGAGGGGGCCGCCCAGATGATCCGTCTATCCGCTGTTTTGCTGCTTTGCGCCGTTCTCGCCGCCTGTAACGGCGCGCGCGATCTGGCAGGCCCCGCCGTGCCGCTGGGCGATTTCAAGCTGGGCCATAACATCGTCGTGACCCCCAAAACGCAGAAAGTGCCGCTGAGCCGGGAGCTCGACAAGGAAGTGATGCAGACAATGCTACAAGAGGCCGTGGCCGAGCGGTTCGCCCGCTACGAGGGCACGGGGCTCTACCACTTTGGCATCTCGATCGAGAGCTATTTCCTCGCCCCGCCGGGCGTGCCCGTGGTTGCCGCGCCCAAATCCGCGATGATCATCCGCCTCAGTGTCTGGGACGATGCGCGCAACGAAAAGCTTACGCCGAAGGCGCATCAGATCACGGTGCTGGAATCGCTCGATCAGGGGCCGCTGGTTGGCTCGGGCTATACCAAATCCGCTGAAGAGCAGTTCAAGAACCTCAGCCAGAACGCGGTCAAACAGATCGAGAACTACCTTGTTGCGCGCAACAAGGAAGAGCGCTGGTTTGATCGTGGCTTCCCGGCGGCAGAGGCCCCGGCGGAAGCTGAGGCCACCGAAGGCTAGGGCCGCGCCGCGCAAATCGCCGCCCCACGCGCAAGACCCGCTTGATTTTGCCTCCCAGACCAAATATGCCGCGCGCCATACGGAATTCGGGGCCAGTTGGGGCCCCCTGCAATTTGGAAGGGCGCCACCATGGCAAAGGAAAAGTTTGAACGTAACAAGCCGCACGTGAACATCGGAACGATTGGTCACGTGGATCACGGCAAGACGACGCTGACGGCGGCGATCACGAAGTACTTCGGCGACTTCAAGGCGTACGACCAGATTGACGGCGCGCCCGAGGAGAAAGCGCGCGGGATCACGATTTCGACGGCGCACGTCGAGTATGAGACCGACACGCGCCACTACGCGCACGTCGACTGCCCCGGCCACGCGGACTACGTCAAGAACATGATCACCGGTGCGGCGCAGATGGACGGCGCGATCCTGGTGGTGAACGCGGCCGACGGCCCGATGCCCCAGACGCGTGAGCACATCCTGCTGGGTCGCCAGGTTGGCATCCCCTACATGGTTGTTTTCATGAACAAAGTCGACCAGGTCGACGATGAGGAGCTGCTCGAGCTCGTCGAAATGGAAATCCGTGAGCTGCTGTCCTCCTACGAGTACCCCGGCGACGACATCCCGATCATCCCCGGCTCCGCGCTGGCGGCGATGAACGGCGACAACCCCGAGATCGGCGAAGAGGCGATCCGCAAGCTGATGGCGGCCGTGGACGAGTACATCCCGACGCCCGAGCGCGCGGTGGACATGCCGTTCCTGATGCCGGTCGAGGACGTGTTCTCGATCTCCGGCCGCGGGACCGTTGTGACGGGTCGCGTCGAGCGTGGCGTGATCAACGTGGGCGACGAGATCGAAATCGTCGGCATCCGCGACACCAAGAAGACGACCTGCACGGGCGTGGAAATGTTCCGCAAGCTGCTGGACCGCGGTGAAGCGGGCGACAACATCGGCGCGCTGCTGCGCGGCATCGACCGTGAAGGCGTCGAGCGTGGCCAGGTTCTGTGCAAGCCGGCTTCCGTGAAGCCCCACACCAAGTTCGAAGCCGAAGCCTACATCCTCACCAAAGAGGAAGGCGGCCGTCACACGCCGTTCTTCGCGAACTACCGCCCGCAGTTCTACTTCCGCACGACGGACGTGACCGGCACGGTTCAGCTGCCCGAGGGCACCGAGATGGTGATGCCGGGCGACAACCTGAAGTTCGACGTCGAGCTGATCGCGCCGATCGCGATGGAGCAGGGCCTGCGCTTCGCCATCCGTGAAGGTGGCCGGACAGTGGGTGCGGGGGTCGTCTCGAAGATTACAGAGTAAGCGTAGCGGCCCATAGGGCCGGTGCGCGAACCCGACAGTGCAAAGGCCGCCTCAATGAGGCGGCCTTTGTCACGAGAGGGCAACCGCGCAAACACATCGCATGGCCGCCTCCCATCCCCCCGCGCCGCCAAATCTTCACAGAAGATTTGCGCCCAAAGTTTGCAGGCAAACTTTGAGGCCCCGTTTGCTTCCGCGCGTGCCTTGCGTCAAAAACGACAGCAGCCATCTATACCGGAGCCGCCCCGATGCACGCACAGACCCTCTCAGATGCCGCGCTGCGCCCCGGGACAGTTTTTCTCGCGGATGTCATCGACCATCCGCGCGTCACCGTGGGGCGCTGCAGCTACGCCAGCGCGCACCAGCCGCCCGGCGATTGGGCCGCGCATCTTGCACCCTATCTGTATGATTTCAGTCCCGAGCAGCTCATCTTGGGGCAGTTCTGCCAGATCGCGGACGGGGTGCAGTTCATCACTGCGTCGGCGAACCACCGCTTTGACGGCATCTCCAGTTTTCCCTTCGCGATCTTCGACGATGCACCGATGGAGAACCGCCCCTCGCTGCCTGCCGCCGGTCAGGATACCACCGTGGGGCATGATGTCTGGATCGGGCAGGGGGCGCGGATCCTGCCGGGGACACGCATTGGAAACGGCGTGATCGTCGGGGCCGGAGCGGTCGTCGCCGGTGATATCCCCGACTATGCCATCGTCGCGGGAAACCCGGCCCGGATCCTGCGCATGCGGTTCACGTCTGAGGAGATCGCGACGCTGAACCGCATCGCCTGGTGGGACTGGCCGATCGAGATGATCCTCGCGCATGAAGCGCTCATCTGCGGCGGCGATGTTGCCGGGCTCGCCTCTGTTGCGCGTACCCCGCCGGGAAGCGCCCAAAAATAAGTCATCTCGTTGCTGCATCGCAGCGTTCCCCCTGCGATGCGCAAAAGCGTGAGCAAATTCAACGTATGATTGACGCTGCACGCGCGGCAAGACGCGCCATTGTATACCGCTGTCTACCGTTAACGCATTAAAAACGCTTGATTTTTTGTATATTCCCCCACCATCTGACTGGATAAGGGGAGGACGTCACATGGATCAGATCAACCTGTCAGCATGGATCGACCGTCGTGAAATCACGACCGGCGGCGTGGATTTCGCCACGGCGCAGACGGCGCGCGCCACACTTGGCGGGGGTCCGCTGCGCGAGGGGGACCGCCTGCCTGCGCTGTGGCATTGGTGCGCCTTCAGGCCGACGGCTGAGATGGCTGATCTGGGGCCGGACGGGCACCCGCGGCCCGGGGATTTCCTGCCGCCCGTGCGTCTGAACCGACGGATGTGGGCCGGCGGTGCCCTGGAGTTTTTGCGCCCTCTGCACGTGGGCGAGCGGCTCACCCGTGAAACCCGCATTGCCGGTGTGTCGGAGAAATCCGGCGCGGCGGGCGACATGGTTTTTGTGACGCTCGAGCATGAGATCGCGGGCGAGGCAGGGCTGGCCATCCGCGAACGTCAGGATATCGTCTATCTCCAGATCCCGGAGCGGTTTCGCGCCCCCAAACCAACTGCGCCCTTTGACGCAGACGCGACCGAGCCTGTGATGATCAGCCCCCCGCTGCTTTTCCGCTACTCTGCGATCACCTTTAATGCACACCGGATCCACTACGATCTGCCCTACACGCAAGAGGTCGAACACTATCCCGACCTGGTGGTGCACGGACCGCTTCAGGCGACGTTGCTGATGGATCTGGCAACCCGCCACCGCGGCCGCGCGCCGTCGATGTTCTCGTTTCGGGGTCTGCACCCGGTCTTTGCCTCCGACACGGTTGCGCTGGCGCTGCAAAAGGCATCCGACGCGGAATGGTCGCTGAGCACGGTCGCCAACGACACACATCAGGGCATGCACGCCCGCGCAATCTGGGAGATTTGAGATGACACATATTCTGAAAGGCATGCGGGTCGTCGAAGGATCGGCCTTTGTGGCGGTCCCGCTTGCGGGGATGACGCTGGCGCAGATGGGGGCGGATGTGATCCGCTTTGACCGGATCGAAGGCGGCCTTGATGCAGGGCGCTGGCCGCTGGCACCCTCGGGGCAAAGCCTGTTCTGGGCCGGGCTCAACAAGGGTAAACGCTCGGTCGCTGTGGATATGAAATCTGACGAGGGGCGCGAATTGGTGACGCGGATCGTCACCGCACCGGGCGAGGACGCGGGGCTGTTCCTGACCAATCTGCGGGTGCGCGGCTGGATGGATTACGACACGCTGCGCACCTTCCGTGAGGATCTGATCACTGTCACCCTGACCGGTGACCGCCACGGGCGCCCGCAGGTTGATTACACCGTGAACCCGGCGCTTGGCGTGCCGGACATCACCGGCCCCGAGGGCCATGCGGACCCTGTCGCGAATGCGATACCCGCATGGGATTTGATCGCGGGCAACCTTTGCGTCACCTCGCTGCTGGCAGCCGAACGGCACCGCCTGCGCCATGGCAAGGGGCAGGAGGTCGAGCTGGCGCTCAAGGATGTCGCGGCGGCGGCCATGGGCCATCTGGGTATGATCGGCGATGCGGTTCTGGGCGACGCGGCGCGCGGCAAATCGGGCAACGCGCTCTACGGTGCGTACGGTCAGGATTTTCTCTGCGCCGATGGCGAGCGGGTGATGGTGATCGGTCTGACCGGGCGGCAGTGGACGGGGTTGGTCAAAGTGACCGAAACGGCAGACGCCATGGCCCATCTGGAAAGCCGCACGGGTGCCAGCCTGCGCGACGAGGGCACCCGTTGGCGGCTGCGCCATGAGATCACCGAGATCCTCAAGCCGTGGTTCGCCCTGCGCGCGATCACCGAAATCGCGCCGCTGTTCGACAAGATGGGGTTGACGTGGTCGCGGTTTCGCACCCTCAAACGGGCCGTCGCCGAAGATGCGGACCTGTCTCCCGCAAACCCGATGTTCCGCGAGATTGATCAGCCCGGTGCGGGTCGCTTCCCGGTGCCGGGCGCGCCGATGACCTTTTCGAGCGGCCCGCGCAAGGCGCCGCAACCCGCGCCCGCGCTTGGCGCGCATACCGAAGAGGTGCTTGGGGATGTGGTCGGCATGACCGACACCGAAATCGCGCAGCTTTTTGACAAGGGCATCGTGCAATCACCGGATTTTGTCCGACCGCGCACCGCCGCCTGAGCGCCGCACACAAAAAAAGCCCCCGCGCGATGGCGGGGGCTTTTTTCAAGCGTAAAGCTTAAGCGGCTTTCTTGTTGATGCCGCCCTTGGTCGCAATCTCGGTCATGCGGCGATCTCCGTCGTAGGTTTCGTCCAGCAGGCCCTGAAGCACCGCTGCGTCGCCATCCAGATCCAGCCGGTTGGCAAAGGCAGCCGCGCTGCCGTACCCTGCCAGCGCATAGTGCACCATGCGCTGATACTGCGTGATGATGACCGCATCGCGCAGCTCCGCATCGGCAAATTCGGGGTCAAGCGCGTGGGCATGCGCTTCGGTCACCAAACCTTGCATGCCTTTGCATTTCTCGCCCTCCGGGTCGATGTCATGCTCGGCACAGAGCGATTTCAGCTTGTCCATCCCGTCACTAATGCCATTGGCACCGGCGATCAGCGCCTCGCTGAGGTGCTTGTCCTCGGCGGCGCGGCCCAGGGCGGTCGTTGCCTCCAGCGACTGTTTGCACGCGCTGTAGAGGTCTTGAAGTTGGTCATGGTAGACGTCGTGAAGTGTATCGAAAGCCATTGTGAAATTCCTTTCGGTTATGCGTTTCCGTTATCGACACAACGGCGCGCGGTCGCCTTCGGTTCCGTCCCGCACGAAAAGAGGCGGGCGGGTCTTGATCCCGCGCGCGAATGGCTCTAGTCACATCCCGGCGTAGGGGTTTAGCTCAGTTGGTAGAGCATCGGTCTCCAAAACCGAGGGTCGTGGGTTCGAGTCCCTCAGCCCCTGCCAGTCACCGGACTGGCGCACGCCACATTCCTCACATTTGCGAAACGACGGTATTTGTCGCTTCAGGGTGAACAATCCTGACGTGCTGATCCGACTGTGTCGCGCTGCGAAAAAGCGGCGCATTCTTGCCGCGTTTCGTCCATGGCCGCGCCGCATTTCCATCGCACCAGAAAATCTGATTTTCAGCGAAATGGACGCCCCACCCATGACCCAAGCCAAAGCCGCTTCGCCGCACGACACCGAGATCGACGCGATCGAACTCGATTCCGATGCCCTCGCCGCGATCCGCACGATGATCGACAATCAGCCAACCATGGAGGAGGCCCGCGCACCACAGGCCGCGACCGCCCCCGCCTCTGCGCCAGCTCCCGCCGGCATCGCGCCGCAAAAACCCACGCGCAAGTTCCGCAAAGCGCAGGTTCTGCCACGTCTGACGGCCCCGGCGCAGGAGGATATGCTCCCGCCCGAGCCGGATGCCGCACCCGTACGCACCAAGCGGCGGTTTTCCCTGCCGCGCCTGTCTTTGCCAAGTCGCAAGCCCGCCGCCCTTTCCGCCGCGCCGCAGGCGGGGCCGCCCCCGGCCGCGACAAAGTCCGTGCAATCCGACGCCGCTCAAAGCCGTCTGCTGTCCTATCGCCCCACACCGCGCCACATCGCCCTTGCGGCGCTGGTATTGCTGGTCGTGATGCGCCCCTGGCTTGTGGTCGGGATCGTCTTCCTGACGCTGTTTGTCATGACCGGCGTGTTTCTGATCATGGGCTTTGACGGTTTCTGGCAGGGAATCTCGAAACTGCTGCGCTGGTACGGTCGGCACCGTCCCGCACGGGCGGCGGTCCTGCACGCGCGTCTCGATGCCTTTGCCGTGCGCTGGGACGGCTTTCTCGACCGCTTTCCAGAGGGCACAGTCGACGGCCTCTACCTTCCCGATCTGGGCGAGCTCGCCGCAGCAGAGGCCCGCCACGACGAGGCCATGGCGCGGCGGCTGTCGGGCCTGCGCGAGGATGCCGCCTGAGGGCCGCATACAGCAGCCTTGAAACGCGCGCGCCCAGCGGATAGATGCTGATGAACGCAAGCGACGGGATATTGCACATGGCCACCACAAACCCCCTTCAGTTCATCCAGCAGGTCCGTGCGGAGGTTGCCAAGGTCGTATGGCCCACGCGGCGCGAGGTCATGCTGACGACGGTGATGGTATTCATCCTTGCGGCGCTGACGGCGGTGTTCTTTGCGCTGGTCGACATCGTGATCCGCGGCGGCCTGCAATACGTGCTCAACACCTTCGGCTGATCCTTCGGGCGCGGGCGTTTTTCCCCGGCAAAGACTTGATTCCCCCGGACGTGTGGGCTACCCCGCAGCGCAACGAGGGCAGGGCGTGCGGCGAATCGAGTTGCGCGCCGATTTTTTGTCTCTGGCGGGTGGCGCGACGGGTTCCGCGCCGAAACAGATTTCGCGGGCGGGCCCCGCACAGATAAAAGGGCGGTGAGTTCAGATGGCAAAACGGTGGTATTCGGTCAGCGTCCTGTCGAACTTCGAGAAAAAGATCGCAGAGCAGATCCGCACATCCGTGGCCGAGCACGCGCTTGAGGATCAGATCGACGAGGTCTTGGTCCCTACCGAAGAGGTGATCGAGGTCCGTCGCGGCAAGAAAGTCACGACCGAGCGACGCTTTATGCCGGGCTACGTGCTGGTGCATATGGAAATGTCCGATCAGGGCTATCACCTGATCAACTCGATCAACCGCGTCACCGGGTTTCTTGGCCCGCAGGGCCGTCCGATGCCCATGCGCGACGCTGAGGTCGAGGCGATCCTGGGCCGCGTTCAGGAGGGCGAGGAAGCCCCCCGCACGCTCATCCACTTCGAAATCGGCGAAAAAGTCAAAGTGGCCGATGGCCCGTTCGAGGATTTCGACGGAACGGTCGAGGGCGTGGACGACGACAACCAGAAGCTCAAGGTCATGGTGTCGATCTTTGGCCGCGAAACCCCGGTCGAACTCGACTTCACCCAGGTGAACAAACAGGGGTGAAACACGGTCCGGGCCATCGGCCCGGCAAACGCTCTGGCCTGTCACAAAAGAACTGAGGAAGGCGCCCCTTGCTGAAAGGCGGCGCCTTTTCTTATCCGCCCGCCGCCTGCGCAGATCCATGCCCCTCACCGTTTCCGATCATCAAACAATCGCCTTAATATCGGCTGAATGATTTTGCACCATTCTCGTACGGGGACGCGTTCAGGCGCCCCGCGATAGTGCGAGACCAGTGATGAAAAGTTACATCCCCAAGCGAGCGACCGTGGAGCCATGCGCCCGGATCGAAGCACCCGTACGCTTTTTCGGCGCCGTCCGCGTGCGCGAGGCGTGCCGGATCGGGCAGTTCACCATGGTCAATGACCGCACAACGCTGTTTCCGCAGACCGCCGTGGGCCGCTACTGCTCCATCGGAAAGGGCTGCGAGATCGGGGCGCCGATGCATCCTGTCGGCTGGCTCACGAGCAACCCCGCGTTCTTTGCGGTAGAACAGCATTTCCCCGAACAAAGCGACCTTTTCCCGCAAACCGCGTTTGAGCAATACGCCCCCACCACCATCGGGTCCGACGTCTGGATCGGGTCGCTGGCAATCATCAACGCGGGTGTCAGCATCGGCCACGGCGCGATTGTGGGCGGCGGATCGGTGGTGACAAAAGACGTGCCACCCTACGCGATCGTCGGCGGATCGCCCGCCCGCCTCATCCGCTACCGCTTTGACGAGGAGACGGTGCAGCGATTGCTGGCCACGCAGTGGTGGAAGTTGCCGCCGGAAGAGCTTGCAACGCTCGACGTGACACATGTGCACGAGGCGCTTGAGACGCTTGAAGCGCGCTATGATGCGCCCGCGCCGGTGCGTCTGCGCGCCTGACACCTCTTGCAAAACGCGCACGGGCTCGGTATCCAGCCCCAATCGTCTCTCGGGGCGATTCACATCGTGGGAGGCGAGGGGGCCGCGGCGCCCGGACCGGACCACGCAACACATATCCCGAAGGGTCGCGACCCGAGGGTGTTGAAAGGAGAAGGCCAATGGCCAAGAAACTCGTCGGTACGATGAAGTTGCAGATCAAGGCGGGGCAGGCAAACCCCTCCCCCCCGGTCGGCCCAGCACTGGGTCAGCGCGGCATCAACATCATGGAATTCTGCAAGGCGTTCAACGCCAAGACGGCCGATATGGAGCCAGGCGCCCCATGCCCGACCGTCATCAGCTATTATCAGGACAAGTCCTTCCAGATGGACATCAAGACGCCGCCGGCGTCCTACTACCTGAAAAAAGCCGCCAAGGTGAACTCGGGTGCGAAAACGCCCAGCCGTGAAACCGTCGGCACCGTGACAACCAAGCAGCTGCGCGAAATCGCCGAGGCGAAAGCCGCCGATCTGAGCGCGAATGACGTGGAAGCGGCAATGAAGATTATCCTTGGCTCGGCCAAGTCCATGGGCATCGAGGTGAAGTAAGATGGCAAAACTCGGAAAACGCACCCGCGCCGCACGCGAAGCCTTTGGCGCACAGGAAAACCTGTCCGTTGAAGAAGCTGTCGCGCTGATCAAGGCCAACGCCACCGCGAAATTCGACGAGACCGTCGAAATTGCGATGAACCTCGGGATCGACCCGCGCCACGCCGACCAGATGGTCCGCGGCGTCGTCGGTCTGCCCAACGGCACCGGCAAGGACGTGCGCGTCGCCGTCTTCGCCCGTGGCCCCAAGGCCGAGGAAGCACAAGCCGCAGGGGCCGACATCGTCGGCGCCGAAGACCTGATGGAAACCGTGCAGTCCGGCAAGATCGACTTTGACCGCTGCATCGCCACCCCCGACATGATGCCCATCGTGGGCCGTCTGGGTAAGGTGCTGGGCCCGCGCAACCTGATGCCGAACCCCAAGGTCGGCACCGTGACCATGGACGTCGAGGCCGCCGTGAAGGCAGCCAAGGGCGGTGAGGTCCAGTTCAAGGCGGAAAAAGGCGGTGTCGTGCACGCAGGCGTCGGCAAAGCGTCGTTTGACGAGGCCAAGCTGGTCGAAAACATCCGCGCTTTCGTCGGCGCGGTGGCCAAGGCCAAGCCAACGGGCGCCAAAGGCTCCTACATGCAGAAAATCGCGCTGAGCTCCACCATGGGCCCCGGCGTGACAGTGGCCATCGACAACGCCGTCACTGAGTAAATACACAGCACAAACTGTGTCCTGCGGGCATCCCTTCGGGGGTGCCCGCTTGCGTTTTGGCCTTCAATCTTCCGCAAATTGCGAAAAAAATTGCGGGAATAGGCCAATTGTGTAATCCTCAGGCCCAATAAACGCCGCAAAGGCGCATAAGATACATAGCAGTTCAGGCAGGACTTTTGATGAATACCATGACGGATGATAGGCCGTCCGCGGATCTTTCGACCGCGGAGCACAGGCGTAGTGTGGAAGAAATCCGGCGCTTGGCGATTGGCGCTCTGGAAGCCAACGACGCGACGTTCGACGCCATTCACTACCAGAACAAATTGCGCGCCCTGGGACACCGCCGCAAGCGCGCGCTGTTCTACGAGGCGATGATCGCGCTTTGCGTGCTGCGACGGACGCAACCCTCCAAGACCGTGCGCCGCCTCGCCAACCTGCGCGAGATCCGCGAAACGCGCGGGGAGATGGCGCAATTCGAAAGCTTTACGACGCTGATCGAAGATCATCTGGCGCCGCTTCAACTGACCAATCACGGCTACCGCCGCCATACCCTTGCCGATCTGGATCACGGGCCGATCTGGGAGCGCGTGCACGCCCATATCTCCGTGCTCGCAGACCTCGGATACGAGGTCTTTCTCAACTCCGGCACCTTGCTGGGGGTGACCCGCGACAAGCGGCTGATCGACCACGACGATGACGTCGATTTTGCGCTGATCCTGCGCGCCCGCTCGCCAAAAGGGGCCGCGCGCGAATGGCGGGACCTGCGCGAGAAGTTGCGCATCGCGGGGATCTTTGACGAAGAGAACTACAAGGGCGCGTCGATCTACAAGCTGACGCCGGTCGAGGGCATCCAGATCGATCTGTTCCCGGCGTGGTTCGAGAACGGGCGCGCTTTCATCTACCCGCACAGTTTCGGCGATCTGGCGCGCGAGGACGTGCTGCCGCTGCAACCCTGCGCCGTCACCGGACAACCCATTCCCGCAAATCCCGAAAAGATGCTTGTCGGCAACTACGGCGAGAACTGGCAAACACCCGATCCGCTGTTCAAGTTTCCATGGCGCCGCGCGCATCAGCAATTCGCCGATTTTCTGGAGGAGTTCGAATGAGCCGTCCCCGTACCGTCATCACCTACGGCACCTATGATCTGTTCCACGTCGGCCACGTGCGCCTGTTCGAGAGGCTCGCCGCCCTTGGCGACCGCCTGATCGTGGCCTGCTCCACCGATGAATTCAATGCGGGCAAGGGCAAGGTCACGGCCGTCCCCTTCGCCGACCGCGTCGAGATGCTGCGCAGCTGCCGTTTCGTGGATGAGGTTATTGCCGAGGAAAACTGGGCGCAAAAGCGCACCGATATCGTCGCCCATGACGTCGATCTGTTTGCCATGGGGGATGATTGGGCGGGCAAATTCGACGACCTGCGCGATTTGTGCGACGTGATCTACCTGCCGCGTACGCAGAATATCTCGACCACGGAACTCAAGGCGCTGATCCAGCAGATGCGCGGGCCAGAACCGCGGCTCAAATCCGTGTCCTGAGGGGGAGGGCGGGCCGCGAAACTCTTGCCAGACGGGGCAAAATCGTCAAACCTCGCGGGATGGTCCTCAGACTGATCCTTTTTTTGATGCTCGCCACACCGCTGGGCGCGCAATCTCCGCGTGAGGCAGGGCTTGAGCTGGTGCTGCTCGCCGATGGCTCCGGCTCCATCGACGCCGAAGAGCTGGCGTTTCAACGGCAGGGCTACGCGGCGGCGATCACCGACCCTTCGGTGCTGTCGGCCATCGGCAATTCGATCTACGGCAATGTGGCGATCACCTATGTGGAATGGGCCAGCAATACCGCCGTTGTGGTGCCGTGGACATTGGTCAGCGACGCCGCCAGCGCGCAGGCCTTTGCCGACGCGCTCGCCGGGCCGCCCCGGCAGGTCTATGGCGGCAATGCCATCGGTGGCGCCTTGCTGGCCGCGCTTGACCTGATCCAGGGCAACGACATTCGCGCCCCGCGCGCGGTCATTGATTTCTCCGGGGACAGTATCGGCAATTCCTCCGGCCCCTCGATTTCCTCGGCGCGCACGCAGGTTCTGGCCGCAGGGGTGACGATCAACGCGCTGCCGATCCTGCGTCCCGAGGACGGGCGCCGCGCGGGTGCGAACCTTGAACAGGAATACGCAGAACGGATCATCGGCGGCCCCGGTGCCTTCATGGTCACGGCCGAAGGGCGCGACAGCTTTGCCGCGACGGTCCGGCGCAAGCTGGTGCTTGAGATTTCCGGCCTCACCCCCGAGACGGAAACCGCGTCCCTCGGACGTGCGGCAAACCCTCTTTCCTTTGGCGCGCAAACGCCCTAGACACCGTGCGTGTACCGAAAGCCGATTCGTCGGCACTCGGTGCGTTTCGTCCGAGACGGCCGGTGAGGGGGCAACCTTTCATAATTCCAGCCTGAGACGGGAAGGTAGAATTCTGATGTTGAGCCTTCGGGCTCTCCGCAGGCCACTCACCCCACCCGTAAGGACCCGAAATGTCGGGGACACCCCCGGCAAAACTGAGCCGGAGGGGCAACCCTCCCTTACTGGAGTGAAACTGTGGATAGAGCACAAAAAGAACAGCTGGTCGAAGAGCTCGGCCAGATCTTTGAAAGCTCTGGCGTCGTTGTGGTTAGCCACTACGTCGGTCTGACAGTTGCTGAAATGCAGGACCTTCGCGCGCGTGCCCGTGCCGCAGGCGGGGCCGTGCGTGTTGCCAAGAACAGGCTCGCCAAGATCGCCCTTGAGGGAAAGCCATGCGCAAGCATCGCCGACCTTCTGACGGGCATGACCGTTCTGACCTATTCCGAGGATCCCGTGGCAGCTGCCAAGGTTGCTCAGGAATTCTCCAAGGATAACCCAAAGCTGGTGATCCTTGGTGGTGCAATGGGTGAGAACGCGTTGGACACCGCTGGTGTCGAAGCCGTATCCAAGATGCCTTCGCGCGAGGAGCTTATTGCTACCATCGCCGGCATGCTGGGTGCCCCCGCTTCGAACATCGCCGGTGCCATTGGCGCGCCCGCAAGCAATATCGCATCCATCCTGTCCACGATCGAGGACAAGGCTGCGTAAGCAATCGTCAAACCGATGTGGTGCCGATGCACTGCGCTGGAAAACACACATCTTAACGGAAAGAGCTTAAAATGGCTGATCTGAAAAAACTGGCAGAAGAGATCGTTGGTCTGACCCTGCTTGAAGCACAAGAACTGAAAACCATCCTCAAGGACGAGTACGGCATCGAGCCCGCCGCAGGCGGCGCAGTGATGATGGCCGGCCCCGCAGACGCAGGTGCTGCCGAAGAAGAGAAGACAGAATTCGACGTCGTTCTCAAGAACGCAGGCGCTTCCAAGATCAACGTGATCAAGGAAGTCCGCGGCATCACAGGCCTGGGCCTGAAAGAAGCCAAAGACCTGGTCGAAGCCGGTGGCAAGATCAAAGAAGGCGTCGACAAAGCCGAAGCCGAAGACATCAAAGGCAAGCTGGAAGCAGCTGGCGCGGAAGTCGAACTGGCCTAAGCTGGTTGGAGGTGGGGTAACTCACCTTTTGAAATTGAGAGCGGCGGTCCTGAGAGGGGCCGCCGTTTTTCTATGCTTGTGTCGCGCATTGCTGACCGCGTGGCGTTGACAAAAGGCATAGCATACCCGGAACAAGGCCATTGAGACCGCCGGGTGACCGCCCGCCCTGCATCACCCCTTGACGTGTCGCCCGCTTTTGGGAGACACTCGGTCGCAGCATTGGCAAACCCCCGACAGCTTCTGTCCGGGTGTGCCCCCCTTGCGTTCCTCCTGTTCACCGCCTATTTAGCTTTTTCACACGGGTTCGATTGATTCGAAGCCGTTTTTCCGTCGTACAGCCAGGAGCCTTCCACCCACGTCTGACAATCTCCAGTCACACGCGGCGAAAAAGGCATGTTGTACGATTTCTGACTTGGTAAGCCCCTTGGATTACAGGGGTTTTCCAAGGCAGAACAGGGGATCGAGTGCCGCGCTTTGGGTCGTGTGGCGAGAATGGATCCCCGATATTGCCGTCTCGTATGGCCGCCCGCGCAGTCGCCCAACTGCGTCGTGGGGCCGGTGAGAATTTGAAAGGTGTCCAGACACATGGCGCAAAGTTTCCTCGGTCAGAAACGTCTCCGCAAGTATTACGGCAAAATCCGTGAAGTCCTCGACATGCCGAACCTCATCGAGGTTCAGAAATCTTCCTACGATCTCTTCCTGAACTCCGGCGATGCAGAGACGCCCACGGATGGCGATGGCATCCAGGGCGTGTTCCAGTCGGTCTTCCCGATCAAGGATTTCAACGAGACCTCCGTGCTCGAATACGTCAAATACGAGCTGGAAAAGCCCAAGTACGACGTTGAGGAATGCCAGCAGCGCGACATGACGTATTCCGCGCCGCTCAAGGTGACGCTGCGCCTGATCGTGTTCGATGTCGATGAAGACACCGGCGCCAAATCCGTCAAGGATATCAAGGAACAAGACGTGTTCATGGGCGACATGCCCCTGATGACGCCGAACGGCACGTTCATCGTGAACGGCACCGAGCGGGTGATCGTCTCCCAGATGCACCGCTCCCCCGGTGTGTTCTTTGACCACGACAAGGGCAAGACGCACAGCTCGGGCAAGCTGCTGTTCGCCTGCCGGATCATTCCCTACCGCGGCTCCTGGCTCGATTTCGAATTCGACGCCAAGGACATCGTGTTCGCGCGCATCGACCGTCGTCGCAAACTGCCGGTGACCACCCTGCTGTACTCTCTGGGCCTCGACCAGGAAGACATCATGGATGCCTATTACGACACCGTGACCTACAAGCTGGAAAAGAACAAAGGCTGGATCGCCCCGTTCTTCCCCGAGCGTGTGCGCGGCACCCGCCCCACCTACGACATCGTAGACGCCGCCTCCGGCGAGGTGCTGTTCGAGGCCGGTAAAAAAGTCACCCCGCGTGCGGTCAAGAAACTGATCGACGAAGGGGCGGTGACCGAGCTGCTGCTGCCCTACGATCACATTCAGGGCAAATTCGTCGCCAAGGACATCATCAACGAAGAAACCGGCGCGATCTACGTCGAGGCTGGCGATGAACTGACGCTTGAGTACGACAAGGGCGGCGATCTGATCGGCGGCACCGCGAAAGAGCTGATCGACGCGGGCATCACCGAGATCCCGCTGCTCGACATCGACAACATCAACGTCGGCCCCTACATGCGCAATACCATGGCGGCGGACAAGAACATGAACCGCGACACCGCGCTCATGGATATCTACCGCGTGATGCGTCCGGGCGAGCCGCCCACCGTGGAGGCCGCCTCCGCGCTGTTCGACACACTGTTCTTTGACGGCGAGCGTTACGATCTCTCGGCCGTTGGCCGCGTGAAGATGAACATGCGTCTTGCCCTCGACAAGGAAGACACGCAGCGCACGCTCGACCGCGAAGACATCGTGAAATGCGTCAAGGCGCTCGTGGACCTGCGCGACGGGCGCGGCGACATCGACGACATCGACCACCTCGGCAACCGCCGCGTGCGGTCCGTCGGTGAGCTGATGGAAAACCAGTACCGCGTGGGCCTGCTGCGCATGGAGCGCGCGATCAAGGAGCGTATGTCATCGGTCGAGATCGACACGGTCATGCCGCAGGATCTGATCAACGCGAAACCTGCCGCGGCTGCGGTGCGTGAATTCTTCGGCTCCTCGCAGCTGAGCCAATTCATGGACCAGACGAACCCGCTGTCCGAGGTCACGCACAAGCGTCGCCTCTCCGCGCTTGGGCCAGGGGGCCTGACACGCGAGCGTGCGGGTTTCGAGGTGCGCGACGTGCACCCCACCCACTACGGCCGCATGTGCCCGATTGAAACGCCCGAAGGCCCGAACATCGGTCTGATCAACAGCCTCGCGACCTTTGCCCGCGTGAACAAATACGGATTCATCGAAACGCCTTACCGCGTCGTGAAAGACGCCAAGGTGACGGATGAAGTGCACTATATGTCCGCGACCGAGGAAATGCGTCACACCGTGGCGCAGGCCAACGCGTCGCTGGATGCAGACGGCAAGTTCACGCAGGAAATGGTCAACACCCGCCAGTCGGGTGACTATACCCTCGCACCCATCGAAAACGTCGATCTGATCGACGTCTCGCCCAAGCAGTTGGTCTCCGTCGCCGCCTCGCTGATCCCGTTCCTTGAGAACGACGACGCGAACCGCGCCCTGATGGGATCGAACATGCAACGTCAGGCGGTTCCGCTTCTGCAGGCCGAGGCGCCGCTGGTCGGCACCGGCATCGAGGAAGTCGTGGCACGCGATTCCGGCGCGGCCTACATGGCCAAACGCGCCGGCGTGATCGACCAGGTGGACGCCACCCGGATCGTGATCCGCGCCACCGAAGATCTTGAGCTGGGCGATGCGGGCGTCGACATCTACCGCATGCGCAAATTCCAGCGCTCCAACCAGAACACCTGCATCAACCAGCGTCCGCTGGTGCGTGTGGGCGAACGGGTGAGCAAAGGTCAGGTCATCGCCGATGGTCCGTCGACCGACATGGGGGAACTGGCGCTCGGCAAGAACGTCGTCGTCGCCTTCATGCCGTGGAATGGCTACAACTACGAAGACTCCATCCTGATCTCCGAGCGTGTCAGCCGTGACGACGTCTTTACCTCGATCCACATTGAGGAATTCGAAGTCGCCGCCCGTGACACCAAACTGGGGCCGGAAGAGATCACCCGCGACATCCCCAACGTCGGCGAGGAAGCGCTGCGCAACCTCGACGAGGCGGGCATCGTCTACATCGGTGCGGACGTTGAGCCGGGCGACATTCTCGTGGGCAAGATCACCCCAAAGGGCGAAAGCCCGATGACGCCGGAAGAGAAGCTCCTGCGCGCCATCTTTGGTGAGAAAGCGTCCGACGTGCGCGACACCTCGCTGCGCGTGAAGCCCGGTGATTTCGGCACGGTCGTCGAAGTGCGCGTGTTCAACCGCCACGGCGTGGAGAAAGACGAGCGTGCCCTGCAGATCGAGCGCGAAGAGGTCGAACGTCTGGCACGTGACCGCGACGACGAAATGGCAATTCTGGACCGCAACATCTACGCCCGTCTGCGCGAGATGATTCTGGGCAAGACCGCCGTCAAAGGCCCCAAAGGTGTGAAGGCAAACAGCCCCATCACCGAAGAGCTGCTGGACGACCAGCTGACCCGCGGCCAGTGGTGGCAGCTCGCCCTCGAGGACGAGGATGACGCCAAGATCGTCGAGGCGCTCAACGAGCAATACGAGATCCAGAAGCGCGCGCTCGACGCCCGTTTCGACGACAAGGTCGAAAAGGTCCGTCGCGGCGATGATCTGCCCCGGGCGTGATGAAAATGGTCAAAGTGTTCGTGGCGGTGAAGCGCAAGCTGCAACCGGGCGACAAAATGGCCGGGCGTCACGGCAACAAGGGTGTGATTTCCAAGGTTGTGCCGATGGAGGACATGCCGTTCCTCGCCGATGGCACGCCGGTCGATTTCTGCCTCAACCCGCTGGGCGTGCCGTCGCGCATGAACGTCGGTCAGATCCTCGAGACGCACATGGGCTGGGCCGCACGCGGTCTGGGTCTCAACATCGACGAGGCCCTGCAGGACTACCGCCGCTCCGGCGATCTGACGCCCGTGCGCGAAGCGATGAAGCTGGCCTACGGGGACGACGTCTATGCCGAAGGTATCGAAGGCATGGACGAAGAGCATCTGATCGAGGCGGCGGGCAACGTCACCCGCGGTGTGCCCATCGCCACGCCCGTCTTTGACGGCGCGAAAGAGGCGGATGTGAACGATGCACTGGTGCGCGCGGGCTTCAGCTCGTCGGGTCAGTCGGTGCTGTTCGATGGTCGCACGGGCGAGCAATTCGCGCGCCCCGTGACCGTCGGCATCAAGTACCTGCTGAAACTGCACCACCTTGTCGACGACAAGATCCACGCACGCTCAACCGGGCCCTACAGCCTCGTCACCCAGCAACCGCTGGGCGGTAAGGCGCAGTTCGGGGGTCAGCGCTTCGGGGAAATGGAGGTCTGGGCTCTTGAAGCCTACGGCGCTGCCTACACCTTGCAGGAAATGCTGACGGTGAAATCGGACGACGTGGCGGGCCGGACCAAGGTCTATGAAAGCATCGTCAAGGGCGAGGACAACTTCGAGGCCGGTATCCCGGAATCGTTCAACGTGCTGGTCAAGGAGGTCCGCGGTCTGGGCCTCAACATGGAACTCCTGGATGCGGAGGAGGAAGAGTAAGCGCCGCGTCAAAGTTTGCCAGCAAACTTTGTGCCCAAACTTTCGCAAGAAAGTTTGGGTCGCGCTCAAACCCTCCCCCGCACCCTCTGACACTTGAGGAAAAAGAATGAACCAGGAACTGACAAACAACCCGTTTAACCCGCTGACACCGCAAAAGGTTTTCGACGAGATCAAGGTCTCGCTCGCCTCGCCAGAGCGCATCCTTAGCTGGTCCTTCGGCGAGATCAAAAAGCCCGAGACCATCAACTACCGCACGTTCAAGCCAGAGCGTGACGGCCTGTTCTGCGCGCGGATCTTCGGGCCCATCAAGGACTACGAATGCCTCTGCGGCAAATACAAGCGCATGAAATATCGTGGCGTTGTCTGCGAGAAATGCGGCGTCGAAGTCACGCTGCAAAAGGTCCGTCGTGAGCGCATGGGCCATATCGAGCTGGCCTCACCCGTCGCGCACATCTGGTTCCTGAAATCCCTGCCATCCCGCATCGGCCTCATGCTCGACATGACCCTGCGCGATCTGGAGCGGGTGCTCTATTTCGAGAACTACGTCGTGATCGAACCGGGCCTGACCGACCTCACCTACGGTCAGATGATGACCGAAGAGGAGTACATGGACGCGCAGGACGCCTTTGGCATGGACGCCTTCACCGCCAACATCGGCGCCGAAGCCATCCGCGAGATGCTGAGCCAGATCGACCTCGAAGCCGAGGCCGACCAGCTGCGCGAAGAGCTCAAGGAAGCCACTGGTGAGCTGAAGCCCAAGAAGATCATCAAGCGCCTCAAGGTCGTGGAATCCTTCCTGGAATCCGGCAACCGACCGGAGTGGATGGTCATGACCGTGATCCCCGTGATCCCGCCGGAACTGCGCCCGCTGGTGCCGCTCGACGGGGGCCGCTTCGCGACATCCGATCTCAACGATCTCTACCGCCGCGTCATCAACCGCAACAACCGCCTCAAGCGCCTGATCGAGCTGCGCGCGCCCGACATCATCGTGCGCAACGAAAAGCGGATGTTGCAGGAATCCGTCGACGCGCTGTTCGACAACGGCCGCCGTGGCCGCGTGATCACCGGTGCCAACAAGCGCCCGCTGAAATCGCTGTCTGACATGCTCAAGGGCAAGCAGGGCCGTTTCCGTCAGAACCTTCTGGGTAAACGCGTCGACTTCTCCGGCCGTTCGGTCATCGTGACCGGCCCCGAGCTGAAGCTGCACCAGTGCGGCCTGCCCAAGAAGATGGCGCTCGAGCTGTTCAAACCGTTCATCTATTCGCGCCTTGAAGCAAAGGGCCTCAGCTCCACCGTCAAGCAAGCCAAAAAGCTGGTTGAAAAAGAGCGTCCCGAGGTCTGGGATATCCTGGATGAGGTCATCCGCGAACACCCCGTCATGCTCAACCGTGCGCCCACGCTGCACCGTCTTGGCATTCAGGCGTTCGAGCCCGTTCTGATCGAAGGGAAAGCGATCCAGCTGCACCCGCTCGTCTGCTCGGCGTTCAACGCCGACTTCGACGGTGACCAGATGGCCGTGCACGTGCCGCTTTCGCTCGAAGCGCAACTCGAAGCGCGCGTTCTGATGATGTCCACGAACAACGTGCTGTCGCCCGCCAACGGCGCGCCGATCATCGTGCCCTCGCAGGATATGATCCTCGGCCTCTACTACACCACGCTTGAGCGTGAGGGCATGAAGGGCGAAGGCAAGATCTTTGGCACCGTCGACGAGGTGCAGCACGCGCTCGACGCGGGCGAAGTGCACCTGCACACCAAGATCAAGGCCCGGATCAAGCAGATCGACAACGAAGGCAACGAAGTGCTCGTGCGCTTCGACACGACCCCCGGTCGCGTCCGCCTCGGTGCGATGCTGCCGCTGAACGCCAAGGCGCCGTTCGATCTGGTCAACCGTCTGCTGCGCAAGAAGGAAGTGCAGCAGGTCATCGACACCGTCTACCGCTACTGCGGTCAGAAGGAATCGGTCATCTTCTGCGATCAGATCATGACCATGGGTTTCCGCGAAGCCTTCCGCGCCGGGATTTCCTTCGGCAAGGACGACATGCTGATCCCCGACACCAAATGGCCGCTGGTCGAAGAGACCCGCGAGCAGGTGAAGGATTTTGAACAGCAGTACATGGACGGCCTGATCACCCAGGGTGAAAAGTACAACAAGGTCGTCGATGCCTGGTCGAAGTGTAACGACAAGGTGACCGAGGCCATGATGGGCTCGATCTCTGCCGAGAAGCGGGATGAGAACGGCGCCGAGATGGAGCCGAATTCGGTCTACATGATGGCCCACTCCGGTGCGCGTGGCTCTGTCACGCAGATGAAACAGCTGGGCGGGATGCGCGGCCTGATGGCCAAGCCGAACGGCGACATCATCGAGACGCCGATCATCTCGAACTTCAAGGAAGGTCTGACCGTTCTTGAATACTTCAACTCAACCCACGGCGCCCGCAAGGGTCTGTCGGATACGGCTCTGAAAACGGCGAACTCGGGCTACCTGACCCGCCGTCTGGTGGACGTCGCACAGGACTGCATCGTGCGCATGCACGATTGCGGCACCGAAACCGCGATCACCGCAACCGCCGCTGTCAACGACGGTGAGGTTGTCGCCTCGCTCTCCGAGCGTCTGCTGGGCCGTGTCGTGGCCGAGGACATCCTGCGTCCCGGCACCGACGAGGTGCTTGCCGCCCACGGCACACTGATCGACGAACGCCTGTCGGATCTGATCGACGAGGCGGGCGTGCAATCCGCGCGCATCCGCAGCCCGCTGACCTGCGACGCCGAAGAAGGCGTGTGCGCACAGTGCTACGGTCGCGACCTCGCGCGCGGTACGCTGGTCAACCAAGGTGAGGCCGTCGGCATCATCGCGGCCCAGTCCATCGGTGAGCCGGGCACACAGCTGACCATGCGGACCTTCCACATCGGCGGGGTTGCCCAGGGTGGCCAGCAGTCGTTCCAGGAAGCTGGCCAGGCGGGCAAGATCACGTTCGAGAACACCTCGACGCTGGAGAACTCCGCGGGCGAGACAATGGTCATGGGCCGCAACATGAAGATGTTCATCATGGATGAGCACGGCGAAGAACGCGCCAACTTCAAGGTCGGCTACGGCACCAAACTGCACGTCAAGGAAGGCCAGCAGGTCTCCCGCGGCGACAAGCTGTTCGAATGGGATCCCTACACCCTGCCGATCATCGCCGAAGCGGCCGGTACGGCCAAACACGTCGATCTTGTCTCAGGCCTCGCCGTCAGGGACGAGACCGACGATGCGACCGGCATGACCCAGAAGATCGTGATCGACTGGCGCGCGGCGCCCAAGGGCAACGAGCTCAAGCCAGAGATCATCCTGCTGGACAAGGACGGCGAGCCTGTGCGCAACGATGCGGGCAACCCGATCACCTATCCGATGTCCGTGGACGCGGTCCTGTCCGTCGAGGATCAGGCCGAGGTGCAGGCCGGCGACATCATCGCGCGCATCCCGCGCGAAGGCGCCAAAACCAAGGACATTACCGGTGGTCTGCCCCGTGTGGCCGAACTCTTTGAGGCACGCCGCCCCAAGGATCACGCCATCATCGCGGAAATCGACGGCTACGTGCGCTACGGCAAGGACTACAAGAACAAGCGCCGCATCGCGATCGAATCCGCGGAGGATCCGGAGCACAAGGTCGAATACATGGTGCCCAAGGGGAAACACATCCCCGTGGCCGAAGGCGACTTCGTGCAGAAGGGTGACTACATCATGGACGGCAACCCCGCGCCGCACGACATCCTCGCCATCATGGGCGTCGAGGCGCTGGCCGATTACATGATCGCCGAGGTGCAGGATGTGTACCGACTGCAGGGTGTGAAGATCAACGACAAGCACATCGAAGTCATCGTGCGCCAGATGCTGCAAAAGTGGGAAATCCAGGAGAGCGGCGATACGACGCTTCTCAAGGGGGAACACGTGGACAAGCAGGAATTCGACACGGCCAACGAAAAGGCGCTGTCGAAGGGCGGCCGCCCGGCCAAGGGCGAACCGATCCTGCTGGGCATCACCAAGGCGTCACTGCAAACCCGCAGCTTCATCTCGGCCGCATCCTTCCAGGAAACGACCCGCGTGCTGACCGAAGCCTCCGTGCAGGGCAAGCGTGACAAGCTGGTCGGCCTCAAGGAAAACGTCATCGTGGGCCGTTTGATCCCCGCGGGCACCGGCGGGGCGACCCAGCAGATGCGCCGCGTGGCGTCGGACCGCGACAACGTGGTCATCGAAGCGCGCCGGATCGAGGCCGAAAAGGCCGCGGCGCTGGCCGCCCCGGTCGAACAGCCGAGCGACGATATCGTCGGGGGCGACGTGTTCGATCAGGCACCGATCATCGACGAAGACAGCCGCGATTGATCCCGCGACCGGCGAAAAAATCCAAACCCCCGCGTTCACACGCGGGGGTTTTTTTCGTGTTGCGCCCCCAGACTTTCCCCGAAAGTCTGACACCAAACTTTCGTCCGAAAGTTTGTGCCCAAGAATTTTCTCAAATTCTTGCCCCCGCGTGAGGCTGAAGGAGCTTTCATGTCCGCGAATGTCAAAGGCGCGTTGCTGATGATGGGCTCGATGGTGGCCTTCGTCATCAACGACAGTTTCCTGCGTCTGACCGAAGGGTCGATCCCGCTTTTCCAGCTGATCTTCGTGCGCGGGCTCGCCGCCACGGCCCTGATCTTTGCGCTGGCCACCTGGATGGGTGCCCTGCGCACACGGCTCTCACCGATGGACCGCACGCTCGTCGGCCTGCGCGCGCTGGCCGAAATCACGACCTCGTACTTCTTTCTCAACGCGCTGTTCAACATGCCGCTGGGCAACCTCAACGCGATTATGCAGGTGGTGCCGCTAACGGTGACATTGGGCACCGCGCTCGTCTACCGCGAGGCGGTGGGCTGGCGGCGGATGCTGGCGATTGTCGTGGGGCTTTGCGGTGTGCTGCTGATCATCCGGCCGGGTGCGGAGGGGTTCAACCAATGGTCTCTCTACGCGCTGGCTGCCGTGCTGGGCGTCACCGCGCGCGATCTGATCACCCGCAGGCTTTCGCCCGCCGCACCGGGGCTTTCGGTGACGCTGGGCACCTCGTTCGCGGTCACCGCGGCCGCTGGACTCGCCTCACTGACAGAGGCTTGGGCCCCTATCGGCGCGCAGAACGCGGGTTTCATAGCGGGCTCCGCGGTGTTCATCTTTGCGGGCTATTTCCTTAGCATTCAGGTCATGCGCGTGGGCGAGGTCGGCTTTGTCGCGCCGTTTCGCTATACCGGTCTGGTGGTGGCGATGATCGTGGGCTTTGCCGTCTTTGACGAGATCCCGACGCTGCTGACGCTCTTGGGGGCGGTCATCGTCATCGCCACGGGGCTCTTTACCTTCTACCGCGAGCGGCAGCTGTCACGGGCGTGAGAACACCGCGCGCACGGTCGCATCGTCCACCCCAAACCGCGCGCGGATATGCGCCGCCTGATCCGCGTCCATGGGTTGGTAATCAAACACGTTCTTCTTGCCCTTGAGCCGGCTGTCGTTGAAATCATTATGCCCGCGCAGCATCATGTCGCTGTGCGTAAAGGTGACGGTGGGCATCTCCTGCCACAGGTTCTGATGGCCTTGTCCCATGATGGTGATGTCGCTGCCCGGCTGCACCACGATCCCCAGCGCAATCGCCGAGTAGGCGTAGGTATAGGGCCAAAGCTTCATCCCCTCGGCGCCCGCCGTATAGACATAGCCGCGGTTGAAATCCACGGCCACCGCCGGGTGGCGCGTGCGGATGGGGGCGATGTCATGCGCCGTCTGGCGGAACGCCGCGACAAAATCCAGCGCCATCGCATCGTCGTCGTCGAGCCGGAACTGCAGATGCGCCGCGTCCGTCTCGCCGCGCCAGTCCAGCAGCGCCTTGCGCATGATGCGCCGGTGCGGGCGCGGCGGATACTGGCGGATCTCGCATTGCGGGATGCCCGCCGTCAGCGCACGCAGCCGCGCGAGATAGGGTTCCGGCAGGCTGTTGCCCGTCACGATCAGAAAGGTGAAATCGGGATCGGTCTGTCCGGCGACCGAGGGCAGCGTGACCGCCTCGAACAGGCGCAGCCGCTCCTCCATCCGCGCCGGATCATACAGATACGCCTTTTGCGCCTCCATATCATCAAAGCCCACGCTGAATCCCCCGCGCCCGGCGTAGGAGAACCGACAGATCCCGACACAGCGCATCGCTAGGCCCGCCCGAACACGCGCGCGACCGTCTCAAGATCCACGGCAAAGCGGTCGCGAAAGATCTCGGCGTGCTCGAATCCGATGGGATCAAGGTCGATCTTGCGGGGGGTCTTCTGGCGGCTGTCGTTCCAGCCGTTGTGCCCGCGGATGAACATGCGCGGATCGTCGAAACTGATCGACGGCATGAAGCGGTTGATCTTGTTGTGGGCGAAATTCATGATCGTGAGCTTGCAGCCCCCGCGCACCCACATCCCCAGACCGGCCACGTCAAAGGGGCGGAAGGTTTCGGCCATCTGGATGCCGTGGGGCCCGTATTCGGCGATGTAGCCCTTGTTCCAGTCGAACGCGACGGCCTTGTGCTGACGGATCAGCGCATCGCTGTCGCGCGCGGCGCGGCGCAACCGCGCGATGTAGTCGATGGCCACCGCGTCGTCGTCATCGCTGCGAAACTGGATGCAGGGCGCGTCCGGGTCGCGGCGCGCGCGGTTGAGGATCTCTTTCATCACCTCGCGTTGCGGGCGCGGCGGCTCTGCGTGGATGCGCGCCTGCGGCAGATCGGCGATCAGATCGTGCAGCCGGTCCAGATGCCGCCGGGGCAGCTGGTCGCCCACCACGATGATCAGCTCGAAATCGGGGTCTGTCTGGGCGCGCAGACAGGGCAGGGCCACGGCCTCGAACAGGCGAAACCGTTCTTCGAGGCGGTCATCCCCGTAGAGGTAGGCAATGCGCTGATCGATCGTGTCGTGATCGACCTGAAAGCCCCCGATGGCCGGGTAGGAAAACCGGCACAGCCCGATGATCTGCATGTCTGCCCCCTTGCCGTGATGCGCCTGCGACGGCTAGCACCGCAATGCGACGACTATGCGGCGGCGCGGTGGTTTTTGGCAAGCGGGGCAGGGCGGTTGACACTCAGCCGGGCGGCGCGTATACGCCCGCCATATGCCGGATGGGGGTCGCCCCGGTCGGTGCACATCATACCGCAGTGGTCACGATCCAGGCCGCCTTTCCAGGCCCGATCCTCTGAAGCCGCGCCGCCTCGCTTACCCCGGAACGGAAGCGTCGCGGCCAATTTGCTTTGGACCATCTGCCCCAGACGACGCCACCGCGGACGCGTGGGGCACCGATATTCACCGCAGGGGCGCGCCCCTCGCATCCATGACGAGCAACACGGGGATTAAACCGGAATGCCAACGATTCAGCAGCTGATCCGCAAACCGCGCCAGCCAAAACGCAAAACTTCGAAATCCATGCACCTGCAGCAGTGCCCACAGAAACGTGGCGTCTGCACACGGGTCTATACAACCACACCGAAAAAGCCGAACTCGGC
This sequence comes from Sulfitobacter albidus, assembly GCF_018200035.1. NCBI lineage: Bacteria > Pseudomonadati > Pseudomonadota > Alphaproteobacteria > Rhodobacterales > Roseobacteraceae > Sulfitobacter > Sulfitobacter albidus. The sequence goes on along the minus strand of NZ_CP073581.1, from coordinate 2,486,697 downwards.
GATGCGTAAGGTCGCCAAGGTCCGTCTGACCAATGGCTTCGAAGTCATCTCCTACATTCCCGGCGAATCGCACAACCTTCAGGAACACTCCGTCGTCCTGATCCGCGGCGGCCGTGTGAAAGACCTTCCCGGTGTGCGCTACCACATCCTGCGCGGCGTGCTTGATACGCAAGGCGTCAAGGACCGCAAGCAGCGCCGTTCGAAATACGGTGCCAAGCGTCCGAAGTAAGATCGCCTTGGACGGGGCCCGGCCCCGTCTGCCACCATTACAATCGGGCAGGGCTTTGCCCCGTGCCCCCCGCCAAGAGGAAGACAACAGATGTCACGCCGCCACGCCGCTGAAAAACGCGAAGTTCTGCCAGACGCCAAATACGGCGATCTGATCCTGACAAAATTCATGAACAACCTGATGATCGACGGCAAGAAATCTGTCGCCGAAACCATCGTCTACAACGCGATGGACCGGGTCGAGAGCAAGATCAAACGCGCCCCCATCGAGGTGTTCCACGAAGCGCTCGACAACATCCAGCCCGCCGTCGAGGTCCGCTCGCGCCGTGTGGGTGGTGCGACCTATCAGGTTCCCGTCGAAGTGCGCCCCGAGCGCCGTCAGGCCCTCGCGATCCGCTGGCTGATCAAAGCCGCCCGCGCGCGCAACGAAAACACCATGGAAGAGCGCCTCGCAGGTGAGCTTCTGGACGCTGTGCAGTCCCGCGGTTCGGCCGTGAAAAAGCGCGAAGATACCCACAAGATGGCCGACGCCAACAAGGCGTTCAGCCACTACCGCTGGTAACACCGATACGATCAGGGCCGCGAGCCGCGCGGCCCTTGACCTTTTTTTAGCATTCTCTTGAGGAAGCACTGAAAATGGCACGCGACTATCCGCTAGACCGCTACCGCAACTTCGGCATCATGGCCCACATCGATGCCGGCAAAACCACATGCTCCGAACGCATCCTGTACTACACGGGCAAATCCCACAACATCGGTGAGGTGCACGATGGTGCGGCCACCATGGACTGGATGGAGCAGGAGCAGGAACGCGGCATCACCATCACCTCCGCTGCGACGACCACCTTCTGGGAGCGCACCGAGAACGGCACAGAGCCCGACAGCCCCAAGCATCGCCTGAACATCATCGACACCCCCGGCCACGTTGACTTCACCATCGAAGTCGAGCGTTCGCTCGCGGTTCTCGACGGTGCCGTCTGCGTGCTGGACGCCAACGCCGGTGTCGAGCCCCAGACAGAAACCGTCTGGCGCCAGGCCGACCGCTACAAAGTGCCGCGCATGGTGTTCGTCAACAAGATGGACAAGATCGGCGCCGACTTCTTCAACTGCGTGCGCATGATCGAAGACCGCACCGGCGCGGTTGCCGTGCCCGTCGGTATCCCGATCGGTGCCGAGACCGAGCTGGAAGGTCTGATCGACCTCGTCACCATGGAAGAGTGGCTGTGGCAGGGTGAAGATCTGGGCGCGTCCTGGGTCAAAGCCCCCATCCGCGATAGCCTCAAGGACATGGCCGACGAATGGCGCGCCAAGATGATCGAGAATGCCGTCGAGCAGGACGATGACGCCATGGAAGCCTACCTCGAAGGCGAGGAGCCCGACGTCCCAACCCTGCGCAAACTGCTGCGCAAGGGCACGCTGGCGATGGCATTCGTGCCCGTGCTCGGTGGTTCTGCCTTCAAGAACAAGGGCGTGCAGCCGCTGCTCAACGCCGTGGTTGACTACCTGCCCAGCCCGCTGGACGTGGTCGACTACATGGGCTTCAAACCCGGCGATGAGGACGAAGTCCGCAACATCCCGCGCCGCGCCGACGACGACATGGCGTTCTCGGGCCTCGCGTTCAAAATCATGAACGACCCCTTCGTGGGCTCGCTGACCTTCACCCGCGTCTACTCGGGCAAGCTCAACAAGGGTGATACCCTGTTGAACTCGACCAAGGGCAAGAAAGAGCGCGTTGGCCGCATGATGATGATGCACTCCAACGACCGTGAGGAAATCACCGAAGCCTTCGCGGGCGACATCATCGCGCTGGCGGGTCTGAAAGACACCACCACCGGTGACACGCTGTGCTCCGAAAAAGAGCCGGTCGTGCTGGAGACGATGACCTTCCCCGATCCGGTCATCGAGATCGCCGTCGAGCCAAAGACAAAGGCCGACCAGGAAAAGATGTCCGCAGGTCTGCAGCGTCTCGCAGCCGAGGATCCTTCTTTCCGCGTCGAGACTGATCTCGAATCCGGTCAGACCATCATGAAGGGCATGGGCGAACTTCACCTCGACATTCTGGTGGATCGCCTCAAGCGTGAATTCAAGGTCGAGGCGAACATCGGTGCCCCCCAGGTGGCCTACCGCGAGACCATCGGTCACGAGGTCGAGCATACCTACACCCACAAGAAACAGTCGGGTGGTTCGGGTCAGTTCGGTGAAGTCAAACTGCTCATCTCCCCCACGGAGCCGGGCGAAGGCTACTCTTTCGAGTCCAAGATCGTCGGTGGCGCGGTGCCAAAGGAATACATTCCGGGCGTCGAAAAGGGCATCAACTCGGTCATGGACAGCGGTCCGCTCGCGGGCTTCCCCGTGATCGACTTCAAGGTGCAGCTGCTGGACGGCAAGTTCCACGATGTGGACAGCTCGGTCCTCGCGTTCGAGATCGCGGCACGCATGTGCATGCGTGAAGGGATGCGCAAGGCCGGCGCGAAACTGCTCGAGCCGATCATGAAGGTCGAGGTGATCACACCCGAAGAATATACCGGCGGCATCATCGGTGACCTGACGTCGCGTCGCGGCCAAGTGCAGGGTCAGGACACCCGCGGCAACGCGATTGCGATCGACGCTTTCGTGCCGCTGGCCAACATGTTCGGCTACATCAACACGCTGCGCTCGATGTCTTCGGGTCGTGCGAACTTCACCATGCAGTTCGACCACTACGAAGCCGTGCCAAGCAACATCTCCGACGAGATCCAGGCGAAATTCGCCTGATCCCCGGTGCGCCCGCAAGGGCGCACCGACCCCACGTAGGGTGCGCCTCACCGGGCCACCTCCCGCACACATAAAGGAGCCAACACCATGGCAAAGGAAAAGTTTGAACGTAACAAGCCGCACGTGAACATCGGAACGATTGGTCACGTGGATCACGGCAAGACGACGCTGACGGCGGCGATCACGAAGTACTTCGGCGACTTCAAGGCGTACGACCAGATTGACGGCGCGCCCGAGGAGAAAGCGCGCGGGATCACGATTTCGACGGCGCACGTTGAGTATGAGACCGACACGCGCCACTACGCGCATGTCGACTGCCCCGGCCACGCGGACTACGTCAAGAACATGATCACCGGTGCGGCGCAGATGGACGGCGCGATCCTGGTGGTGAACGCGGCCGACGGCCCGATGCCCCAGACGCGTGAGCACATCCTGCTGGGCCGCCAGGTTGGCATCCCCTACATGGTTGTTTTCATGAACAAAGTCGACCAGGTCGACGATGAGGAGCTGCTCGAGCTCGTCGAGATGGAAATCCGTGAGCTGCTGTCCTCCTACGAGTACCCCGGCGACGACATCCCGATCATCCCCGGCTCCGCGCTGGCGGCGATGAACGGTGACAACCCCGAGATCGGCGAAGAGGCGATCCGCAAGCTGATGGCGGCCGTGGACGAGTACATCCCGACGCCCGAGCGCGCGGTGGACATGCCGTTCCTGATGCCGGTCGAGGACGTGTTCTCGATCTCCGGTCGCGGGACCGTTGTGACGGGTCGTGTCGAGCGGGGCGTGATCAACGTGGGCGACGAGATCGAGATCGTCGGCATCCGCGACACCAAGAAGACGACCTGCACGGGCGTTGAAATGTTCCGCAAGCTGCTGGACCGCGGTGAAGCGGGCGACAACATCGGCGCGCTGCTGCGCGGCATCGACCGTGAAGGCGTCGAGCGCGGCCAGGTTCTGTGCAAGCCGGCTTCCGTGAAGCCCCACACCAAGTTCGAAGCCGAAGCCTACATCCTCACCAAAGAGGAAGGCGGCCGTCACACGCCGTTCTTCGCGAACTACCGCCCGCAGTTCTACTTCCGCACGACGGACGTGACCGGCACGGTTCAGCTGCCCGAGGGCACCGAGATGGTGATGCCGGGTGACAACCTGAAGTTCGACGTCGAGCTGATCGCGCCGATCGCAATGGAGCAGGGCCTGCGCTTCGCCATCCGTGAAGGTGGCCGGACAGTGGGTGCGGGCGTTGTTTCAAAAATTACTGAATAATTTTTGAACAACGCACGCCGTGGGCGTCACCTGCGTGGCAGTGACGGCGACTTTGCCTTTGGCAAAGTCTGCCGCGTGTACCTCACCTGCGGCAGTGCCTTCCTGAAAAGAAGGTCACGAGAGCAGAGAGGTGCACCCGGTAGCCGTCCTGGGACCACCGTTGCCGCGGGCCTCATCCGGGGTCACGAGAACGCAGAGACGCAGCACCCGGTGCTGATAAAACGCAAAGGCCGCCTCGACGAGGCGGCCTTTGTCACGAGAGGGCACCCGCGCAAACACACCGCATGGCCGCCTCCCATCCCCCACGCGCCGCCAAATCTTCGCAGAAGATTTGCGCCCAAAGTTTGCCGGCAAACTTTGAGGTCGCCCGCGGGAACGGTCCGCGATCAATCGGCGTCGAACACCAGTCGCAGGGTCACCGGGCTCACCCGTGTGATGCTGTCGAGGCTTGCAAGCTCCTGCAGCTTGTCGATGCCTGCGTCGATCTGAGCGTCTTCCGTGCTCAGCATCACCATGCCATTGGTGCTGACCAGTACCCGGTCCTCGCTCAGCCGCATGACGAACAGGTTCGCGTCCAACTCGTTCTCGACCCCCAGCAGGGCAAGGGTGCCGTATGTCTCAAGGGTGGTGGCCTCGCCGACGGCCAGCCCGTTCACTTCGCTCATGTCGATCTCGGCCGTGATCGTGGCTTCGGGTGCGTTGCGGAACACGAACTCCGCCATACGCGCGTTGCGGATGTCGATCAGCGTCTCGACCGATCCGAGGTTCAGTGTCACAGTGGCCATCCCTTCGGCGGAAACGGCGCCGGAGATCTTGGTGAAGGTGTGGGATTCACCGGTGTAGTCGTTCTTGATCGAGCCGAACGAGACGTTCGAGAGCGTCGGCTCCAGCGTCCAGCCCTGTGCGTGCCCGTCGGCAAGTACCGACGTGGCGGCACAGAGGGACAGAACCGCAAGACCGGCGAGGGGATTGAATTTGCGCATGGGGGTTTCCTTTCGTAAGGGTAGGGGACACCGCTTCATTTCGTCGCGGTCATAGGGAAAACACCGGGAGGAACGGGATTATTCGCTGGCTGTCCAAAAATACTGCACAGCGGGAAGTAGAGGCCGGGCTTGGCCCGCTTTATCCGCGCCTTTGGCGGTTCTGCCTTGTGTTGACCCGCAACCGCGCCGATGCCGCCGATCTGGCCCAGACCACCTGCGAACGGGCGCTGCGCGCCGCGGACAGCTATACGCCGGGCACGGCGCTGGATCGGTGGATCATGACGATCGCCCGGCGGACCTGGCTCAACGACATCCGCGCGGGCAAGGTGCGCCGCGGCGCGGGCCTTGTCGCCGTGGAGGACATCGCGCTTGCCGACGAAAAACCTCACGCGGATGTGAATATTTTTGCGGCTCAGGTGTTGAACATGGTAGAGGCCTTGCCCGAAGGCCAGCGCGAGGTCATCTATCTGGTCTCGGTCGAAGGATACAGCTACCGCGAAACGGCGGATCTGCTGGACATCCCGATCGGCACCGTGATGAGCCGCCTTTCCACCGCGCGCGCCAAACTGGCCGCGCAACTCACCGACGAAGGACAGTGACATGACCGACTCAGACCGCGCCTTCACCGACGAAGAACTTGGCGCCTACATCGACGGGGAGGCAGATGCAGATCTGCGCGCCGCGATCGAGGCCGCCCGCCTGTCCGATCCCGCGCTCGATGCGCGGCTCGCCCAACTCGAGGGCGTCGGCAACGCGCTGCGCGGCGCGTATGATTTCGACGCGCTCGACCCGCCCGCCTATATCGCCGCGACGCAGGCGCCCACCGCCCTGCCGCTGCGCCGCCTCGCGGTGCCCGTCGGGCTGGCGGCGGCATTCGTGCTGGGCATGTTCGTGTCGCCACAGCCCGTGACCAAACCCGGCTGGATCGATCAGGTCGCCTCCTACCAGGCGCTTTACGTGACCCAGACGCTGGCGCAGACCCCGGCGGACAACACGCAATCCATCGCGACACTGGCGGGCGCCACGCAAAGCCTCGGCGTCGATCTTTCCCCGGCGACCACGCTTGCCGAGCTTGACTTCAAGCGGGCGCAAATGCTCGGGATCGGGGAAAGCCCGCTTGTTCAGATGGCCTATCTTGACGATGCGGGCGTGCCGTTTGCGTTTTGCATCACGCGGGTCGATGGCGCTGATCGCGGTGTCGCGACCTCGACCTCCCACGCGCTGGCGACGGCCAGCTGGGTGCGCGACGGCATCGGCTACGTGATCGTAGGCGGCGACGATGAGGCCCGCGCGCAGCAACTCGCCGAGAGCCTGCAAACCCTGCTGTGATTTTCGCGCGGGGCGGGGCAAATCCGCCTTGCCCCCGCGCGCCCCACCGCCTATAGCAGCCCCAGACGAGTCGGGGCGCATCAGGCGCCCCGTTCCCGTTACATTCAGACGCGATGAGGGGGCGGGATGAGCCTGTTTCCTCCAATCCGTTGACACCCCAATCTCAAGGGGAATGACATGGCTGCAAGCCAGAACATCCGCATCCGCCTGAAGGCGTTTGATTACCGGGTGCTTGATGCCTCCACCCAGGAAATCGTCAACACCGCCAAACGCACCGGCGCCTCCGTTCGCGGGCCCATCCCGCTGCCCAACAAGATCGAGCGTTTCACCGTTCTGCGTGGTCCCCACGTTGACAAGAAATCCCGCGACCAGTGGGAAATCCGTACGCACAAACGTATGCTCGACATCGTTGATCCGACACCGCAAACCGTGGACGCGCTGATGAAGCTCGACCTGGCCGCCGGTGTGGACGTCGAAATCAAACTGCAATCGTAAGGGGGCTCAGACATGTTGCGCTCAGGCGTTATTGCGAAAAAAGTCGGCATGACCCGACTGTTCATGGAAGATGGTCGTCAGATCCCTGTGACCGTTCTTCAACTCGATAAACTTCAGGTCGTCGATCAACGCACGATGGACCGGGACGGCTATACCGCCGTTCAGCTGGGTGCCGGGTCGGCCAAGGCCAAGCGGACCAGCCAGGCGATGCGCGGCCACTTTGCCGCCGCCAAGGTTGAGCCAAAGCGGAAAGTCGCGGAATTCCGCGTCGATGCCGACAACCTCATCCCCGTGGGCGAGGAAATCATCGCCGACCATTACTTTGCCGGTCAGTTCGTCGACGTGGCGGGCACCTCCATCGGTAAGGGTTTTGCGGGTGCTATGAAGCGTCACAACTTCGGCGGTCTGCGCGCCTCGCACGGTGTGTCGATCTCCCACCGTTCGCACGGCTCCACCGGCCAGTGTCAGGATCCCGGCAAGGTTTTCAAAGGCAAGAAGATGGCCGGCCACATGGGCGCTGCCCGCGTGACCACGCAGAACCTTCAGGTGGTGAAAACCGACGCCTCCCGCGGCCTCATCATGGTCAAAGGCGCCGTTCCCGGCTCCAAAGGGGGCTGGGTCACGGTCAAGGACGCGGTGAAAAAGCCGTTCCCCGAAGAAGCGATCCTGCCCGCCGCGCTGAAATCCGCCGCTGAGGAAGCCGCCAAAGCCGCCGAAGAGGCCGCCGCAGCCGCCGCCGCAGAGGCCGAAGCCGAAGCCAAGCGCCTTGCCGAAGAGCAGGCAGCGCAGGAAGCCGAAGCGCTGAAAGAAGCCGAAGCCGAGATCGAAGCCGATAAGGCCGAAGAAGGCGACGCAGACAAGAAAGAAGGTGACGCATGAAACTCGATGTCATCAAACTCGACGGCGGCAAGGCCGGGTCGGTTGATCTGGACGAGGCCCTGTTCGGTCTCGAGCCACGCGCCGACATCCTGCACCGCGTCGTGCGCTGGCAGCGTAACAACGCCCAGCAAGGCACGCACAAGGTCAAGACGCGCTCCGAAGTCAGCTACTCGACCAAGAAGATCTATCGCCAGAAGGGCACCGGCGGCGCACGCCACGGCGCACGCTCTGCTCCGATCTTCCGCAAGGGTGGTATCTACAAAGGCCCCACGCCCCGCAGCCACGGCCACGAGCTGACCAAGAAATTCCGCAAACTTGGCCTGCGCCACGCGCTCTCCGCCAAGATGAAGGAAGGTCGCGTGGTCATCCTCGACGAGGCCGCAGGCGCGTCCAAAACCGCCGCCCTGGCCAAGCAGATCAAGGATCTGGGCTGGAAGCGGGCACTGGTCATCGACGGTGCGTCGGTGAACGAAGACTTCGCCCAGGCCGCCCGCAACATCGAAGGTCTGGATATCCTGCCGTCGATGGGCGCAAACGTATATGACATCCTCAAGCGTGACACGCTCGTGATCACCAAGGCAGGTGTCGAAGCACTGGAGGCCCGTTTGAAATGAGCGCGAAACCAGAACACTACGACGTGATCCGCAAGCCGATCATCACCGAAAAAGCGACAATGGCGTCCGAGAACAACGCCGTCGTTTTCGAAGTGTCGATGGACAGCAACAAACCCCAGATCAAAGAGGCCGTCGAAGCGCTGTTTGGTGTGAAGGTGAAGGGCGTCAACACGACCATCACCAAGGGTAAGGTCAAGCGTTTCCGGGGCCAGCTCGGCACCCGCCGCGACGTGAAAAAGGCCTATGTGACCCTCGAAGAGGGTAATACCATCGACGTCAGCACCGGCCTCTAAGCGCCGCGTGTCCCTGACAGCAAAGGCCCCACGCGACCCGCGGGGGCCTTTTGCGTTCCCCCGTCCGGGGATTCCCGCCGATCCGGCCTGCGTCACCGAATCCACTTGCTAAAGTTGTGCCGATGCCTCATTGCAGGGGTGCGACGTTACAAATCCATCGAATTTCTGCTCCCGATACGGCTCAGTTTTGCGATCTTTCACTGACGAGCCACCGCTGCCGCATCCTGCGGGCAGCATCAATCAGGAGTAAAGACTATGGCCACAGGCACAGTCAAATGGTTCAACGCAACTAAAGGCTTCGGCTTTATCGCCCCGATGGCGGCAGCAAAGACGTGTTCGTGCACATCTCCGCCGTCGAGCGCGCGGGCCTCACAGGTCTGGCAGACGATCAGAAGGTGACCTTCGACATCGAAGCCGGCCGCGACGGCCGCGAATCCGCGACGAACCTCGCGCTGGCGTAAGCTGGTCGACTTTTGTCAGGTTTTTGGAAGGCTCCCTTTGAATGCAGGGGGCCTTTCGCTTATTCAGTAGCGTTATGTTGCGGTCAGCATTGCTAGCCAGATTTCAAAATCGCAGCCACCATTTCTTTTTCCTATCGAACGTTTCGAAATCATGCAAAAGTTCTCTCAACGACAATAGATATGAAATCGTAGGATTTGAGATATGCCATTATTTGCGCTCGCAATTCCAGTAATCCACTCATCTGGTGCTTGGATTGCTTATGCAGGTTCTGGCTATCTCGCAGGAACACTTTCTAGCACTTGGATTGGCGCTTTTATCCTTGGCAACTCGGGATTTCTTGCGAGTGTCGGGCTGGTATCCGCGGGCGGAGTGGCGGCCGCCACTGGGGCACTCTCAGCAGTGGGAGCGACAACGGCAGCCGCCGCAGGTGTCGTTCTGACGAAGGTAGGGCTTGGTGGCCTAGCTTCTTGGCTTGGAATTGCTCCAGTGATGACGTTTTTAGGCGTAACACCAGTTGGCTGGGCTATCGGAGGCACAGTGGCCGTAGGCGCAACCATTGCAACTGTATTTACCAAAAGAAATATGCGCCGAATAAATGAGGAGCGCGAAAAAGGCGATCTCCCACCAACGACCATGAGAAAAATTCTCAAGGAAGTAAAAGACTACGAAGAAGCCGCTATGGTGAGCATTCTTGAGAGAATTTCAGTTGAGGATGATTCCGTGTTCGTCGAAGAGAACCGTAAGTTTGCTTCGATCAACGGCGTCAGTTACGAGATCAAACGTCTTAAATATCGAATCCTAAAAGATGGCAGAGAAGTGATAGTTTCGCGTTCTTTGTTTGGAAAATGCACTATAATTTATGTCGTTCACGGCGGCGGAGCGGAACCGAATCTGTCCACGGCATAACATTGTTCTATTTAGGACGGCTTTTGTTCATTCCCCAAAAAACCGAAGAAAGTTCGACTTGCTAATTGCCAAGGCCCCCACACCCTTGACCCCACCCCCATCCCCCTAACAGACCCCATCGGCACCGGCCCCGGATTCGTCCGGGGCTTTGCCTTTGTTTGTATGCACACGCGGTGCATACCCGGTGCACGCCTCGTGTACCTCGATACTCGGGCACCTTCGGGGGCCTATAACCACGCCGCCTTCGGGGGGCGCACAAGCAAACGGAAGACAGACAACATGGCACTCAAGTCGTATAAGCCGACGACGCCGGGCCAGCGTGGGCTGGTACTGATCGACCGTTCGGAGCTTTGGAAAGGCCGTCCGGTCAAATCCCTCACAGAGGGTTTGACCAAGAACGGTGGCCGGAACAATACCGGGCGGATCACGATGCGTCGCAAGGGTGGGGGCGCCAAGCGCCTTTACCGGATCGTCGATTTCAAGCGCAACAAGATGGACGTCCCCGCGGCGATCATGCGCATCGAATATGACCCCAACCGCACAGCCTTTATCGCGCTGGTGAAATACACCGACGGCGAGCAGGCGTATATCCTCGCCCCGCAGCGGATCGCCGTCGGCGACACCGTCGTGGCGTCCCAGAAGGCCGATATCAAACCCGGCAACGCGATGCCTTTCTCGGGCATGCCCATCGGGACAATCGTACACAACATCGAGCTCAAGCCCGGCAAGGGTGGCCAGATCGCACGCGCCGCGGGCACCTACGCCCAGTTCGTCGGCCGTGACGGTGGCTACGCCCAGATCCGTCTGAGCTCGGGCGAGCTGCGTCTGGTGCGTCAGGAATGCATGGCCACCGTCGGTGCCGTGTCCAACCCCGACAACTCGAACCAGAACTTTGGTAAGGCCGGCCGCATGCGCCACAAGGGCATCCGCCCGAGTGTGCGTGGTGTCGTTATGAACCCCATCGACCACCCGCACGGTGGTGGTGAGGGCCGTACCTCCGGGGGTCGTCACCCCGTCACGCCTTGGGGCAAGCCGACCAAAGGCGCCAAGACACGTAACAAGAAAAAAGCGTCCAGCCAGCTGATCATCCGCTCGCGGCACGCCAAGAAGAAGGGGCGTTAAGAATGTCTCGTTCAGTATGGAAAGGTCCTTTTGTCGACAGCTATGTCCTCAAGAAGGCCGAAGCAGCGCGTGAGAGTGGCCGCAACGAAGTGATCAAGATCTGGTCGCGCCGTTCCACCATCCTGCCGCAGTTTGTGGGTCTGACGTTCGGCGTCTACAACGGCCACAAGCATATCCCGGTCAACGTCTCGGAAGAGATGATTGGCCAGAAATTCGGTGAATACTCACCGACGCGGACCTACTACGGTCACGCGGCCGACAAGAAGGCGAAACGCAAATGAGCAAGGATAAGAATCCCCGCCGCGTCGCCGACAATGAGGCACGCGCCAAGCTGCGGATGCTGAAAACCAGCCCGCAAAAACTGAACCTCGTCGCCGCGATGATCCGTGGCAAGAAGGTGGACAAGGCCCTCACGGACCTGACCTTCTCGAAAAAGCGGATCGCTGTGGACGTGAAGAAATGCCTTCAGTCCGCGATTGCGAACGGCGAAAACAACCACAACCTCGACGTGGATGAGCTGATCGTGGCCGAGGCCTATGTCGGCAAGAACATGACGCTCAAGCGGGGCCGCCCCCGTGCGCGTGGCCGTTTTGGCAAGATCATGAAGCCATTCGCCGAAATCACCATCGTCGTGCGCCAGGTTGAGGAGCAAGCATAATGGGTAACAAAGTAAACCCGATCGGCATGCGTCTGCAGGTCAACCGCACCTGGGACAGCCGCTGGTACGCCGATACCAAGGACTACGGCAACCTTCTGCTCGAAGACATCGCGATCCGTGAGTTCATCAAGGAAGAGTGCAAGCAGGCCGGCATCAGCCGTGTGATCATCGAGCGTCCGCACAAGAAGTGCCGCGTCACGATCCACACAGCGCGTCCCGGCGTGATCATCGGCAAGAAAGGCGCGGACATCGAAGGTCTGCGCAAGAAGCTGGCACAATTCACCGACTCAGAGCTGCACCTCAACATCGTTGAAGTGCGCAAGCCCGAGCTCGATGCCGCCCTCGTGGGCGAATCCATCGCGCAGCAGCTTGAGCGTCGCGTGTCCTTCCGCCGCGCGATGAAACGGGCGGTGCAGAATGCCATGCGTATGGGTGCCCAGGGCATCCGTGTGAACCTTGCCGGCCGTCTGGGCGGTGCTGAAATCGCGCGTACCGAATGGTACCGTGAGGGCCGCGTGCCCCTGCACACCCTGCGCGCCGACATCGATTACGCGCACGTCGAAGCGATGACCGCCTATGGCATCATCGGGATCAAGACCTGGATCTTCAAAGGCGAGATCATGGAACACGATCCCGCCGCGCGCGACCGCAAGGCTCAGGAAATGCAAGACGGCCCGGCACCTCGCGGTGCAGGCGGTCGGCGTTAAGGAGTAGATAGATGCTACAGCCAAAACGTACGAAGTTCCGCAAGCAGTTCAAAGGCTCGATCAAGGGCATGGCAAAGGGCGGGTCCGACCTGAACTTTGGCACCTACGGCCTGAAGGCACTGCAGCCGGAGCGTGTGACAGCACGCCAGATCGAAGCCGCACGCCGTGCCATGACGCGCCACATGAAGCGTCAGGGCCGCGTCTGGATCCGCATCTTCCCCGATGTGCCCGTGACCTCCAAACCCGTCGAAGTGCGTATGGGTAAGGGTAAAGGCTCCGTGGACTTCTGGGCGGCCAAGGTGAAGCCCGGCCGTGTGATGTTCGAAATCGACGGCGTCGGCGAAGACGTCGCGCGTGAGGCCCTGCGCCTCGCCGCGATGAAACTGCCGATCAAAACCCGCGTCGTCGTCCGCGAGGATTGGTGACGGACGAAAACGCGTAAGCGTTTTCTGTCCAGCCAGTGGCAGGGTATTCTGAAAGAATACCCGTTCCGGCCCCGCTAGAAATGATGAGCCCCCGCTGTGATGAACGGCGGGGGCTTTCCCATTCATAACTCCCCAAATGCCTTTGGCCCCGCCAAAGGCAGCGCCCGAACCGCCCCCACGGGGCGGGCGCGGTGCTTTCTAGCCACGCGAAACGCCGAAACGCTGGCCAAGCCGCCGTGCAGCCCCTACCGTCCTCCTCAGCATTCCGCGAAAGGAGCTGCGATGAAACACGTCCCCAAGCCCAATACCGACGCAGACCTCATTCAAGCGTTTCTCGACAAGGGCGGCGCTGTGAAAAAGGGCAAAACAAAGCCGATGCCGCAGGATCTGGGGCTGAGCAACAACCAGTGGGGCAACAAGCTGACCCGCGAGGAGAAAGCCGCCGTCAAAGCGCAGGAAGACGCCCGCGCCGCGCAAAAGCCCAAGCGCTAGCCGACGTTGTCGAGAACCTCGATGGTGTAGGCGGCGTCGAGCCGGGCACCGCTGCGCGGATCCTCCAGCGAGAACGCAAACCGCGATCCGGGGCGCACGCCGCCGATGGCGGGCAGGGTGCCGCCCATCATCACGTCGCCGGGGCCGAAGGGCGTGCCGGTCTGCGCCTCCAACGCGGCCATCAGATCTTCCGCCGACAGCATCTTGGCCAGCGTGCCTTGTTGATACAGCACCTCCGCCCCGTCGATCACCGCGTGGCTTTCCACCCGCAGATCGTCCCAGACGGCGCGCAAATCCGCGTAGCGCCACAGCTGGCGGCCAACCGGCTTGTCGCACATCTGCTTTGACACGGTGATGTTGTAGGCTTCCACATCGCGGTCGGTGTGGTCCGATCCGACGCCGACCCAGATCTCGCCCTCGATGTTGAACAGCACGTATTCCACCTCCCCCGACGATCCGGGGCCGGGGGTTTGCAGCGTATCCACCTGCACCAGCCGCGTGACCGAATTGCGGTAGAACACCGGCGTGCTGTCGGGCCGCTTGATCCCCAGCGCCTCCAGCTCGTCCATGTGGTGCTCCATCGCGGCGCGGTCGCGCCCCGTCCAACCCGCCACGATAAAGCGCTGCGGTACAAAGGAAACGGGCGTCACCCGATCGCCCTCCACCAGCTCAAGTTCCAGGTAATGTGCCATCGCGCCCTCCGTTTCGCGCAGGCTAACGGGCGCGCGGCAAATTGACCAGCCAAGCCCATGGTCGCGCTCGACAGGGCAGGGGGCGCGTGGCAGGCTAGCGGGATGCGCCTCACACCCCTTGTCCTCGCGGCCACCCTCGCCACGCCCGGCCTTGCCAGCCAGACCTGCACCGATGACGCGATGATCGTGTTTGACGGATCGGGGTCGATGTCGGAGATGGGGTTCAACGATCTGGATGAGCCGCGGATCTTCGAGGCGCGCGAGGCCCTGCGCACAGCCCTTCCGCAGATCGCGCAGAGCCGCAAGCTGGGGTTGGTGACCTACGGGCCCGGCGGCGACGATCTGTGCACCGGGATCACCCTGCATTTTCCGCCCCGCGCGGATGCGGCGGGCGCGATCATCGCCACCACCGATGCGCTGACGCCCGAGGGCAGCACCGCGCTGACGGCCGCCGTCGCGCTCGCGGCACAGGCGCTCGCGCACGAGACGCGCCCGGCGACCATTGTGCTGGTCACCGACGGGAAGGAAACCTGCGGCGGCACGCCCTGCCAGCTCGCCGCTGAGCTGGAGGCGACAGGCATCGACACCACCGTGCATGTGATCGGCTTCAAGGTGCGGGGCGATTACTTCTCGTGGCAAAGCCAGGGCGCGGCGGAGTACCGCGAGGCAGACGCCCCCGCCCGCTGCCTGGCCGACACGACCGGCGGGAAATACGTGCGCGCCGAAACCCTCGATGAGCTGATCGGCGCGCTGCGCGTCACGCTGGGCTGCACGATCCTGTTCTAGCCCCAGCTATAGTTGAATGAGACCGAGATCCGGTCGTCCTCTGACTGGTTCATCGGCACCTCGTGGCGCAGGAAACTCTCCCACAGCAGCACGTCGCCGACGGCGGGGGCGGCGTAGACAAAGGGGCGCAGCGTCTCGTCCGCGTCCTTGCGGCGGGCGGGGGCGGCCATCATCATCGGCAGGCGCGGATCCTCGAATTTGATCGCACTCGCGCCGTCTGGCATGGCCACATAGGTGGTGCCGGAGATGACGGAATGGGGGTGGATGTGGCCCGAATGGCTGCCGCCCTCGGGCAGGATGTTGATCCAGATGTCCTCCAGCTTCAGCTCCCGCCCGTCCAGATCCAGGGCCAGTTCTTCGGCAAAGGCAGCGACATGGGCATCCAGCGCGCGGATCACATCGGCAAAGATCGGAAACCGCCAGCCCAGATCGGTCAGCGACGCGTAGGAAGTATAGCCCGGATAGCCGTTTTCCTCGCACCATGCCTGCCCGGCCTCGTCATCCTCTGCGATGGCATAGCACGACGCCTCAAGCTCGGATTGGTCAACCGTATCGCCCAACGCGGCGTGGTAGAGACGGGTGACGAAAAGGGATTTCAGCGTTGCCATGACGGGCCTTTCTGCTAGCCGGGATGCCCCCCAGCCATAGGCGCAATCGCCGGTGCGGGAAAGAGGGGTTGCGCCAGTGCGGGATCCCTCCTATACGGCGCACTTCACCCACTCCACCGGGAATCGGGGTCACGCGCAAGCGGCCCCCCGGTGATGTTGAAAAAGGAATATCGGCATGAGTGCCAATGAACTGCGTGACAAGACGCCAGACCAGCTGCGCGATCAGCTCGTCACCCTCAAGAAAGAAGCGTTCAACCTGCGTTTCCAGCAAGCCACCGGCCAGCTGGAAAACCCCGCGCGCCTGCGTGCGGTCAAACGCGACGTTGCCCGCGTCAAAACCATTCTGAACGAAAAAGCGGCCGGCGCCGCCAATGCGGAGGCCTGATCCATGCCCAAGCGTATCCTTCAAGGAACCGTGACATCGGACGCCAACGCCCAGACGGTGACTGTTTCGGTCGAACGCCGCTTCACGCACCCCGTTCTGAAAAAGACCATCCGTAAGTCCAAGAAGTACCGGGCCCACGATGAGAACAACACCTACAAGGTAGGTGACACGGTCCGCATCATCGAATGCGCGCCAAAGTCCAAGACGAAACGTTGGGAAGTCTACGCAGGCGCGAAAGCCGAAGCGTAAACGATCCGTTAATCGAAACCCTGGGGATCAGGCACGCATCGCCCCCCAAAGGTCGGGAGAAACCAAATGATCCAGATGCAGACCAACCTGGATGTTGCTGACAACAGCGGCGCGCGCCGTGTTCAGTGCATCAAGGTCCTGGGTGGTTCCAAGCGTAAATACGCATCCGTCGGCGACATCATTGTCGTCTCGGTCAAGGAAGCCATCCCCCGCGGTCGTGTGAAAAAAGGTGACGTCCGCAAGGCCGTCGTCGTTCGCACCGCCAAGGAAGTTCGCCGCGACGATGGCACCGCCATCCGCTTTGACCGCAACGCAGCCGTTATTCTCAACAATAACAACGAGCCCGTCGGCACCCGTATCTTTGGGCCCGTCGTGCGCGAACTGCGCGGCAAGAACTTCATGAAAATCATCTCGCTCGCTCCGGAGGTGCTGTAATCATGGCTGCCAAGCTGAAGAAAGGTGACACGGTCATCGTGCTTGCCGGTAAGGACAAGGGCAAAGAGGGCACGATTTCCTCGGTTGATCCCAAGTCGAACAAGGCCGTGGTCGATGGCATCAACATCGCCATCCGCGCCACCCGCCAGACCCAGACATCGCAGGGCGGCCGTCTGCCCAAGGCGATGCCGATCGATCTGAGCAATCTCGCGATCAAGGATGCCAACGGCAAGCCTTCGCGCGTTGGTTTCAAGATGGACGGCGACAAGAAAGTGCGCTTTGCCAAGACAACAGGGGACGTGATCTGATGCTCGACGATGCAACCTACATCCCCCGCCTGCGTGCCGATTACAACGACCGCATCCGCGCCGCTCTGAAAGAAGAGTTCGGCTATAAGAACGACATGCAGATCCCGCGTCTGGACAAGATCGTTCTGAACATCGGCTGCGGTGCCGAAGCCGTGCGTGACAGCAAGAAAGCCAAATCCGCTCAGGAAGACCTGACCGCGATTGCGGGCCAGAAGGCGCTGACCACCAAGGCCAAGAAATCCATCGCCGGTTTCCGTGTACGCGAAGACATGCCGCTGGGCGCGAAAGTGACCCTGCGCGGTGCGCGTATGTACGAATTCCTCGACCGTCTGATCACGATCGCAATGCCCCGTATCCGCGACTTCCGCGGCATTCCGGGCAAATCTTTCGACGGCCGTGGCAACTATGCCATGGGCATGAAAGAGCACATCGTGTTCCCCGAAATCGACTTTGATAAAGTCGACGAAACCTGGGGCATGGACATCGTGATCGCCACCACGGCGAAAACCGACGCTGAAGCCAAGGCGCTGTTGAAAGCTTTCAACATGCCCTTCAACAGCTGATCGGGAAGGATAGAGATATGGCTAAGAAATCCATGATCGCACGCGAAAAGAAGCGTGAAGCACTGGTCAAGAAATACGCCGAAAAGCGTGCCGCGTTGAAAGAGATCATCAACGACGAAAGCAAGCCGATGGAAGAGCGTTTCCGCGCCTCCCTGAAGCTGGCAAAGCTGCCCCGCAACTCTTCGGCTGTGCGCCTGCACAACCGGTGCCAGCTGACGGGTCGTCCGCACGCCTACTACCGTAAACTCAAAATCTCGCGCATCGCGCTGCGGGATCTCGGCTCCATGGGCCAGATCCCCGGCCTGGTGAAGTCGAGCTGGTAAGGGAGCGCATCAGATGAACGATCCTATCGCAGATATGCTGACCCGTATGCGCAACAGCCAGTTGCGCGGCAAGTCGACTGTCATCACCCCCGCCTCCAAGCTGCGCGAGCGTGTGCTCGAAGTGCTGGCGGACGAAGGGTATATCCGTGGGTTTGAGAAAACCACCGGTGCCGACGGCCACCCCGCTATCGAGATCAGCCTGAAGTACTACGAAGGCGAGCCCGTCATTCGCGAGCTCAAGCGCGTGTCGAAACCAGGTCGCCGCGTCTACATGGGCGCACAGGATGTCCCACAGGTCCGTCAGGGCCTCGGGGTGTCGATTGTCTCCACCTCAAAAGGTGTGATGTCGGACGCAAGCGCGCGCAGCCACAACGTCGGCGGCGAAGTGCTCTGCACCGTATTCTAAGGAGGGGCTGATGTCTCGTATTGGTAAAAAACCGGTCGATCTGCCCGACGGCGTCACGGCGTCCGTTTCCGGTCAGACGATCGAAGTCAAAGGCCCCAAGGGCACGCGCAGCTTTCACGCCACCGACGACGTGGATCTGAAAGTCGAAGACGGTTCCGTCTCGGTCGTGCCCCGTGGCAAATCCAAGCGCGCGCGCCAGCAGTGGGGCATGTCCCGCACGATGGTCGCCAACCTTGTCACCGGTGTTACCACCGGCTTCAAGAAAGAGCTTGAGATCCAGGGTGTTGGTTACCGTGCCCAGATGCAGGGCAACACGCTGAAACTGAACCTCGGCCTGTCGCACGACGTCGATTACACCGCGCCCGAGGGCGTGACCGTGACGGCGCCCAAGCAGACCGAAATCATTGTGGAAGGCACCGACGAACAGCTCGTTGGTCAGGTTGCCGCGAACATCCGCGCCTGGCGCAAGCCCGAGCCCTACAAGGGCAAGGGCATCCGCTACAAGGGTGAGTTCATCTTCCGCAAAGAAGGGAAGAAGAAGTAATGGCAAACACAAAACGTCAGCTGTTCATCAAACGCCGCCTGCGCGTTCGGAACAAACTGCGCCGCACCAACGCGGGCCGCATGCGCCTGTCGGTGCACCGCTCCAACAAGAACATCAGCGTTCAGCTGATCGACGACGTGAACGGCAAGACCGTCGCGGCCGCCTCGACCCTCGAAAAGGATCTGGGCGTCGTCGGCAAGAACAACATCGAAGCGGCTACGAAAGTGGGCGCCGCGATTGCCGAGCGTGCCAAGAAGGCCGGGGTCGAGACCGCGTATTTCGACCGTGGTGGCTTCCTCTTTCACGGGAAGGTTAAGGCGCTTGCTGATGCCGCCCGCGAAGGTGGTCTGAAAATCTAAACCCGCAGGGGGCCGTTCGCGGCCCCCTCGATGGTCAGGGGGCATCCGCCCACCGGGACCGACATGAACCGGGCGCCAGCCCACCATGAACAGGAGGCCAAGATGGCCAGAGATGACAACCGGGGCGGTCGCCGCAATCAGCGCGACGAAGCTCCAGAATTCGCGGACCGTCTGGTCGCGATCAACCGCGTATCAAAGACCGTCAAGGGTGGTAAGCGCTTTGGTTTCGCCGCCCTCGTGGTGGTCGGTGACCAGAAGGGCCGCGTCGGTTTCGGCAAAGGCAAGGCCAAAGAGGTGCCCGAGGCGATCCGCAAGGCGACCGAGCAGGCCAAACGTCAGATGATCCGCGTGCAGCTGCGCGAAGGCCGCACGCTGCACCACGACATGGCCGGGCGCCACGGTGCCGGCAAGGTCGTGATGCGCACCGCGCCGGAAGGGACCGGGATCATCGCCGGTGGTCCAATGCGTGCCGTGTTCGAAATGCTCGGCGTCAAGGACGTCGTGGCCAAATCGATCGGCTCCCAGAACCCCTACAACATGATCCGCGCGACCCTCGACGGTCTGCGCAAGGAACAGTCGCCCCGCTCCGTCGCCCAGCGTCGCGGCAAGAAGGTGGCCGACATTCTGCCAAAACGCGATGACGCCGCTGAATCGTCCTCGCAAGTGGCTGAGGAGGCATAAGCATGGCCAAGACACTCGTGATCAAGCAGGTGGGCTCGCCCATCCGCCGCCCCGCCAAACAGCGTGCAACGCTGGTCGGTCTGGGCCTCAACAAGATGCACCGCGTGCGCGAGCTGGAAGACACCCCAGCCGTGCGTGGCATGATCAACAAGGTCAGCCACATGGTGGAAATCATCGAAGAAAAAGGCTGACACCCGCCAAGGGTTTCGATTTTTTCGAAAAAATCGGCCGGAATTTTCGAAAATTCCGCGCCTGTCAGACGCCCTGCGCCCAGCCGCGGGGCGTTTTGCGTTTTAGCGGGGAAGCGCGCTGCGGAAATCTCATTGCCGCGTTGCCCAATTTTCAGCTAATTCTGCTGCTAATGCGGACAGATGACCGATCTTTCCACCCCTTTTGTATCCAGTGCAAAGACGCCTTTGATGACCGATGCCAACGCCCGTCTGCACGCGCTCGACAGTGCCAAAGGGATCGGGATCATTCTGGTTGTGTTCGGCCATGCCTGGCGCGGGGCCTTCGGGGCCGGGCTGATCCCCGAGACCGGTCTGTTCGCGGCGGTGGATACGGCGATCTATGCGTTTCACATGCCGCTGTTTTTCTTCCTGTCCGGTCTGCTGTTCCTCGACACGCTGGAAAAATACCGCGCGGACACGCTGCTGAAAAGCCGCGTCAGCCGCCTGCTGTGGCCGATGGCCCTGTGGACGTGGCTGTTTTTCGGGATGAAGCTGGTCGGTGGTGCTGCGGTAAATGCGCCGGTCGACCTTGCGGACGTGCCGCTGATTCCATTGCCGCCCTATGAGCATCTGTGGTTCCTGTGGGCGCTGTTTCTGTGTCAAAGTCTGGTGATCCTCCTTTATGCCGCCTGGCCGCGGGCCCCGTCGCGCGGGGTTGCGGAATACTGCGCCCTTGGCCTCGCCATCGCACTGACAGTCGGGCAGGCATTTATCGGTACGCCCTCGCTGATCTGGGGGCCGATGATCGCGCATCTGCCGTTCTTCCTGTTGGGCATCGGGCTGGGAACCGGCCGCATCAACCGCCCCTCGGCGCTCTTGATGATCCTCGCAGCGGCGGCATTTGGCTTTCAGCTCCTTGCCGTCGTGCAAAGCGGGGTGGACCGGGCCTCGATCCCCACATCGGCGGCGCTTTTGATTTTCTTCTGGATCGTCTGGCTTGGCGTGGATCGGGACGGCGATGCGCGGGTGTTGAAACTCCTGCGGTCTCTCGGTGCTGCGACGATGGTGATCTACCTCACCCATACGATCTTTTCCGCCGCGCTGCGCATCGCGCTGGTCAAGCTGGGGATCGACGCGCTGCCGGTCCTCCTTCTCGCCACGACCGCGATCGGCCTTGCGGCGCCCTTCGCCGTTCTGGGGGCCGCGCGCAAACTTCGCCTCGTAAAGGTACTTGGGTTCTGAGGGCCTCTTGCCTCAGCCCGCGTCACCCCCTATACGCGCGCAGTGAGCGCAAAACGCTCATGAGAATCGTAACGCCGTGTGTGCCCGCTCCCGTCGCTGGGGGGCAGCTCCGGCAAGAGGAGAAGCGACATGAAACTGAATGAACTTTCCGACAACCCAGGTGCCGCCAAGAAACGCACGCGCGTCGCGCGTGGTCCCGGCTCCGGCAAGGGTAAGATGGGTGGCCGTGGTATCAAGGGTCAGAAATCCCGCTCCGGTGTGGCCATCAAAGGCTACGAAGGCGGCCAGATGCCGCTCTACCAGCGTCTGCCCAAGCGTGGCTTCAACAAGCCCAACCGCCGCGAATTCGCCGTTATCAACCTTGGCCTGATCCAAAAATTCATCGACGACGGCAAGATCGACGCAAAAGCCGCCATCGACGAGGATGCGCTGATCGCCTCCGGTCTGGTGCGTCGCAAGCGTGACGGCATCCGCGTTCTCGCGAAGGGCGATGTGACGGCCAAGATGAACATCACCGTCACAGGCGCCTCCAAATCCGCGATCGAAGCGGTCGAGAAAGCCGGCGGCAGCCTCACCGTTGCGGCGCCAAAGGCGGAAGCATCCGCCGAATAAGCCCTTCGGACTTGTGAGCCGGGCGCGACCCGCTTAGATAGTCGAGGTAAGTTTTCCCAAACGCCGCCCCGCCGGAAAACGGTGCGGGCGGCGTTTTAGTCATAAGGACACCTCTCATGGTTTCAGCCGTCGAGAATATGGCCGCCAATTCAAGCTGGTCCGCCTTTGGCAAGGCGACCGACCTGCGCCACCGCATCCTGTTCACGCTGGGCCTGCTGATCGTCTACCGTCTGGGGACATTCATCCCCGTGCCGGGCATCGACGGCGGCGCGCTGCGTGACTTCATGGAGCAAGCGGGCCAGGGCATCGGCGGCATGGTGTCGATGTTCACCGGCGGTGCGCTGGGGCGCATGGGGATCTTTGCGCTGGGAATCATGCCGTATATCTCGGCCTCGATCATCGTGCAGCTTCTGACCTCGATGGTGCCCAGCCTCGAGCAGCTCAAGAAAGAGGGCGAGCAGGGGCGCAAGAAGATCAACCAATACACCCGCTGGGGCACGGTTGCGCTGGCCACGGTGCAGTCCTACGGCCTCGCCGTTTCGCTTGAGGCGGGCGATATCGCCGCCGATCCGGGCATGTTCTTCCGCCTGTCGTGCATGATCACGCTGGTGGGCGGCACGATGTTCCTGATGTGGCTGGGCGAACAGATCACCGCGCGCGGCATCGGCAACGGCATCTCGCTCATCATCTTTGTGGGCATCATCGCCGAGGTTCCCGCCGCCATCGCGCAGTTCTTCGCCTCCGGTCGGTCGGGTGCTATCAGCCCCGCCGTCATCGTCGGCGTGCTGGTTATGGTGGTTGCCACCATCATGTTCGTGGTGTTCATGGAGCGCGCGCTGCGCAAGATCCACATTCAATACCCGCGCCGTCAGGTCGGCATGAAGGTCTACGACGGCGGCTCCTCGCACCTGCCGGTCAAGGTCAACCCATCGGGCGTGATCCCCGCGATCTTTGCCTCCTCGCTGCTGCTGCTGCCGGTGACGATCAGCACCTTCTCGGGCAACTCCACGAACCCGGTGATGAGCTGGCTTCTGGCCAACTTCGGCCCCGGTCAGCCGCTCTATCTGCTGTTCTTCGTCGTGATGATCGTGTTCTTTGCGTATTTCTACACGTTCAACGTGGCGTTCAAACCCGATGACGTGGCCGACAATCTCAAGAACCAGAACGGCTTTGTCCCCGGTATCCGCCCCGGTAAACGCACGGCGGAATACCTGGAATACGTGGTCAACCGCGTGCTGGTGCTGGGGTCTGCCTATCTCGCGGCGGTCTGTATCCTGCCGGAAATCCTGCGCGGCCAGTTCGCCATTCCGTTCTACTTCGGCGGGACATCCGTGCTGATTGTCGTCTCGGTCACGATGGATACGATCCAGCAGGTGCAATCCCATCTGCTTGCCCACCAATACGAAGGTCTGCTTGAGAAATCACAGCTGCGCGGTAAGGGTGGCGGCAAAGGTAAGCCACGCAAGAAACGGAGCCCGGTGCGTCGATGAACATTATTCTTCTTGGACCGCCCGGCGCGGGCAAAGGCACACAGGCACGGCATCTGGTCGAGGGGCGCGGCATGGTCCAGCTCTCAACCGGTGACATGCTGCGCGAAGCGAAAGACAGCGGCACCGAAATGGGCCAGATCGTCGCCGACGTCATGGCCCGCGGCGCGCTTGTCACCGATGAGATCGTGATCGGCCTGATCCGCGAAAAGCTGACCAACAAGTCCGAGCACGGCGGCTTCATCTTCGACGGCTTCCCCCGCACGCTGGCGCAGGCAGACGCGCTCGAAGAGCTGATGACTGAAACGGGGCAGAAGATCGACTACGTCATCGAGTTGCAGGTCAACGACGAAGTGCTTGTCGATCGGATCGTGGGCCGCGCGGAAGAGGCCCGCAAGGCGGGCCAACCGGTGCGCGCCGACGATAATCCCGAAAGCCTTAAGGTGCGGCTGCTGGCCTATTACAAACAGACCTCGCCGCTGATCGGCTATTACTACGCCAAGGGCATGCTGGGCGGTGTGGACGGTCTCGCTGACATCGAGGACGTCAGCGCGCAGATTGCAAAGACACTCGACAGCTGAACGGCGCCCGACGTCTGCACCGGGTATCGGAATTTTTCGAAAATTCCGGTCCGAATTTTTCCAAAAAATTCGGCTCCGACCGAGAGGTCAGTCCCCATACGTGAGGGCCGCGCGGATCCAGGCGTTCAGCGGGCCCATGGCTTCGGCCAGATGCACCAACTCTTCGACGATGTCCCCGCTGATCCAGACGTCCTGCGGCTGCGGTTTGCTCACCGTATAGCCCTTGAGCTTCAGCAGATCGGCGAGCGGGTGATCCTCGTGCTGCTTCATCCCGCGCGGCATCGTCTTGAGGCTGTTGTCGCGCGACAGCGGATAGCCCTTGTCCTGCAGTGCCTCGACCAAATCGCCAAAGGTGCCCGCATCCGCGATCATCCGGTCCCGCACCTTGTTCAGCTCCGCGGTCGCCAGCTGGTAGAACCCGGCCGCCATCATCCCGCCCGCGGGGTCGATCTGCGCATAGACCACGCCGCCCATCTCGGCCTTGGTCCCGTCAGGCGTCAACAGCCCCGACACCGTCGGCTTGTAGGGGGTCTTGTCCTTGGAAAAACGCACGTCGCGGTGCTGGCGAAACATCGTCTTTTCGCCCCCGATCAACGGGTATCGGCTCCCCGCCAGCAGGGCGGTCGTGACTTCCAGCATCCCCGCAAAGGGCACCCGTGCCGCACGCTTGATCTCCGCCTTGTTTGCCTCGTACCAGTCGCGGTTATTATTCTCGGCAAGCGCACCCAGAACCGCAAAGCTCTGCTTGGTAAATCCGGTCATGGCACCCCCTTGCGATCCCCGTTTCCACCCCCGATATATAGGGCGCGGGTCCGCGGGGAAAACCGCGCGCAGAGGGCGGGTTGACGCCCCGCGCAAAACCCCATACTCACCCGAAATCTCGTATGAGAATCGACCGTGCGAGGCGGGGGAACCCGTCCGCAAGAGTACCTGATCAGCGATAGCCCGCAGGCAATCCGTGCCTCGGGCTGTATGTTGTGAAAAAAGGGTCTGGCACTACGGACCCGCAACGCAAAGGAAGAAGCCAGATGGCACGTATTGCCGGGGTCAACATCCCCACCGCCAAACGCGTTCCGATCGCCCTGACCTATGTCACCGGCATCGGCAACACCTCCGCCAAGAATATCTGCGAGGCCGTGGGCATCGACCCCACCCGCCGCGTGAATGAGCTCAGCGACGCCGAAGTCCTGAAAATCCGTGAGCATATCGACGAGAACTATACCGTCGAAGGTGACCTGCGTCGTGACACGCAGATGAACATCAAGCGCCTGATGGATCTGGGCTGCTACCGGGGCCTTCGCCACCGCCGCAACCTGCCCGTTCGCGGTCAGCGCACACACACCAACGCTCGCACCCGCAAAGGCCCGCAAAGGCCATTGCCGGTAAGAAGAAATAAGGAGACGCATCAATGGCACGCGATACACGCCGCTCGACCAAGCGTAAGGTCTCCAAGAACATCGCGGCTGGGGTGGCTCACGTCAATTCCAGCTTCAACAACACCAAGATCCTGATCTCCGATGTGCAGGGCAACGCGATCAGCTGGTCGTCCGCCGGTACAATGGGTTTCAAAGGGTCGCGGAAATCCACGCCCTACGCCGCCCAGATGGCTGCCGAGGACGCGGGCAAGAAAGCACAAGAGCACGGCGTGAAAACGCTTGAAGTCGAAGTGCAGGGCCCCGGTTCGGGCCGTGAAAGCGCCCTGCGCGCGCTGGCCGCCGCCGGTTTCAACATCACCTCGATCCGTGATGTGACGCCCATGGCACACAACGGCTGCCGCCCGCCAAAGCGCCGCCGCGTCTAAGCGATACAACCTTACTGGGGTCCGTGCACACGCGCGGACCCCGCACGCCTTTTGAAACCTCGGGAGTCCCATGTCGATAGGACATGCAGCATGGGACAGGAATGGAGGGACGCATGATCCATAAGAATTGGGCAGAGCTGATCAAGCCCCAGCAACTGGACGTAAAACCCGGCAACGACCCGGCCCGTCAGGCCACCGTCGTCGCCGAACCGCTCGAGCGCGGCTTTGGTCTGACCATGGGCAACGCCCTGCGCCGCGTGCTGATGAGCTCGCTTCAGGGTGCGGCCATCACATCGGTGCAGATCGACAACGTGCTGCACGAATTCTCTTCCGTGGCCGGCGTGCGCGAGGATGTGACCGACATCATCCTCAACCTCAAAGGCGTCAGCATCCGCATGGAAGTCGAAGGGCCCAAGCGCCTGTCGATTTCGGCCAAAGGTCCGGGCGTTGTCACCGCTGGCGACATCTCCGAATCCGCGGGCATCGAGATCCTGAACCGCGACCACGTGATCTGCCACCTCGACGATGGGGCGGACATCTACATGGAGCTGATGGTCAACACCGGCAAAGGGTACGTCTCGGCCGACAAGAACAAGCCAGAAGACGCGCCCATCGGCCTCATCCCGATCGACGCGATCTACTCGCCGGTCAAGAAAGTCAGCTACGACGTACAGCCGACCCGCGAGGGGCAGGTGCTGGACTATGACAAACTGACGATGAAGATCGAAACAGATGGCTCGATCACGCCGGATGACGCCGTGGCTTTCGCCGCACGCATCCTGCAGGACCAGCTGAGCATCTTTGTGAACTTCGACGAGCCCGAATCCGCGTCCCGTCAGGACGACGACGACGGTCTGGAGTTCAATCCGCTGCTGCTCAAGAAAGTCGACGAGCTGGAGCTGTCGGTACGTTCCGCCAACTGCCTCAAGAACGACAACATCGTCTACATCGGGGATCTGATCCAGAAAACCGAAGCGGAGATGCTGCGCACGCCGAACTTCGGCCGCAAATCCTTGAACGAGATCAAGGAAGTGCTGTCGGGCATGGGTCTGCACCTTGGCATGGATGTCGAGGATTGGCCGCCGGACAACATCGAAGATCTGGCCAAGAAGTTCGAAGACAACTTCTAAGCCATGCGCATCGCCCGGTGTACGGGCGGTGCACACCCTGTGCACAAGATGTGACACAGGGAAATCGGGTCAACCGACCCTTTCTTCGCCCGCCCTAGGGCGGACAACTACCGGGTTACGCGAATCCCTGCGGGAGACGCTGACCCCAAGGAGAGCTGCCGCTACGCACGTCAGCCAGACAAAGTAAAACAGCCCGTAGAGGGCACATCTAGGAGAACAGAAATGCGTCACGCACGTGGATACCGCCGCCTCAACCGCACACATGAGCACCGCAAGGCGCTCTTTGCGAACATGGCCGGCTCGCTCATCGAACATGAGCAGATCAAGACAACCCTGCCCAAGGCAAAAGAACTGCGCCCGATCATCGAAAAGATGATCACGCTGGCAAAACGCGGCGACATTCACGCTCGTCGTCAGGCCCGCGCGCGCCTGAAGGAAGACCAGTACGTCGCCAAACTTTTCGACATCCTCGGGCCCCGCTACAAGGACCGTCAGGGTGGCTACGTGCGCGTGCTCAAGGCGGGCTTCCGCTACGGTGACATGGCGCCCATGGCGATCATCGAATTCGTCGACCGCGACCGCGATGCGAAGGGTGCAGGCGACAAGGCGCGTCTGGCCGCAGAAGAGGCCGCAGAAGAGTAAACCTCTCTCAGCGTTCAAGAATTTCGAAAGGCCTCACCAAGCGGTGGGGCCTTTTTCACGTGCGGCGCGGCTCAGCTTTGGCGTTTTGCCCGCAGCTTGGCAAAGTAGTCCACCCGCTTGCGCATATCCCGCTCGAACCCGCGTTCGGGCGGGTCATAGAACGCCTCGCGTTCCATATCGTCGGGGAAATAATGCTGCCCCGAAAACCCGTCCTCGGCATCGTGATCGTAGGCATAACCGTCGCCGTATCCCTCGTCTTTCATCAGCGCCGTGGGCGCGTTGAGGATATGTTTGGGCGGCGGGGCGGAGCCTGTTTTCTTGGCCAGCCGCATCGCCGCCTTATAGGCGACGTAGCCCGCATTGGATTTCGGCGCGAGGGCGAGATAGATCACCGCCTGACCCAGTGCCAGCTCGCCCTCGGGCGAGCCGAGCCGTTCGTAGGTGGCCCAGGCATCCAGACATTGCCGCATCGCGCCGGGATCGGCGAGGCCGATATCCTCGACCGCCATCCGGGTTATGCGGCGGGCCAGAAACCGCGGATCCTCCCCCGCGCTCAGCATCCGGGCAAGCCAGTACATCGCCGCATCCGGGTCCGACCCGCGCACGGATTTATGCAGCGCTGATATGAGGTTATAGTGCCCATCGCCGGATTTATCGTAGGTCGCCGCGCGCCGTTGCAGACGCGCGCCAAGGGTCGCGGCATCCATCGGTTCCGCGATCTTCATCGCCGCTATCTGCTCAATCAGATTGAGCAGCGCGCGCCCGTCGCCATCCGCCATCTCGATCAGCGCCGCCCGCGCGTCGTCCTTGAGCGGCAGCGCGCGCGCCAGCATGGCCTCGGCCCGCGCGATCAGCTCGGCCAGCGCGCGCGCGTCCAGCCGCCGCAGCACCAGCACCTGCGCGCGCGACAGCAGGGCAGAATTCAGCTCGAACGAGGGGTTTTCGGTGGTGGCGCCGACCAGCACGATGGTGCCGTCCTCCATATGCGGCAGGAAACCGTCCTGCTGCGCCTTGTTGAAACGGTGGATTTCATCGACGAAAAGCAATGTGCCCTGACCGTTCCGCGCGCGGGTCTTGGCGGCGTCGAATACCTTGCGCAACTCGGCCACGCCCGAGAAAATCGCGCTGATCTGCACGAAAGTCCGGTCTGACGCATCCGCCAGCAGCCGCGCGATCGTCGTCTTGCCCACTCCCGGCGGCCCCCAGAAGATCAAAGAGGGCAGGGCGCCCGCATCCAGCATCAGGCCCAGCGGCGCGTCAGCGCCCAGCACGTGTTCCTGCCCAATCACCTCGTCCAGCGCGGCGGGGCGCAGGCGGTCGGCAAGGGGGCGGTCGCGGGCCGCGGGCTCGGGGGAGGGCGTATCGCCAAAAAGGTCGCTCATCCCTTTGCTTTACCGCAGTTACGCGGCGTTGAAAATGCGCGCTCGCTTGACATTTTGCGCCCCAGCCGTGATGGGAGGCGCATGTTTTCCACGGCTGCCCTTGTCGCGTTGGGCGGTGCCATCGGCGCCGCGGCCCGCTTTTTCCTGGGCGTGGGCGTGCTGCGCCTGACAGGCGCCGGTGGCTTTCCGCTGGGGGTGCTGACGGTCAATGTGATCGGCTCGTTTCTGATGGGGGTCTTTGTGGTCGCCGCCGCGCATCGCGGGCTGACGCATCTGAGCCCCTTTGTGATGACGGGGCTTTTGGGCGGGTTCACGACATTCTCGGCCTTCTCGCTCGAGACGGTGACACTTTTCGAGCGGGGCCAGATCGGGGCGGCGGCGGCCTATGTGGCGCTTAGCGTGGGGCTGAGCATTTTTGGATTGGTGGCGGGCCTGTGGCTCGCCAGAGGAGTATTTGCATGAGCCGGGTTCAGACCATCACGGTGGCGGCGGGCGACGGGGATCAGCGGCTGGATCGCTGGTTCAAACGCCAGTTCCCGCATATCCCGCAGGGCCGCATCGACAAGATGTGCCGCAAGGGTGAGATCCGCGTCGACGGGGGCCGCGTCAAGGGCGCCACCCGTGTCGAAGAGGGGCAGGAGATCCGCATCCCGCCGCTCCCCGACAGTGCCGCGCCCAAGCCCACCAGCAAGGGCATCAGCGAGGCGGATGCCAAGATGATCCGGGGCTGCGTGATCTACCGCGACGACGACGTGATCGCGCTCAACAAACCGCCCGGCCTGGCGGTGCAGGGTGGCTCCGGTATGGGTGAGCGGCATGTGGATGCGCTGAGCGAGGCGCTGATGTTCGATTATGACGAGCGCCCGCGTCTGGTGCACCGCATCGACAAGGATACCTCGGGCGTGTTGCTGCTGGCGCGCACCCGCGCGGCGGCCAAGACGCTGACCGCGAATTTCCGGCACCGCGAGACGCGCAAGATCTACTGGGCCGCGGTCGCGGGCGTGCCGCATCCGCGCGATGGCACGATCAAATTCGGGCTGGTCAAGGCCGGCGGTCACGGTGCGCGCGGGGAGGGCGAAAAGATGGTCGCCGTGCACCCCCGCGACATCGACGACACACCGGGCGCCAAGCGGGCGACGACCGACTACGCGACGCTGGAGGTCGCGGGCAGCCGCACTGCGTGGATGGCGCTGATCCCGGTGACGGGGCGCACCCACCAGCTGCGCGCGCATATGGCCGAGATCGGGCATCCCATTGTCGGGGATGGGAAATACGGCGGCTCAAGCCAGGAAAACCTTGGCGACGGTTGGGGCGCGCAATTGGGGGGCGAGATCAGCAAAAAGCTGCACCTGCACGCCCGCTCGCTCAAGATCGAGCATCCGGTGACACGCGCGATCCTGAACCTCACCGCGCCCTTGCCCGATCACATGGCCCGCACGTGGGACACCTTCCAATGGCAGCCCTCCGACGTGCCCGCCGATCCGTTCGAGGAAGAATGGGGATGAGCGACGCGCCCCTGCGGTTGGTGATCTTTGATGTCGACGGCACGCTGGTCGACAGTCAGGCCGACATCATCGGCGCGATGACGCTTGCCTTTGCGGCCGAGGATCTGGCGATGCCGGACCGCGCGACCGTACTGGCGCAGGTGGGGCTGTCGCTGCACGTGATGATGCCCCGGCTGGTGCCACAGGCAGATGCGGCGACGCACGGGCGGCTCGTCGAGGGGTACAAGGCCGCCTATATGCAGCTGCGCGCCACGCGCGGGGCGGCGGAGTCCTCCCCGATGTATCCCGGTGCGCTTCAGACCTTGCAGCGGCTGCACGCACAGCCCGAGGTGCTGCTGGGCGTGGCGACGGGCAAATCCCGCCGGGGCCTCGATAAACTGATCGAGGGGCACGCGCTGGAGGGGCTGTTCGTGACCCAGCAGGTGGCCGATACGCACCCCTCCAAACCGCACCCCGCCATGCTGGAGGCCGCGCTGAGCGAGACCGGCGTGGAGGCGGTCCATGCCGTCATGGTCGGTGACACAAGCTATGACATGGAAATGGCGGCAAGCGCGGGGATCACCGGGATCGCGGTAAGCTGGGGCTACCATGACCGCACGCAGCTGGGCGCCGCCACCCATCTGATCGAGGATTTTGCGGCCCTGCCGCCGCTGCTGGAAGATATCTGGAAGGAATGACGACATGAGCGACTGGAAAGCCAAACGCTTCTGGACCTCCTCCGCCGTGCTGCCCCGCGACGGCGGCTTTGGCATCGAACTGGACGGGCGGGCGGTGAAAACCCCGGCCAAGCGGGCGCTGCTGGTGCCGACAAGGAAGATGGCCGAGGCGATTGCCGCCGAGTGGGACGCGCAGGAAGATATCATCAATCCCAACACGATGCCGGTGACAAAAACGGCGAATTCAGCGATCGACAAGGTGGCGACGCAGCACGACGAAGTGGCCGATCTGCTCGCGGCCTACGGTGACAGCGATCTTCTGTGCTACCGTGCCGACAGCCCCGAGGGGCTGGTCGCGCGGCAGGCGGCGCAGTGGGATCCGATGCTCGATTGGGCGGCGGACACGCTTGGGGCACGGCTGCACCCCCGTGTCGGCATCATGCACGTCCCGCAGGACCCCGACACGCTCGCCAGACTGCGCGCACGCACCCATGCGTTGGACGACTTTGAACTTGCGGCGTTTCATGACCTCGTGAGCCTGTCCGGCTCGCTTGTGCTGGGATTTGCCGCAGCACTTGACGCGCGGGATGCGGACGCGCTCTGGACGCTGTCGCGTCTGGACGAGATCTGGCAGGAAGAACAATGGGGTGAGGACGAAGAGGCGACCGAGATGGCCGCCGTCAAACGCGACGCCTTTTTGCACGCAAAACGCATGTTTGATCTGGCGCGCGCGCGCCAGTGACCATTCCGTGTGCTTTACCCAGGGTCAAACCGTCCCGAGTGCCGGTTTTTCGGGCAGCGGCCCTTGACCTCTTTGCGGGAATCCGCCCAAGGTAAGCGCCACTATGCGGGGTGACCCGCACGGTATCGCCGCCGGTGCGCAAAGCATCGGCTACCCTCCACCTCAAACATGGTGGAAAATCAGGAAGAGGTAACAATGAAAAAATCATATATTCTTGGCGCACTGACCGTCGCAGGTCTGTCCGCCAGTGCAGCAGCAGCTGCCACGCTTGACGACGTTAAAGCGCGCGGCACACTGAACTGCGGCGTGACCACCGGTCTGGTCGGTTTTGCCGCGCCTGACGCAAACGGTGAATGGAAAGGCTTCGACGTCGCAGTCTGCCGCGCGGTCGCCGCTGCGGTTCTGGGCGACCCGAACGCCGTTGAATTCGTGCCCACAACCGGCAAGACACGCTTTACCGCGCTGGCGTCCGGCGAAATCGACATGCTGGCCCGTAACACCACATGGACATTCTCGCGCGACAACGATCTGAAGTTCGAATTTACCGGCGTGAACTACTACGACGGTCAGGGCTTCATGGTTCCCAAAGAGCTGGGCGTGTCCTCGGCCAAGGATCTGGATGGTGCGACCGTCTGCATCCAGACCGGCACAACGACCGAGCTGAACCTCGCGGACTTCTTCCGCGCCAACAACATCAGCTATGAGCCCGTCCCGATCGAGACAAACGCCGAAGCGCAGCAGCAGTACCTTGCCGGTGCCTGCGACGTCTACACGACGGATGCCTCCGGTCTGGCCGCGACACGCGCGACCTTCGAGAACCCCGGCGATCACACGCTGCTGCCCGAAATCGTATCCAAAGAGCCGCTGGGCCCACTGGTCCGTCACGGTGACAACGAGTGGGGCGACATCGTGCGCTGGACACTCAACGCGCTGATCACAGCCGAAGAGCTGGGCGTGTCCTCCGTCAACGTCGGCGAGATGGCCACCAACACCAACAACCCCGAAGTCGCCCGCCTGCTGGGCACCGAAGGCGATCTGGGTGCAATGCTGGGTCTGGACGCGGATTGGGCCAAGCGCGCAATCGAAACCCAAGGCAACTACGGCGAAATCTTTGCCCAGAACATCGGCGAAGAAACCCCAATCGGTCTGGCGCGTGGTCTGAACGCGCAGTGGACCGACGGCGGCCTGCTCTACAGCCCACCGTTCCGCTAAGAACTCTGCCGGAGGGCGCGGATCGTTCCGCGCCCTTCGCGCATCTGACGATCAGACAATCGACCCGGCACCAGACGCGAAAACGCGCATTTCAAGGGCCGGGCACACGGGGAACATTTCATGTCGACAACAACGGACCCTCAACAGGGCGCGTTCCGGCTGTCCATGCTGTTGAACGATACGCGCTACCGGTCGGCGACCTTGCAGGTCATTGCCGCGATCGTACTCGCGTTGACGCTGTTTTACCTTTATTCCAACCTCGCTGCGAACCTGCGCCAGGCAGGTCTGAACATTGCGTTCGACTTTCTGGGCGCCCCGGCGGGGTATGACATCAACCAGACGCTCATCGACTACAACAGCCAGTCCACGAACTTTCGCGCGGCGATCGTCGGGATCCTGAACACGCTGCTGGTCGCCTTCCTTGCCTGTATCACCGCGACCGTTTTTGGCGTGATCGCGGGGGTGCTGCGCCTGTCGAACAACTGGCTCGTGCGCAAGCTTATGGCCTTCTACGTCGAGATTTTTCGCAACATTCCGGTCCTGATCTGGATCATCATCATCTTTACCATCATGATCGCCGTGATGCCGGGCCCGAGGGCCTTCCGTGGCGATGATCCCGACGCACGCATGATCCTCGACCTCTTTGCTTTCACCAATCGCGGGGTCTACGTCCCCGGTCCGTTCTTTACGCGCGGTATTGGCGGTGCGGACGGCAGCTGGGTCAACTGGGCGCTGGTGATTGCCACCCTGATTGGCTCGTTCTTTGCCACACGCGCCGTCACCGCACGCGCCAATGCCACGCAAGCGGCCACGGGAATCCGGCCCAACACGCTTTGGATAAACCTCGCGCTGTGGTTCGTGCCGGTGATCGTGGTGCTTTTCATCCTTGGCCTGTCGTGGGACATCCCTGCGCTCAAGGGCTTCAACTTTGCCGGTGGGCTCAAGATCGGTGGCCCGCTGATTGCACTGTGGTTCGCGCTGTCGATCTACACCGGCGCCTTTATCGCCGAGAACGTGCGCGCGGGCATCCTCGCTGTGTCCAAGGGCCAGACAGAGGCCGCGTCGGCGCTGGGCCTGCGCCCCGGCCGGGTGATGAACCTGGTGGTGCTGCCGCAAGCGATGCGAGTCATCATCCCGCCGCTGATCTCGCAGTATCTCAACATAACCAAGAACTCGTCGCTGGCGATTGCCGTGGGATACGCGGATATCACCGCGACACTGGGCGGGATCACCCTGAACCAGACGGGCCGCGCGATTGAATGCGTGCTGCTGCTGATGGCCTTCTACCTGATCATCTCGCTGCTGATCTCGGCCTTCATGAACGTCTACAACAACGCCGTTAAGCTGAAGGAGCGCTGAGATGAGCGATACACACGCACAATCCGTCGCCTTCGTCCGCAAGACATCCATCCCTCCCGCGCCCGCCCCTTCAAACGCGGCAGGGCCGGTAAAATGGATGCGCGAGAACCTGTTTGCCACAGTACCGAACGCGATCCTGACCATCGTGTCGATCTACGTGATCTACCTGATCCTCGCGGCCACGCTGCCGTGGATCCTGAACGGCGTCTGGACCACGTCGAGCCTCGCTGAATGCCGCGAGGTGTTGCAGGGAACAACGGGCGCCTGTTTCTCGGTTCTGACGGAACGCTGGAACCAGCTTCTTTTTGGCTTCACCTATCCATCGGATCAATACTGGCGCGTACTGGTCGCCTTTGTACTGATGCTGGTGGCGCTGGCACCGGTCCTGTTCTTTGATTTGCCGCGCAAGCTGCTGATCATCACCGGGCTGTTTCCCTTTGCCGCCTATTGGTTGATCTGGGGCGGCACGATCTTTGTACCGATCGTGGCCCTGCTTGGCGTGTTGGTCGGCTATCTTGTCTACGCCCGGTTTGTCGCGCAGAACTTTGCGCTGGGATTTTTCGGCGGGATCGCGGCGGCGCTGGTGTTTTGGTATCTCGCCGGGTTCGTGCTGCCGTACATCACGCCCGAGGATCCGTTCCTGTTGGCGATCCCCTCGCGGGATCTGGGCGGCTACATGCTCAACATGATGCTGGGGCTGACCTGTGTATCGCTGTCGCTGCCCATCGGGATTGCGCTGGCGTTGGGGCGGCAAAGCTCGATGCCGCTGATCAAATGGATCTGCATCATCTTCATCGAATTCATCCGTGGCGTGCCGCTGATCACGCTGCTGTTCGTAGCGAACGTGATGCTGGCCTATTTCTTCCCGCCCGGCTCCGGCGTGGATCTGTTCCTGCGGGTGGTGATCATGATCACCATGTTCTCTTCGGCCTATATCGCCGAGGTGATCCGCGGCGGGCTGGCCGCGCTGCCAAAGGGGCAGTACGAGGCCGCCGACAGCCTTGGCCTTGATTACCCGCAGGCGATGCGGCTGATCATCCTGCCGCAGGCGTTGAAGATCTCAATTCCCGGTATCGTCAACATCGCCGTGGGGCTCTTCAAGGATACCACGCTGGTCTCGGTCATCTCGATGTTCGACATCCTCGGCATGATCCGGGGTCCGATCCTCGCCTCAACCGAATGGAACGGCGTCTACTGGGAGCTTTTGGGCTTTGCCTGCGTCGTCTTCTTTGTCGTTTGCTACGGCATCTCACAATATTCGCAGTGGCTTGAACGCCGCCTTGCGACAGATCACAGATAGGAGGCCGCGCAATGGCTGAAACCGCACAAATGAAAGTCTCCGACGAAGTCGCGATCGACATCACTAAGATGAACAAATGGTACGGCGCGTTCCACGTGCTGCGCGACATTGATCTGACCGTCTACCGGGGCGAACGCATCGTGATCTGTGGGCCGTCGGGCTCGGGTAAATCGACGCTGATCCGCTGCATCAACGCGCTCGAAGAGCATCAGCAAGGCTCGATCACCGTGGATGGCACGCTGCTGTCGTCGGATCTGAAAAACATCGACAAGATCCGATCCGAAGTCGGCATGTGCTTTCAGCACTTCAACCTCTTCCCGCATCTGTCGATCCTTGAGAACCTGACGCTGGCGCCGATCTGGGTGCGCAAGACGCCCAAGAAGGAAGCCGAAGAGGTGGCGATGCACTACCTCGAAAAGGTCAAGATCCCCGATCAGGCCAACAAATACCCCGGCCAGCTCTCAGGCGGCCAGCAGCAGCGTGTGGCGATTGCGCGCTCACTGTGCATGAAGCCGCGCATCATGCTGTTCGATGAGCCGACGTCGGCGCTTGACCCCGAGATGATCAAGGAAGTGCTCGACACGATGATCGAGCTGGCCGAGGAAGGCATGACCATGCTCTGCGTCACCCACGAGATGGGCTTTGCCCGTCAGGTCGCCAACCGTGTGATTTTCATGGATGAGGGCCAGATCGTCGAGCAGAATGAGCCCGAGGCGTTCTTCAACAACCCGCAGAGCCCGCGCACGCAGTTGTTCCTCAGCCAGATCCTGGGTCACTGAATTGGCAAGGGCGGAGGGAAACCTCCGCCCTTAGTCCGTCAGCTCGCGTGGCACGATGAACTGTTGTGGCGTGCCGGTGCCGGGCGTCAGCACCGCCCATTCTGTGATATCAAAGCGCGCCACCAGCGTGGCACAGGTCGGAAAGCGATGAAAATCGGGATGTTGCGGGGCCGTTTCCAGCAGCGTCTCGGCAAAAGCGGCGCTGCCGGGATTGTGGCCCAGCATCAGCACGCTGTCGCCTTCGGCTGCCTGAAGCATCGCGAGCATAACCATCGGTTCCGCGAGGTAGAGATCGCGGGTCACGGTGATCTGCGGCTTGCCGGGCAGGGAAAGCCGCTCCAGCGTCTCCTGCGTGCGCGTTGCCGCCGAACACAGAACCGCATCCGGGGTAAAGCCCCCTTCGCGAAGCCATGCGCCAACCGCCGCCGCACTTTTGCGGCCCCGCGCGTTCAGCGGTCTTGCGATGTCGCTACCCGACCCGGCGGACCAGTCGGATTTTGCGTGCCGCATCAGGATCAGCTGTTTCACGACATCTCTCCGATGAAATAGCGCATGTGATGCGCGGATTGGGCCTGCGGCCTGTCAAACGATTGCGAAATGGGGCAGGCGCGGCGCACGAGGCAGCCATTGAGGCATTCGGCCCCTTCTGGCGTCGCCAGATGCGCCTTGCAGCGCGGAACGTCGTAGAAATGATCGGGCGAGAGCGCGCCGACGGGGCAGGCGGTTTCACACGGTCTGGCGCAGGGATCGCAGGGTGAGGGGGACGCGGGCGGGGCGAGCGGCAGTTCCCGATCCCAGATCAACGCGCCGCGGTAGGAAATCATCAGCCCCGCGCGGGTGTGTACGAGCATGCCGGTGGGGCTTGAGAACGCCTCACGCGTGGCCTTGGCCCATGAGATGTATGGCGCAAAGGGCGGGCCACCGAAGGGAAATTCGTGGCCATCTGCCCCGGCACCGCGCGCGAGTTCCGGAATTACGCGCGTGGACCAGCGGTCGATGGGGTCTGGCCCGCCATCCAGCGCCTCTGCGCTGTCTGAAAAGGCCTCCCAAAACCCTGTATCTGCGCCGATCAGCGCAATCGTGCGCCCATTCTCGTGCAGCGCGCCCATGGGCATCAACCCATGCGGCGCACACAGGGGGGCAAGGTCGATCATGCCGACCGGATGATGGAACCGGCTCCGTGTTCGGTAAACAGCTCCAGCAGGCAGGCGTGCGGCGCGCGACCATCGAGGATGACGCTGGCGCGCACCCCGGCCTCCAGCGCATCAAGCGCGGTCTGCGTCTTGGGGATCATCCCGCCCGCGATCACGCCCTCGGCGGTCATCTGCTGGATTTGCGCCGCCGTCAGATCGGTCAGTAGCGCGCCGCCGGCGTCCTTGACCCCCGACACATCCGTGAGCAGCAGCAGCCTGTCGGCCTTGAGCGCGGACGCAATCGCCCCTGCCGCCGTATCGCCGTTGATGTTGTAGGTCTCGCCACCGCGCCCCATGCCGAGGGGCGCGATCACAGGGATCAGCTCCTTATCCGCAAGATCGAGCAGCAGGCGGGGGTTCACCGTTGTGGGCTTGCCCACCAGACCCAGCGCCGGATCCTCGGCCTCGCACATGATCAGGCCGCTGTCCTTGCCCGAGACACCAACGGCGCGCCCGCCCTGGGCGGTGATCGCCTGCACGATGCGCGCGTTTACCAGCCCCGACAGCACCATTTCGACCACTTCCATGGTCGCGGCATCCGTCACGCGTTTGCCGTTCACAAAATCCGATTTGATATCCAGCCGGTCGAGCATCTTGTTGATCATCGGCCCGCCGCCGTGCACGATCACCGGGTTAACGCCCACCTGCCGCATCAGCACCACGTCGCTGGCGAATTCGGCCATCGCCTCGTCGCTGCCCATGGCGTGACCGCCCAGCTTGATCACCACCGTCGCGTCGTTGTAGCGCTGCATGAAGGGGAGCGCCTGCGCAAGCGTGGTCGCCGTGGATGCCCAATCGCGGTTCATGTCCTGATGTCTCATTGTCTGTTTCCCGAAGCTCGCGCGATCATAGGCGCTTATTCGAGGGTGGCAATGATGGCGCGCAGCGTGGGGATGCCCCACCCTTTTTCCGAGGAGGTCACGATCAGCTCGGGGTAGGCGGCGGGGTGTTTGCTGAGCGCGCCGCGGATCTGGTCGAGGATCTTCTCGCGGTCCTTTTCCTTGACCTTGTCGGCCTTGGTCACGACCACCTGAAATGTCACCGCCGCGCTGTCGAGCAGGCTGAGGATCTCGTCGTCGACCTTTTTCACGCCGTGGCGCGCGTCGATCAGAACAAAGGCGCGGCGCAGGGTCTGGCGACCTTGCAGGAATTGCTTGAGCAGGCGCTGCCATTTTTCGACCACGGGCAGCGGCGCGTTGGCGTAGCCATAGCCGGGCAGGTCCACGAGATACAGATCGTCGCCGGCGGTGAAATAGTTGATCTCCTGGGTGCGGCCGGGCGTGTTGGACGCGCGTGCCAGACCCTTGCGACCCGTCAGCGCGTTGATCAGCGAGGATTTCCCGACGTTCGACCGCCCGGCAAAGCACACTTCGAGCCGGTCAGCATCGGGCAGGCCCGACATGGCGACAACGCCTTTGACAAACTCGGTCTCGCCCGCGAACAACAGGCGGCCCTGTTCGGCGGTCTGCGCGTCGGGTTCATCGGCAACGGGGAAGGGTAGGTGCATCAGATCAGCTCCAATCGGTCGCCAAGGACGATATCACCGCCTTCGACCACGGTGGCGTAGATGCCGAAATCCTGATGGTCGAGCATTCGCAAGGCCGCAAGCGTATCGACGTCGCGCGCGCCGGTCTGCGTGTTGACCGTGGTTGCCTTGCAGCGCGTGATCCGTTCTTCGATCCGCAGGCGCGCGGTACCCAGCCGGGCGTCACGACCGATCCAATCGAATTCTTCCCACGCGGCGGGCCCCTCGATCCAGATGTTGCCGCGCCAGCGTTCGGGCTGAAGGGGCGCCATGGCGAGGGATTCCACCGCCGCGTGCGAGGCCGTGTTGCAGATCGAGATCGAGGCGAAAGGCGTATCGGTATAGCCGCGCCCCTCCAACCGCATGACGCGGTCAGGTCGCCCGCGCTGCGGATCGCACAGGGGCCTCACCCAGTCGAGCAGGGCCGCGCTGTCCCGTTCG
Source organism: Sulfitobacter albidus (assembly GCF_018200035.1). Lineage (NCBI taxonomy): Bacteria > Pseudomonadati > Pseudomonadota > Alphaproteobacteria > Rhodobacterales > Roseobacteraceae > Sulfitobacter > Sulfitobacter albidus. The sequence continues at coordinate 2,446,989 of NZ_CP073581.1, read as the reverse complement.
GGGTGCAGGGTGATGTCCGGCAGATCGGGGTGTCGCAGGGTGATCTCTTCCGATGCCGGGTCAAGTGTGGCGTCGATTGCCATCAGGCCGGCCGTCCTGGCGCCGCGATTGAAATTGGCGCAGGGCGCCCATTCCCCCGATTGCGCCTTTGCGGAGTCGTGTGCCACGGCCCAGAGCCTGTCGAAGGGCATCGCCTGCCCCTTGATCAGCGTCACGCGGTCCAGCGCCTCGCGCCCGTGCGCCTTGATCGGGTGGCGCCAGAGGGCGGTGACATGGCTCACTTTTTGGCTTCCGCCTTTTCCCCGGTCTTCTTGCGTTTGAAGCTGCTGGTGATGTTGCCCAACAGGTCCGGTTTATAGCCTTGGCTGCGCATGATCAGGTACTGCTGCGTGAAGGTGATCGTGTTGTTGGCGATCCAGTAGACGACCAGCCCGCTGGCAAAGCTGCCGAGCATGAACATGAACACCCAGGGCATCCAGGCAAAGATCATCTGCTGCGTCGGATCGGTGGGCGCCGGGTTCAGCTTTTGCTGCAGCCACATCGAAATGCCCAGCAACAGCGGCAGGATCCCGATAAAGATCAGCGCCATGATCGTGCCCGGTTCTGGCGAGGCGAAGGGCAGCAGCCCGTAGAGGTTGAAGATCGACGTTGGGTCGGGCGCGCTGAGGTCCTGGAAGGGGCCAAAGAACGGCGCGTGGCGCAGCTCAATCGTGACAAAGATCACCTTGTAGAGCGAGAAGAAGATCGGGATCTGCAGCAGGATCGGCAAACAGCCCGCGGCGGGATTCACCTTTTCCTTCTTGTAGAGCTCCATCATGCCTTGTTGCATCTTCTGGCGATCGTCGCCGGCCTGCTCCTTGAGCTTCTCCATCTTGGGCTGAAGCTCTTTCATCTTGGCCATCGAGACGTAGGATTTATAGGCCAGCGGGAACAAAAGCGCCTTGATGAACAGCGTCAGCGCGATGATCGCTATCCCCATGTTGCCGATCAGGATGTTGAACTGGTGCAGCAGCCAGAAAATCGGTTTGGTCAGGAAGGCGAACCACCCCCAGTCAATCGCGTCGATGAAGTTATAAACGCCCTGATCTTCGTACTGACGCAGCACTTCCCATTCCTTTGCCCCGGCAAAGAACTGCGTCTGCGCCGTGATCGTCTCGCCTGCGGCGACGGTCTGCACGGGCATGACGGCTTCGGTCTGGTAGATATCGCGCCGCTCGTCGTATTTGGCGACGGATTTGAAGGGCGATCCTTGCGTGGGGATCAGAACGCTCATCCAATAGTGGTCGGTAAATCCGATCCAGCCATTTTCGGTGATGTTGTTCTCTTCGGTGCGGGCGCCGGCGCGTTGGTTGAACGCAAATTCCGGCATATCATCCCAATTGGTCTCCGAATACTCGCCGTCGGCCATGGCCACGACGCCCTCGTGCAGGATGAAGAAATTCTTGAGATCCGTTGGTTCGCCGTGGCGGGCCAGAATGCTGTAGGGCGCGATGGAGGCCGCGGCCTCGCCGGTATTCTTGACCGTCTGGATGATCGTGAACATATACGCATCATCAACCGAGATTTCCTTGCTGAACAGCAAGCCCGCCCCGTTGTCCCACGACAGGGTGATCGGGCTGTCGACGCCAAGGGTTTCGCCGCTGCTCAGGGTCCATTCGGTGTTGGGCCCGGGGACCGCGTCGGCGGCCACGCCGGACGCGGCGGCCCAGCCGTGCAGCGCGTATTGTGCGTCGGGCTGCCCAACGGGCGCGAGCACCTCGACGATTGGCGCGTCGTCCTCAAGGCTTTCGCGGTAGTCTTTCAGGAACAATTCGTCGATCCGTCCGCCCAGCAATGAGATCGAACCGGTCAGCAGATCGGTTTCAATGGCGACACGGGGCGCGGTTTCGATGGCTGCGGGGGCCGCGTCGGCGGCTTGCGTTGTGGCGGGCGTGCCCGCGGGCGGGGTGGCTGTGGGCGGGGCGAGCGTGTCGCCCTGCGGCGTCAACTCGGTGCTTGTCGCATCCAGCGGCGTGTCGGGTTCGGGGGGAGGGAACAGCACGAACCACACGAGAATGACCACAAAGCTGAGCGCCGTTGCGATGATGAGATTCTTGTTTTGATCGTCCATTGCGCGCCGTCACCTGCTGACTGAAACATGTCCGCCGGGTACACAACCTAGACACGGAAAGGTCAAGCGGATTCGGGCCGCTGGGAACCTGCGGCACCTGTGAAATAGCCGGTTTCGCGCCTATTTCTGCTGGCGTTGCACGATCTGCGGCACGTCGTGCAGCTTCGCCGTATGCTGCGCGATCCAGGCGGCGGTCTGGTCAAAAGGCATCGGGCGGGCGATGCCGAAACCCTGCACATGGTGGCAGCCAAGCTGGGCGAGCAGCGCGTGCTCACCTGCGGTCTCCACCCCTTCGGCGAGGGTTTCGAGATCCAGCCGCTCGGCCATTGTCAGCATCGCGCCGATGAGACGTTGCTGTTCGGGGTCACGATCTGCCCGGCTGACAAAGCTGCGGTCGATCTTGAGGCGCCGGATTTTGAAGCGTCGCACTGCAAGGAAAGACGCATTGCCGGTGCCAAAGTCATCCAGATCGATGCCGCATCCCATCTCTTCGAGCTTTTTTATGTTGCGCGCGACCATATCGTCAGGCGCGCTCGCCACGACTGTTTCCAGCACCTCGACGGTAAGCCTTTCCGGTGTGAGCTCGAACCGGTCGAGATCCCACTCGATCTTTTCGAGAAGTTGCGGATTGCCAAGGTCGCTGCCCGAAAAGTTCACCCCGACGCTTGGCACATCGAGGCCTGATCTATCCCATGATTTCAGCGATTTGAGGCTGTGATGCATCATGACTTCGGCAAGGCGGTCCAGCAGATTGTTCTCCTCCAGTAACGGAAGGAACTCCGCCGGGCTCAGCACGCCGCGGGTCGGATGTACCCAGCGCGCCAGCGCTTCAAAGCCGGAGATGCGGCCGGTTTCCGTCGAGAGCTGTGGCTGGAACCAGGGCAGGATTTCCCCATTGCCAAGCGCGGCCTCCACCTCGTCCTTCAGTTCGGTTTTCGGGCTGGCCTGCCGCGTCCGTTGACCGGTAAAGGCGCGCATGGCCGAGCCGCCACGCTCGCGCGCCTGCTGCAGCGCGTCCTGGGTGGCGTTCAGCCAGGCGGTGCCGTCCGTGCCGGGCGCACGGCTCGCCTGACACAGACCGACGCTTGCACCGGGATAGATCACGGTTCCGTCGACGGCAATCGCATCCTCCGCCGCAGCCTGAAGGCGCACGGCCATCTGGATACACATCTCAAGCGAATGCTGTGCCAGCGGGGCGGCGCAGATCGCAAAGGTTCCCTTGTCCAGCCGTCCGACAAGGTCACCGGCGCGCACCGCGCCGATCAGGCGGTCCGACACCCGGTCGATCACGTGATCGCAGGCCGCGGCACCATGCTGGCTGATCAGGTCCTGCAGCTGATCAATCTCGATCAGATAGAGACATCCGGATTGACCGGACTCCGTGATCTGCTTGCGCCGCTCTGCGACGCCGTCCTCGAATTGTGCGCGGCCCAGCGGAACCTGTATCGCGCCTCGCCGCGCGCCATCCTTCCGGCCGGTAGCGGTGAGCAGATAGAATACCGGCAGCAGCGCCGCCACGACGAGCAACGCGCCCTCGCCCCCGAACCAGAAGGCCGCAAGCGACAATGCCGGCACAAAGGCAAGCGCCGGCGGACCTGTCAGAACCTCGAAAATGCGTTTGCGCAACGCGCGCGGCTTGTAACCCGTGAAATTCACAGCGCCCCTCCAGACCGGGGCATCCCCACGTGCGCCGGTCATGCTACTCTACGGGGAACATCCGTCCCAGAGGTTAACAGTTCACGAATTTTGGGGCGTATTTTACCTAATTTTTAGGATCCAGCGAAAGTCCGGCAAAATCAAAGAGGTCTGGGTCCAGCAAATGCGAGGGCCGGGCGTTCGTCAAAGCCTTGAACATTACCTGGCGCCGTCCGGGACTGTTGGCTTCCCACCCGTCCAGAATTGCCTTGACCTGCTGGCGTTGCAGCCCGTCCTGGCTGCCGCACAGATCGCACGGGATGATGGGATATTTCATCGCGGTGGCGAATCTTTCGCAATCGGCCTCTGCGACATGGGCGAGCGGGCGGTACACGAACAAATCGCCTTCTTCGTTGACCAGCTTGGGCGGCATCGTCGCCAACCGTCCTCCGTGAAAGAGATTCATGAAGAATGTCTCGAGGATGTCATCGCGGTGATGGCCGAGCACGACAGCCGAACATCCCTCCTCGCGCGCGATCCGGTACAGATTGCCGCGCCGCAGTCGCGAGCACAGCGCGCAAAAGGTGCGCCCGGCGGGTATTTTGTCCATCACGATGGAATAGGTGTCCTGATATTCGATCCGGTGCGGCACGCCCATACGCTCCAGAAATTCCGGCAGCACGGTTGCCGGAAACCCCGGCTGGCCCTGATCGAGATTGCAGGCCAGCAGATCGACGGGCAGCAACCCGCGCCATTGCAACTCGTGCAGAACGGCGAGCAGGGTATAGCTGTCCTTGCCGCCCGACAGGCACACCAGCCAACGCGGTTTGGGTCCGCCATCGGGCACCATGCCGTATTGCTCGATCGCCTCGCGGGTCTGGCGCACGAGGCGCTTGCGCAGCTTTTTGAATTCAGTCGTCTGGGGGGCGCCCTTAAACAGGGCGTGGATCTCATCGGGCTGGTCGAGCATGTCGGATCTCCGGGCAACGGTTGATTTTCCCTAGCGCAGCTTAGCTTTGGGGGGAAGCCTTTGGGAGTGATGAGTATGCGGGTCTGGTTGGGTGTGGCGATACTGGCGTTGGCGGGGTGCGTAGGCAAACCCGCGCTCGACGACGCCAAGCTGTCGGAACGGGATTTCGATCTGGAGCGGTATTTTGACGGCCACATCGCCGCCAAGGGGCAGTTTCAGGATGTGTTCGGCACTGTGCGTCGCCGGTTTGATGTGGATATTCAGGGCCGCTGGGACGGGGAGACGCTGACGCTCATCGAGGATTTCGCCTACGCCGATGGCTCCACCGAGCAGCGGATCTGGCGGCTGAAAAAGACCGGACCGATCACCGCGGATCAGGCGTGGGAAGGCACCGCAGCCGGTGTGATCGGCACCGCCCGCGGGCAGGAGCGGGGCGATACCTTCAACTGGACCTACCGCATCGACCTTCCGGTGCCAGACGGCACGCTGCGCGTCGATTTCAACGACTGGATGTGGGATCTGGGCGGCGGCACCGTGCTGAATCGTGCCTACATGAAGAAATACGGCGTCGATATCGGTGAGGTCATCATCACCTTCGAAAAGCCCTAGTCGAGGGGGATCGGTATTTCGCTCAGGATCTCTCCGGTATCCGGGGCGATGATAAGGGCGGTGTAGCTCCCCCGCTCTTTCACGATTGCGCGCATTTCGGTGGGCGTCGCGTCCAGCGCGGTGATCGCGCTGAGGCCGCCACGGACGCGCACAGGCGCGGTCCAGTCGCGCGTAGTGATGTAGAGCGCCTGCGTGTCAGACGCCGACAGGCGACCGTCGCCGGAGCTGTCGGTTTCAACCACGCTCAACACGATCCCGAGGGGTCGGTTGCGGCTGTCCGGGGCATAGATCTGCCGCGTATCGAGGATCAGCCGGGCGCCAGCGCCAAAGAGGGCGCGGCTTTGCCCGGTTTGCGTATCCAGGATGCGGTAATCGACGGTATTGCCACTGCTGCCTTTCGAGATGCCGCGGTGCGCAAGGGTCTGCGAGACGATGATCGGCACCGCGATGTGGCGCTGGCCGGTGGGGCCAAAGGGGGCACCGATGCGGCGCGTCTCCGGCGGTGTCTCGGCCACGGTCTCGCCGGCGGGCAGTGCCGGATCAACGGCCAGAGTGTTCGTCACATTGCGCGGAAAGAAGGCGCGGCGCAGATCCCGCAGCACCTCGTCCGCAAGCAACGCGAGGATCAGCGTGACCCCTGCGGCGATGGCCAAGCCATTAAAGCGCCAGAGCCATTTGAAAAACCCACGTTCCATCAGCGCTCCTTGCGTTCGGGGACGGGATCGTATCCGTCCGCGCCCCAGGGATGGCACCGCCCGATGCGCCGCGCGGCAAGCAGGCTGCCACGCAGAGCGCCGTGTTTCGCCAGCGCTTCCATCGCGTAGGCAGAACAGGTGGGCTGGTAGCGACAGTGAAATCCGACCCAGGGGCTGAAGATAAGCCGGTAGGCGCGGATCGGGAGGGCCAGAAGATGGGCCAGCGGGCTCACCCCTTGCGCCCGTGCAGCGTGTCGAGCGCCCGGTCGAGATCGGCAAGCATCTGGTGCATGGGGCGCGCCGCCGTTTCGTCGCGCCGCCCGATAAAGATGTAATCGTGGCCGGGCAGGGCGCGCAGGGGCAGCCGCATCCGCGCGATCTCGCGCAAGCGCCGCTTGGCCCGGTTGCGGGCGACGGCGTTGCCGACTTTTTTGGAGCATGTAAACCCGACGCGGGCCGGGCCCTCCGGCGCCGTGGGAGACATTTGCAGCACGAATGCGGGTGTCGACACGCGCGGGGCGCGGTTGGCGCGCTGAAAATCGCGCCGCTGCGTCACAGTCGGCAGCGGACACGCGGAAACCGCCGCAGGCGCTGCGCTCTCCGATCTGTCGGGGGCGGGCGTCTGCGGCGGTTTCAGCATGTCGGGACAATCGGCGGCGCTTAAGCGCTCAGCGATTTCCGGCCACGGGCGCGGCGCGCGTTCAGGATCTTGCGACCTGCTTTTGTCGCCATACGGGCACGAAAGCCGTGGCGGCGCTTGCGAACAAGGTTCGAGGGTTGGTAGGTGCGTTTCATCGCTCCGTCTCCGTCAATGCTGGGTCGGGGCCGCGGATTCGCGGGCCTTTGGGTCAATTCAGACCTGCCCTCTAAAGAGGATATGGGGGCAAGTCAAACCCCCGCCCGGCCAATTTGACCCATTCCTGCAATAAAATCCGCGCGGCAGGGCTGGGTTATGTTTCAATCCGTGACATATTCAGCCGAAAGGCGGCGATGGCGCACACTTCCGATCAAGCGCCCGTGAGGCGCCTGTCGCCGCAGGGCCAAAGGCGTCATCTAGGGGTTAACACACCGCACCCTGAAGGAGCGCCGGAAATGACGGATATGACAGAAGCCAACGAGCAACCCAAAAGCGCCGTGGCCCGCTATGGCCCGATTGCCCTGATCGCCACCGTGGCGCTGGTGGGAGCGTTTTTCCTGCGCGACTACCTCAGCTTTGATGCGCTGCGCGACAACCGTGAGGCGCTGATCGCGTTTCGCGACAGCAATTATGCGCTGACCGTGCTGGCCTTCATCGCGGCCTACGTGGTGATCGTGGCGTTCTCCCTGCCGGGGGCGGCGATTGCGACCCTGACGGGCGGGTTTCTGTTCGGCACGGCACTGGGCGCCACGTTTAACGTGATCGGGGCGACCATCGGCGCGGTTCTGATCTTTCAGGCCGCGCGCATGGGGCTGGGCAAACAGCTCAAGGAGCGGATGGATGCCTCCGAAGGGATGGTGTCGAAGATCAAGAAGGGCATCGACGAGAACCAATGGTCGATGCTGTTCTTTATCCGGCTGGTACCGGCGGTGCCGTTCTTTGTCGCCAACCTGATCCCGGCGTTTCTGGGTGTGCCCCTGTGGAAATTCGCCGTCTCGACGTTTCTGGGCATCATCCCCGGCAGCCTTGTCTATACATCGGTCGGCGCGGGCCTGGGCGAAGTTTTCGCCCGTGGCGAGACGCCAAACCTTGGCATTATCTTTGAGCCGCATATCCTGCTGCCCATCCTCGGGCTCTGCGCGCTGTCGCTGCTGCCCGTGATCATCAAGGCCGTGACCGGCAAGAAGGATTTGTTGAAATGAAGCGGATCAAGACGGATATCCTGATCATCGGCGCAGGCTCGGGCGGATTGTCCGTAGCGGCTGGGGCTGCACAGATGGGCGCGGATGTGACCCTGCTGGAAGGTCACAAGATGGGGGGCGATTGCCTGAACTACGGCTGTGTGCCCTCCAAGGCGCTGATCGCAAGCGGGAAGGCGGCTTACGGCCAGCGCCACGCACAGGCCTACGGGGTCGAGAATGTTGCGGGCGCCGTGGATTACGCTGCCGCCAAGGATCACGTGGCCGACGTGATCGCCACCATCGCGCCGGTGGACAGCCAGGAACGGTTCGAGGGCTTTGGCGTGCGGGTCATCCGTGAATACGGCCACTTCATCAGCCACGACGAGGTGCAGGCAGGCGATACGGTCATCAAGGCGCGGCGCATCGTGATCGCGACGGGCTCGTCACCGCTGGTGCCGCCGATCCCCGGCCTCGATAGCGTGCCCTATGAGACAAACGAGACGTTGTTCGATCTGCGCGAGCGGCCCGAGCATCTGCTGATCATTGGCGGTGGTCCCATCGGGATGGAAATGGCGCAGGCCCACATCCGGCTGGGCAGCAAGGTCACTGTGATCGAGGGCGATAAGGCGCTGGGCAAGGACGATCCGGAACTGGCGAAGGTGGTGCTCGATTCCCTGCGCGACGAGGGCGTCGAGATCGCCGAAGACGCGCTGGCTGCGGAAATCCGGGGCAAGGCCGGTGCCATCGAGGTAGAGGCGAAGGACGGGCGCGTCTTCAAGGGGTCGCATCTGCTGATGGCGGTGGGGCGCAAGGCGAATGTGGACAAGCTGGATCTGGCGGCCGGTGGCGTGAAGCCCTCCAGGAATGGAATCATGGTTGACGACAGTCTGCGCACCTCCAATCGCAAGGTCTATGCCATCGGGGATGTTGCGGGCGGTCTGCAGTTTACCCATGTTGCGGGGTATCATGCGGGCGTCATCATCCGGTCCATGCTCTTTGGCCTGCCGTCCAAGGCAAAGACCGCGCATATTCCCTGGGCGACCTACACCGATCCCGAGCTGGCGCAGGTTGGGCTGACGGAGGCGCAGGCGCGCAAGAAACACGGATCCGCGCTGGAAGTGGTGCGGTTCGACTACGCCCACAACGATCGCGCGATCGCGGAGCGCAAGACCAAGGGGTTCATCAAGGTTATGGTGGTCAAAGGACGCCCGGTCGGGGTGTCCATCGTCGGCTATCAGGCGGGCGAGTTGATCAACCTGTGGGCGCTGGCGCTGGCCAACAACATGAAGATGAGCCAGATCGCCGCCATGGTCGCGCCCTACCCAACCATCGGTGAGGTCAACAAACGCGCGGCCGGTGCCTATTTCAGCCCGCGCCTGTTCGAGAGCGCGATGGTCAAGCGGGTGGTTGGTTTCGTACAACGGTTCGTGCCGTGAGGCCGGGGAGACGCGCGCCTGCGGCGACGCCCCTCCCGCCCTCCCGCAGGGGATCTGGCGCCGCATGATCAATTCACTTTCGGGCCGGCTGCTGATCCTGACGACGATCTTTGTGATGATCGCCGAGATCATGATCTTTGTGCCTTCCATCGCGCGCTTCCGCGAAGACTATATGCTCAACCGGCTGGAGCGCGCGCAGATCGCGTCGCTGGCGCTGCTGGCCGATGACATGCTCGACGATGCGCTGGAGGCAGAGCTGCTGCGCAACGCAGAGGTTTTCAACGTAGTGCTGCGCCGCGATGAGGTGCGGCAGCTGGTGCTGGCCTCGCCCATGCCGCAGGTGATCTCGGGCACCGTCGATTTGCGGGAAAACGATGCGTTGACGCTGATCGGGGATGCCATCCGGCGTATGGCGCGGTCGGAGAATGAAGTCATCCGGGTGATCGGCGCACCGGTGCGCGATGCGGGCCTGCTGATCGAGGTCACGATGGAGACGGAGCCAATGCGCCGTGCCATGATCGACTACGGTCTGCGCATTCTGGTGCTGTCCGCGGTCATTTCCGTGGTCACGGCGGTCCTGCTTTTTGTCGCCATGCGCTTTCTGCTCGTGGTGCCGATCAAGCGGCTGGTGCGGCATATGCAGCGCTACGCCGCCGCCCCCGAGGACGCGCGCCGCAAGATCGTTCCATCGGCCGGCATCACCGAGGTGCGCGAAGCGGAGGAGGCGCTGAAATCGCTGCAGACCGAGCTGACCGGTGCGCTGCGCCAGAAGGAACGCCTGGCCCAGCTCGGCGGCGCCGTCAGCAAGATCAGCCACGATTTGCGCAACATCCTCACCTCCGCGCAACTCTTTACCGACCGGATCGAGATGTCCGAAGACCCTGTCGTTGCGCGTATGGCGCCGAAGCTTGTCGGCTCGATAACCCGTGCGGTGCATCTGTGCGAATCCACCCTGGCCTTTGGCAAGGCGGAAGAGCCTACACCGACGCTGACGGTATTCCCGCTGGCGGACATCGTCGAGGAGGTGATGGAAGGCGAACGTCTGGCCGTCGGCACCTCCGAGGTCGCGCTGATCAACGAGGTGCCTGCCGGGCTGAAACTGCGCGCCGATCCCGAGCAGATGCACCGCGTTCTGGGCAATCTTTTGCGCAACGCCCGTCAGGCGCTGGTTGCAGCGGGCGAGGGGGGGACGATCACGGTCACCGCGCGTGAGAGCGAGCGGAACTGGCAGATCACCATGCGGGATACCGGACCGGGCATTCCCGGCAAGGCACAGGAAGTGCTTTTCGCGCCATTCCAGGGGTCCTTGCGCAAGGGGGGGTCCGGTCTGGGTCTCGCGATTTCGGCAGAGCTGATCAAGGGGCATGGCGGCACGATCCGGCTGGTCTCTACCGGCGCCGCCGGGACCGAGTTCGAAATCACCCTTCCCAAAGGGGACGGCATGCTGTGAAAATTTGCGCTCAGCGCGGATTTCCCGGCAAGAAGGGCTTGCAAGTCGCAGGCAGCACGCATAATCACACCCACGTGGACCGATAGCTCAGCTGGATAGAGTACCTGACTACGAATCAGGGGGTCGGGGGTTCGAATCCTCCTCGGTCCGCCACCTTCATACAAATCGTAAAGTATCGGGGCGCTCTCGCCCATTCTAAGCCTGCACTGTTGGCGTTGATCGCTGAACCTGCGGGGGCGATGTCAGGGTTCCGCCGGGCCCGCCGATTGCCGCGGATCGATCAGCGAGTCTCATCTGAGTTGCCTGCGCTTTTTGGGCGGGCGCTCGGAAGCAGAAAACAGGTTGCGGGGTTCATCTTTTCCCGGCTGTTTGAATTCGTGTTATTCACAGTGTTCGAATTGGCGCATATCCGCCTAATTTCAAAAAGCGCGAATGCGTCATTTTGCAAAACTTAATCGCCCAATAACCATGGTCTTTTGGTGATTCCGCGCCTCATATATTTTTTGAATGATGTAACTACCCATGGTAGCAGCAATGGAAAATGAACGCCCTGAAGACCCGGGAATGCTCGAGACGAGCACCGCGAAGACTGCTTAAAGATTAATCACGAAATTTTTCTGAGAATGGTTGCCCCACTTGTGAAGAAGCGCGCTTCGGGTGGCTGAAATCGACTGCGCAACGGGCGTAAAGCCGCGTGCGTATGTCATAGATTTATTCAGTATGCTTGAATTTACGCGAAAATTTGCCGTTGGGTGCCGATGTTCCCTTTCGGCGAAGTCGCGCGATTTGGGCCGGCCGCAAGCAAATCCAATCGTATACACGCAATCCGAGAAGTGACTAATTTGTAGGCGTTCTGGCGGTAACGATTTGTTAACTTTTTCTTGACGGCTCAAGGACGTTGCCGCACGGTCACCGCAACGGCGGCTTTTCACGGTCGGTTTTTTTATCCGATTGGCTGTCTAGTGTTTTATCAGTTCGCATCCCTTTTGCCGCTAAGTTGAGGTAAGGAGCAGATCCTTTTTCGGCAATTTTGCCGATTAATCGCCGGATAGACGTGCGGAACAATCCGAATTACCGGATGCGCGGCTTTCAACGGTCCTCAGAAATCATCCTTCGCAACGCGCATCAGCCATGGTGCGTGATCCCTGAGTTTTGTCCTGAAAGATCTCCCCATGCCCACAGTGTTTTCTACGCCCGTCACCGAAGTCGCCCTCGCAACGGCTCCTTTTGTCGTCACATTCACCTTCGCGCAGGACATGAACCAGACGATCCTCCCGACGGTGTCGTCGCCCAATGGCGCAACATTTTTCGACTTTTCGGGCGGCATGTGGATTTCGGCGACGGAGTTTCAAATCACGGTTGCCGTCGACGGCACGACGGGCACGCAGACGGACGTTGATCTGCGGATCGAAGGGGCCGTCACAGCCGACGTGGGCATGACCCCCGGGACGACGCTCGCGGCAGAGGACTTCACTGCGTTCACGCTGGTCGATCTGGACGCGCCCACGGCCGCACCGACGGTGGCGCTGGACGACGATACCGGCGTGGACGGAGATGGTATCACAAGCGACGCGACCCTGAGCATCACGCCGGGCGATGCCTCGAATACCTTTGAATATTCTCTCGACAACGGAGCGACGTGGAGCGCGACCTACGCGCCCGCTCAAGGGTCCAACATGCTTCTGGTGCGCGAGGTTGACAGTGTGGGCAACACGGGCCCGGCAAGTGCGCCGTTGGCTTTCACCCTCGATACCGAAGGCGATGAAGGTGATGATCTGACGGTTTCTTTCACCGGGGCGGGCGACGACACGACCTTTAACGCGAATGAGCCGATCCAGGTGCAATTTGCGGGGATCGATACCGGATCCAGCGGCACAATCACCGTCACGTCGGGCGAATCACTCGTGACAATCCTGGTCGACGATACGTCGTCATCGCCGATCACGCTCGACACTGCGCAGATGTCTGATCTGCTTGATGGAACATTGAGCGTTGCGATTTCGGTGACGGATGTGGCGGGCAATGAGGGCACGGCCATGTCCAATGGGTTTGACCTGGAACGCACGCCGCCGATGGTCAGCGGCGCGACCTTCACGGGCGAAGCGACCGATGGCACGATCAACGCGGACGATACGACCGTGACGCTTGAGGTGACCTTCAACGAGGCGATGGACGACACCGTCGATCCGACCATCACGCTCAACGGTGACGCGGCGGGCAACCTGACCGAGGTCGCGATGACGCGCGTCTGGTCCGAGGGCAATACCAAGCTCAGCGTCAGCTACACCGTCACCGGCACGACCGCCGACATCGCCGCGGTCACCATCGACGTGAGCGGTGCGCGGGACGCGGCGGGCAACACGCTTGTCGCCGCGATGGGCGTCACGACGATGACCGCGCTCGACACGCAGGCGCCTGCGGATGAGACCAACACCCTCACCCTGGCCGAGATCACCGACCAGAATGCCGCGCCAACGGGGATGGCAACACCGCTCGACACCCTGTCGGGCGCAGATGGCACGACCTATGTCTTTGGCGGGATGGGGGGCGTGTACGACGCGCTTGATATCGTGGCGTCCGGTGGTGGTTTTGATATTGTTATCAAGGATATGGAAGCGGCGCGCGCCTATTTTGATTTCGAGGCGCGTGGCGGGGAGACCGATGCCGCCGGTACGGTCACAACGGCGCCAACCCCGATCGAGATTGTTGTCACCGGGACCGATAACGCGGGCAACGCCACGACCTCGACCATTACGGTGAACCTCACCGATCTCAACGACGCGCCCGTGCTGGGGGCGGGCACGACAAGCGTCATCGTGACCGAGCGGGCAGACACGAATGACACAGCCGAGAACGCCGTCGAATTCGGCGATGGCGGCACATTCGTCGTCACGGATGACGAGCTTAACGACACCCACACAATCACCGTCACCAACGTCAGCAGCACGAATCCGGGCGGATTCCTGGGCGTGATGACCGCAGGTTTCGATGCGCCGATCACCGGCGACGGCACCGGCATCGTGGGCTGGAACTTCAACGTGGGCGCGCCATTGCCTGCTGGTATCTCCGCCGCGCAGATGCTGACGATCGACGCGTTGGCCGCCGATGAAACCATCGTGCAGACCTATACCATCACGATCCGCGACAACGCGGGCGGGGAGACGGTGCAACCGATCACCGTCACCATTCAGGGTACCAACGACCGGCCCATCGTCTCGGGCGGGCCGGCGAGCGCCCCTGTGACCGAACCTGCGGACATCGAAGTCTTTCAGGGGATCAGCGCAAACGGCTCCCTGACGGTGGCCGATACGGATGCGACCGACACGGTCACTGTTTCGGTAAATTCCGTTGAGGTGGACACGGAAAACAGCGCCTTCTCCGGCACCGCGCCCGATGCCATGGCCTTGCTTGCCATGATGCAGGTCGCCGCCGGTGGCAGCGAAAGCTTTGCAAGCGTCACGCCAGCGCTTGCGGCAGACGGGGCGGGCAGCACGTTTGACTGGGCGTTCACAGCCGGGGATGCCACATCGCAGCCGTTCGATTTCCTGCGCGCGGGCGACACGCTTGTGCTCACCTATACGCTGCGGGCCGACGACGGCTCTGGCACGGCAACGGCCACAGCGGATGAAACGGTGACGATCACCATCACCGGCACCAACGATGTGCCCGAGATCGTGGCCGCCACCACCAACGTGACCACGGTCGTCGAAGCGGGCGGGACGCTCAACGGCACGGCCGGCACGAACGAGGTCAGCGGCAATCTGTCAGCGGGCGACAACTGGACCGACGCGGACGCCACCGAGGCGGCAGCGCTGTCCGTTCGCACGGCCTTCATCGACGGGGGCATCGCCAGCACGCTCGTGTTTGATGCAATGACGGGTGAGGCCGCGGTGAACGGTATCTACGGCACGCTCTACATCGCGACCGATGGCGCCTATCGCTACGTGCTGGACGACGCGCGCGCAGCGACGCAGGCGCTTGATGCGGCAGACAGCGGCATCGAGGAGGTGTTCAACTACACCATCGGCAACAATGATAATGGCAGCAGCAACTCGGCCCGCTCTACGCTGACGATCACCATCGACGGCGCCAACGACGCCCCCGTCATCAGCTTTGTCGAGACCAACAACGCAGGCGCCCCGGTCGAGGCCGGTGTTGACGCCAACAACGACGCCTTCGCCGGGACCGCCGTGGTATCCGGCACCCTCATCGTCACCGATGTCGATGCGGACGATACGGCCTTCACCCTCACCGTCGATGTGCCGATGGGCGCAACGCTAAACCCTGATGGCAGTGTTACGACCGATTTCGGCACATTCTCTGTCACCAATGCCGGGGTTTGGGAATTCACGCTCAATAACACCTCCACGGCGGTGAACAGCCTCGCTCAGGGCGAGACCAGCGTACAGACCTTTACCGTGCGCGCCGCCGATACTGCCGGTGCGGACGATACGCAGGTGGTGACGCTGACGATCACGGGCACCAACGACGCGCCCGTCATCGCCGTGGATACAGGGGTCGCCGTTGATAACGACGTCACCGAGGCGGGCGCGACTGTCATCGGGGATACCGTGGCGTCGGGTGCCTTTATCGCGCCCGACATCGACGATGCCGTGCCGACACAGACCTGGTCGATCGTGACAGTGAACGAAGGGGTAAGCACGCTCGCCTCCGCCGATCCTGTCAACAATGCCCTGGTGACCGGCACCTATGGCACGCTGAGCCTGAACGATACCGGCGGCTGGACCTACACGCTCAACGACGCGGACCCCGACACGCAGGCGCTGGCCGCCGATGCGACTGTAACGGATGTCTTTACCGTGCGGGTGACGGATGCCTTTGGCGGTTTTTCCGAACTGCCCGTGACCGTGACCGTAACCGGCAGCAACGACGCCCCGGTCATCACCGTTGAAACGGATGCCGAGGATTCCCAGGCGGAATCCGTCCTAGAAACCGATGCGGCCAACCTCACCACCTCCGGCACGCTGACCATCGCGGACGTGGACATGAACGACACCGTCACGGTGAGTGTCGCCTCCGTCGCGGCCTCGGGGACGCTCAACGGCATCGCCCCCGATGCCGCCGTTTTTGAGGATATGCTCGAAATCACCGCCGGTGAGACGCTCGAAACAGGCACGGGCAACGCCAGTGCCTCCGCCACCTGGACCTTTGACAGCAACGCGGAAACCTTCGATTACCTTGCAAAAGGCGAAAGCGCGACGCTGGTCTACACGGTCGAGGCGACCGATGGCGATCAGACCGTTTCCGTGCCCGTCACCATCACCGTGAACGGCACCAACGACCGCCCCGAAATCACGCAGGGCGTGGGCGACACCTTCCTGGGCGACGTGACAGAAACCACGGACGCGGTGGCCGGCGTGCTGACCACCTCCGATACGCTCAACATCACGGATGTTGATGTGTCCGATACCCATACGGTGACGGCGACGCGCACCTTTATCATCTGGACAGACACCAACGGAGCGAACAACGGCGGTACCGCCTCCGCCGTCACAACGCCGCTGCCCGCCGGGCTTGAGGCGCTGCTTGACGTCGACGCGGCCTTCACGGTCAGCATCAACGAAAGCGATGCAACCCAGATCGACTGGTCCTTCACGCTTGACGATACTGCCGCTGATTTCCTCGGCGCGGGCGAGACGCTGACAGTGGTCTACGATCTTACGGTCGACGACCAGAACCTCATCACCGAGGCAGGCGATGACGAGCTGTCGGTCTCCGCTCCACGGCAGGTCACGATCACGATCATCGGCACGAACGACACCCCGACAATCACCGCCGATGCGGTCACCGTCTTTGACGAAGGCGACTCGCTCGTCCTGAACGAAACCCGGACCGTCGTCACCGACGAAGTCACCGGCGATCCGGTCGAAACACCCGCCGCCACCGCCACGATCAATCTGCTGGGCACCGGCACGGATACCGCAAATAAAACCGCCTATGTCACCAATGTGACCGAGCTCGACCTCAACGATACCCGTGCCATCGTTGGCACGACGACGCTGCTCGTCTCTGGCGAACCGTTCGGCCCCAGCACAGTGGGCGGGACCATCCCGACAGGTTTCACCGCTGCCGACGTGCGGGCCGCGTTCGACCTGACAACCGACACCGAGGTAGTGACCTTCGACCGCAACGCGCCCGTCTTTGACGCGCTCGATACGGGCGAAACGCTCGACGTGGTGATCTCCTACCGGGTCGAGACGACGTCGCCCGACGGCAGCACCGAATTTGTCGATCTCACGACCACCGTGCGGATCACCGGTGCGAATGACGCACCCTATATCCTCGACGGCGCAGACAGCGCGCGCACAATCGTTGAATTCACGGACGCCGATATTGCGACCGAAAACCAGCCGCGCCCAACCGAGACCGGCACAATCACCTTCAACGACATCGAGCCTGGCGATATCGGAAATCTGTCGGTCAATATCACAACCATCGCGGGCAGTGGTCCCGATGCGGCGGCCCTTGCGGATTACGTCGGTACCTTTGCGGCCGGCTTCCTCGCGCCCACAGGCACGGAGCCCGCAGAGGCGGGAACAGTTTTCTACGAATTCGATGTGGATGACGCGGAGCTCGACTATCTCGCGATCGACGAAGTGTTCACCCAATCCTACGAGGTTGCAATCTCGGACGGCACGACAACGACCGCCCGTAACATCGTCCTGACGTTCCAGGGGACGAACGACGCGCCGACCATCACGGCGGCAGAGCCCGAGGATGCCGAAGCCGGCCTGACCGAGAACGCGGCGGCGCCGCTGGTGGCGTCTGGCACGCTGACGCTGGCGGATGTGGACGTGAGCGACGTGGTGAGCCTGTCGGTGAGCGACGCGAACGCGGTCAGCTCGGATGCGGGCGCGGTGGATGTGTCTGGCATGCTGAGCGTCGCGGTGGACGACGGTCTGGACGGCACGCAGGTCTCTGACACGGTGACCTGGACCTTCGATGCGGGCACGCAGGCGTTCGACTTCCTGACGGCGGGCGAGGATCTCGCGCTGGTCTACACCATCACCGCCACCGACGATAACGGGGCCACGGCCACGCAGGACGTGACCATCACGATCACCGGCATCAACGACACGGCCGTGATCACCGAGGCGAGCGCGGGCTCGGCCAGCGGTGCGGTCACCGAGGAGAGCGCCCTGACGACGAGCGGCGATCTGGATGTCACGGATGCGGACGACGGGGAATCCGTCTTTACGCCGGTGACGGCGCAGGCGGCGATGTACGGCAGCTTCACGATGGATGCGACGGGGGCGTGGAGCTACGCGCTCGACAACGACAACGGCGCGGTTCAGGCGCTGGGCGTGGACGACACGCTGACCGACACGATCATGGTGCAATCGACCGATGGCTCGGCGATGCAGGCGCTGACGGTGACGATCAACGGCACGAATGACACGCCGACCATCGGCGCGGTGGCGCAGACGGACAGCGTCGCGGCCGGCCTGACCGAGAACGCGGCGGCGCCGCTGGTGGTGTCTGGCACGCTGACGCTGGCGGATGTGGATGTGAGCGACGTGGTGAGCCTGTCGGTGAGCGACACGAATGCGGTCAGCTCGGATGCGGGCGCGGTGGATGTGTCCGGCATGCTGAGCGTCGCGGTGGACGACGGTCTGGACGGCACGCAGGTCTCTGACACGGTGACCTGGACCTTCGATGCGGGCACGCAGGCGTTCGACTTCCTGACGGCGGGCGAGGATCTCGCGCTGGTCTACACCATCACCGCCACCGACGATAACGGGGCCACGGCCACCCAGGACGTGACCATCACGATCACCGGCATCAACGATGTCGCCGTGATCACCGAGGCGAGCGCGGGCTCGGCCAGCGGTGCGGTCACCGAGGAGAGCGCCCTGACGACGAGCGGCGATCTGGACGTCACGGATGCGGACGACGGGGAATCCGTCTTTACGCCGGTGACGGCGCAGGCGGCGATGTACGGCAGCTTCACGATGGATGCGACGGGGGCGTGGAGCTACGCGCTCGACAACGCCAACGGCGCCGTTCAGGCGCTGGGCGTGGACGACACGCTGACCGACACGATCATGGTGCAATCGACCGATGGCTCGGCGATGCAGGCGCTGACGGTGACGATCAACGGCACGAATGACACGCCGACCATCGGCGCGGTGGCGCAGACGGACAGCGTCGCGGCCGGCCTGACCGAGAACGCGGCGGCGCCGCTGGTGGCGTCTGGCACGCTGACGCTGGCGGATGTGGATGTGAGCGACGTGGTGAGCCTGTCGGTGAGCGACACGAACGCGGTCAGCTCGGATGCGGGCGCGGTGGATGTGTCAGGCATGCTGAGCGTCGCGGCGGGCGACGGTCTGGACGGCACGCAGGTCTCCGACACGGTGACGTGGACGTTTGATGCGGGCGCGCAGGCGTTCGACTTCCTGACGGCGGGCGAGGCTCTTGCGCTGGTCTACACCATCACCGCCACCGACGATAACGGGGCCACGGCCACGCAGGACGTGACCATCACCATCACCGGCATCAACGACACGGCCGTGATCACCGAGGCGAGCGCGGGCTCGGCCAGCGGTGCGGTCACCGAGGAGAGCGCCCTGACGACGAGCGGCGATCTGGACGTCACGGATGCGGACGACGGGGAATCCGTCTTTACGCCGGTGACGGCGCAGGCGGCGATGTACGGCAGCTTCACGATGGATGCGACGGGGGCGTGGAGCTACGCGCTCGACAACGCCAACGGCGCCGTTCAGGCGCTGGGCGTGGACGACACGCTGACCGACACGATCATGGTGCAATCGACCGATGGCTCGGCGATGCAGGCGCTGACGGTGACGATCAACGGCACGAATGACACGCCGACCATCGGCGCGGTGGCGCAGACGGACAGCGTCGCGGCCGGCCTGACCGAGAACGCGGCGGCGCCGCTGGTGGCGTCTGGCACGCTGACGCTGGCGGATGTGGATGTGAGCGACGTGGTGAGCCTGTCGGTGAGCGACACGAACGCGGTCAGCTCGGATGCGGGCGCGGTGGATGTGTCAGGCATGCTGAGCGTCGCGGCGGGCGACGGTCTGGACGGCACGCAGGTCTCCGACACGGTGACGTGGACGTTTGATGCGGGCGCGCAGGCGTTCGACTTCCTGACGGCGGGCGAGGCTCTTGCGCTGGTCTACACCATCACCGCCACCGACGATAACGGGGCCACGGCCACGCAGGACGTGACCATCACCATCACCGGCATCAACGACACGGCCGTGATCACCGAGGCGAGCGCGGGCTCGGCCAGCGGTGAGGTCACCGAGGAGAGCGCCCTGACGACGAGCGGCGATCTGGACGTCACGGATGCGGACGACGGGGAATCCGTCTTTACGCCGGTGACGGCGCAGGCGGCGATGTACGGCAGCTTCACGATGGATGCGACGGGGGCGTGGAGCTACGCGCTCGACAACGACAACGGCGCGGTTCAGGCGCTGGGCGTGGACGACACGCTGACCGACACGATCATGGTGCAATCGACCGATGGCTCGGCGATGCAGGCGCTGACGGTGACGATCAACGGCACGAATGACACGCCGACCATCGGCGCGGTGGCGCAGACGGACAGCGTCGCGGCCGGCCTGACCGAGAACGCGGCGGCGCCGTTGGTGGCGTCGGGCACGCTGACGCTGGCGGATGTGGATGTGAGCGACGTGGTGAGCCTGTCGGTGAGCGACACGAATGCGGTCAGCTCGGATGCGGGCGCGGTGGATGTGTCCGGCATGCTGAGCGTCGCGGCGGGCGACGGTCTGGACGGCACGCAGGTCTCCGACACAGTGACGTGGACGTTTGATGCGGGCGCGCAGGCGTTCGACTTCCTGACGGCGGGCGAGGCTCTTGCGCTGGTCTACACCATCACCGCCACCGACGATAACGGGGCCACGGCCACCCAGGACGTGACCATCACGATCACCGGCACGAATGACACCCCGGTCCTTGCGGATGTGAGAAGCGCGCCCGCGATCCTCGACACAGCGGCCGACGACACCTTCGATCCGGTTCTGGGCACGCTTGTCGGGACCGATGCGGACGATGGTGCCGTGCTGAGCTACCGTCTGGATGACGAGAGCGCGGTGGACGACGGGACAGGCACCACGACACTGGCGGGGAAATACGGCACGCTCGCGCTGAGCGCCGATGGCACCTACACCTATACGGTCGATCCGATGGCGTTGCAGGCCCTGCTGCCCACCGACACCCCTGACGAGACGTTCGAGGTGACGGTTGCCGATACGCTCGGGGCGTCCTCGACGGGGACCCTGACCATCGACATTACCCCCGCAAACGACACGCCCGAGCTTGCCGACGTCGTCGCAGGCACCGTTACCGATACGGAAGAGGCCGACAGCTTTGCGTCGGTGGCGGGCACGTTGGCGGCAACCGACCGGGACGCGGGCGATGAGGCTGCGCTTGTCTATACTGTCTCCGGCATGGAGGCGGGTGAGAGCGGGACGCAGCAGACGTTCTACTTTGACCGCGCGGCGACCGATCCGATGCTGGCAGTGCTGGCCGATCCCGAGGAAACGGATGGGCTGATCGCGTTGGGGACACTGCTGGTTGAAAGCGATGGCACCTATACCTTTACCCCCGATGATGCGGGCATCGATGCGCTGAAGGCGGGGGAAAATCCTGTCATCGCAGCGATGGTGCGCGCGACCGATCCGCAAGAGGCCTTTGTCGAGGCGACGCTCACGATCAACGTGACGGGTGCCAACGACAAGCCGGTGATCATCGGCACTGTCCCGGCCGCGACCGATGGCGTCGTATTCGAAGAGGCCAAGGAACTGGCAGAGGGCGATACCGGGACGAATGTGACGGCAAGCGGGTCGATCTCCTTTACCGATCCGGACAGCACGACCATTCCTTCGTTCGGTTTCGTGGCGCAGGAATCGGGCTATGCGGGTACGATTTCCTTTACGCCTTCGGGCGGTACGGTGGCTGCGGGCACCGTCGGCTGGAGCTTTGTCATCCCCGATGCCGAGCTGAACACCCTTTCAGAGGGCGAGGCGCTCGACACCAGCCCACAGGTCTACGACATCGCGATCAACGATGGCGAGGGCGGTATCACGACCCAGCGTGTCGAGATTTCGATTGTGGGGACAAATGACACGCCCGTCATCTCGGGCGCCTTGGCGGGCGGCGCGCTGGCGGACAGCGGCAGCGTCACCGAGGCGGCACCCGACGGTGTTGTGATGGCCTCGGGGACATTGTCGGTCGCGGATGTCGATCTGTCCGATACCGTGACGATGAGCGTGACAAGCGCGACCGTCTCCGAAAGCGGGACTTTCGCCGAAGCGCTGCCGCTCACGACCGCGGAATTGCGCGCGATGATGCAATTCGCGACCGAGGGCGGATTGAGCGATACGCTCACCCTGTCGGCGGATGACGCGGGGTCCGATTTCACGTGGCAGTTCACAAGTGGCGCAATGGGCGACGCTGCGTTCAACTTCCTTGCGGCGGGAGAGACGCTGGTCGTCGATTATGTGCTGACCGCGCAGGATGCATTCATGGGGGTGAGCCGCGCGAGCGACACACAGACCGTGACCATCACCATCACTGGCAGCAACGACGTGCCGACAGCCGAAGCGATTTCCGCGACGGTCGCGGAGGATATTGATGCGGCCAGCACGATAGCCACGGCGTCTGCCGACGATCTGGATCTCAGCGATACCTTCACATTCGAGATCACCGGCGGCAATGACGCGGATCTTTTCGAGATCGACGCGGCGGGTGTCATCACCCTGCGCGACGGTGTCGATGGCGCGCCTGATGCGGCGCTCGATGCGGAAACCACGCAAAGCCATACGCTTTCCGTGACCATCTCGGACGGGAACGGCGGCACTGTCGTGCAGACCGTGTCGGTAACCGTGACGGATGTGGACGACAACCCGACACTTGCGCCCGTCGATGTGGCGGCGGACCTGCTGGGCACGCCGATTGCCAACGCGGTGGACGAAAACGCCCTTGGTGGTACGCAAGTCGGCGTGACGGCCTTCTCGACAGACGCGGACGTGACCGCCGATCCGATCAGCTATGCGATCACCGGCGGGGATGGTGCGGCCTTCTTCGATATCGACAGCGAAACCGGCGTGGTGACCGTCAAGGACGACGCGGATCTGAACCGCGAAGTGGCGGCCAGCTACGACATCGAAGTCACCGCGATGGATGCCTTCGGCACGCCAAGCGCGGCCTCGACCTTCACCATCGTGCTCAACGACCTCGATGAATTCGACGTGACGGCGGATGGCGATGGCAACGTTGCCCTGAACCAGGTGGCTGAAAATGCCGCCGCCGGTGCCCTTGTGGGTGTGACGGCCACGGCGTCGGACGATGACGCGACCAATAGCGGCATCACCTTCACGCTGGACGATGACGCGGGCGGGCTGTTCGAAATCGACGCGATGACGGGTGTTGTCACTTTGTCGACCGCCGATGGCGCGCCCCGTCCCGATTTCGAGGCGGCGACCAGCCATTCGATCACCGTTCTGGCAACCAGTGAAGACGGATCGACCGCGACCGAGGATTTCATCATCGAGGTTCTCGATGTGGACGATACGGCGCCGCAGATCCTGACGCTTGCCGCCCTGACTGCGGCCGAGAACGACACGGATGTGGTATCGCTCCGGGCCTCCGACGCGGATACGGATTCTTCCGACATTACCTTCACCATTGTGGGCGGCGACGATGCGGCGCTCTTCACGGTGGGGGCGGAGAATACGCTTCAGTTTGTCGAGGCACCGGATTTTGAGGATCCGCAGTCGGTCGCCGGTGGCAATGACTACGCCGTGACGGTGCAGGCCGCCGATCCGGCGGGCAACCTTACGACGCAGTCGCTGACGGTAACGGTCACGGATGTGAACGAGGCGCCTACAGCCGTCGTGCTCAGCAATCAGATCACCAGTGTTGACGAGAACTCCGTCAGCGGGCCGGACGGCCTGAAGGTGGCCGACATCGCAGTTGTCGACGATGCGCTTGGCCTGAACGCGCTGTCGCTCAGCGGGGCGGACGCGTCTCTTTTCGAGATCGCGATTGCCGAGACCGGCGGATTTGAGCTGCGGTTTGTCGGGATCGCGGGCGATTTCGAAATGCCCGACGACGCCGATGCCAACGGGACGTTCGAGGTCACCGTGGACGTGGACGACGCCGATGTCGGTGCGACTCCCGATGCCTCGGCCCTCTTCACGCTCACCCTTGCGGACGTGAACGAAGCGCCGGTCATCGACGAAGCCGCCTCCGATACGGCTCCCTTCACCGACGAAGATAACGCGGTCACCGGCAGCATTGTCGCCGATGACGTCGATGCGGATGCGGTGCTGAGCTACACCATCCTGACGGGGCCGACCGATGGAATGGTATCGATCGACGCGCTGGGTGCGTACACCTACACGCCGGGAACCGACTTCTTTGGCACTGACACCTTCACCGTTCAGGTTTCGGACGGAGTCCTGACCGACACGGTCGAGGTGGAGGTCTCGGTCGCGCCGGTCAACGACGCGCCGGTAAATGGGCTGCCCGAAGGCTATGCGGCGACGGAAGACACGGCACTTGTGCTGTCGGGGCTTTCGGTGACGGATGTCGACGCCGGCGACAGCGCGATCAGCGTGACGCTCACCGTTACGAGCGGCACGCTTGCGGCGACTGGCACGGCATCGGTTGCGGTGACGCAGACCATGTCAAACAGCCTGACGCTGGCGGGGACCGTGGCCGCGCTCAACACCTTCCTTGCGGAGACAGCGCCAAGCTTCACTCCGGCGCTGAACGCAACGGACGATGTCACACTGACAATCCTGTCGGACGATATTTCCGCGCAGGATACCGACACTGTGATCATCACCGTAGCAGCGCAGGACGATGCTCCGGTCGCGGCGAGCGCGGTCGTCATTGGCACCGAGGATGTGAGCGCCGTCTTTGACGTGGCCGGGCTCATCACCGAGGTTGACGGCGACGACGTGATCGTTACCGCCAGCGTCGATGAGGCCCTCGGCACCGTCATGGTGGACGGCACCCAGATCACCTTCACGCCGGCAGAGAATGTGAACGGCAATGTGGAAATTTCCTACACGGTGACCGACGATACCGGCGCCATGCTGGCCGCAAGCGCCACGGTCACTGTCAACCTTGATCCGGTTGACGATGCACCGGTCGCCGCTGACACCACGGCAATGACCGACGAGGACGTGACGACAACCATCGACGTGAGCGATCTGATCACCGAAGTTGACGGTGATCCATTCACCATCACCGCGGAGGTTCCCGAAACACAGGGCACGGTTACGGTCGACGGGACGGTAATCACCTTTGACCCGGCGGCGGACTTCAACGGCGACGCGACCATCACCTATACGGTGACAGACGCAAACGGGGTGATGATGCCCTTGTCCGACGACGGGCAGATCGTCGTCTCAGTAGCCCCGGTCAACGACGCGTCCGAACTGGCGGTCGATGCGCAGATGCGCAGCACCCATGTGGAAGCCGTGGACGACGCGTCCCCCGTGCCGACACTTGTTGCGGCGGATGTGGCGCTGCTGGATGTGGATGGGCTCGACTACGCGACAGGCGTGTTCACCGCTTCGGTCACGGATGGCGACGGCAGCGATCTGCTTGACCTCGATACGGGCGGCGGATTGTCGGTCAGCGGCGGAGACATTTCGCTGGGCGGGGTCGTCATCGGCAGCATCAGCGGGCAGGGCACCGCGACACTGGCCGTGACCTTCACCGCCGCGGCAAACGTGCCGGAAGTGGCGACAGTCATCAACGCGCTGACCTACGCCACCACCGACGACACGCCGGCGGTGTCCCGCGACATCACGCTGGATCTCAGCGATGGTGACGGTCTGTCGGCGATGCAACAGACGGTCTTCGTGGACATCACTGCGTCCAATGACAGCCCGACACCGGTTGACGATGCTTTTGCGATTTCCGAAGGAGCGTTCTCCTCGACGATCAACCTGATCACCCGCACGCCGGGCGATACCGATCCGGATATGGACACGCTTTCCGTCTCTCGGGTCTCGGACATCATCGACACCGATGTGGAAGCCGCTGAAACCTCCGAAGTCTCCCTTGGATCGGCGGGCACGATCACCACGGACTTCGGAGCCGAGGTCACGCTGCAGTCCAACGGTCAGCTGTTCTATAACCTGACCTCCGCCACGGGCCGGTTCAACGAGCTGGCACTGGGAGAGCAGGCCGAGGATACCTTCAGTTATACCGTGCGCGACAGCGCGGGGGCCGAAACCACGGCCACCGTCACGGCGACGATCACGGGGACAAACGACGCGATCATCGCCACCGCCGACGTTGTGTCGACAAGCGAGGATGCGGCGGGCGAGGTGACCGGGAACGTCCTGGACAACGACACGGATATCGATGTCAACGACACCCGCGAAATCGTCACGGTCACAGGCTCCGTCACCGCCACGGCCATCGGCACGGTCGACGGCTTCCGGATCACGACCAACGACGGGGTGATCCTCGATCTGGCCAGCGACGGCGCCTACAGCCTGACAGCGCCAGACAGCCTTGCGGCGGGCGAGACCTACGAGGCGACGTTCCAATATACCGTGCAGGACGGCGGCTCGGCGACGTCGACCACGTCGGTCCGGATCAGCGTGACCGGCGACAATGACGCGCCCCTCGCCGCTGCCGTGACGCTGACGGCGGTGGACGAGGACACGCCACGCATCATCACCGAGAGCGAGATCATCGCTCTTGGCGCGACGGATCCCGATGAGATGAGCGCGTTGACGATCACGTCGCTGACGCTCACTTCCGGCGAAGGGACGCTTGTCGATCAGGGAGGCGGCTCGTGGCTCTTCACGCCGGGTCTGAACGACACCGAAAGCGTGACCTTTACCTACGTCGTCTCTGACGGCACGCTGGAAGCGACGGCAACCGCCGGTCTGGATCTGCTGCCCGTGGACGACGCGCCAACGGCGGCGGATGCCACGGCGGAGACCGACGAGGACACGGCCACCGTGATCGACGTGGCCAGCCTGATCGGTGAGGTCGACGGCGACGCAACCATCGTGACGGCGAGCGTTGATCCGGCACAGGGTGCGGTTGAGGTTGAAGGCACCGAGATCACCTTTACCCCGGCGGCGGACTTCAACGGGGCGGCGACGATCAGCTACACGGTGACCGACGACACCGGCGCAGCCCTTGCGGACAGCGGCACTATCGCGGTGACCGTGACGCCCGTGGACGACGCGCCAACGGCGGCGGATGCCACGGCGGAGACCGACGAGGACACGGCCACCACGATCGATGTGGCCAGCCTGATCGGCGAGGTCGACGGCGACGCAACCATCGTGACGGCGAGCGTTGATCCGGTGCAGGGGTCGGTTGAGGTTGAAGGCACCGAGATCACCTTCACCCCGGCGGCGGACTTCAACGGGGCGGCGACGATCAGCTACACGGTGACCGACGACACCGGCGCGGCCCTTGCGGACAGCGGCACCATCGCGGTGACCGTGACGCCCGTGGACGACGCGCCGGTGCTGACGGTGCCGGTTGCGGAGGTCACGCTGACCGACACGGCCGCCGATGACAGCTTTGTCGCCACCACGGGAACGCTGACGGCAACGGATGCGGATGCGGGCGATACTGTTACCTTTGGTCTGACCGGGGCCGGCCTCTCTGCCGAGGACGGATTTGATCTGGAGCTGGCCGGCGATACCGGGACGCTGCTTCTCAACAGTGTGACGGGGGCCTACGAATTCCGGCCCGACGACGCGGCTGTCGAAGCAGCGCTGGCGACAGTAACAGAAACGTTCGAGTTCACGGCGACAGACGGGACGCTTTCGGCAATCGCGCAATCCTTCACGGTCACCGTGGAAGGTGTCGACGACACCGGGGAGGCGGCGGACGACAGTTTTGCCATCACCGAGGTCGAGACCCTCGTCGGGGCGAGCCTGTTTGCCGATACCGGGAATGGCGTGGACAGTGACCGGGATACATCTCCACTGTCGATTGCGTCGGTCAACGGTGACGCGGCCTCTGTCGGGGCGGCGATCACGCTGGCCTCCGGTGCGCTGCTGAGTGTCGCGGCGGACGGGACGTTTGACTATGATCCAAACGGCGCGTTCGAGGCGTTGGCCGCAGCGGGGTCCGGTTCTGCCACGACCACGGCGGTCGATACCTTTACCTACACGCTTGAGGGGGGAGATACCGCCACGGTGTCCGTCACGGTTTCGGGCATCGACAACAACGATGTGCTGACCGGTACGGCGGCGGGCGAAGTGCTGAACGCGGGCGTCGGTGACGATACGGTCGACGGCCTGGGCGGCGCGGATGCGATCTTTGGCGGGGCGGGCAACGATGCGCTCTCCGGCTCTGATGGCAACGATGTGCTGTCGGGCGGGGCGGGCAACGACACCCTCGACGGCGGCAGCGGCTTTGACACCGCGTCCTACGCCGAGGTCACGGAAAATCTCGTGGTCAACATCAACTTCGCCGGGGCGCAGACGGTCTCTGCCGCGGCGGGCACGGATACCTTTGTCTCGATCGAGGGGATCCGGGGGGGCACCGGGAACGACCTGCTTGTCGGCTCTGCTGCGGGCAACGTTATCACCGGCGGCACCGGGAACGACCGCATCTTTGGTCTGGGCGGCAGCGACAGCATCCTCGGGGGTGCGGGCAATGACCTGATCGAAGGCTCGGGCGGGAACGATACGCTCGACGGTGGAGCCGGGGACGCGGACATCCTGAGCTACTTCAACTCCGCCGGCGGGGTGCGGGTGAACCTGCGCTTCCAGGGGACCGAGCAGAACGTGCTGGGCGGTTCGGGTCTGGATACCTTCACCGGGTTCGAAGACCTCTACGGCTCGAACAACGGTGCGGATATCCTCGTCGGGAACGGCGCAGGCAACGCGCTGTTCGGTTTTGCCGGCGGTGACCGTCTGTTCGGCTTCAACGGGGACGATGAGCTGTTCGGGATGCAGGGTTCCGACAGCCTGTCGGGTGGTCTGGGGTCCGATACGCTGCAAGGGGGGGCAGGGGCGGATAGCTTCATCTTCTCCACCGCAGCGGAAAGCGGCCCCGTCGGTGGCGATGTCATCACCGACTTCGGAACGGGTGGCGCGGATCTGATCGATCTGTCGGCCATCGACGCCGACGGGGTGCTGGCGGGGGATCAGGCGTTCAGCTTTATCGGCACAGACGCCTACAGCGGCGCCGGTCAGCTGCGGTTTGAAACCGACGGGACCGATGGCCGCGTGGCCGCCGATATCGATGGCGATGGCAACGATGATCTCAGCATTACGCTGCGCGGGATCACGGCGATCGACGCGGATGACTTCCTGCTTTAGGGCCATGCGCCGAACCATGAAATGCAAGGAGGCGGACCGCATGGTCCGCCTCCTTCGCCGTTTTCGGGGCAGGGCGCGCGGCCTGCGGAATTGTAAATCCGCGCGTCTGCGCCCATCTTGAGGGATAAAGGAGCCGCTATGACCGATACCCTTCCGCCACCACCTGCCCCCTCAACCTCGAGGAGGAGCTTGACCGGATCGCGCGGCGCTACAAGGCGGCGGGCGGTGTCGGGATCAGCGTGCTCAATGTCATCGGTGGGCAGGCCGAAAGCCTGTTGGACCGGTTGCCCACCGCCGTGCGCGGCCAGCTTGAGGGCGCCACACTGCGCGCGCTTGAACATGCCATGACCGCCGCCCACGCCAGCCGCGGGCGGGTGCCGGATCAGCCCTCGTGGCTCAACACCGCCGTCGCGTCGGCGATGGGGGCGGCGGGCGGTGTCGGCGGGTTGCCAAGTGCGCTGGCCGAGTTGCCGGTGACCACCACGCTGCTGTTGCGCGTGATTGAAGGGGTCGCCGAGGAATACGGATTTGACACCGACAGCGAAAGCGTACGCTTCGACTGTCTCAAGGTGTTTTCGGCCGCCGGGCCGCTGTCCGATGACGATGGATCGGACCTTGCGTTCCTGACCGCGCGTCTGGCGCTGTCGGGCAAGGCGGTTCAGGCGATCCTGCACCGTGTCGCGCCCCGACTGGCGGTGGTGATGGGCCAGAAACTGGCGGCGCAGACGGTGCCGGTACTGGGTGCCGTCGCGGGGGCGGCGACGAATTATGCCTACACCAGCTATTACGAGGACATGGCGCATGTGCATTTCGGCCTGCGCCGTCTTTCGATCGAGGGGGACGTGCCGCCGGAAGAGCTCACCACCCGCCTCGCCGCCCGGATGCGCGAACTGAAACTGGAGAAATAGGCGCAGCGCGATTGAGGCGCTGCGTTCAGTGCCCGATGCTTACCGGATCCATCGCGGTGGATTTCAGGATGGCAAAGCAGGACTGGCCTTTGGCCAGCCCCATTTCGGTGACGGCCCGCCCGGTCACCCGCGCCAAAAGCGTGTCATTCCCGGCGGCCAGTACCACCGCAGCGCCCGGGCCGTCGCCCCTGCGGATGCCGGTTATCGTGACCGGCAGAACGTTGAGCGCTGAAATTCCCTCCGGCCGGTGGCGTGCTAGCATCACATCCTGCGCTTTGATCCGCAGCCGCACCCGCGCGCCGACAGGGGCGGCGACACCGGGCAGCGTCAGCGTGCCCGCGTCAATGCGCAGCATGCTCAGACCGTCGGCGTCATGCGCCTGCACCGTGGCGGTCAGCACCGCCCCCGCCTCACGCACGCCCAGCAGCGGCACGGCGGCGGGGTCTGCCAGCACGTCGCGCAGCGCGCCCTGCGCGGTGATCCGGCCCGCCTCCATCAACACCAGGCGATCCGCCAGACGCGCGATCTCCTCAATCGCGTGGCTGACATAGAGGATCGGCAGGCCCAGTGGTCCGTCGCGCAACCGCTCCAGATAGGGCAGGATTTCGGCCCGGCGCGGCGCGTCGAGGCTTGCCAGCGGCTCGTCCATCAACAGCATGCGCGGCCCGCTCAGCAGCGCGCGCCCCAGCGCCACGCGCTGTCGCTCCCCGCCCGACAGATGATGCGGCAGCCGCGCCATCAGCTCTGCGATGCCCAGCAGATCGACCACATCGTCGCGCGCCACAACCGGCCCGCGTGCATAGCGGGTGCCGAAATCGAGGTTCTGCGCCACGGTAAGGTGCGGAAACAGCCGCGCGTCCTGAAACACAGTGCCAAAGCGACGCTTGTGCGGTGGCACATGCAGGCCCGCCGCCGTGTCCATCAGCGTCTCGCCGCCGATCTGCAGCAGCCCCCTGTCGGGCCGCAGCAGGCCCGCCACCGCCTTCACCACGGTGGATTTGCCCGCGCCCGAGCGCCCGAACAGCGCGGTCACACCCGGCCCGGCTTCCAAAGCGAGGTCGAGCGTGAAGCCCTCGAAGCGATGGGTCAGCGCCAGCTTCACCGTGCCGCCCCGATGCGCGCGGCAACGCGGGTCGACAGTTTTTCCGACACGAACACTGCCGCCAGCGCCACGGCGCAGGAGAGGACGGCAAGCGCAATCGCCTGCGGCTCCCCGCCCGGGATCTGAAGCGCCGTCCAGATGGCGAGGGGCAGCGTCTGCGTCTCCCCGGGGATGTTGGCGACAAAGGTGATGGTAGCGCCGAATTCACCCATCGCCTTGGCAAATCCCAGAACCGCCCCGGCAAGGATCCCCGGCGCGATCAGCGGCAGCGTCACCCGGCCAAAGACCGCCAGCCGCGAGGCGCCGAGGGTGGCGGCGGCTTCCTCAAGGCGCGGGTCGACCGCTTCGAACGCGAGCCGCATCGCGCGCACCATCAACGGAAACCCCATCACCACGGCCGCCAGCACCGCACCCGTCCACCGAAACGCAAGCCCCAGGCCGACTGCTTCGAGAGCGCCTCCCACCGGGGCGGCAGGTGAGAACACCACCAGCAGCAGATAGCCCGTGACCACCGGGGGCAGCACGAGCGGCAGATGTACCAGCGCGCTGACGAGCGTTTTGCCGCGAAATTCCCGCCGGGCAAGCAACCATGCGACGGCCAGCGCCAGCGGCACCGCAAGCAGAGTTGCGCAGACGGCCACGCGCAGCGACAGCGCCAGCGCCTCCCACGCGGCGGCGTCAAAGCTCATTGCGTGAATCCGTGGCGGGCAAAGATATCCTGCGCGGCGTCGCTCTCAAGGTAGTCGACAAAGGCGATCCCCGCCTCTGTAAGGGCTGCGGCGGGATAGCGGATCGGGCTGTGTTCACCGGCAGGCACGCGGTAGAGCACGCGCACGCGCGGTTCGGCCACGGCATCGGCGGCATAGACAATGCCCAGCGGTGCCGCCCCTTGCGCCACCAGCGCGAGCGCGGCGCGCACGTTGTCGGTTTCGGCCAGCCGTGGCGCGAGGCTGTCCCACGCGCCGATACTGCGCAACCATTCGCGGGCGTATGTTCCGGCGGGCACTCCGTCGCGCTGGCCCATCGCCAGCCGCCCCCTGGCCAAGGCGCTCAAAAGCGCCTGCGCGTTCGGTGACTCTAGCGGATCCGCATCAACGCGCCCGATCACCACCAGCGTGCCGCCCGCCACATCGCGCGCAGGGGCCGCCAGCGCGCCGCGCCCGTCCAGCCAGGCCATCCAGTCGCGGTGCGCCAATATCACCGCATCTGCCGGCACCCCGGCGGCGATCTGCCGTGCCAGTGTGCCCGAACCCGCGAACGACAGCGTCACGTCACCCGGCCATTGCTCCGCAATCTCGCCCATCGCGTCGCGCAGGCTGGCGGCGGCCAGCACACGCAGATCCTGCGCCAGAACCGGCTGGGCAAAAACGAGAAAAAGAAGACACAAAAGACGCAGCATGGGGCGACTATCCGTTAAGCATCCGGGCGCGGCAAGGGGCCAAAAAGGCGCAAACCGCTGGCCCTGCCGGGGCAAAGCCGCTACGTCATGCATCATGGTACGACAGCAGCCCCTCACGCTTCATGGTGCCGCCAAGGGGGCGGTGCGTACGCAGTTCGCGGCGCTGTGCTACCGTATGAAGGCGGGCAAGGTCGAGGTGCTGCTGATCACCTCACGCCGCCGCAAGCGCTGGATCGTGCCCAAGGGCTGGCCGATGGAGGGCAAGACGCCCGCCGCCTGTGCCGCCCGCGAAGCCTGGGAAGAGGCCGGCGTGCGTGGACAGGCGAGCGACACCAGTGTCGGCGTCTACTCCTACATCAAGATCGGTCGCAAGAACCGCCCCGACGTGCCCGTGCTTGCGGTCCTCTATCCCATCCGCGTCACGGCGTTGAAAAAACGCTACCCCGAGGCGCGCGAACGCCGCCGGATGTGGGTTTCGCGCAAGAAGGCGGCGAAACTGCTCGACAGCAAGGCGCTGGGCAAGCTGATCGTCGGCTTCGTGCCGCCAGAGGGGCGCGGCCCCGCTTGACCGGGGCGGGCATGCGCCCCATCTTCAGCCCGAGGGAAAGGGTTTCGCAGGATGATCCGCTACGCATTGACATGTGACAAGGGCCACGCCTTTGACAGCTGGTTTCAGTCCGCCGCCGCTTTCGACACGCTGGCGCGCGCGGGGCATCTGAGCTGTGCGGTTTGCGGCGGGGGCGGTGTGCGCAAGGCTTTGATGGCCCCGCCGGTCGCCGCCAAGGCGCAGGAAACCGCGCCGGAAGACCCCGTCGCGCGGATGCGGCGCGAGGTCGAGGAAAACGCAACCTACGTGGGCGGCGCTTTTGCCCAGCGGGCGCGGGAGATGCACGAGGGGATCGCCGAGGAGACCTCGATCTACGGGGAGGCGAGCGGCGCAGAGGCGCGCAAGCTGATCGACGACGGTATCCCGATCCTGCCGCTCCCGTTCAAACCAAAACGCAAGATGCAATAAGGATAGCCCGCCATGACGACCGTGATTACAGGAACGAGCCGCGGAATCGGCGCGGGGCTGGCCGATGCCTACCGCGCCCGGGGCGAGGATGTGTTCGGCACCAGCCGGGGGACCGGGGCCGAAATCCAGCTCGATGTGACGCAACCTTCGGGGCACAGCGCCATGGCCGCCACACTGGGCGATCGCGCGGTTGATCTGCTGATCTGCAACGCGGGCGTCTACCTCGACAAGGGGCACGATCTGGAGACCGGGTTTGGCGCGGATCTGTGGGCGCAGACCTTTGCCGCGAATGTCACGGGCGTGTTTCTGAGCGTTCAGGCGCTGCTGCCCCATCTGCGCCGTGCTGCGGCCCCGCGCATCGCGATCATCTCCTCGCAGATGGGGTCAAGCACGCGAGCGGGCGGGAAAAGCTATATCTATCGGTCCAGCAAAGCGGCGGCGCTCAACCTCGGGCGCAACCTCGCCGTCGATCTGAAACCCGAAGGCATCGCCGTGGGTATCTATCATCCCGGCTGGGTGCAGACCGATATGGGCAGCATGGACGCGGATATTGACGTCGCCACCTCGGTGGCGGGGCTGGTCGCACGCTTTGACGCACTCGATCTCGCGACGACGGGCTGTTTCGAAATGTGGAACGGGGATCCGATGCCCATGTAGCGCGCCGCACTCTTGCGTGCCCGGCCCGCTTGGCGTACCCCGGCGGCGAAATTGCAACAAGAGGGTGTGATGCCTGTTCTGGTGATGAAATTCGGCGGCACGTCCGTGGCCACGCTTGACCGGATCCGCCGCGCGGCCAAACGGGTCGGCGTCGAGGTGGCCAAGGGCTATGATGTGATCGTCATCGTCTCGGCCATGTCGGGCAAGACGAACGAACTGGTCGGCTGGGTCAACGAGACCTCCGCGATGTATGACGCGCGCGAATACGACGCCGTCGTGTCGTCGGGCGAAAACGTGACCGCCGGTCTGATGGCGCTGACCCTGCAGGAAATGGATATTCCCGCGCGCAGCTGGCAGGGCTGGCAGGTACCGGTGAAAACCACCTCCGCCCATTCCGCCGCCCGCATCGAGGAAATCCCGCCCGAAAACCTGCGCGCGAAATTCGCGGATGGGATGCGGGTGGCCGTGGTGGCGGGCTTTCAGGGCGTCAGTCCCGAGGGGCGCATCACCACGTTGGGCCGGGGCGGATCCGACACGACCGCCGTCGCCTTTGCCGCCGCTTTCGAGGCGGAGCGTTGTGACATCTACACCGACGTCGATGGCGTTTACACCACCGATCCACGTGTGGAATCCAAGGCGCGCAAGCTCGACAAGATCTCTTTCGAGGAGATGCTGGAGCTGGCGTCGCTGGGCGCCAAGGTGCTGCAAACCCGTTCGGTCGAGTTGGCGATGCGCTACAAGGTCAAACTGCGGGTGCTGTCGAGTTTTGAGGAACAAAGCGACGAGGCTGGAACGCTCGTCTGCGATGAGGAGGAAATCATGGAAAGCAATGTTGTCGCCGGGGTCGCGTTCAGCCGCGATGAGGCCAAGATGACGCTGGTGTCGGTCGCCGACCGCCCCGGCATCGCCGCCACGATCTTTACCGCGCTCAGCGAGGCGGGCGTCAACGTTGACATGATCGTGCAGAACATCGCGGAGGAAGGGCGCACCGACATGACGTGGTCCTGCCCCGTCGATCAGGTGAAACACGCCGATGCGGCGATGGCCAAGGCGGCGCAAGCCGGCGTGATCAACTACGCCGAGCTGATCGCGGACGAGGGGGTCGCCAAGGTGTCGGTCGTAGGTATCGGCATGCGCAGCCACACAGGGGTGGCCGCCAAGATGTTCAAGGTGCTCTCTGACGAGGGGATCAACATCAAGGTCATCACCACCTCCGAGATCAAGATCAGCGTGCTGATCGACCGCAAATACATGGAACTGGCCGTGCAGGCACTGCACGACGCCTTTGGCCTCGACAAGGCGGCCTGAGGCCGCGACAGCCCGGTACTCACCCTTTTTGTGAACGCAGACCGCCCACGACCGCAAGGTTGACGCGGGCGGTTTTCGTTTAATAGATTTTTGGGGCTCCTCAATTTTTTCCGGGGAGAATGCCAATTATGAAAAAGGATTTTACCTATGGCTGATACGACCCAAACGCCTTCCTGGTCCTCCGAAACGGTTTGCGGTGTTTTGCACTTCTGGTCCGAAGCGGACCGGAAAGCCGACGCCGATGGCGAGGCGCACTGCGATTCGCGCTGTGTGCTTGATTTCGGACATTCGGGACAGCACCAATGCGGCAAGGGTCATTCCTTCGGATCGGGGTGATCCGACCGCAAGCATGAATGTGCGAAGACACTGAAAGGTCACACTGATCCCCAATTGAGGCATTTCGTCTTTGGGATCGGTGTGGTCTATGCTGTCATTCGACAACGCAATTCATGTGAGATCTTGAGCACCATGCCCGAACGCAAAGATACCGACAGCCGCAAGCTGCTGGGGCGCCTGCGCGATGCGATGGCGGCGGATGCGGCCGGGCAGGAGCGGCTTGATAACATTACCCATCTCATCGCCACTTCGATGGGGTGTGAGGTGTGCTCGATCTATCTGTTCCGCGACGAGGACACGCTTGAGCTGTGCGCGACCGAAGGTCTGAACAAGGACGCTGTTCACCAGACACGGATGCGCATGGGCGAGGGGCTGGTCGGCCGGGTGGCAAAACGCCGCCGGGTGGTCAACACGCCCGATGCGCCGCAGGCCAAGGGCTTTCGCTACATGCCCGAGACGGGGGAGGAGATCTATTCCAGCTTCCTCGGTGTCCCGATCCAGCGGTTGGGAGAGACATTGGGCGTGTTGGTCGTGCAATCCAAGACCGCGCGCGAATTCTCCGCCGATGAGGTCTATGCCCTCGAAGTCGTCGCCATGGTGCTGGCGGAGATGACCGAGCTGGGCGCGTTCGTGGGCGAGGGGGCGGCGATGTCCGCGCGCCATTCCCAGCCGGTGATGCTGCGCGGCACCGTCGCACAGGAAGGCGTGGCCGAGGGGCATGTCTGGCTGCACGAGCCGCGGGTGGTGGTCTCGAACCTCATCGCTGACGATCCCGAAACCGAAAGCGCGCGCCTGACCGATGCCGTCGATACCCTGCGCCTGAGCGTGGATCAGATGATGACGATGGCGGTCGAGGACAACGACCAGCAGCAGGTGATCGAAACCTACCGCATGTTCGCCAATTCCAAAAGCTGGATGAAGCGGATGCAGGCCGACATCGCCCAGGGCCTCAGCGCCGAGGCGGCGGTGGAGAAAGAGCAATCGCTCGCCCGCTCTCGTATCGGGCAGTCCACCGATGCCTATCTGCGCGAACGGCTCAGCGATCTGGACGATCTGTCGAATCGTCTGCTGCGCATCCTGACCGGGCAGGGCAGTGACACGGGGGCAGAGCTGCCCTCTGATCCGATCCTCGTGGCCCGCAACATCGGTCCGGCGGAATTGCTGGAATACGGGCGCAGCCTGCGCGGCATCATCCTGGAGAACGGATCGGTCGGCAGCCATGCGGCGATTGTCGCGCGTGCGCTGGCGATCCCGCTGATCGTACACGCGGGCCGCGTGACGCTTGAGGCGCTCAACGGCGATCACGTCATGGTCGACGGTGAACAGGGCATCGTGCACCTGCGCCCCGAGGATAGCGTTGCCACCGCCTTTCGCGACAAGATCGCGATGCAGGCCGAGGCGCAGGAACGCTACCGTTCGATCCGTGACAAACCTGCGGTGACCAAATGCGGCACCCGGATCGGGCTGCAGATGAACGCGGGGCTGATGGCGGATCTGCCATCGCTTGAGAATTCCGGCGCCGAGGGTGTGGGCCTGTTCCGCACCGAGCTACAGTTTCTGGTGCGCAACCAGATGCCCCGCCGGTCCGAGCTGAGCGCGCTCTATAGCCGGGTGCTGGAGGCCGCGCAGGGCAAACGGGTGGTGTTTCGCACGCTCGACATCGGGTCGGACAAGGTGCTGCCCTATATGAAGCCCAACGACGAGCCGAACCCGGCAATGGGCTGGCGCGCGATCCGCGTGGGGCTGGACAAGCCGGGCATCATGCGGATGCAGTTGCAGGCGCTGATGCGCGCCGCCAACGGCGGGCCGCTCACGGTGATGTTTCCCTTTGTCGCGCAGCTGGAGGAGTACCGCGCCGCGCGCGCCGAGGTCGACCGAACGCTGGAGCGCGAGGCGCGGCTGGGCCACACGCTGCCCTCCTCGATCGAGGTGGGCGCGATGCTCGAAACCCCAAGCTTGGGATTTGCGCCGCCGAAATTCTTTGAAGAGGTCGATTTCCTGTCCATCGGGGGTAACGACCTGAAACAGTTTTTCTTTGCCGCCGACCGCGAAAACGAGCGTGTGCGCCGCCGCTACGACACGCTCAACGTCAGCTTTCTGACGTTCTTGCAGGATATCGTCGCACGTTGCGACGCAAGCAACACGCCGGTATCGTTCTGCGGGGAGGACGCGGGCCGTCCGGTCGAGGCGCTGTGTTTTGCCGCCATCGGGTTCCGGCATCTCAGCATGCGCCCCGCCTCGATCGGACCGGTCAAAAGCCTGCTGCGCCGGTGTGATCTGAACGACGTGGCACGGGTGATCGCGGACGCACGCACGCGCGGCGAGATGTCAGTACGCGAAAGCGTGATGACCTATCTGCGCGAACAATACTAACCGATCACGGGTAACTCCGGCTCCGCGCGCGGGGTGAGCAGCGCGGCGGGCCCGTCCTGCACGACGATGTTCTCTTCGTGCACCATCATCAGGCCGTCCCCGTAGGGCAGCGACGGCTCGATCGTCAGCACCATACCGGCGGCAAGCGGCGTCTCGTCAAAGGCGGCGAGGGAGGGCTGTTCGGTCAGTTGCATCCCCAACCCGTGGCCCAGCCGACCGACATTGCCGCCACTGGTGCCCAGCGACCGCGCCATGGCGTCGTAAAGATCACGGCAGGTGGCACCGGGGCGCGCCGCGTCGATCCCCGCCTGTGTAGCCGTCCAAAGCGTATCGTATGCACGCCGCGCGGCGTCGGTCGGGGGGCCAATCGCCCAGTTGCGGTCAAAATCGCAGAAATAGCCGTCCCAACTGCATCCGGAATCGAGCATCAGGATATCGCCCGTGGCCAACGGCTGTGCATCCGGGGGAGAGATCACATCGGCGTAGCCACCCTGCGCCGCCGCGCCGACCAGATAGGGCACCTCATCGGCGCCTTCCGTCAGTGCCGCGCGGCGAAAGGCGCGAAAGACACCGTCAAGCGGCGCGCCCGTCAGCGCAAATTCAGGCACCTGCGAAAAGGCGCGCGCGCCAATCGCACAGATATGCGCAATCTTGGCGATTTCGGCCTCCGATTTGATCGCGCGCAGCCCTTGGGTGATTTCTGTCGCATCCTCGATCTCAAGGCCCGGCAGTGCCGCGCGCATTCGCGTCCAATCGGCCAGCGGCATGCGCAGGTGGGTCTCGTGACCCATTGGCAGGCCGAGGCGGCTCAGCGGGGACAGCAATTCGATCAGCAGCGAAACCCCGTCGTCGTCAGGATCGGGTGCGGGCCAACTGCGGATATCGTCGACCCAGGTGGTGCGCATCAGCGGGACGCCGATCTCGGGAATGACGGCGACCGGTTTACCCGCCGCAGGGAGCAACACGAACCACGGGCGTGTCGGGCTTTGCCAGAAAGCGGTGTGAAACCCGGTGAAATAGCGGACGTCGGCCTCGGTACTCAGAAGCATCCCTTCAAGCCCGCGCTCGGCCATGCGTTCCTGCGCGCGGGCGGTGCGGGCCTCGTATTCGGCGGTGGGAAAGCCACGGGTCGGCATGGGGCGCTCCTCTCTGCGGTTTGTCGCAGGCTGTCGCCTGTGCTCCGCGGGTGTCAAGAGGGGGTCAGGGTGCAGAGCGCGCGCCAAGCCCCCCCGCTCACGTTCTGGCAAAGGCGTCTTGCAGCCAATCGATGACCGGCGCCATGTCGCGCTGGGCAGACGGGTCGCGCGACCACGAGACATAAAGCCACCGGGTCGGTGGCGCATCCGCCGCGGTCCACAGATGTACGAGCCGCCCTTGGCGCAGATCATCCGCCACCAGATAATCGGCGGCGATGCAGACCCCGTGCCCCCCGATCGCAGCCGCGATGGCAAGGGCTGCGCGGTCGAAATTCAGGATCGGCCGCGCTGCCGCCCGTCCGCTGCCTGCAATCAGCCGGTCCCAGCGGCGGTGCGCATCCTGCAAAAGCGGCAGATCCAACACCGCTTCAAGCGTCACGGGCGTGTCGGAAGGCACCAGATCGGGCTGGCAAACGGCAATGGGCCGCAGCTCGGTCAGCGCCCGGCTCTGATGGGCAGGATTTGGGTCAGGCGCCGCGCCGGGCCAAAGCGCGCATTCATGCCGCCCAAGGGTGCGGGCCAGCATCGCGTCATGGGTTTCGGTGCATAGCCTGCGCGCGGGAAAGGCCGCCGCAAACTCCGCCATGCGGGGCATCAGCCATTTGCTCGCCGTCGACGCGCCGAGGTGGACCGTGATCTCCGCCCCGTCCCCCTGCACGTCGGCCAGTGCGGTGTCGATGCGGGCAAGCGCGTCCTCCACGGCCCGGGCGCAGATCTCCCCCGCCGGGGTCGGTGTCACGCCACGCGCCTCGCGCGTCAGAAGGGTGACGCCCAGATCGGCCTCAAGCTGTTTGACCCGCTGGGAAACCGCGCCGCGCGACAATCCCAGTGCATCCGCGGCCCCTTGCAGCGTGCCGTGGCGCACCACAAGGGCAAAGACGCGCAGGGCGTTGAGGTTGATTCGGTGCACGTGGCCCTCCAGCCGATAGTTTTTCTAATGGTTCGGCCATGCCTTCTGCGGTGTCAATCGCGCCCGCCCGCGCGCTATGCAAAGGTAAGCCGACAGGAGCCCGCCATGCCGCAGATCATTCGCCCCGCCACCCATGAGGACATCGCGCAGATGAGTGCGCTTCTGGAGGACGCGGCCCGTGCGCGTGCGGCCGGCGATCCGGCGCTCTGGCGCCTCTCTCCCGATCTGCGCGCAGAGATTTCGGACGCGGTCCACGCGGCACTGACCCGGCCGGACCAGCCCTTTCGCCAATTCTGGCTTGTGGCCGAGCAGTCGGGGCGGCTGACGGGCGTCATTCACGCGATGCTTTTGCCCGTCCCGCCGATCTACGCAGGCCCGCAGGGAGATCCCGGTTTGATCCTGCCTGACCATGCCGTCGCGGATGATGCCGCGCCGGGAACCCACGCGGCGCTGCTGGCTGCAGCCGAAAGCGCGTTGCGGGCCGCCGGTGCGCAGATCCTGCTGACCAGTTTTGTGCGGGGCGACGACTGGCGCGCGGCGTTTGTGGCGGCGGGCTACGATCCGCTGACGCTGTATCTGTCGCGCGAGGGGCCGCAGGGCGATGCGCAGGCTGCGCGGCCCGCGACGGCACAGGATATTCCCGGCATCGTCGCGCGCAGCGCCGAAAACCGGGAAATCCTGTTCGAGATCGATCCGTTCTGGGCGATCCACCCCGAGGCCGATGCACGGTTCGGCGCGTGGATGCAGCGCAGCCTGACCCTTACCGATCGCGACATGCTGGTGCACGGGCCGGCTGCGGATGTGGAGGGATATCTTATCGCGCAACCGGCGTCACGGCTGCATTTCCCGGTCGGCCACGATATTTCCGCCGTCGGTGTAATCGACGATTTCTACCACCGCGACCTTGCGGCGGGTGGGACAGGGGCCGCGGCATTGTTGCAGGCGGGCGAGGCCGCTTTTGCCGCGCGGGGAACGCAGGCGGTATTTGTCGTCTGCCCGGCGGGCTGGGCCGCAAAGATTGCCCTGCTTGAGCAGGCCGGATACGCCACCGCCATGGTCTGGTCGATAAAGCGAATGGGCTAGCCCTGTTGCGCGCGCTGTCCGCTGGCGCGGATCTCGCTGAGCGTGCTGCGCGGTGTGAGCGCCTCTGCCGCGATGTCGAGATCCAGCACCGCGCCGGTGGGAGAGGCCAGCGCACGGTCGAACGCCTCGGCAAAATCCTCGGTCCGGGCGACCCGCTCCCCGTGAAATCCGTAGGCGCGGGCGAGGGCGGCGAAATCGGGATTGACCATATCGGTGCCGGAGACGCGCGTGGGATAGTGACGCTCCTGATGGGCGCGGATCGTGCCGTAGATGCCGTTGTTCAGGATCAGCACGATGGGCTGCGCACCCGCCTGCGCGGCGGTGGCAAGTTCCTGGCAATTCATCTGGAAATCCCCGTCGCCCGCAAAGCAGATGACGCAGCGGTCGGGATGGGCGATCTTGGCCGCGATGGCGGCGGGCAGGCCGTATCCCATCGCCCCGGCCTGTGGCGCCAGCAGACGCGCCTCCGGGCCGAAGGGAAAGAATTTATTGGGCCAGGCAGTGAAATTGCCCGCGCCATTGGTCAGGATCACGTCACCCGGCAACACCTCACGCAGGTGCGCGGTGACTTTGCCCATGTCTACCGGCGAGGGCAGATCGGGCAGCTCCATCCCATCAAGATACGCCTGCCGCCCTGTCGCGCGCCATTGCGCCCAATCTCCGCGCACGCGGTGCTCGGCCAGCGCTTTGGCAAAGGCGTTGGGGCCTGCGTGAATACCCACCTCTGCGCGGTAGACCTTGCCCAGTTCCAGATCGGAGCCGTGTACATGGATCAGCCGCTGCGCGGGCGTAGGCACATCGAGCAGCGTGTAGCCATCGGTCGAATTCTCGCCAAAGCGGTTGTTGACGGCCAGGATCACATCCGCCTGCGCCATCAACGCGCGCACCGACGGGATCATGCCCACCCCGGCCTCGCCACAAAAGCAATCGGAATGATTGTCGAACTGATCCTGATAGCGAAAGACCGACACGACGGGGATATCGGCACTCTCGGCAAAGCGCTGGAGCGCGGCGCTGCCTTCGGCTGTCCAGTTGCAACCGCCATAGAGGATCAGCGGACGCTTTGCCTGACCCAGCAGATCAGCGGCGCGAGCGAGGGCCCCGGCGTCCGGGGCTGCCTCGGCGTAGGGGGCAGGTGCCGTCAGCGGCGCGGCGTCGCTCATCGCGGTCAGCATGTCCTCTGGCAGGGCG
The DNA here is from genome assembly GCF_018200035.1 of Sulfitobacter albidus. Lineage (NCBI taxonomy): Bacteria > Pseudomonadati > Pseudomonadota > Alphaproteobacteria > Rhodobacterales > Roseobacteraceae > Sulfitobacter > Sulfitobacter albidus. The sequence continues at coordinate 2,404,453 of NZ_CP073581.1, read as the reverse complement.
ATGACCACGGGGCCGGGGCGCCCGGTGGTCGCGGTTTTCCAAGCGCGGGCGAGGATTTCGGGGATGCGGTCGACTGCGTCGATTTCCACCGCCCATTTGGCGACGGTGCCGAACATCGCGCGATAGTCTATCTCCTGAAAAGCCTCGCGCCCGCGCATGTGCGTGGCGACCTGCCCCACAAAGACAATCATCGGCGCGCTGTCCTGCATGGCGGTGTGAATCCCGATGGAGGCGTTGGTGGCCCCCGGTCCGCGCGTCACGAGACAGATGCCGGGGTTCCCCGTCAGCTTGCCATAGGCCGCGGCCATGAAGGCTGCCCCGCCTTCATTTCGGCACAGCACGAAATCCAGCGCGCCAGGCGTATCGTGCAGCGCATCCAGCACGGCAAGGTAGCTCTCCCCCGGTACGCCAAAGCTTTTGCGGGCGCCCAGCCCAATGAGCGATTGTACCAAAAGCTGGCCACCGTTGCGCGTCATGCTCAGATCCTTTGTTCAAATGTCTTGGTCCAGTGATGCCAGTCTTCGCGGGCGGCCCCAAGCGGTTTTGCCCGGTTTGCGTCGACAACTTTGGGCGGGATCGCGGATCCTGCCGTTCCGGACGCACCCCAGGGGGATCGGGCCATTCGCCTTAAGGGTGAGCAAGCCTCTGGGCGGGTGAAGTGAAAAGCCCGCGCAGCTCCGAGCCTGTGGATAAGTCATTTTCGCCTTTACTGAATGGATTTGGCACGCTAGCGGTATCGCCATCCACCAGTTGCGGAGCCTGTTTCATGACCCAGTCGGCAACGATCCCGTTTGATTCGGGTGAATCGATACTCTCGCTCAGCGAGAGTGATATCGCGACGTTCATCAGCGAACACCGTTTTGCCAAGACGCTCGGCACTGTGGTTGGGCATCTCAACTACGGCCTGCTTTTCGGCTCACCCGAGCAGCAAAGCATGGCGCGGCGCGCTTTGGAAAAGCTCGGCTTTACCGACGTCTGATCCCCGCTGCGGCGCCTTGACCTGACCCCTGACGGAGCGCCTATGCAGCTTGTCCTTGATACCGATCCCGGCGTCGACGACGCCATGACGTTTTACTACGCGCATGCGAATCCCGGTATCACCTTTGCCGCGATGACCACGATCTTTGGCAATGTCACCGTGGACGATGCAACCCGCAACGCGGCGTGGCTTGTGCAGCAGGTCGGCGGTGCGACCCAAGTGCACGCGGGGGCCGCCGCGCCCCTTGCGATCACGCCAAACGAACCCAGCGCCTATGTGCACGGCGCGCGCGGCTTGGGCGATGTGGATATCGGCGATTTTCACGCAACCCCCGATAGCGAGGATGCCGCCGCCTGGCTCGTGCGGGCCGCCGCCGCCGCGCCGGGCACGCTGACGCTCTGCGCTGTGGGGCCGCTGACGAATATCGCGCGGGCGGTCGAGATCGATCCCGGCTTTGTCGGGAACCTTGCGCAGCTTGTCATCATGGGGGGTGCGCTGGACGCGCCCGGCAATGTCACCCCGCACGCGGAGGCGAATTTCTGGAACGATCCGCACGCCGCGCAGATCGTGCTGAACGCGCCCGGCGGCGGGCGGGTTGTGGTGATCGGGCTGGACGTGACGACCCGCATCGCCTTTCACGCCGCCGATTTCGACGCGCTGGCGCTGGAGGCGCCCGAGGCGGGCGGTTTCCTGCGCGAGATCGGCCAATTCTACATGCGGTTTTACGAGACCGTGACGGGCAGCTATCAATGCTATCTGCACGACCCCGCCGCTCTGATCGCGGCAGAGATGCCGGAGCTTTTCACCTTTGAGGAAACGCCGCTGACCGTCACCTGCGAGGGGGATCGGATCGGCGGCATGTCCCGGCGCGGTGGCGACGGTCGGCGGTGTGCGGTGGCGATGGATGTGGATGTGGACGCGGTTCTCGCCCGCTACAAAGAGATTGTCGCGCTCAACGACTAGGGCCCACCGTTGTCGGCGGGCCCTGCCGGTGGTTAGCTGTCGTGGTCGTGGCCCATCTCGCCGTGATCCATCGCCTTGTGGTCGTCCGCATCGCGGGCCTCCACGTTGAAGGTCACGTCCAGCGCGCCCGCGTCCTCGAACACCAGCGTCGCGTCGATCTTGTCGCCCGCGACGAGCGGTTCACCGTCGAGCCCCATGAACATCACATGCAGGCCGCCCGGTTGCAGCGTCACGCTCTCACCTGCGGGGATTGCGATGCCGCCTTCTTGCTTGGTCATGCGGGCGACGCCCAGGTCATCGGTTTCCGACAGGTGCAGCTCGATCCGGGGGGCAAAGTCGGCGCTGACGGCGATCAGCGTATCGGCGGTAGGGCCCGTGTTTGTGAGCCTCAGATAGCCGCCCGCGACCTTGGCGGATTTGGCGGTCTCGAAGATCATCGGGTGATCGACGGTAATGTCTTTGACCTTGTATTCATGGGCAAAGACGGCGGTGGCAGCGCAGAACGCCGCCGCGGTAAGGAAGGTAAGTTTCATCGGAAATCTCTCCGTCTGGTGGCGCGCGTGGCGCCGGTGTCATGGGTGTCGGGAAGAACGCTCAGACAGACGGGGGCGCGCGGGCAGGGGGCCGCGCCGTGGCAGGCGCCCGGATTGGCGACAGGTGAGTGGATGCCACGCTGGCCGGAACCCGCGCAAGAGGCGCACGCAGGATGCGCGTCGCGGACGGCAGATCCATGGCGCTGACGATACGGCAGGCGTCACAATCGCCGCCTACGTGGTGGGGAGTGTCGCCGCACAGATCGTCTGGCGTGCCACCCATCGCGATGAAATCCGCAAGCGCCGACGATGGCTGCGTCGCCCCGACGCCGCGATGACCAAAGGGCAGGCTCAAAAGCGCAAGCACAATGGCAAGGCATGCAAGGCCACGCATGGGGGAGAGCATCCGTTTCATCACGCAGCGGACTTATCGCAAGAAACAGGCAAGGACCAGATCACAGGGTCGCCCGGACCTGCGTCAAAAAAACCGCCCCGGTGCGAATGGGGGAAAGCACCGGGGCGGTGGTCCCTTCGAGGTAAGCCGAAGGACCGATCCCGCCGCCCTATGGCAAAGCGGCGGGAAACACGTGGCGGGGCGCTCAGGCCTCGCTGTCGGCCAGCGTGCCGATCGTGACGTCGAGCGTCTGCTCTGCCCCGCGCCGCAACACCGTCATCTGCGCCACGGTGTCGGGGTCGGTCAGGGCAACGGCCCGCGTCAGATCACGCAGCTCGCTCACATCCTTGCCCGCGAAGGTGAGAATGATGTCGCCGTTTTTCAAGCCCGCGCGCTGGGCCGGGCTGTCGGCGCTCACCGCCTCGACCACGGCGCCGCGCGGCCCGTCAAAGCCCAGAACTTCGGCGACCTCATCGCTCATCGGGCGGATCTGCACGCCAAGCCAGCCGCGCGTCACGGTGCCGTCCTCGGTCAGATCGGCGACAATGTCCTGAACCAGATCCGACGGCACCGCAAAGCCGATGCCGACCGATCCGCCACCGGGCGACAGGATCGCGGTGTTCACGCCGATCACATCGCCTTCGTTGTTGAACAGTGGCCCGCCCGAATTGCCGCGATTGATGGCCGCATCGGTTTGCAGAAACTCATCGTAGGGGCCCGCGTTGATGTTGCGCGACTTGCCCGAGATGATGCCGCTGGTGACGGTCGAGCTGAGGCCGAAGGGGTTGCCGACGGCCACGACCTCATCGCCCACGCGCATCTCGTCCGAGGGGCCGAAGCTGACATAGGGCAGATCCACATCGGCAGTGATCTTGAGCACGGCAATGTCCGTCGCCGGATCGGAGCCTACGACTTCGGCGACAAACGCGCGCCCGTCGGGAAGGGTCACGTCCACGACCTGCGCACCGGCAACGACATGGTGGTTGGTCACGATCTGCCCTTCGTCGGAAATGATGAAGCCCGATCCCAGCCCCTGACGCGGTGTGGCCTCGGGCATCTGGCGGCGGAATTGCTCGCGCAGGCCGCGCGGCAGGTTCTCCGGCAGCTGTCCTGCGGCGGGTTCCGCGCCGGTAACCTCGATGAAAACGACGGCGGGGCCGACCTCTTCGACCAGATCGCCGTAACCGCCGGGCGGCACGGCCAGGGCCGCGGTGGGCAGTGCGAGGGCTGCGGCGGAAAGGGTAAGCTTGTGCAGGGATTTCATGATGTCTCTCCGATCTGCGGTGTTGGATGAGACGGAAATGGAGGGCGCAGATTACGCAAGAACCGGCCTGTGCTATACAAATCTTTAATGCCGCCGGGCGCTGTGGGTCCGGTCGAAACAGGCTATATCGCCTGCAATGACGAAAAGATGTGACACGCCATGAAGATACTTGTCATCGAGGACGACGCCACCACCGGCGGCTATATCGCGCGCGGTTTGCGCGAGGAGGGGCATGCCGTGGATCTGATCGCGCAGGGCGACGACGGATTGGTGACGGCCACGGCTGGCAGCTATGACGTGATGATCGTCGATCGCATGTTGCCCGGTGTCGACGGTCTGACGCTGGTCAAGACGCTGCGCGGGGCGGGCAATACCACGCCGATCCTGTTCCTTACGGCCATGGGATCGGTCGAGGATCGCATAGCAGGGCTGAATGCCGGGGCGGATGATTATCTGGTCAAACCCTTCGCCTTTGGCGAGCTGTCGGCGCGGGTGGCAGCCTTGGGCCGTCGTCCGCAGACCGCCGAGCTTGAAACCCAGTTGACCGCCGCCGACCTGACGCTGGATCTGCTAACCCGCAAGGTCACGCGCGGCGGGCAGGAGATTGACCTGCTGCCGCGCGAATTTGCGCTGCTGGAGTTCCTGTTGCGCCGCAAGGGACGGGTGCAGACCCGGACGATGCTGCTCGAAGGGGTGTGGGATCTGTCGTTCGATCCGATGACGAATGTGGTCGAGACGCATATCAGCCGTCTGCGCGCCAAGGTCGACAAACCCTTCGACACGGACATCATCAAGACAGTGCGCGGTGCGGGCTACAGGATCGACGGGTGAGGCGCCTCTGGCGCTCGACCCCGCTGCGGCTGGCGCTGGCGCTGGTGGTCCTGTTTACCACCGTCAGCCTGCTGAGCCTCGCCGCCAGCTACGCCGTCACCCGCGCGGCGTTCGAGGAAGCAATCCGCGATGATCTGGCGCAGGATCTGGCCGGTTTCCGGGCTGCCCCCTCGGCGCGGGCGGTGGCGCTGCTGGTGCAGGCCGAAAGCCGCGATACCGATCCGGGGCGGTTGGTGCTGAGCTATGTCACCCCCAACGGTCAGATCTATGGCAACGGGGCAGTGGCACGCGACGATGAGGGGTTTCACATCGTCTCGCTTGGCGAAGGGGCAGCGGCGCTCGACAGTGAGTATCTGGCGCTGAGCGCCAAGCTCTACGGCGGGCGTCTGACCATCGCGCGCAGCCGGGTCGAGATCGAGGCGCTGCGCCCGGTGTTCCTCAATATCCTGTGGATCAGCCTGTTGCCGACGGGTCTGGTGGCACTGTCGGGCGGGGTGATGCTGGCGCGGCGGTCGCGCAGGCATGTCGAGGTGATCCGCGCCACGCTTGAGCGGTTGACCGGCGGCGATCTGTCCGCACGGGTGACGCCGGGTCGGCGCTGGGCAGACGATCTGACGCGTATCGGCGCGGCGGTCAATGACATGGCGCAGGCGCAGGAACATTCGGTCACGGCCCTGCGGCAGGTATCCTCAGACATCGCACATGATCTCAAGACGCCGGTGCAGCGCGTTTCGGTACAGCTTGAGGAATTGGCGGGGCAGGTTGACGGCCCGGCCACCGCGCTGGTCGAGGACGCGCAGCGCGAAGTCGATGGCATCTCGCGCGTCTTCCGCGCCCTGCTGCAACTTGCACAGGTCGAAAACAGCGCCCTGCGCGAGCGGTTCGAGCCGGTCGACCTCGCAGCACTCGCCCGCACGATGGTCGATGTCTACGAACCCGCGGCCCTCGCAGAAGATCGCCGCATCGTGGTGGATTTGCCCGACGGCCCGCTGGAGGTCGCGGGCGAGCGTACGCTTTTGGGGCAGTTGCTGGCCAATCTGCTGGAGAACGCGCTGCGCCACACGCCGCAGGGCAGCACGGTGCAGGTGTCGCTCTCACGTGCGCATGACGGGGTCGTATTGCAGGTGTGCGACGATGGTCCTGGCATCCCCGAGAGCGAACGAGAGGCGGTGTTGCAACGGCTCTACCGTCTGGACCGCAGCCGCAACACCCCCGGCAACGGGCTGGGGCTGAGCCTTGTGGAAGGGGTGGCGCGGCTGCACGGCGCACGCCTGCTGCTGAGTGACGCGCAGCCGGGTCTGTGCGTCGCGCTTCGGTTCGCATCGGGCTGAACGGGCCGTCCGCGCAGGATCTGCGGCACCTTGGCCGCTTTGCCAAACAGAACGGGCGGGCTAAGTATGGGACGACTCAGAAAGGGTGCGCCATGTTCGACGGTTTCTCGGCAGAGCTGCTTGCGCGGTTCCAATTCGCCTTCACGGTGTCGTTTCACATCATCTTTCCCGCGTTTTCCATCGGTCTGGCGAGCTATCTCGCCGTCCTGAATGCGCTGTGGCTCAAGACTGGAAACGAGACCTACAAGGTCCTGTTCGAATACTGGAAAAAGATCTTTGCCGTGGCCTTTGCCATGGGCGTCGTGTCGGGCATCGTGATGTCGTACCAGTTCGGCACGAATTGGTCGGTTTTCTCTGACCTCGCCGGACCGGTGATCGGTCCGCTGATGGCCTATGAGGTGCTGTCGGCGTTCTTTCTTGAGGCCGGTTTCCTTGGGATCATGCTGTTCGGGCGCGAGCGTGTGGGGCCGGGGCTGCACATGCTGGCCACGGCCGTCGTGGCCTTTGGCACATTGCTGTCGGCCACCTGGATCCTTTCGGTCAACAGCTGGATGCACACGCCTGCGGGTTTCTCGATCAACGAGGTCGGCCAATTCGTGCCAGAGGACTGGTGGGCCATCGTATTCAACCCCTCCTTCCCCTACCGTCTGGTGCATATGGTGCTGGCAGCGTATCTGACCACCGCACTGGTTGTGGGGGCGGTGGGCGCGCTGCATTTGCTGCGCGATCGCTACGACATGGCCAGCCGCAAGATGTTCTCGATGGCGATGTGGATGCTGATTGTCACCACGCCATTGCAGATCGTGGCGGGGGATTTTCATGGGATCAACACGCTGGAGCATCAACCGGCCAAGATCATGGCGATGGAAGGCCACTACAAAAGTTACGAGGATGGCGCGCCGCTGTACCTCTTTGGCATCCCGAACGCCGAGGAAAAGCGGCTGGATTACGCAGTAGCGATCCCCAAGCTGGGCTCGTTCATCCTGAAGCATGATTTCAACGCGCCGATGCCCGGCCTTGACACCATCCCCGACGACGAAGAGCCGCCGGTGGCGATCGTTTTCTTCTCGTTCCGCATCATGGTGGGGTTGGGATTTGCGATGCTGGGTCTGGCAGGCTGGGCGCTGGTGCAGCGCTTGCGTGGCCGGATCTACGAGGCGACCTGGCTGCACCGCGCCGCCGTCGTGATGGGGCCGACCGGTTTCATCGCCGTCCTCGCCGGGTGGGTGACGACCGAGGTGGGGCGGCAGCCCTACACCGTCTACGGGCTGATGCGCACTTCTGACAGCCTGTCGCCGATCGAGGCGCCGGCGGTTGCGGCCTCGCTCACGGCATTCATCATCGTTTATTTCTTCGTGTTCGGGGCGGGCACCTATTATCTGCTGCGCATGATGTACAAGCCCGTGAAGGAAATCAGCAAAAAGGCGTTCCGCGACGAGGGGCCGATCCGCACGTCGGGCATCACGCCGATCGCCCAGCGCCTGCCGCGCGATGAGGAGACTGCCTGATGTTTGGGTTTGAGCTTTCGTTCATCTGGGCGGGCATCATCGCTTTCGCCGTTCTCACCTATGTCGTGCTCGACGGCTTCGATCTGGGCATCGGGCTGCTGTTCCCGCTCACCGACGACGAGGAAGAGCGCAGCGTGATGATGAACTCCGTCTCGCCGGTCTGGGACGGGAACGAGACATGGCTTGTGCTGGGCGGTGGCGGGCTGTTTGCCGTGTTCCCGCTGGCCTATGCTATCGTGATGCCCGCGCTTTACATGCCGATCATCCTGATGCTGCTGGCACTGGTGTTTCGCGGCGTTGCCTTTGAATACCGCTGGCGCACCGAACGGTGGAAGCCGCTGTGGGACATGGCGTTCTTTGGCGGCTCGCTGACGGCGGCGATGTGTCAGGGCATCGCGCTGGGCGCGCTGGTGCAGGGGATCGAGATTGAGGGCCGCGCCTATGCGGGCGGCTGGTGGGACTGGCTCACGCCGTTCTCGGTGCTCTGCGGCGTTGCGGTGACCATCGGCTACGCCATGCTGGGGGCAACATGGCTCAACATGAAGCTTGAGGGGCGGATCCAGCGCCACATGCACAGCCTTGCGTGGCCATTTGCCATCGGCACCGTGATCTGCATGGGCGCGGTCAGCATCTGGACACCCTTCCTCGACAGTGTCTATTTCTCGCGCTGGTTCAGCTGGCCGCAGGCCGCGTGGAGCGCGGTTGTGCCTGTGCTGCTGGCGGGCGCGGTCGCGGGCCTGTTCTTTGGCCTGCGCAAAAAGCAGGAAGTGCGCCCGTTTCTCTGCGCGCAGGCGCTGTTCGTGCTGGGCTTCATCGGGATCGGCATCAGCTTTTATCCGATGATGGTGCCGCCGAGCCTCAGCATCGTGGACGCCGCAGCCCCCGACGAATCGCTGCGCTTTGCGCTGGTGGGCACGGTGGTGCTGGTGCCGATGATCCTGATCTATACTGCCTACGCCTACTGGGTGTTCCGCGGGAAGGTCGATCCGGCGGAGGGCTATCACTGATGGCCAAGCCTTGGGGCCGCCGCATCGGGTGGTTCGTGCTGATCTGGATCGCGAGTGTTGCCGCTCTGGGTGTTGTCGCCTACGCGATCCGCCTCGCGATCATGCCCTGAGCAGTTGCACCGCCGCGCGTGCCGGGGCAACGTGCCCATCAGTCAGACAGGAGCCCCCCGATGCGTGCGATGCAGCTGATAACCCACGGTAGCCCGCTTGAACTGCGCGATCTCCCGACACCTGCGCCGGACGCGGGCGAGGTGCTGGTCAGGGTTGCGACCTGCGGTCTGAATTTTGGCGATCTGCTCATCATCAAGGGCACCTATCAGGAAAAGCCCGCGCTGCCCGCGACGCTGGGGATGGAGCTTGCCGGCACGGTCGAGGCCGTGGGCGAGGGGGTCACCCACCTGCAACCGGGCCAGCGCATCGCGGCCTATACCGGATTTCACGGGCTGGCCGAATACGCCGCCATCCCTGCGAATGTCTGCGTGCCGATCCCCGATGCCATGGGGTTCGAGGACGCGGCGGCCTTTCTGATCACGTACGGCACCAGCCACGTGGCGCTTGATTACAAGGCGCATCTGCGTGCGGGGGAGCGGCTCTTGGTGCTGGGCGCCTCAGGTGGGGTCGGCCTCACAGCGGTCGAGCTGGGGAAGGTCATGGGCGCCGAGGTCATCGCCTGCGCGCGGGGCCCCGAAAAGCTGGAGATCTGTCGCGAGATGGGCGCCGATCACCTGATCGATTCCGAGACGGACGATATTCGCGAGATCGTGAAATCGCTGGGCGGCGCCGATGTCATCTATGATCCCATCGGCGGCGATCAATTCACCGCCGCCCTGCGCGCGTGCAACCGCGAGGCGCGGATCCTGCCGCTGGGGTTCGCCAGCGGGGACGTCCCCCAGATCCCCGCCAACATCCTGCTGGTCAAGAATCTCAGCGTGCTGGGCCTTTATTGGGGCGGCTACGCAAAATTGCGGCCTCAAGTGCTGACCGACAGTTTCGCCGCGCTGATCGACTGGTACGTGCAGGGTAAGATCAAACCGCATGTGTCCAATGTACTGCCACTGGGGCAGGCAAACGATGCGCTGGCGCTGCTTCGGACCCGTCAGGCCACGGGCAAGGTCGTGGTGGATTGCACCGCCTAGTGACGCCGCGCGACGGGGCGGGGCGTGACGCGCTGCGCCTTCATGCGCTCGCGGAAGAACACGAACAGCCCCGAGGCCACGATCAGCGCGATGCCCACCCAGACTTCCCAGCTGGGCAGATCGCCAAAGATGGCGAAGCCCCAGATCACCGCCAGCGGCAGGCCGACGTATTCGAACGGTGCCACGGTGGCGGCGTCCGCGATGCGGTAGGCCTGGCTCAGCGCATAGCCGATGAGCGCGCCGTTCACCCCCATGCCGATCAGCACCCACAGATCCTGCGCGGGCGGCCAGACCCAGGCGCGTAGCAAAAACACCATCGAGGCATTCTCGACCCCTTCGGCAAATTTCCCGTCGCCTGCCACGATAAAGAACCCGACAGACACCAGTGTGAACGTGCCCTGAATATAGATCGCCAGCACCGACGCAGGGGCCTTGACCCCCAGCCTGCGCGTCATCAACTGGTTGAGCGCGTAGGTCAGCGCCGCAAGTACCGGCAGCAACAGCACGATGCGCGACACCTCAAGGCTGCTCTCCCACGGGCGCTGCATGATCACCACACCGATAAAGCCGACCAGTACGGCACCGATGCGCAGGGGGCCCACGCGTTCGCCCAGAATGGGGATCGACAGCAGCGTGATGAACAGCGGTGCCACGAAGAACAGTGCGGTGGCATCCGCCAATGGCAGCACCGCAAGGGCCGCGAAATACGACATGTTGGCGATCACGACCAGCAGCCCGCGCATCACATGCAGCCCCACCGCATCGGTGCGCAGCGCGATAAAACCGCCCTCGAACTGCAGAAACACCAGCGTGATCACCAGCGCGATGGCGCTGCGGAAAAACACGATCTGATGCAGGGGATAGCCCGAGGAGAGCTGTTTGATCAGCATGTCGTTGAGAGAGATGCACAGCACGCCAAACAGCACAAAGCCGATCGCCGCACCCGCACGGTTTTGCGCGCCAGTGTTCATCCGTGCAGGTTTGATCAAAGATACGCGCACTGTCCAGCGCCCTTGTTGCCGCCCGCGCGTTCTGGTTTAGAAAAGGTCGATATCCGGAGGGCGCATGGCACCAATTCTCAAAGTCACCGATCTGTGCAAGGCCTACGCAGGCGGGTTCGAGGCGCTCAAGGGCGTGAGCCTTGAGATTGACGAGGGCGAGATCCTCGCGCTTCTCGGCCCCAACGGGGCGGGCAAGACGACGTTGATCTCGACCGTCTGCGGCATCACGACCGCGACCGCCGGAAGCGTCAGCGTGGGCGGCCACGACACGATCACCGATTTCCGCGCCGCACGCGCGATGATCGGGCTGGTCCCGCAAGAGATCAACCTTGAGCCGTTCGAGCGGGTGCAGAACACCGTGCGCTTCTCGCGCGGGCTGTTCGGCAAACCGGCCAATCCCGCCCTGATCGAGAAAATCCTCAAACAGCTGAGCCTGTGGGACAAGCGCGACAACCAGATCCGCGAGCTTTCGGGCGGCATGAAACGCCGGGTGCTCATCGCCAAGGCGCTCAGCCACGAGCCGCGCGTGCTGTTTCTGGATGAGCCAACCGCCGGCGTCGATGTCGAACTGCGCCGCGACATGTGGGAAATCGTGGCCGAGCTGAAGCGCGACGGCGTGACGATCATCCTGACCACCCACTACATCGAAGAGGCCGAAGCCATTGCCGACCGCGTCGGCGTCATCTCGGACGGGGAGATCCTGCTGGTCGAGGACAAGGACACGCTGATGGCGCGTCTGGGCAAGAAAGAGCTTGAGGTGCAACTGACAGAGCCGCTCAGCGAGGTCCCCGCAAGCCTGCAATCGGAGGCTCTGCGCCTGTCTGACGACGGCGGCGCGCTGATCTACACCTACGACACCCGCGCAGAGCGCACGGGCATCACCAAATTGCTGGCCGCCGTGGCCGATGCGGGCCTCACGCTGCGCGACGTCGTCACCCGGCAATCGAGCCTTGAGGATATCTTTGTCGATATGGTGCACAAGGAGGACGGCGCATGAACTGGACCGCGATCAAATCCATCTACGTCTTTGAGATGGCGCGTTTTTTCCGCACCATTACGCAAAGCTTCATCTCGCCCGTCGTCTCGACCTCGCTGTATTTCGTGGTGTTCGGCGCCGCCATCGGCAGCCGCATCGACGAGATCGAGGGCGTCAGCTACGGCGCGTTCATCGTGCCGGGGCTGATCATGCTCAGCGTCATCACGCAGTCGATCAGCAACGCCAGTTTCGGGATCTATTTCCCGAAGTTCATCGGCACGATATTCGAACTTCTCTCCGCCCCCGTGAATTTCCTTGAAATCGTGATGGGCTATGTCGGGGCGGCGGCGACCAAGGCGCTGTTCATCGGGGTGGTGATCCTGATTACCGCGTATTTCTTTGTCGATTTCCAGATCCAGCACCCGCTGGCCATGGTCGGGTTTCTGGTGCTGACCTGTATCAGCTTTGCGCTGATGGGCTTCATCATCGGCATCTGGGCGGGTAATTTCGAGCAGTTGCAACTGGTGCCGCTGCTGATCATCACGCCGCTGATCTTCCTTGGAGGCTCGTTCTATTCGATCTCGATGCTGCCGCCGGTCTGGCAGTTGATTTCGCACTTCAATCCGGTGGTCTATCTGATCTCGGGCTTCCGCTGGTCGTTCTACGGCAGTGCGGATGTGCCCATCGGGCTGAGCCTGCTGGCCATCGCTGGGTTTACCGCGCTGTGCCTCGGCATCATCTGGTGGATCTTCAAGACGGGCTGGCGCATCCGGCAATAAAGGCGGGCGCGCGCCTTGTTGCGGCGGCGCGCGCGCTCTACATACGTGAGCATGATTGAATGGCTCGGTATCCGCAAAAAAGAACCCACCGTCGCGGTGATCCGCCTGTCAGGCGTAATCGGCAGTACGGGGCGCGGCGCGCTGAACGACGCGACCATGGGGCCGGTGATTGAAAAGGCGTTCAGCAAGGGCAAGCCGGCCGCAGTCGCTTTGCAGATCAACTCCCCAGGGGGCAGCCCCGTGCAATCCTCGCTGATCGGTGCGCGCATCCGGCGGCTGGCCGAGGAGAAAGAGATCCCCGTGATCGCCTTTGTCGAGGATGTCGCGGCCTCGGGTGGCTACTGGCTGGCGGCAGCGGCGGATGAGATTTACGGTGATGCCTCGTCGATCGTCGGGTCCATCGGGGTCATCTCGGCAGGGTTCGGGGTGCATGAGCTTATGGCCCGCAACGGGATCGAGCGGCGCGTCTATACCGCCGGGCAGTCGAAATCCATGCTCGACCCTTTCCGCCCCGAGCGGGAGGAGGACGTCGCCCGCCTTAAGGAACTGCTCGAAGACATCCACGGGAATTTCAAGGATTACGTCGCCGCCCGCCGTGCGGGTAAGCTTCCGACCGACCGCGATCTGTTCACCGGAGAGATCTGGGTGTCGCGCAAGGCGGTCGAGCTTGGGTTGATCGATGGCATTGATCACATCACGCCACATCTCAAGAAACGCTTTGGCAAGAAGGTCAAATTCCGCCGCTACGGTATCAAGAAGGGCCTGTTGTCGCGGTTTGGCGCGCAGATCACCACCGACGCGCTTGCCGCCGTCGAAGAGCGCGCGCACTACGCGCGTTTTGGGCTGTAGCATGATCCTCAAGATTGTTGCCCTTTTCCTTGTGTTCATCGGTGTGCTTGGCTGGTTTGGGAAAATGCACTGGATCGGGGGCAAGGCGCTGACGCAAAAGAAATGCCGGGCCTGCGGACGCTACCGCATCGGCAAGGGATCCTGTCCCTGTACGGGGAGACGTGGATGATTACGGCGTGGCTGCTTTCCGGACTTGGTCTGCTGATCCTGCTGCTGGCGGGGGATGCGCTGGTCAAAGGGGCGGTAAACCTCAGCCTGCGGGTCGGCATCCCCGCGCTGATCGTATCGCTGACAATCGTAGCCTTCGGCACCTCCGCGCCCGAGCTTTTGATTTCGATCAAGGCGGTACTGGACGATGTGCCCGGTATCGCGTTGGGCAATGTCGTGGGATCGAACACGGCGAATATCCTGTTGGTTCTGGGCATCCCCGCGCTGCTGGCGACGATGCATACGGCCGAATGCAATACGCGCAAATCCTTCAATCACATGATCGCCGCTACCGCGCTGTTCATCCTGCTGGCCTTTCGCGGTGTGTTCGACTGGATCGCGGGGCTGATCCTGTTGGCAGCCCTTGCCGCGATGCTGTTCGACGCCGCCCGTGACGCGCGGGCGCATCGCAAGGCCGAAAACGCCTGTGCTGCACCCGAGGAAGAAGACCTTGAAGGGCTGGATCCGGATATGCCGGGCTGGCGCATCGGCTTGTTTCTGGTGCTTGGGCTCGTTGGCCTGCCGCTGGGCGCGTCGCTGCTGGTGGATAACGCCACGATCATCGCGCGCACCTTTGGGGTGAGCGATACGGTCATCGGGTTGACCCTTGTGGCCATCGGCACCTCGCTGCCGGAGCTTGCGACAACCGTGGTGGCCGCGCTGCGGCGTCAGGCGGATGTGGCGCTGGGCAATGTCATCGGCTCCAACATGTTCAACCTGTTGGCGATCATCGGTGTGGCGTCGCTGGTCGGTCCGATCAGCGTGGATCCCGCGTTTTTGCGGTTCGACCTGTGGGTGATGCTCGCCGCATCCCTGCTGCTCATCCCCTTCGTCTATTTCAGGTTCAACATCACCCGTCTTTGGGGATTTGCGTTGAGCGCCCTATATGCGCTGTATCTCTTTGTGGTATTGGCGGGCTGAATGACACGGGCATTGGTGACAGGGGCAGGGCACCGGCTGGGTCGTGCTATGGCGATCTATCTCGGCGCGCGCGGCTATGATGTGGCCGTACACTATGCGTCCTCAGCGCAAGGCGCGCAGGAAACGGTCGCCGCTGTGGAAAAGACCGGCGCGCGGGCTGTGGCCATTCAGGCCGATCTTCTGGATCTCGACGCGATGGAGGGGCTGCTGCCCCGCGCGGCGGAGGCCCTGGGCGGACCGATCACCTGCCTGATCAACAACGCCTCGATATTCGAGTACGATACGCTGCACAGCGCCACACGCGACAGCTGGGAGCGGCACGTCAATTCCAACCTGCGCGCCCCCTTTGCGCTGACGCAGGCCATGGCCGCGCAGGGGCTCAAGGCGGCACAGGACGACGCGGGGGAGCCACTGGCCGCCGGTCTGATCGTCAACATGATCGACCAGCGTGTGCGCAAGCTGACGCCGGAATTCATGACCTATACCTTGGCGAAGGCGGGGCTGTGGACCCTGACGCAAACCACCGCGCAAGCGCTTGCCCCCGCGATCCGGGTGAACGCCATCGGTCCGGGCCCGACCCTGCAGGGCGCGCGCCAATCGCCCGCGCATTTTGCCGCGCAACGCGCCGCGACGGTTTTGCACAGGGGGGCGAATCCGCGGGACATCACGGGCGCTCTTGGCTATTTTCTGGAGGCGCCGGGGGTTACGGGGCAACTGCTGTGCGTGGATGGGGGCCAACACCTTGGCTGGCAAACACCGGACGTGATCGGGGTGGAATAGGGGCGCGAGACCGCAAAAGTTGTGCACCGCTACCGGACGACCTGAAAGGGTTGCGGCAAAATACACGTAAAAAGCGAGAATTAACAGCGGTTAATAAATAAACTATTTGATTTCAAAGCCTTAATATCCTGCCGTATTTTTAGGCGCTTCGGGGAAGCCTTTAATTTGCAAGGGAAAATCCGGAACGCCGAAAAGTTATACGCGGAGTTATCCACAGAAATGGTGGACAGGTTTTCCATTGAAGCTCCCCAAGGGATGTGAAGCGAAAAGAAGAATCGGGCAGACATGACCGGAACAGATGAGAACGTAAAAACCGGCTACGACGTCATTCAAGGCTATCTGAAAACCCTCGACGGCTCGCCGGGCGTGTACCGGATGCTCGATAGCGAAAGTCGGGTGCTCTATGTCGGCAAGGCGCGCAATCTCAAGGCGCGGGTCAGCAACTACGCGCGACCCTCGGGCCACAGCGGGCGCATCGCGCGCATGATCGCCAATACCGCCTCGATGATGTTCCTCACGACGCGCACGGAAACCGAGGCGCTGCTGCTTGAGCAGAACCTGATCAAGCAGCTCAAGCCCAAGTTCAACGTGCTGCTGCGCGACGACAAGAGCTTTCCCAACATACTGGTCACCACCGGCCACGACTACCCGCAGATCAAGAAGCACCGCGGCGCAAAGAAGGAAAAAGGCGCCTACTACGGTCCCTTCGCCAGTGCGGGCGCGGTGAACCGCACGCTCAACCAGCTGCAGCGTGTGTTCCTGCTGCGCGATTGCTCAAACAGCCAGTTCGAGGCGCGCACGCGGCCCTGCCTGCAATACCAGATCAAACGCTGCTCGGCCCCTTGTGTGGGGAAAATCAGCGCCGAGGACTACGCGCAAACCGTGCAGGACGCGCAGAAATTCCTGTCGGGCAAGACGACGGGCATCCAGCAACGCCTTGCGGCGGAGATGGGCAAAGCCAGCGAAGAGATGGAATTCGAGCGCGCCGCCGCCCTGCGGGACCGGATCAAGGCGCTCACGCAGGTGCAGACCGCGCAGGGCATCAATCCCAAGGGTGTGAGCGAGGCGGACATCATCGCGCTGCACATGGCCGATGGGCAGGCCTGCGTGCAGGTGTTTTTCATCCGTTCGGGCCAAAACTGGGGCAATCACGATTACTACCCCCGTGTCGGCGATGACGTGGACGCGGCCGAAGTGCTGGAGGCGTTCATCGGCCAATTCTACGATACGCGGGAGCCACCCCGCCAGCTGATCCTCAGCAACCAGATCGAAAACCCCGATCTGATGGCCGAGGCGTTGGGCAGCAAGATCGACCGCAAGGTCGAGATCCTCGTGCCCCAGCGCGGCGAAAAGGCAGAGCTGGTGGATGGCGCCCTGCGCAACGCCCGCGAAAGCCTTGCGCGCAAGATGGCCGAAAGCGCGACACAGACCAAACTGCTCAAAGGGCTGGCCGACGCGTTCGAGCTGCCGAAGGCTCCCGAACGGATCGAGGTCTACGACAACTCGCATATTCAAGGTGCCTTTGCCGTGGGGGCGATGATTGTCGCGGGCCCAGAGGGCATGATGAAAAACCAGTACCGCAAGTTCAACATCCGCGGCGATGACCTCACGCCCGGCGACGATTTCGGCATGATGAAGGAAGTGCTGACCCGCCGTTTCAAACGCCTGCTCAAGGAAGACCCCGACCGCAAGGAAGGTCATTGGCCCGATCTGCTGCTGATCGACGGCGGGGCCGGGCAGGTCAGCGCCGTGCGCGAAATCATGGTTGAATACGGGGTCGAGGATATTCCGATGGTCGGCGTTGCCAAGGGGGAGGACCGGGATGCGGGCAAGGAAGAATTCTACCGCACCGGCAAGCCCGTAAAGGCGCTGCGCCACAATGATCCGGTGCTCTATTTCATCCAGCGTCTGCGGGATGAGGCGCACCGCTTTGCCATCGGGACCCACCGCGCGAAACGCGCCAAATCCGTCGGGGCCACCCCGCTGGACGATGTGCCGGGCGTGGGGGCCACGCGCAAACGCGCGCTTCTGGCGCACTTCGGCTCGGCCAAGGCCGTGGGGCGCGCGAACCTCAACGATCTCAAGGCGGTCGAGGGGGTGTCGGACGCGCTGGCCGAAACGATCTATGCCTATTTCCACGAGCGGGGCTGACCCGTGCTTTCCCCCGGCGCGGGGCGCGTATAGGGTGCGGCCATGACTTGGAACCTGCCCAATATCCTTACCGTGCTGCGCCTGCTAGCGGCGCCCGCCGTGGCGGTGATGTTTCTATATTTCACGCGGCCCTACGCGGATTGGTTTGCGCTGCTGCTGTTCGTCTCGGCGGCGGTGACCGATTGGTTCGACGGCTATCTCGCGCGCCTGTGGAAGCAGGAGACCAAGCTGGGCACGATGCTCGATCCGATCGCGGACAAGGCGATGGTGGTGATTGCGCTGATGGTGATCGTGGGCTTTTCCAGCTGGTCGCCGTGGCTCATCCTGCCCGCGACCGTGATCCTGTTTCGCGAAGTATTCGTCTCGGGGCTGCGCGAATATCTCGGGGATACGGCCGGCACGCTCAAGGTCACCAAACTGGCGAAATGGAAAACCAGCTTTCAGATGACCGCGATTGCCGTGCTGTTCAGCCAGGGCGTGTTCGAGCATTATCTGGGCATGAGCGTTTACGGCATGGACGAGGGGCTGGTGCAGGCGATCCTCACGGGTGCCGAAGAAGACACGCTTGGCCTGCGGTGGAAGCTGTGGGCGATGGAATGGTCCGGGATCATCGGCCTTGCGCTGTTGTGGATTGCGGCGGCGTTGACGGCGATCACGGGCTGGGATTATTTCAGCAAGGCCCGCCCGTTTCTGAAGGATTAATGTGATGGATATTGTCTATTTTGCGTGGGTGCGTGAACGCATTGGCTTGCCGCGTGAGCGGGTAGAGACTTCCGCCGCGACGGTCGCGGATCTGGTGGCGGAGCTCAGCGCGCGCGAGGACCGCTATGCCGCCGCCTTTGCGGATGTGAGCGCATTGCGGGTCGCGCTGGATCAGGAACTGTCGGATTTTGACGCCCCCCTCGAAGGGGTGCGCGAGGTTGCGTTCTTTCCGCCGATGACGGGGGGCTGAGATGCCCGTGCGCGTGCAGGAGGCGCCCTTTGATCTGGGGCTTGAAACGGCTGCCTTTGCGGCGGGCGATGCCACGATGGGCGCGGTTGTGACCTTTACAGGCGTGGTGCGCGATTTGCCGGATACCCCCCTGATCGCCATGGAGATCGAGCATTATCCCGGCATGACAGAACGCGCGCTGACGACCATCGCGCAGGAGGCGATCACCCGCTTCCGCCTCGGCGATGCGCTGGTCATCCACCGCTACGGGCGCCTGACCCCCGGAGAGATGATCATGATGGTCGCCACCTCTGCCCCGCACCGAGTCGACGCCTTTGCCGCGGCGGAATTCCTGATGGACTATCTGAAAAGCCGCGCACCGTTCTGGAAGCGCGAGATCACCGCCAAAGGGGCGGCGTGGGTGGCGGCGAAAGACGCCGATGAGGCGGCGCTGGAGCGTTGGGTTGGGGATCGGAAGTAAGGGGCGACTGAACCGTCGCGGGCGGTTTTGCCGGGGCCAGCGGACAGTATCAGCTGCGGTTCTGCTCGATCCAGGCGCGCAGCTCTTCGGTCTCATGGCGCGCGTCGCGCAGCCCGTCCATCGCCGCGCGCAGCTCTGCTTCGGTCTGTGACAGCTGGTTGGTCAGTTCCGCCTCGCGCTGTTGCAGATAGGTGATCGCCTGATCGCGTGTTTCCTCGGCCTCGTGCAGTTCCTGGCTCATCCGGTCGAGTTGCGCGACATCATCGGCGGCCACACGGGTGAAACGGTGCAGCAGCCAGTTGGCAAACCACCCCATGCAGAACGCCACAAACAAAATCGCGGCGGTCGCGAGGACGAATTGGAAACGTGGGCTCATTCGGTGGGGCTTTCACTGTCATCTTGCGGAGCAGCGTCGACCGCACCTGCCGCACTTTCTAGCGTCGTTTCCTCGGGAGTGTCCACCGTATCGGGGCGGAT
Source organism: Sulfitobacter albidus (assembly GCF_018200035.1). Taxonomy (NCBI): domain Bacteria; kingdom Pseudomonadati; phylum Pseudomonadota; class Alphaproteobacteria; order Rhodobacterales; family Roseobacteraceae; genus Sulfitobacter; species Sulfitobacter albidus. The sequence continues at coordinate 2,384,954 of NZ_CP073581.1, read as the reverse complement.
CAGACGGAATTCGATCCGCCGGTTCGCCTCGCGTCCGGCTTCGGTGCCGTTGTCTGCGATGGGGCTTTCCTCGCCATAGCCCGTTGCCGTGAATGAGCCTGTCAGAACGCGGCGTGCGCGCAGCTCGTTGAGCACCGATTCCGCGCGGCTCTGGCTGAGGGCAAGGTTCATGGTCTCGCGGCCCTGACTATCGGTGTAGCCCTGAATTTCCAGCGGGATATCGCCGCATTTCTTCAGAATTTCGGCGATATCATCCATCGTGTCGAGCGCCGAGGCGTCGATGGTGGCGGAGCCGGGCTCGAAGTTGATCTTGTTGCTGGCGATGATCGCACCGATCTCGGCCTCGCATTCCTCCGGGGAGGGCAGGCCCAGCACGGGATCGAGTTTCTCTTGGTAAGTTACATTGACATCGAATTGCGCGCCTTCGCCCAGCTTGTCGGCCAGCAGGGCGGAAATCTCGGTCGAGGCTTCGGGATTGCCGGTGTTGCCGGTCAGTTGCAGCCGATCCGGCGTAACCACCACCGCGCCGTTGCTCAGCGCACCCAGACCTTCCAGTCCCGCCAGCACGCGGGTTGTCCAATCGGCGGGCAGGTCATCGACGATCCGCACCGCGTTATAGACCGCATCCGAGCCGAACTGCGCCTTGGCATAACTCAGCGCCAGCTCGCGCAGCGCCTCGTCGGAGACGCGGCCGCGCAGTTGCACCTGCCCCTCGGGGCTGAGCGTCGCGGTGAATTCCTTGGGGCCCGCGTTGGCGTCGGGGGCTTCTTCGAGCGTGGACTGCAGGGCAAATACCTCGGGCAGGCTGTTCTCCAACTCCCCCACGACGGTGTCAAAGGTATCCTGTGGCGTACCCTCTGCGGCGACGAGGGTGATGTCGGCATCCACGATGGTGACCGATCCACGCCCCAGCTTTGTCAGCGCAAAAATCGACGAGGTGACGGCGTCGGCCCACGCAGGGCTGGGCACGCCTAGCCCCACGGTGCAGCGCGGCGCCTCGGCCCCGGCGGCGATCGCGGTCACGACGATCCGCTCGGCCGCCGCGTCGGAATCGGCGGAACAGGCGTCAAAGCCCGCGCCGTCCTCGGTGATCTCGAACCGGGTGGTAAAGGGTGTGATGACAGGGCGCGGCGCGGTGATGGTCATCTCAAGCTTCAGCCCATCGGGCGCCACGCGCTGCAAATCGCGCTCCAGCTTGGCCTTGGCGGCGGCGCTGTCGGTGATGGCGGTGATGGCCACCCGTTCTGCGGTGACAGACACCTTGGCGCGCGGCAACTGGCTCATCGCGCCGAGCGCAAAATCAAGCGCGCGGTCCCAGCCGGGTGGGGCCGGGTAGTCAGCGGTTTCCAGCAGATCGGTTACGCCTTCCGCCCCGCGCAGGCTGTTGAAGCGCGCGATCACATAGTCGCGGTCGGTTTCTGCGGGGATCAGGCCGATGACGGAAAGACCGCTGTCATTGCGCAGGATCTCGGCGGAGAATTTCGGCGGGGCGATGGCCTCCTGCGCGGTGACGGACATATCGTCGACGACGCGCGCCGCATCGACCACCGTGCCCGCCGTCGTCAGCGCGGCAAACCGGATTGCCTCGGTCGGGGCAGTGCCCGACAGCGCGACCTCAAGCCCGCGTGCTTCAACCTCGGCCCAGGTCATGCCCTTGTCGTCAAGCGCGTCACGCACGCTGATTTCCGAGGATTCCTCGATCAGTTTGACAGAGTAATTGGCGGCGACCAACGACAAGACCGCCGCGGCGGCAAATGTCAGAAAGATCATGAGAACGGAGGACAGGCGCATCGGTACTTTCTGTGATCGTGGAACGTGCGGTGGTGATACGCTGCCCGGGCGCCCCGTGCAATCACAGCAGCAGCGCCGCGCCGAAAAACAGCAGCGGGATCATGCCGGTGTCGCGGTTGGCGCGAAACAATTGCAGCATCTTCTGCGGATTGTGGATGTCGAGCCCGCGCAGCTGCCAGGCCATGTGCCAGCCCATCGCCCAAGGGCCCGCAAGGGCCACCACCAGCGCAAGCGCCGACGCCTGCGGCAGCCCGGCGTAGACCACGGCGATGCCCATCAGGCCCACGGTCGCCATCAAAAACCGCCGCAGCCACTGTGGTGAGCGGTCACCGAACAGGCGGGCAGTGGATTTCACCCCGATCAGCGCGTCATCCTCGGTGTCTTGATGGGCGTAGATCGTATCGTAAAAAAGTGTCCAGGCGATGCCCGCCAGATACAGCACCACGGCAGGCGCATCGAGCCGCCCGGTATGCGCGGTCCACGCCAGCAGCGCGCCCCAGTTGAACGCAAGACCCAGAAAAACCTGCGGCCACCAGGTGAACCGCTTGGCGAATGGATAGATCGCGACCGGGATCAACGAAAGCACGCCGAGCCGGATCGCGGCTGCATTGAACGAAATCAGGATCAGGAAGGCGATCAGCGCCTGCACGATCATCCAGACTGCCGCCCCGCGTACGCTGACCTGCCCCGACGGTATGGGCCGCGAGCGCGTGCGCGCGACGCCTGCGTCTATCTCGCGGTCGGTGATGTCGTTCCACGTACAGCCCGCCCCACGCATCAGGAACGCGCCCAGCGCACAGCCGACAAAGATCCATAGATCGAACCAGCGGGCTTGCCCATCGTAGAGCATTGCCAGCGCCAGACCCCACCAGCACGGCAGCAGCAACAGCCAAGTTCCAATGGGCCGGTCCGCCCGGCTGAGCCGCAGATAGGGGCGCGCAGCGGTCGGTGCGTAGCGGTCGACCCAGTTGCGCGAATAGGCGTCAGCGACGCTGCCGTCGTCCTGCGGCTCTGGCGGAGGGGCGTGGTCTTGCATATATCGGCCTCATGGACGCGAAGATCAGGCTTTATGTAGAGCACCCTTTGGGGGAGGCGCAAACGGTTCCTCTGGACCGCGCGCAGGCGCATTACCTGTTTGGCGTGATGCGTCAGACGGTGGGCGCGCAGGTGTTGCTGTTCAACGGTATGGACGGCGAATGGCGCGCCGAGGTGGTCGAGGTGGGCAAACGCGGGGGCACGCTGCGCTGCGCGGCGCAGACACGGGCGTTGCAAATGCCCCCCGACCTGTGGCTGTGCTTTGCCCCGATCAAGAAGGCGCGCACGGATTTCATTGTCGAAAAGGCGACCGAAATGGGGGCCGCGCGCATCGTGCCCATGCAGACCGATTTTACAAACGCGGGCCGCATTCAACGCGACCGCCTTCAGGCCCACGCGGTCGAGGCGGCAGAGCAATGCGGCGGCACCTTTGTGCCGGAGGTGGCGGAACTGGTGCGCTTTGCCGCCCTGCTGGACCGCTGGGAGCCGGCGCGCCGGATCATGTTCTGCGACGAAGCGCTGGTGAGCGCGCCTGCGGGGGTGCGGGCGGATCCTGGCCCCTGGGCGATTTTCATCGGCCCCGAGGGTGGGTTTTCCGATGCAGAGCGGGCCCGGTTGAGGGCGCAGGATCACGCACAGGCGGTCTCCCTGGGTCCGCGGATCCTGCGGGCGGATACGGCGGCGGTGGCGGCGTTGACGGTCTGGCAGCAGGCGCTGGGGGATTGGACATGAGCGGCGCGCGCGGAGTGCGGTCGGGATTTAGGTATTTGGAAAAGGGTGCAGGGGGCCATGCGTTTTCACATGTGACCCTGGCGCGGAGGGATGGCGATGTTTTTCAGACCTGAGGCGAAGGCTGCGCTTTGGCGTTGGCGCGAAGTGCTGGTTGCGGGAACGCTGGTTTTGTTGGGTCTGTGGTGGCTGTTGGGGCCCGGTGGGCTGTTGATGCTGCCGGGCGCGGCGCTGCTGATTGCGGGGATTGCTTTGGGCGTTGTCGGTGTGCAGCGCGGGCGGTTTCGGGGCACCGGTGACGGTGCGGGCGCGGTGCAGGTCGACGAAGGGCAGGTCGCGTATTTTGGTCCGCTCACCGGCGGCGTCGTGGCGCTGCGCGATCTGGAACGGTTGAGCCTTGACCGGCGCGGCAGCCCTGCGCATTGGCGGCTGGACGCCGCCGGGCAATCGCCCGTGATGATCCCGGTGAATGCCGCCGGGGCGGATGCGCTATTTGATGCGTTTGCCACACTGCCCGCCTTGCGCACCGAGCGGATGCTGACCGAATTGCGGGGCGGCACCGCTCAAGCGGTCGTGATCTGGGAGCGCACCCCCTTGCGTCCGGCCCACGCCGTCCTGCATTGACGGCCCAGCGATTCTCCGCAAGGTTGCGGACGAGCCGCCGAACAGACAGGAGCCTACCACATGTCCATTCCCCAGTCCGGCGGCGGCCCGATCGAGCGACGCGAACAGCTGGCCGAGTTTCTGGCCGACGGCTGTAAGCCCAAGGCCGACTGGCGTATCGGCACCGAGCACGAGAAATTCGGCTATTGTCGCGACACCCACAAGCCTCTGCCCTACGAGGGGGAGCGGTCGATCCGGGTGATGCTGGAAGGGCTGCGGGACCGCCATGGCTGGGCGCCGGTCGAGGAGGCGGGCAAGCTGATCGGCCTCGAGAAGGAGGGTGCGAACATCAGCCTTGAGCCCGGCGGGCAGCTGGAGCTGTCGGGCGCGCCATTGGAGACGATCCACGAGACCTGCGACGAGGTGAATACCCACCTGCGGGAGGTGCAGGATGTGGCCGACGACATCGGCGTCGGCTGGATCGGCCTCGGCGCCGCACCCGAGTGGACGCACGATCAGATGGATCTGATGCCCAAGGGCCGCTACAAGCTGATGAATGACTACATGACCAAGGTTGGCACCATGGGCCGGGTCATGATGCGCCGGACCTGCACCGTTCAGGTGAACCTCGATTTCGGATCGGAAGCCGACATGGTGCAAAAGATGCGCGTTGCTGTGGCCTTGCAGCCTTTGGCGACCGCGCTGTTTGCCAATTCGCCGTTCTTTGAGGGGAAGATCAACGGGCATAAATCCTGGCGGTCGCGCGTGTGGCGCGATCTGGACGACGCGCGCACGGGCACGATCCCTTTCATCTTCGAGGACGGGTTCGGGTTCGAGCGCTGGGTGGAATACGCGCTCGATGTGCCGATGTATTTCGTCTACCGCGATGGCAAATACATCGATGCGCTTGGCCTGTCGTTCCGCGACTTCCTCGACGGCAAGCTGTCGGCCCTGCCCGGCGAGACGCCGACGCTGAGCGATTGGGCGGATCATCTGACGACGGCCTTCCCCGAGGCGCGCATGAAGAAATACATCGAGATGCGGGGCGCCGACGGGGGGCCGTGGCGCCGCCTGTGCGCATTGCCCGCGTTCTGGGTGGGGCTGATGTACGATCAATCCGCGCTCGACGGCGCGTGGGATCTGGTCAAAGGCTGGGATGCGCAGACGCGCGATGAGATGCGCGTCGCGGCTTCGGTCGACGGGTTGCAGGCACAGGTGGGCAAGGTGAACATGCACGATCTCGCCCGCGAGGTTCTGGCGTTGTCAGAGGCGGGGCTGAAGGCGCGTGCGCGCACTGGCGCGGGCGGGCTTGTCCCGGATGAGACGCATTTCCTCAATGCGCTCAAGGAAAGCGTCGAGACCGGCCGCGTGCCCGCCGATGAGCTGCTGGCGTGCTACCATGGCGAATGGGGCGGCGATCTGAGCAAGATCTACGACGCGTTTTCTTACTGACCTCAGGCTGAGGCGGCGGGTTTGAGAACACGGGAGCGGTAGTAGTCCGAGATTTCTTCCTTGCGGGCCGCCTGCATTTCCGGCGTCACGGGGCGGTCCTGATCGAACAGGACGGCGTAGCCTTGCATGGCTTTTGCATAGGGATCATCGGCCCGTTTGCCGCGCAGGGGTTTGGCGATGCTCCGCCCGATTGGTGAGCCGTGCACGGTGGTGCCGTTCTGGCCAGGCAACGCGCAGAGTGCGAGGAGCACGAGGCCACCGATGCCCGGAACCATATTGACGAGCACCCAGAAGCCCGAAAATCCGGCGTCATGCAGGCGGCGGACCGTGAGGCTGAGCAGGGGCAGGGCAAAGACGACAAGCACCCATGTGGCTGTAAACGCGGTGAAATCGATCATTGCAACGGCATTTGCCCCGTAGGTCTCAACGAGCGCCATCACCGTCATCGCGTCATAGGCAGCGGCCCCCGAAACGCACAAGACGTAGGCCAGAAAGACCCACCAGAATTCTGACCGCGTGGCGCGCCCGGAAAATTTCACAAGCTGGGTAAAGGCGAGGTTCAATGCGCTGAAGGGGCCGGTCATGGGAAACTCCTGTGGTCGGTTCAACCATAACGTGCCGCTGGTCTGTGGCCCCGGTGCGGGCGGATTGCGGCGAAAGCGCGAAGGAGAGGAAACACTGTGTTTCTGCTGGCGAAACAGGCCCCCGAGGGGGCCTGCCGCAGCGTCAGGCCGCTTTGGCGCCCGCGTCCTGCATCAGGGCGCGCAGCACGTGCACGGCGTGGGTAAAGCCCAAGCCCAGACAGAGGGCGGCCAGCCCGGTGATGCCGAGGAACCCGGCAAAGGGGACATTGGCCAGCAAGGGCAGCCCTGCGCCAATCAGGATCACCCCGCCGGTGCCGATGGCGGCAAAACCGGTGGCGATGGTCACGGCTGCGGCGCGGGCGGTTGCGCGGCTTTGCGGGCAATCGCCCAACATGGTGCCGATGCGCAGGATCATCGCGGCCAGTGCGGCAACGCCGCCAAGGGTCAGCACAATGTAGAGAAGGGCAAAAAGGGTCATGGTCGTCTCCTTTCAAAAGACTGAGGGGGAATTAGGCAAGGCGGGGAGTGGCGTAGAAATCCCGCCGCAGGCGTCGGTAGATCACACCGAAAAAGTAGGCCCAGGCGGGCGCGAAAATCATGCCGAAGCCGCTGTAGAACATGCCGAGGCCAAAGAGATCTTCGTTGCCGGTGACAAGGGCTGCGAGGATGGCGGCCAGCATCCCGACCACCATAGTCTTGAACGCGAGCCAGCCCAGATCGCTGGGATCCCCTTCGTTGTGGCGCAGGTGCCACATCAGCAACGGGGTGCCCAGCAGCAGGTACACCGGCCCCCCCATTGCCAGCGCAAAGATCGGGACGAACAGCGCCCAGAAGCTGAACAGGGTGAAGATGACCGGTCCGCCGATCAGCGCGACGGCAAAGGCCACGGGATCGATAAGGAACCGCAGGCGGCGGTCAGGGGGGCGCAGGATCAGCATTTCTTTTCCTTTCCGTGGGTAAAACGATTGTAGAGCAGGGCAAAGATTGCCGCCCAAAGCGGCGCAAGAACGGCACCGAACATCATCAGTGTGGCCGATATCCACATTGCGTCCCGGTCTCCGGTAAACAGCCAGAACAGCGGTGCGGCGGGGATCAGGATCAGCAAAGACACTAGCGCGATCAGCGCAGTCTTGAAGGGATCGGCGGGCTGTCGCCGCAGGTACCAGATCAGCGTCGGCGTCCCGATCAGCAAATAGATCGCGCCGCCAAACACCAGCATCACATAGACGACTATTAACAGCGTGTTGAGCGTGGGGATGGCCAGTGACACCAGCAGCAGCGGGCCAAGGGTCACGACGGGCGGCAGCAAAAGACTGGCGATGAAGGCGCGCCAATGAAGTGTGCGCCGTTCTGTTATTTTTGGTATTTCTGTCATGGGAGAAATCCTTGGTCAAAATTTTTAGTCGTCTTTGCCCTTCGGCAGGAAGCGGGCGATGCGCCCGCCCAGTCGGATCGCGGCCATTTGCACGCCGCGCGGCAGGCGCGACACATCGCGGTACCAGCCGTCAAACATCTGCATCGTGTCGAGTGTTTCCTTGATGCGGCCTTTGACGGCCTCGGGGGTTGCGTCCTCCTCCGCCTCGCGCTGCACGGCTTCAAGTGCGCGCAGGGTGGGCAGGTATTCGCGTTCCCGGCGGCTTTCGATCACGGTGGTGGTCAGCTCGAACATATCGCGGATCGAGGTGAAATGATCGCGCCGATCGCCCAGCTGGCGTTGCGATTTGACCATGCCAAGGCTTTGCAGTTCTTTCAGCCCGTTGGACACATTCGAACGCGCGAGGTTCAGCAGATCGCAGATCTCATCCGCCGCCAGCGGCTCGGGCGAGATGTGCAGCAGCGCGTGGATCTGCGCGACCGAGCGGTTAGTGCCCCATTTCGCACCCATGTCCCCCCAATGGAGGATAAAGCTTTGCATGGCGGGGGTCAGGTGCATGGTGGCGCCTCAGTCATTAATTTCTGTAAAGACAGAAATATCAGAAACGACAGTCTTGGCAAGCTGTTTCTTTGGCGGCGTCTCGGGCGCATAGCCCAGCACGAAGGCGATGACCTTTTCGGCGGGCATCTCGCAGGGGGCCAGCTGTGCGCCGGCGCTCAGATCATAGAGGTTGAGGCTGATGTAGTCCGATCCATCCAGCGCCTCGGCCACCAGCTTATGCGCGCGCCCGCCGCTGAAGCTGCTGCGCGTCGCGGTATAGCGCCGGTGATTGTAACTGCCGAAACTCGTGCCGAGGGGGATCATCGCCAACCGCTCGGTAAAACCGGGCGGCGCGGGTGCTCTCACCCCTTTTTGCCGATGCGCGGCTCGGTGCCTGCCTTGATCCGCGCGATGTTTTCGCGGTGGCGCCAGAACACCAGCAGCGTCAGCACAATCCCCATCACCAGACCGTGCCCGGCGCCCAGAACCACCATTAGAATTGTCGAGGATGCGGCGGCCAGCAGACCGCCCATCGACGACATGCGCGACAGACCCGCGCCCACCAGCCAGGCCAGACACACGGCCAGCCCCACGGGCCAGGCGAAAGCCAGCAAAATCCCGATGAATGTCGCGACCCCCTTGCCACCCTTGAAGCCCAGCCACACCGGGAAGCAATGCCCCAGCATCGCCATCACCGCGGCCAGCTGTGCCGCGTCCTCCCCAGTGAGCGCGCGGGCCAGCAGCAGCACAACCGCACCCTTGGCGCCGTCCAGCAGCAGCGTCGCAATCGCCGCAGGCTTGGACCCGGTGCGCAGCACGTTCGTGGCCCCAATGTTGCCCGATCCGATCTCGCGCAGGTTGCCCAGCCCCATCATGCGCGACACCAGCACGCCAAAGGGGACCGACCCCAGCAAATAGCCCGTCAGCGCCCAGAGGATCAGCAGGCTGGTCGAGGTTTCGATCAATGGCATGTCAGGCGCTCCACCGGGTTATTCATAAACGCAGGTCCCGCCGACCCATGTCGACAGCACCTTACCCTCCAGCCGCATCCCGTCAAACGGCGTATTGCGCGATTTCGACCGTAGCGTCGCGCGGTCCAGCACGAAGGGCGCGAAAGGATCAAAGAGCACCAGATCCGCGGGCGCCCCGACCTCAAGCCGCCCGGTATCCAGCCCCAGCCTGCGCGCGGGGTTCAGTGACATCGCCCGCCACAGCGTCGGAAGGTCGATCATCTCGCTGTGCCACAGGCGCAGGGCGGCGGGCAGGAAGGTCTCAAGCGCCACGGCACCCGAGGCGGCTTCTTCGAAAGGCAACCGCTTGCTTTCCTCGTCCTGCGGGGTGTGCATGGAGCTGATGATGTCGATCACGCCGCGCGCCACGGCGTCCACAACCGCCAGCCGGTCGTCCTCGTCGCGCAAGGGCGGCTTGAGCTTGAAGAACGTCCGGTAATTCGCCACATCGAGCGCGTTCAGCGTCAGGTGGTGGATGCCCACGCCCGCCGTCACGTCCAGGCCGTTGGCCTTTGCCCGCTCCAGCGAGGGCAGGGCGCGGGCGGTGGTGATCTGGTCGGCGTGATAGCGCGCGCCCGTCATCTCGACGAGCGCCATGTCGCGGTCCAGCGCCATCCGCTCGGCCATGGGCGACACCGCCGGCAGCCCGCGCAACGAGGCGAACTTGCCCGAGGTCGCCGCCGCGCCACGGCTCAGCCCCGGATCCTGCGGATGCGCGATCACCAGCGCGCCGAGGCTGCGCGCGTAGGTCAGCGCGCGTTGGAACACCTTGGTATCGGTCACCACGTGATCGCAATCGGTAAAGGCCACGGCGCCTGCGTCCATCAGGAACCCGATTTCGGTCATCTCGCGGCCCGCGCGCCCCTTGGTCAGTGCGGCCATGGGCAGCACGTGCACCGGGGAGGCCTCATTGGCGCGGCGGGTGACGAATTCCAGCGTCTCCGGGCTGTCGATGGCAGGATCGGTGTCGGGCCGGGTGATCATCGTGGTGACACCGCCCTTGGCGGCGGCCAGCCCGGCAGAGCGATAGCTTTCCTTGTGCCGCTCACCGGGTTCGCAGACCTTGACGCCAAGGTCGACAATTCCGGGCGCGAGGTATTTGCCCCCGCAATCGATGATCCGCCCCTTGGGGTTGGCCAGATTGCCCGGCGTGACCGCGCTGATCCGACCCTCATCGACCGACAAGGAGCCAAGCGTTTCGGTCCCGGCCTGCGGATCCAGCAGCGTCGCGTTGGTGAAATGCAGCGTCATGGTCTCGCCCCCGAAAGTCTGCGCTTAGGTGCCGGGTTTTGCCCGCCGGGTCAATCGCCCGTGGGCGGATGCATCCGGTCCGCCGCGCGCCGGATATGCGCCGCGACCTGCACGGGATCGGAAAGATAGGGCATCGCCAGCCGCAGGCCCGACGCCATGACCACCACGACACGCCCCCCTGACCGCTCCAGCACCTTATCAATGGCAGCGAGGGGGACGGGCGTCTCCCCTTCGCTGTCCTGTACGTTCAGATGAGTGTCGGTAAGCTGCCAGCGCAGCCCGCGCACCGCGCGCCACTTTTGCGGATCATCAACCGCAAAATACGCAATCACGAGGATCGGGCCGACCGCCATCGCCTGCCAATACCCCGTGACTGTGCCGATCCCCCAGCCCGCCAGCGCCACGATCACAGCCGTCAGCGCCGTCACGATGAACGCGCGTTTCACAAAGGTACGCAGATCGGGTCGGAAAAGCGCGAGCGGCGTGTTCATCCGGCAAAATAGACCATGCAGAACGCCAGGATAAACAGCACCAGCAGCGCTATCGTCGCCACACGGCCGGACATCTTGGGATCGGGTTTGGGTTCTTTCATGACAGGCTCCACCAGAGAAGAAGAAGGCATAGGGCGACGATCAGGACGACCCCGGCGCGCACGAGGGGCGCGCGGCGGGCAGGCTCAGACGGGGCCGTTGCACCGGAATAGGGGGCCGCGGCCTCCGACGGGAAAGGCGCTGCCGTCATGTCGGCGCGCGGCTCGCCATAGGTGGCAATCAGCGTGAGGTCCGGGTCGGGGCGCAGCGTCACGGCTTCTTGCGCCGCCACGCGCGCGTGCAAGAGCAGCACGTAGCCATCCAGCGCCTCCAGACGCGCGCGATCGCGGCGCAGATCCTCGCGGGAAATATCGTAGCCCTCGGAAAGGTAATTCGCCAGGCCAAGCGTGCCCAGATCGCTCAGCGGAAAGATCTCGATATCCCGATCGGTTACGGGATGGTTCAGGAGTGCGGTGCCCAACTCTGCCCGGTCGCCCTCGCGCAGCGCCTTGGCCACCTCGGCAATGGGGCGCGAAATTGCAAAGACGCGGATCACGCCATGCTCGCCCCTTTTCATCTCAATCTGTGTCATCTGCTTCCGTCCGTCTGTGTGCCCTTTGGTATCTAGAACGCCGTACCAAGTTGACAGCCCCTAGCCCGGCACCGGACTGGTGCGCAGTGCATCCGTCAGCGCGCCGCTATCCTGGATATATTCGAAGCCGAATTCTATATTTTTTTCATTGTCTTGCTGTACAAATATAATGCTGTTCGGCAGGGTCGGCAGCCGCCGCGGTGCGATCATCTGATCGGCGCGAAAAGCCCGCGCACGGGTCTCGTCCCCGTCTATCCGAAAGAAAAGCGCGCGCCGGTCGGTCAGCGCATACCGCGTCTGAAGCAGGACGCGCCGTTGCCGCAATGTGGTGCGCACCGGCAGCAGGATCAGCAGCGAGGCCGCCGCAAACACCCACAGCTCTGCCCCCGGTCCACGGGTCACAATCGCGATCAAAGCGGCGAGCGACAGCCCGAGTGTCGCCATCGGCGCAGGCCCGTAGAGGCGCCAGTTACGCCAATGCAGACGGGGCTGCGGGCGCCCGGTCCAAAGCAGTGTCTCGCCGGGCTCCAGCACATCCTGCCAGAAATCATTGCTCATACCGCGTGCGGCATCCGGTTGCGTGCCAGAAGATCCATCGCGGCCATGCGCACGGCGACGCCCATCTCGACCTGCTCCTGAATGACGCTGCGGTTGATGTCATCGGCAAGCGTGCCGTCAATCTCGACCCCGCGGTTCATCGGGCCGGGGTGCATCACGATGGCATCGGATTTGGCGTGGGATAACTTTTCCGCATCCAGCCCGTATCGATGGTAATACTCCCGTTCGCTGGGGATAAAGCCGCCATCCATGCGCTCTTTTTGCAAGCGCAGCATCATCACCACATCCACTTCACGCAGGCCCTCGCGCATGTCGTCGAACACCTCGACCCCGAATTCCGCGATCTGCGAGGGCATCAGCGTGGGCGGGCCAATGAGGCGCACGCGGTTTTCCATCTTGCCCAACAGGATGATGTTCGAGCGCGCCACCCGGCTGTGCGCAATATCGCCGCAGATCGCGATGGACAGACGGTGCAGGCGACCCTTCTTGCGTCGGATGGTCAGCGCATCCAGCAACGCCTGCGTGGGATGCTCGTGACGCCCGTCGCCCGCGTTCAGAACCGCGCAATTGACCTTTTGCGCCAACAAATCCACCGCGCCCGATTGCGGATGCCGCACCACCAGCAGATCGGGATGCATCGCGTTCAGCGTCATCGCCGTGTCGATCAGCGTCTCGCCCTTTTTGATCGAGGATGCCTGCATCGCCATGTTCATCACGTCCGCGCCCAACCGCTTGCCCGCGATCTCGAAACTGGCCTGTGTGCGGGTGGAGTTTTCAAAGAACATGTTGACCTGCGTGAGCCCCGCGAGGGTATCGCGGTGCTTGTTTGGCTGGCGATTGAGCGTTGCGTAATCATCGGCCAGATCCAGCAGTGTCGTGATGTCGGCCGGGCCCAACGGCTCGATCCCCAGAAGGTGACGGTGCGCAAACGACATGGGCAGGCTCCGGTGCTGTTTGCGGGCTTATAGGCACGCAGCGGGGTCCGGGCAAGGCGGGGCATTCAGCTTGGCGCGTGCAAGGCGTATGGTCGCTGCATGGAATCACTTACCCCCCATACGGCGCGTGACATGCTTGCCTGGCAGATCGAGCTTGGCGTGGATGAGTGTATCGGCGACGCACCCGTCAACCGCTACGATTTGCCCGATAAATTGGCCAAGCCTCAGGCGGCGGGCAAAGTCGGCGCCGCGCCGCCGGTGATCGCGGCAGACGATCCGGTATCGGTGGCCCGAACTGCCGCAAAAGGGGCGGGTAGCCTTGAGGCGCTCCGTGCCGCGATGGCAGCGTTCGAGCACTGCGATCTCAAGCGCGGCGCGCGCAATCTGGTGTTTTCCGACGGGATCGCGGGCGCGCCCGTCATGATCGTCGGCGAGGCGCCGGGGCGCGAGGAAGACCGCCAGGGCAGGCCCTTTGTCGGTGCGGCGGGGCAGTTGCTGGACAGGATGTTCGCGGCCATCGGCATGGGGCGCGATCGCGCCGAGGCGCCGATCTATATCACCAACACGCTGCCTTGGCGTCCGCCGCAGAACCGTGATCCCAAACCCGAAGAGATCGCGATGCTCAAACCCTTCTTGATCCGCCATATCGAGCTGGCCGATCCGAAGGTTGTGGTTTTGATGGGCAATTGGGCGTGTCAGGCCTTGCTGGAAAAACGCGGCATCACGCGGCTGCGCGGCGGCTGGACCAAGGCTGTGGATAAACCTGCCTTGCCGATGTTTCATCCGGCATATCTGCTGCGGAATGCTGCCGCAAAGCGAGAGGCTTGGAGCGATCTTCTTACGCTGAAAGACGCTGTGGATAAATGATTGATCCTGTTGTCCTGCTTGCTTTCATTCCGGCGGCGCTTGCATTGAATGCGACGCCTGGGCCGGACATGATGCTGTGTCTCGCGCAGGGGCTGCACAATGGCAGGCGGGCGGCGTGGCGGGCGAGCGCCGGTGTCTCGACCGGTGCAATGGTGCATGTCACCTTGGCGGGTCTGGGCCTTGGTGCCCTGATGAACGCCGTGCCGCAAGCATTTGATATTATTCGCTGGATTGGTGTCGGGTATCTGCTGTATCTGGCAGTGCAGGCGCTGCGCAGCCGTCGCACACGGCTTGACCCTGCCGCGCCGCGCCCTGCGCGGGCCTTTCGCGCGGGACTATTTACAAACCTCAGTAATATCAAGGTGATCTGGTTCGTTCTTGCGTTCATCCCACAGTTTGTCGATCCTGCCGCTGGGCCGGTATTCGCGCAGTTTCTGGCGTTTGGCGCGATGATTGCGGCGGGTGGGTTCGTGGTGAACGGCGCGGTCGGTGCCTCCGCCGGGCGCTGGGGGCGTGCATTGACCCGCAACAGCGGCGTGCTCGGCACCGTCACCGCCATTATCTACACCGCCCTTGCCCTGCGCCTTGCCGTGATGGAGTGAACATGAGCCGTATCGACGAAGCAATTGAATTCATTGCAATCCGTATTGCGATCCTCACCGTTTCCGACAGCCGCGACCTGACGCAGGATCGCTCCGGCGATACGCTGGTGGCGCGGCTGCAGGATGCGGGTCACACGCTGGCAGATCGCAAGATCCTCCCCGACGAGCGGGACCTTATCGCCGCACAGCTGCGCGACTGGTGCGCGGATCCGCGGATTGATGTCGTGATCTCGACCGGGGGCACGGGGCTGACGGGGCGCGATGTCACGGTGGAGGCGCACCGCGATGTCTACGAGAAAGAGATCGACGCCTTCGGCACGGTCTTTACCATCGTGTCGATGCAGAAAATCGGCACATCCGCGGTGCAATCGCGCGCCACCGGCGGGGTGGCCAATGGCACCTATCTTTTTGCCCTGCCGGGCAGTCCAGGCGCGTGCAAGGACGCCTGGGACGAGATCCTGAGCAAGCAGCTCGACTACCGCCACCGCCCCTGCAACTTTGTGGAAATCCTGCCGCGTCTGGATGAACATCACAGGCGCAAATAGAGGCAGCGCACAAAAACGCGTGATCTTGCGACGGAAACGGTTACGGGATGCGTATATGGTTTTGATGTGCGTTGCGCGGGAACGCGCTATGTATCCGGCAGGAAAACGATGAACGGGCGGTAGATGCGGTTTTTGCGACAAACCATGATCGGCTTTTTTCTGGCAGCGGTGTCGCTGGGCCTGCTGGTGTGGGCCGTGCAGATGATTGGCGGTGCGGTCCAGACGCGCATGGCCGACGCGCCCGCAGGCCCCCCCGCGCGCGAGCGTGTGTTTGCCGTCAACGTCGTCGCGGCCACGCCGGAAACCGCGACCCCGGTGCTGACCAGCTTTGGGGAAATCGGCAGTCGCCGCACGCTCGAGTTGCGCGCCGCCGCAGGGGGCCGCGTGGTGGAGCTTGCGCCCAATTTCGAGGACGGCGCGCGGGTACAGGTCGGCGAGGCGCTTTTGCGCATTGACCCTGCGGATGCGCAATCGGCGTTGGACCGCGCGCGCAGTGATGTGGCCGATGCCGAGGCAGAGGTCCGCGATGCGGACCGGGGTCTGATCCTTGCGCGGGACGAGCTGACGGCAGCGCAGGATCAGGCCGATTTGCGCGCCCGGGCCGAGCAGCGGCAGGCGGATCTGGCAGAGCGGGGCGTTTCTACAACCGCGGCGATCGAAACGGCAGAGCTTGCGACGTCGGCCGCACGGCAGGCGGTGTTGTCGCGCAGACAAGCGCTCGCGCAGGCCGAAGCCCGTGTCGATCTGGCGGCGACGCGTCTTGCCCGCGCTGAAATCGCGCTGGCGGAGGCGCAACGCGGGGTCGAGGATCTGACCGTTACCGCGCCTTTCACCGGCACGCTCAGCGCGCCCAATGTCGTCGCCGGTCGTCTGGTCAGCGCGAATGAGCGGTTGGCCGAGTTGATCGATCCAGATGATCTTGAGGTCTCGTTCCGCCTGTCGACCGCGCAATACGCGCGGCTGCTGGACGACAGTGGCAGCATCGTCAACGCACCGCTCACCGTGGCGCTGGATGTGGCGGGTGTCGACATCTCGGCGCAGGGGCGCATCACGCGCACCTCCGCGGCAGCCGGTGAGGGGCTGACCGGCAGGCTCGTCTTTGCCGCACTTGAGGCCGCGCCCGGTTTTCGTCCGGGTGATTTTGTCACCGTGCGCGTTCAGGAGCCGCCGCTGGAGAATGTGATCTCGCTGCCCGCAGGGGCCGTGGCCGCCGACGGGGGCGTGCTGGTGCTGGATGCGGAGAACCGGCTGGAACAGAGGCAGGTCGACATCCTGCGCACCCAGGGGGACAGCGTGCTGGTCCGCGGTGATATTGCCGGGCGCGAGGTCGTCGCCGCACGCTCGCCGCTGCTGGGCACGGGCATCTCGGTCCGTCCCATTCGCAGCGACGCCGCCCCGGCGCCCCAAGACCCGGAAATGCTTGAGCTGAGCGAAGAGCGCCGTGCCCGCCTCGTCGCCTTTGTCGAGGGCAATTCGCGCATGCCCGAGGAGGCAAAGGCCCGCGTGCTGGCCCGTCTGGCAGAGCCGCGTGTGCCCGCCCGCATGGTCGAGCGAATCGAAAGCCGGATGGGGGGCTGAGCCATGGCCCGCCCGATCCCCAAAAGTGCCAAGGGCATCCTGTCGTATTTCGTGCGTCACCGGACGGTTGCCAATCTGCTGCTGGTGCTGATGCTCGTTGCCGGTGCGGCCGCCGCGCCGAACATGCGCGCGCAATTCTTTCCCGATGTGATTCTCGACAGCGTCACCGTCAGCACGATCTGGGAGGGGCAGGTGCCGAAGATGTGGATGAGGCGATCAGCCAACAACTGGAAACGGCGCTTCTGGCGGTGGAAGGGGTGGAGAGTTCCGAGAGCACCTCGCGCGAGGGCTCATCGCTGGTCACGCTGGAGTTCGAGCCCAACTGGGACATGGCCCGCGCCGCCAATGACGTGCAAACGGCCGTCGACGCCGTCACCACCCTGCCAAGCGAGGCCGAGGATCCCGAAGTGCGCCGGAGTGCGTGGCGCGACAGGGTGACGGACGTGGTCATCACCGGACCCATCGGCACCGAACAGCTTGCCCGCTTTGCCGATGAATTTGTCACCCGGCTCTTTGCGGTTGGGGTCACGCGCACCACCATTCAAGGCGTGGCCGCACCGCAGACGCTGGTCGAGGTGCCCTCGGCCAAGCTGATCGCGAACGACATCACCATGGCCGAGATTGCGGCGGCCATTGCGGCAGAGGTCGATGCCGACCCCGCAGGCGATGTGACCGGCGCCAATGCCCGCGTGCGCACCGGCACCGCCAAACGGGATCCGGCGCAGATCGCCGGGATCACCCTGCGCTCCAATCCCGATGGGTCAAAGCTGCGCATCGGCGATGTGGCCACGGTGCGCGACGAGGGCGTGGACCGCGCGCGCAAATACTACGTCGGCGACGATCCGGCGATGTCGATCCGGGTGGATCGGTCAGACCGGGGCGACGCCATCGGCATTCAGGCGCAGGTCGAAACCGTCGCGGCAGAGCTGCAGGCGGGGCTGCCCGCTGGCACCACGGTCGAGCTGATCCGTACCCGCGCCGAGTCGATCACCCAACGCCTCGATCTGCTGATTGACAACGGCTTGATGGGGCTGGGGCTGGTCGTCTCACTGCTGTTTTTGTTTCTCAACGCGCGCACGGCGTTTTGGGTGGCTGCGGGCATTCCCGTGGCCATGGGGGCGGCGATTGCGTTCATGTATCTGGGCGGTCTGACGCTCAACATGATCTCGCTTTTCGGGCTGATCATCACGCTGGGGATCGTCGTGGATGACGCCATCGTGGTGGGCGAGCACGCCGATCACCGCTACCGGCTGGGCATCTACACCCCCGCCGAAGCGGCAGAGGGCGCGGCACAGCGCATGGCGATGCCGGTTTTTGCCGCGACGCTGACAACCGTGATCGCGTTCTTTGGCCTCGTCGCCGTGGGTGGGCGGTTTGGCGATCTGATCCGTGACATCCCCTTCACCGTGATTGCGGTGCTGATCGCCTCGCTGATCGAATGTTTCCTGATCCTGCCCCACCACATGAAAAACGCGCTGGCCGGCAGCGAGGGGCGCCGGCGGTTCTCCACTATGAAACTTGTGGTCGGGGCGGTTGTGAGTGCCGTTGCGGCGACGGCCGTGTCGCTCGCGCTGATCTTTGGCGCGATCTACGCGTGGCGCAGTTTTACGGGCGGCGATGTGACGACGATCACCAGCCTGATCGATGGTCGGGGCTATCTGCTGGTACTGCCGGTGGTGGTGGGGCTGGCAATTGTCCTGACACGCGGGCGCCGGGCGGTGCAGGCGCTGGGCACCCACGGGATCGACACACCCTCGCTCATAGTAAATGGCGGTTTTGTCTGGGTGCGCGAGCGGCTGTTCCGCCCGTTCATGGCGGGTGTGATTGCGGCGCGATATGTCGTTTTGGCGGGTGTTGTGGCGGTTCTGGCCAGCCAGATGGCGCTGTTCATTCGGGGCGACGTGCAATGGCGGTTCTTCAACGCACCCGAACGCGGCTCGGTCACCGGGAATTTCATCATGGCCGAGGGCGCCACCCGCGCCGACACGCTGGAAATGATGCGCGAGATGCAGCGCGCCACCAATGCCGTGGCCGAGCGGCTGCGCGCGGAGCATGGCACCAGCCCGCTGGCTTACGTCATCTCGGAGATCGGTGGCAACGGCGGGCGTGGGCTGTCGGCGGCGGATGGCAAGGATGCGGATTTGCTGGGCGGCATCTCGATCGAGCTGATTGATGCCGATCTGCGGCCCTATTCCTCGTTCGCCTTTGTTGCCGATTTGCAGGACGAGGTCGTCAATCATCCGCTGGTGGAAACCGTGAGCTTCCGCAGCTGGCGCTCGGGGCCGGGGGGCGATGCGCTGGACGTGCAGTTCTACGGCGCGGACACGCAAACGCTGAAAGCCGCGTCAGAGGCGTTGCAGGCGGCGGTCACTCAATTCCCCGAAGTCTCAGCGGTGCAGGACAATCTGGCCTACGACAAGGAAGAGCTGATCCTGGATCTGACGCCGCAGGGGCAGGCGTTGGGATTCACGATCGACGGCTTGGGCCGCACGCTGCGCAACCGGCTGGGCGGGATAGAGGCGGCGACCTATCCGCAGGGCCCACGCTCTGCTGCGATCCGGGTCGAGCTGCCAGAGGATGAGCTGACGGCGGATTTTCTGGAGCGGACGCAGATGCGCACGCCGGACGGCGCCTATGTTGCGCTGGGCGATATCGTGAGCGTCGAGCGGCGGACCGGGTTCAACACCGTGCGCCGCGAAAACGGCATCCGCGTGATTTCCGTCACCGGCGAGATTTCCGAGGACGACGCCGCCCGCGCGACCGAAATCAACGAGGCTCTCGCCGAAGAGATCCTGCCCACCATCGCCGCAGAGCAGCAGGTGGAGTACCGCCTCGCGGGCCTAAGCGAGCAGGAAGATCAGTTCCTGACCGATGCGCTGACGGGGCTGATCCTGTGCCTGACGGGTATCTTTCTGGTGCTGGCTTGGGTTTTCGGCAGCTGGACGCGGCCGCTGGTGGTCATGGCGATCATCCCTTTCGGGCTGGTCGGCACGATCTACGGGCACGCCGTCTGGGACGTCCCGCTCAGCATGTTCACCGTAGTAGGGCTTTTGGGCATGACCGGCATCATTATCAACGATTCCATCGTGCTGGTGACGACAATCGACGAATACGCGGCGGACCGGGGCCTGATCCCCTCGATCATCGACGGGGCGGCGGACCGCCTGCGCCCGGTGATGCTGACCACACTGACGACCGTTCTGGGCATGGCGCCGCTGTTGTTCGAGCGCAGCCAGCAGGCGCAGTTCCTCAAGCCGACGGTGATTACGCTGGTCTACGGTCTGGGCTTTGGCATGTTGCTGGTGCTGTTGGTCGTGCCCGCGCTGGTTGCCGCACAACACGACGTGGGCCGCCAGATCGCCGCGATGCGTCGCGGGCTGCGCGCGCCCGTGGGGGCGTTGCGGCTGGGGCTTGGCGCGATGTGGCTGACGGTACTGGGCTGGGGGGCGCTGACGCTGGGCTATGCGATCTGGCAGGGGGCGCTGCATCCGGCGCTCGCGGGGGTGCTGCCCGGCGCGCTCTCGCCCGTCGCGGCGGCGCTCGCGCTGTTTGTCGCGGGCGTGGCTGTTGTGGCGGTCGCGGGCTACGTCATCGGCGCACTGGCGATGCTGCTGCGCCGCCGCACCGCCTGATCAGCCAGCGACGCAGCCGTGCAAATCAACCGCGTGCGATCCGCCGATCACCGTGAACCGCACCGCAGAGCGATCAAGCGACAGGAGGCTGCCGCCGTTCGGGATCATCTCGGCCTGCGCTGTCAGAGTGGCACCGCTGCGGCGCACCTGCGCCTCGGACACCCAGACATCCGCGCGGCCGGCCTCGATCACCACATGCTCGCGCCCGCCGGTGTTCGGCACCCGCAAGGTGGCGGTGATCTGCAGGCCCTCGTCGGTCGATTTGAGCGTGCAGGTGGTCTGCCCCGCGCCTGCCTCCGATGCCGTATAGGGTCGCTCGGCAAGGGCGGCGGCGATGGCGGGGACAGGCTGTGTCCCGGTGGCGGCAAGCGTGCCCTTGACCCGGACACGCTCGGGGATACACACATCACGGCACACGCCGATGTCCATCGTCAGGTCCAGCTGGACCGGCTGGCCGGGGCGCCGCGCCGTCACGCTCAGCGGCAGGATCACCTGATCGGTATAGCCGACGGAGGTCATGCCGTATTGATCGAACACCATCGGCGTTGGCCAGTTCACCGCCACGCTGCGCAGGTTGCGGGAACCTCTCCAGTTGAACTGCGGCGGGATGCCCGCGTCGCCGGGGCTGCGCCAATAGGTCTTCCAACCGGGCGCGAGTGTCAGCCGCACGGCGCCGATCCGCGTGCCATCCGGGCGCTGCCAGCCCTCGATCAGCTCCGCCTCGACGGGGGAGGTGCCAATGCTTTGCGCCTGCGCGGGCAGGGCGATCGACAGTGCCGCCAGCGCGGCCCATTTCAGATAGCGTTTCATGCCCCCTATCTGGCGTTTGCGCGCCAATTTGCCAAGTCACACTTCGGTCATCGCCTGTAACGCGCGACCTGCTTGCACCGCCCGCGCGCGGCGGGCAGGGTGAGGCCATGAGCGAAACCCCGATGGACCTGTCCGGCCAGCTGCTGATTGCCATGCCGCAGATGAGCGACCCGCGTTTTTCGCGCTCGGTCAGCTTGATCTGCAGCCATGAGCCCGCAGGCGCCATGGGTCTGATCCTCAACAAACCGGTGGGCGACATGCGGCTGTCGGAGGTGTTTGACCGGCTTGAGATCGCCGCGGGTCCGCGTGGGGCTGATCCTGTGTATATCGGCGGTCCGGTCGAGACGGAGCGCGGATTCGTGCTGCACCCGGCGGGCGATGGCGCGGTGCCCGGCTCCACGCCGGTCGGCGACAGCTACGCCCTTACCGCGACGCAGGATATCCTCGAAAACATTGCGCGGGGGGCAGCGCCCCTGCGGTTCCGCTTTGCGTTGGGCTATGCCGGTTGGGGGCCGGGCCAGCTGGAAAGCGAAATCGCGCAGAACGCCTGGCTCACCGCGCCCGTCAGTACCGCGCTGGTATTCGACACCCCGACCGAGGCGTTGTGGGACGCGGCGCTCGCCGCGATCGGGATCGACCCGGTGAGCCTGTCGGGCACCGCCGGCCGCGCCTAGCGTGGTGCTGCCGCCCGGCGCAGACGGTCGTTGATCGCAACACCCAAACCCCGCTCCGGTACGGGGGCCACGGCGATTGGCTTGCCCGTGGCATCCAGCGCGTGCAGCGCGTCGAAGAGCCGCGCGGCGGCCTGCGCCAGATCCCCGGTTTCCGACAGGCTCATATCGCCCGCGATCTCGCCAAATCCCAGCATCACTTCGCCCTCGCGCGCGGTCCGCGCGTTCAGCCGCACTGCCGCACCCGGCGCGTAATGGGAGCGCAGCTGCCCCGGTGCGGTGATCCCGCCATGCGCGGGCGCGCCGGGAGAACAACCAAGGATCGCCGCCAGCTCTTCCGCCGCGACCCCGCCCGCGCGCAGCAAAACGGCGCGGCCGTCTTCCCAGCCGATGATGGTGCTCTCAACCCCCACGGCACAGGCGCCCGCATCCTGCACAGCGGCGATGCGCCCGTCGAGCCCCGCGATGACATGCGCCGCCGTGGTCGGGCTGATCCGGCCCGAAGGATTGGCCGAGGGCGCCGCGACCGGCCCGCCAAAGGCACGCAACAGCGCCCGCGCGCGTGCGTGCGCGGGCACGCGCAGCGCGACCGTCTCCAGCCCCGCCGTGACCAGCGACGACAGGCCGTGCCCTGCGCGCAAGGGCACCACCAGCGTCAGAGGGCCGGGCCAGAACGCATCGGCCAGCTTTTGCGCGTCGGCGGACATATCGGCGTAGGCCGCCGCCTGTGCCGCATCGGCCAGATGCACGATCAGCGGGTTGAAGCTGGGCCGTCCCTTGGCGGCATAGACCGCCGCCACCGCCGCCCCGTCGCGCGCGTCCGCGCCAAGACCGTAAACAGTCTCGGTCGCGAAGGCGACCAATTGCCCGGCGCCCAGCAATCCGGCGGCAGCTTTGATGCCATGCGTGTCGTCGCGCAGGATCCGGGTGCTGTCGGGCATGGCGTGTCCTTTTTGGCGGGCGGGCTCTGACGCCGCGTTTTGGTTGCGCTTGGGGCGGGGGATGCCCATCGTATTCAGGGCGTGCGGGCGGTCCACCGCCCCGCCGGACGCTTTGTTGAGAGGGAGTTCTATGACGTATCGCGCACCTGTTGAAGACTACAATTTCCTGTTTGAGCGTGTCGTGGGCCTTGGCCCGCTGCGCGCCACGGAACGCTTTGCCGAGGCCACCGATGACGTCACCCGCGCGATCCTGACCGAAGCAGGCAAGATGTGCGAAGAGGTGATCGCCCCCTGCAACGGAACGGTGATTTGCATCCCGCGCATCTTGAGAACGGGGTCGTGCGCACCTCTCCCGGCTTTGCCGAGGGCTTCAAGGCGATTGCCGAGGGCGGCTATGTCGGCATGGCCGCGCGCGAGGAAAACGGCGGGATGGGGCTGCCGATGGCGCTGACCTCTGCCGTGGGCGAGATGATGAGCGGCGCGTGCCTGTCGCTGCAACTGGCCCCCCTGATGACGCAGGGCCAGATCGAAGCGCTGGAGCATCACGCCAGCGACGAGATCAAGGCGATCTATCTGCCCAAGCTCATCAGCGGCGAATGGACCGGCACGATGAACCTGACCGAGCCGCAGGCGGGATCGGACGTCGGTGCGCTGACGTCCAAGGCCGAGCCCAACGGCGATGGCACCTACGCGATCTCGGGCCAGAAGATCTATATCTCATGGGGCGATCACGATTTTGGCGGCAACGTCTGTCATCTGGTACTGGCCCGCATCCCCGGCGCGCCCGCGGGCACCAAGGGGATCAGCCTGTTTCTGGTGCCCAAGTTCATTCCCGACGCCGACGGCAACCCCGGCAAACGCAACGGCGTGAATGTCGTGAGCCTTGAGCACAAGATGGGCCTGCACGGCTCGCCCACCTGCGTGATGGAATACGCCGAGGCGACGGGCTGGCTGGTTGGTCCCGAACAGGGCGGCATGGCCGCGATGTTCACGATGATGAACAACGCGCGCCTCGGCGTCGGCGGGCAGGGCATCGGCATCGCAGAGGCGGCCTATCAGCACGCGCTGGCCTACGCGCAGGACCGCAGGCAGGGCCGCACCTCTGGTCCCGAAGGGTCGATCCTGGGCCACGCCGACGTGCGCCGGATGCTGACCACGATGAAGGCCGACACATTCGCCGCCCGCGCCATCGGCGTATGCAACGCGGTCGCCATCGACATGGCCAACGCCACCGGCGACAAGGAATGGAAAGCCCGCGCCGCCCTGCTGACCCCATCACCAAGGCCTTCGGCACCGATACCGGCATCGCCGTGGCGGACATGGGGCTGCAGGTGCACGGCGGCATGGGCTTTGTCGAGGAAACCGGTGCCGCGCAATTCTGCCGCGACGTGCGGGTGACGGCGATCTACGAGGGCACCAACGGCATTCAGGCAATGGATCTGGTGGCGCGCAAGATGATGGACGGCGGCGAGGCGGCCATGGCCTTGCTCGACGAGATCGAAGCCGACGTCGAAGCCGCGCGCGAGGTTTTTCCGCGCCTTGCGGGCGACGTCTGGAATGCCTGCGAATCGATGCGCGAGGCGACGGAATGGCTGGTCGGGCAAAGCGATCTGCAAAACCGCTTTGCCGGTGCCGTGCCCTATCTGCACGCCTTTGCCCGCGTGCTGGGCGGGCATCTGCACCTCAAGGCGGCGGTGGCCGAACCGGGCGGCGCGCGCGAAAAGCTGGCGCGCTTCTACATCCAGCGGATGCTGCCCGAATACGCGGCCAATCTGGCGCACGCGCAGGCGGGGGCCGAGGATCTTTATGCGCTGACCGCCGATGAACTGGCCGCCTGATGGCGCTTGAATATCCCTGGCCCGAGCCGCCCAGCGGCACCGAGGCCATCGAGGTCGCGCCGGGCATCCTGTGGCTGCGCCTGCCGCTGCCGATGAAGCTGGATCATGTGAACATCTACGCGCTGGATGAGGGCGACAGCTGGACCGTGATCGACACCGGCTTTGCGTCCAGAAAATCCCGCGCGATCTGGGAAGAGATCATGGCAGGCCCCTTGGGCGGCAAGCCCGTTGGCCGCGTGATCGTCACCCACCACCACCCCGATCACATCGGGCTGGCCGGCTGGTTCCAGACCGCCCACGGGGCCGAGCTGGTCACGACCCGCACGGCGTGGCTCACCGCGCGGATGCTTACGCTCGACGTGCAGGAGGTGCCGAACGAGGAATCGCTCGCCTTCTACCGATCCTCTGGCATGGACCGCGCGATCTATGACAAACGCGCGGCGGACCGGCCGTTCAACTTTGGCGATGTGGTCGCACCGCTGCCGCTGGGCTTTACCCGGATCAAACAGGACGACACGATCACCATGGGCGGGCGCGTCTGGGACGTGCATATCGGCAACGGCCACGCCCCCGAACACGCGACCTTCTGGAGCCGGGACGACACTCTGGTGATCGCGGGCGATCAGATCCTGTCGTCGATCTCTCCCAATATCGGGGTCTACGCGACCGAACCCATGGCCGACCCCATCGGCGAATGGCTTGAGGCCTGCGAGCGTCTGGCAGGTCTTGCGCGCGCGGATCATCTGGTGCTGGGCGGGCACAAGCTGCCGTTCAAGGGGCTGCCGCACCGCATGGCGCAGCTCATCGAGAATCATCACTCCGCCCTCGACCGGCTGCTTGACTACATCGATACGCCGAAATCGGCGGGAGAGTGTTTCCAGCCGCTGTTCAAAAGAAAGATAGGAGAGGGGGAATACGGCCTCGCGCTGGTTGAAGCCTTTGCGCATTTGAGCCACCTTCATCAGGACGGCCGCGCCACCCGCACAAAGGGCGCGGACGGTGCGTGGCGGTTTCAGCGTAAGGGGTAGGGCATGGGCGACGAGATCAAGACATCCGCAGAGGCGATGGAGCAGGCCGCAGGCCCGCGCATGCACGAGGTACATACCGACGACACCACCCCCAACACCCGCGACCAGGCCCTCCCGAAAAAGGTCAAATCGCAACCGGTCGACCAGAAATCCCCGGCCCAATGGGCCTACGAGCGCACGGTCGTCTACCTCAAGAAATTCGAGGAATCGCTCGATGACCAGCACGAGGTCGCGATGGGTTTCGTGGGCGCCGACGCGGGCGTGCTGCGGATCGAGGGGATGGGCTATTTCGATCCCGACATCGTAACATTCTACGGCGCCGATCCAACGGGCGCCAAAATGCAGCTGGTCCAGCATGTCAGCCAGCTGAGCGTGGTGTTCCGCGCCTTGCCAAAGGCTGTCGAGCAAAAGGCGCCCAATCGCATCGGGTTCAAACTGGCGCAGGACCTCGATACGGCCTGACGTCGCACAGGGGCGGTTGAGGCGTGACAGCCCCGCGCAAATGCCGTAATCACCCCGCAACACGTAGCCACCACAGACCAAGGAGCCCGACATGGCAGACCATGAACACGGCAGCATGAATACCGACACGCAGGAAAAGACCTACAACAGCTTCATGAATTTCGTGACCAAAGCGGTTATCGCGATCATCGCGTTTCTTGTGCTTCTCGCGATTTTTGCACGCTAATCCATCGCAGAACGGGCCGGGGTCGGGATGAAATATACAAGTATCGCTCTGGCACTTGGCCTTGCCCTGCTGGCGGGTTGCGCCGAAAAGGGCAAGGAATCACCGCCCGAGGCTATCGAGGCCGCGATCTACCCCTATAGCGGCCAGCCAAAGCTGACGCTGTTCACCATGGTCAACAACCGCACCGGCGCGGGCGCGCATACGGCGTTGATGGTGCAACATGGCCAGTCGGTTCTGTTCGATCCCGCAGGATCGTTCGAGCACGAGCGTCTGCCAGAGCGCGGCGATGTCATCTATGGCATGTCCCCCAGCTGGGTGCGCAGCTATAAATCCGCCCACGCGCGCGAAGCGTTCCACGTCGTCACTCAGGAAATCAACGTCACGCCCGCACAGGCGCAGCGCGCCATGCAGCTGGTGCAGTCCAACGGGGCGGTGCCGAGTGCGATGTGCGCCTCTGCCACCTCGGGTATCCTGCGCCAGATCCCGGGTTTCGAGGGCATCCGTCAGGGATTTTACCCGCTCAAACTGATGGAGCAGGTGGAGGCGATCCCCGGTGTGACAACCGATCGCTATTACGAGAACGATTCAGGCGATGTGCGCGACGGTGTGCGCGCGCTAACCCAGTAGATACAGCAACCCGTAAAGCGTGATCGCCCCGCCCGCGATGGCGAGGATCACGTTTTTCGTGACCAGCCCGACGCCGAACGCCACCGCCGCCGCCGCCGCGCGCGGAATGTCGAACGCCCCATCGGTGGCAGCGGGCCAGATCACCTGTGGTGCTACCAGCGCGGGCAGGATCGCCACCGCCGTATAGCGCAGATGCCGCAGCAGCCACGCGGGCATCGCGCGATCGCCCACCAGCCCGATAAAGATGAACCGCAACGCAAAGCTGCCCACGCCAAGCCCCACGATCACGATCCAGAGCGTCGCGCTGTCGATATCGCTCATGCCGCCGCCCCCCGCCGCTCAAGCCACAGCTCGGTCTGTGCGCCGGCCATCATGCCGGCCACGCCTGCCACGATCAGCCCCAGCGAATAGGGCACCCCCGCCGCCAGCAGCGCCACGACCACGGCCACCAGTGCGGCGACCACATGCGCCGCCGTGCGAAACATCGGCGCGATCATCGCCAGAAAGCAGATGGGAATCGCAAAATCCAGCGCCCAGCTTTCGGGTACACGCGTGCCGATCAGCGCCCCCACAAAGGTAAACGCGTACCACAATGGCACCACCGGCGTGACCGCCCCGATGAAATAGGCGACGCGCTGCGGCACCGTCATCTCGGGCGCCCGCTCGAATTTGGTGATGCCCACCACATAGCTTTGATCGACAGTCACATAGGCGCAGATCGCGCGCTGCCACAGCGGGGCAGCCCCGATATAGGGCGTGAGTGACGCCGAATACATCGCCATGCGCAAATTTACCGCCAGCGCGGAGATCAGCACGATCACCGTCGGCGCATCCTCGACCATCAGTTGCAGCGCGGTGAACTGTGCTGCCCCCGCGATGACAACCACCGAAAACGCCAGCGCCTCTAGCACGTTCAGCCCGGCCTCGGTGGCGAGCACGCCGAACAGCGTCGCAAAGGGCACGATCACCAGAATGAAGGGGCTGCCGTCGTAAAGCCCGCTGAGATAGGCGGATTTGCGTCTGGAAGAGGTCATGGCTTGCCCTTAGGTTGAAACCCAGACGTAGCCTGTCACGAAGGGGGGCGCAATTGGCCCGCGACACCGATACCTCAGACTACCTGATCGCGCCCGATCCCGGCGCGCGGCGGCTGACGCGTGCGGTGGGGGGCACCGATCACACCGGCGCCGCGCTCGATATCAACGTGGTCGAGGAGCGTCCGCTGACGATTTTTCTGAACGCGCAGGAGATCGTGACGGCGATGACCATCGGGGACTATCCCGACTACCTCGCACTGGGCTTTCTGCGCAATCAGGGGATGCTGCGCGCGGACGATGAAATCACCGGCACCGACTACGACGAAGAGCTTGAGACCATCGTCATCCGCACCGCGCGGCAGACCGACTACGAGGAAAAGCTCAAGCGCAAGACCCGCACCTCGGGCTGCGCCGTGGGCACTGTGTTCGGCGACATGATGGAAGGGCTCGACGGGGTGACGCTGCCGCCCGCGCCGCTGCGCACCTCATGGCTTTATGCGCTGTCGGCCAAGATCAACCGCACGCCGAGCCTTTATCTGGATGCGGGTGCGATCCACGGCACGGTGCTGTGCCAGGGCGACCGACCGCTGGTCTATATGGAGGACGTGGGCCGTCACAACGCCGTCGACAAGATCGCGGGCTGGATGCTGTCCACCGGGGCCACGCCGGAGGACAAGATCCTGTATACCACCGGGCGCCTCACGTCCGAGATGGTGATCAAGACGGCGATGATGGGCATCCCGGCGCTCGTCTCCCGCTCTGGCTTCACCGCCTGGGGGGTGGAAATCGCGCAAAGTCTCGGGCTCACGCTGATCGGGCGGCTCAAGGGACGCCGCTTTGTCTGCCTAGCCGGAGAGGACCGCCTGATCCGCGACGCCGATCCCAACGCAATCGCCGAAGAGCCGCGCCGCGCGGGCCGCAAGGGCGCCGCATGAGCACGCCCGAATGGCAGCTTCATTTCCGCCCGACCCCGGCGGAGCTGGCCGAAGCGATGGCTTCCGTGGGCAGTACCGCCTTTCGCGGCTCCGCGCGCGCGGTGCTGATCGTCTATTGGCTTTTTCTGGGCCTGTGCGCACCGCTCGGGCTCACCTTCTTTTTCTGGGTCGGGGTGGAACTGGCGGGTGGGCCGGGCATTTCGGATCTGCCGACGGGCGGCTTGCCTGTCACCTTTGTCGTGCTTGCGCTCGCGTCCCTCTGGATCGCGCGGCGCGTGCATTTCCATACAAGCGTCGTCAGTGCGCAAAGCCGCTTTGGCCGTGCCACCGCCGCGACCATCACGCCCGATCACCTCATCATCGCGACGCAGCACAGCAGCTGGCAAACCGACTGGGCCGATGTCGAGGCCGTCACGCGCGGCCCCAAGGTCATCGCGGTGCAGGTCTCTGCCATCGCCTTTGCCCTGCCGCTGCGCGCCTTTGAGAGCCCGGTAGACGCGGACGCCGCCTACCAGACAATGCGCGACTGGGTGGCACAGACACGATGACCGACACGATTTCCCTGCGCTATACTCTAGACCGTGACATGCTGGGCCGCGCGATGCGGTCATGGGCCAAAACCCAGAACAAGCGGCCCCGGGGCCGGATGCTGCTGCTGGCGCTCGGCGCATTTGTGCTGGCGGTTGCCGTGTTGGTCGCCTTGCTGCGGCTGACACCGCTCGAGACGCGCGATCTGATCGCCGCGCTTGTGGGGTTCTACATCGGGCTGCTCGTGGCGCTGTGGTTTTCCACCGCAAGCGCGCGCAAGCTCACGCAGATGAGCTGGGCGCAACTGGACCGGCAGGGCGATATCCGCGCAACCCTCGACGCCACCGGTGCCCGGCTCGAAACCGATCTCAATCAGGGCTTCATCGATTGGCGCCTGATCGACGAGGTTTCCGCGCTCAGCGATGCCACCGTGATGCGTGCGGGCGGGCAGGTGTACACCATCCCCGATGCGGCGCTGCCCGCCGATATGACGCCCGACGCCTTTCGCGAGCGGCTGCGCGGCTGGATCGAGGGGGCGCGCGCGTGAGCTACCGCTTCACTTTCACCTCCGACCCGGCGGTCGTTCTGGCAGCGCTCAAGGCGCCCGTTGCCGGTCTTCCGCCCGTGCGCGGGATGCGGGCGGCAGTGGCCCTGCGGGTGCTGCATTGCGTTCTGCTGGTGCTGGGCGGGCTGGGGATCGCCTATGGGGCGATGCACCTCATCACCGGCGTGCCCGCGCTGCATCCTGTGTTGTTTTTCGCGGGCCTTGCCCTCAGCTATGTCGCGATCTTCGGCAGCCTGTGGATCACCCTGCCGGTCACCATCCGCCGTCAGCTGATGGCCCGCGCCAATCGCGGCCCCCTGACGATGGAAATAGACGCCGCCGGCATCCGCACCACCGCCGATCATTTCCGCTCCCATATCGACTGGTCGGGGATCGATGCGGTGACCCGCTCGAAAAAGGGGGTGATCCTGTGGTTTGGCGGCAATCGCCCGTCGATCCCGTTTACCGCCTTCGACGGGACGGCGCAGATCGACGCCTTTGTCGCGGATGCACACACATGGATGGAGAGCACGCGATGAAACAACCCCTTGGCGTGATCCTCGCGGGCGGGCAGGCGCGGCGCATGGGCGGCGGCGACAAGGGGCGGCTGATGCTGGGTGGTCAGTCACTACTGGCGCGCGTGGCCGCACGGCTGGCGCCGCAGGTGGCGGGGCTGGCGCTGAATGCCAACGGCGATGCCGCGCGCTTTGCCGATCTGGGCCTGCCTGTCATCGCCGACAGCGTCGCCGACTACCCAGGGCCTTTGGCCGGCGTTCTGGCCGGGCTTGATTGGGCCGCCGGGCAGGGGGCCGAGACCATCGTGACCGCCGCCGCCGATACGCCGTTCTTTCCCTGCGATCTGGTGCCGCGCCTGCTGCTTGCCGCCGAAGGTATGGCGCATCCGCTGGCCCTTGCCGCCACGCCGGACGCGCGGCGGGGCACCGCGCGGCATCCGACGTTCGGCCTGTGGCCGGTGGCCCTGCGCGACGATCTGCGCGCCGCGCTGGCCGCAGGTACCCGCAAGGTCGTGCTTTGGACGGACGTCCACGCCGCCGCTACCGCGAACTTCCCCGACGAGGCCGCGTTCTTCAACGTCAACACACCCGAGGATCTGGCCCACGCGGAGACCCTGCTATGAAGCTTTACGGCGTTGTCGGCTGGAAAAATGCGGGCAAGACCGGCCTGATGGAAAGACTGGTGACCGAGATCACCGGGCGCGGCATCACCGTGTCGACTGTCAAACACGCGCATCACCGCTTTGACGTGGATCATCCGGGCAAGGACAGCTTTCGCCACCGCACGGCGGGCGCGTCCGAGGTACTGCTGGCCTCGGCGAGCCGCGTCGCGGTCATGCAAGAGCTGCGCGGCGCGCCAGAGCCACCGCTGGCGGACCTGCTGCGCCGCCTCACACCCGTCGATCTGGTGCTGATCGAAGGCTACAAACGCGATGCCCACCCCAAGATCGAGGCCCACCGCGCCGTAACTGGCAATCCGTTGATCGCCCCCGATGATCCCACCGTGCGCGCGGTCGCCTCCGACACGGCACTGACGCTCGACCTTCCGGTGTTCGACCTTGACGACACGCGCGCCATCGCTGATTTCATCCTGGCCGAGGTGGGATTGTGAGCGGGTTCGACACCGTCCTCGTCGTCGATTGGTCGGCGGGAAAACGCGCGCCGAAACGCCCCAGCAAGGACGCGATCTGGCTCGGTCTCACCCGGCAGGGGGTCAGCAACGATCCGGTCTATTGCCGCACGCGGGCCGAGGCCGAGGCGTGGATCGCCGATCTGATCGCAACCGAAGGGCGCGCGGGTCGTCGCCTGCTGGCGACCTTCGATTTCCCCTTTGGCACGCCGGCCGGCTTTGCCCGCGCCGTCACCGGATCCGACGATCCCTTTGCGCTTTGGGCGTGGTTCGCCGACGCGATTACCGACGCGCCCGACGGCAGCAACAACCGCTATGATGTGGCAGAGCGGCTCAACGCGCTCTTTGACGGGCCGGGGCCGTTCTGGGGCAAATCCCACCGCGACCGCTGGCCGGGCGTGCCCTACCGCAAGGAAGGTATCCGCTTTGACACTTTCGCGGAAAAGCGCGCCTGCGATGCGGTGGCCAAGGCCGCATCGTCTTGTTTCCAGATGGCTTTCCCGCCCACTGTGGGCGGTCAGATGATGATGGGTCTGCCCATGCTGCACCGCCTGCGCGCGCTGGGGGGAGTCGCCGTCTGGCCGTTCGAGGACACGACCGACGCCCCCGTCGTACTGGCCGAGATCTGGCCGGGCCTGATCGAGGAGGCGGTGAAATCCGCCCCCGAGGACGAGATACGCGACCGCGCGCAGGTGCGCCTGCTTGCCGATGCGCTGGCGCGGCTCCCGACCGAAGAACTGGCGGCCGAGATGGGCAACCTGCCCGACGCCGCGCGGGTAGAGGCGTGGATCCTCGGCGCCCGGATCCGCACACGTCTGACCGCGCTGGCGAGCACGACCGCGCCGCCCCTGCGCAACGATTGTTTTGCCCTGCCGCCCGGCGTGCACTGGACACCGGTGGAAGAAGCGCTGGCCCATCTGCGCGCGGCCCTCACGCCGGTGACGGGGACCGAGACCGTGCCGCTTGCCGAGGCGTTGGGCCGCATCACCGCCGCCGACATCACGGCACGCCGCGCCAACCCGCCGCTGCCGAATACAGCCGTGGATGGCTACGGCTTTGCCGGGGGGCGGGATGCGGGGCTGCACCGATTGCCGCTGACGCAGGCGCGCGCCGCCGCAGGCGATGCCCCCGCGACGGTGCCTGAGGGCCACGCGATCCGTATCCTCACGGGGGCCGCGCTGCCGCAGGGGGTTGATACCGTGGTCCTGCAAGAGGATACCGTGATCGACGGCGACCACGTGAGCTTTCATGGTCCCATCAAACCCGGCGCCAACACCCGCCGCGCGGGCGAGGATTTTGCGCAAGGCGACACCGTCCTGCCCGCCGCGCGGCGCATCACGCCCGCCGATCTGGCCTTGCTCAGTGCAGCAGGTCACGCGGGCGTGCCCGTGCGTGCGCGCTTGCGTGTGGGCGTGCTTTCTACCGGGGATGAGCTGGTCGAGCCGGGCGCTGACGTCGCCCCCGGGCAGATCCACGATGCCAACCGGCCGATGCTGCGCGCGCTGATTACTGCCTTTGGCCACAGCCCCGTTGATCTGGGCCGCGCGCCCGACGACCGTGCGGCCCTGCGCCGGACCCTTGACGCGGCAGCACCCCAAGTGGACGCGATCCTCACCAGCGGCGGCGCCTCGGCGGGCGACGAGGACCACGTCTCGGCCCTTTTGCAAGAGACCGGCACGCTGAACCTCTGGCGCATTGCCGTGAAACCGGGCCGGCCACTGGCGCTGGGTCTGTGGGACGGCGTGCCGGTGTTCGGCCTGCCGGGCAATCCGGTCGCGGCGATGGTCTGCACGCTGATCTTCGCGCGCCCCGCGTTGGGCGTGCTGGCCGGGGCCGCTTGGGAAGATCCGCAGGGCTTCGACGTGCCCGCTGCCTTCACCAAGGCCAAGAAAGAGGGCCGCACCGAATACCTGCGCGCGCGTATTCGCGACGGGCGGGCCGAGGTCTTTGCCTCCGAAGGGTCGGGCCGTATCAGCGGGCTTAGCTGGGCGGAGGGGCTGGTCGCGCTAGGTTCTGAGGCACGGCAGATCACGCCCGGCGATCCGGTGCGG
The DNA here is from genome assembly GCF_018200035.1 of Sulfitobacter albidus. Taxonomy (NCBI): domain Bacteria; kingdom Pseudomonadati; phylum Pseudomonadota; class Alphaproteobacteria; order Rhodobacterales; family Roseobacteraceae; genus Sulfitobacter; species Sulfitobacter albidus. The sequence goes on along the minus strand of NZ_CP073581.1, from coordinate 2,351,406 downwards.
TTTTTGCCCTTCGCCAGCTTTGGCCTTTAGGAGATCACTATGCCCGTCAAATCCCTTGCCTTTCTGCTTCTCAGTGCGGGTGCCGCCCAGGCCGCCTGCGACGGCCCCACGCTGCGCTTTGTCGAAAGCGCCCCGCGCGATCGGTTCGAACTGACGGTGGGCGCGGCGGCGCTCACGGCGGTGGCGGTCGATCTGCGCGGCTCCGCCGGGCGGCTCATCTTTGATACCGAGGACGGCGGCACCGGGGTCGAGGTTTTCCAGCCCCTGCGCGATGAGGGCGGCACGCAAGCGGGCAGCGTGGCCGATGGCGCCGAAGCGGTGCGCGTGGCCCTGCGCGCCGCCACCCCCGGCACACGGGCGGCGTTTTCGATTGACGTGGATGACCGCAACACCGCCTCGGATCTGGGCCAGATCCGCGTGACCGGGTCAGAAATGGCGGGTGCGCGCGTGACGTTCGAGGCCGCCGACGGCAGCACGCTTACCGCGCGCTTTGACGACAGCAACCGCGCGGTGGCCTGCCCCTAATCGAACGTGCCCGCGACCCGGCCCAGCAGCATGAACGCGCGGGCCGTGCGCGTGTCCGCCAAGGCCGATATTTCGGCGTCGCTGGCGACCTTTTCGAACTCGTGGAACAACCTGTCAAAGCGGCGCAGGAAGTGGTGCGCCGTGTCGCGAAAGATCGGATCCTGCTTCATCCGTCCTGCGGTCAGCGCCAATGACGACCGATCCCTGATCCCGCCAAGCGCCGCAATAGGGCGCCCGCGCGCGCCTTGCCCGAACTGGCGCCAGACCTCGGGCCGGGCACGGTCGGGGCGCAGATCGTCCATGTAGATGCCGTCCTGGCTGAGCAGTGTCAGAATGTCCTGCGCGGCGGTAATCAGCTGTGCCGCTCCGCGATCCTTCATCGCGCGCCGCAGGGCGGCAAATCCTTCGGTGTCTTCCGCCGTCTCGGGGAAATTCAGCGCGCGGATCAGATCGTCGCCTTCGACGGGCGGCTGCATCTCTTCGGTCTGGGTGCCCAAGGCAAGCGATTGCTGCCCCTCGGGCGGTGCGGCGACAGGCGCTGCGGGCCGCGTGCGCGCCGTCTCCTCGCGGCGGGTCGAAAACGTCGCAAGCGCAGTTTCGGCCTTGCGGGTCGATTCCGCGATCTCGTCCAGCTTGCGGGTAACGGACGCTTCCGCGCCCACCGCGCCGGCCTGCGATTGCGCGATATAGGCCTGCCGGATCGCGTCAATGGCGGCTTGCAAGCGCTGGCTTTCCTCACGCATCACTCGGCTGGCCCGCGCCGCGGTGGCGGCGACCCAGATCATCGCGACTGGCATGAACACCGCCAGCATCGTCATCAGAAACCGCAATCCGCCCTGAGTGTCGTTCGGATCCGGCGCAGGCGCCAGCGCCAGAAAGAAGACCGCAGACCCCAGCAGCCACAGGGCCGACAGGGCAATCGCCACGATCTCGATCCCGGTGATGCCATCGGGGCGCGCGCGGTCGTAGATGCCCAGCGGTGTGGGCCGCGCGGCGGCGGGTTTGTCCACCTTTGGGCGCGCCATTGCGGGCTTGGCCGCTTGCGCGGTCGAGCGGGCGGGGGGAGGAGTGTCGGTCATGCGTGAACTCCGTTCAGGCGTAGACGATTTTCAGAACCTCGTAGGACTTTTCACCGCCGGGTGTCCGCACCTCGACGCTGTCGCCCTCGTCCTTGCCGATCAGCGCACGGGCGATGGGGGATTTGATGTTGAGCAGGCCCTTTTCAATGTTGGCTTCGTATTCGCCGACGATCTGATAGGTTTTCTCGGCGTCGGTATCCTCGTCAACCAGCGTCACGGTGGCGCCGAATTTGATTGCGCCAGACAGTTTCGCAGGGTTGATCACATCGGCGAGCGAGATCACGCCCTCAAGCTCCTTGATCCGGCCCTCGATGAACGACTGTTTTTCCTTGGCAGAATGATACTCGGCGTTTTCGGACAGATCGCCGTGCTCGCGTGCCTCTGCGATCGCCTTGATGATGGCGGGACGCTCGGTGGATTTGAGGTGCTTCAGCTCGGTCTCAAGCGCGGTGAACCCGCCTTGCGTCATCGGAATCTTTTCCATGGGCCTGTCCGTCATACTAAGGCGCGCCCCGGAGCGGTCTCAGGGGCGCGCGTTTGCGTTGCACCTTAGATGACGCAAACCCCCGCCCGATTGCAAGCGGAATAGGCGGGCAAAGCGGCGGCGCGCCGCCTAGGCCGTGGCGTCCTCAAGGTACATCAGGCGCGCCATCATCGCCGTCAGACCGATGCAGCCCGTGCCCAGCACCAACGCCGTCCACGGCCAGACACGCATCCCCTGCGCCCGTGCCCTTGGCATCAGAAGGGCGAGGGCAACGGCGACCGCCAGCAGCAGATCGAACCAGATCTGCACACCCCAGGCATTGCGCGTATGCTCGGTCCAAAAGCCGGTCGGCCCGCCGCTGGCCACGGCGTAAAGCGAATATGCGGCAAACAGCGCACTTGCCACGGCGGGCACCTGCCAGAGCGCGGGGCCGCTTCGCAGCAGCAGGGCAAGTACAAAAAGACCCATCGCGGCGGCGGCTGCGACTGGCAAAATCTGGAAGGCGGTCATAATGTTATCCTCTGACGTGAATGTAGCGATTGCTACGTTCACATAATGTAGCGGTCGCTACAAGTCATGAATGGAGCCGGCATGGCAAAACGCACGCGAAACGATCTGCTTGATGCCATGGCGGAACATGTGCTCGCCGAGGGGCTCAATACCGCGAGCCTGCGGCCGCTCGCCCGGGCGGCAGGCACCAGCGACCGGATGCTGATCTATCACTTCGGCTCAAAGGAGGGGCTGATCGACGCGCTGCTGGGTCATCTTGCGGCTGCTCTCTCCGCGCGTCTGGATCACGCGTTTGCCGGGCACCGCTTTGCCAACCGGGGGGAGGCGTTGCAGGCCGTGGTTTCCCTCATGCGCGCACCGCAACAGGCGGGCTATGGCCGCGTCTGGCTGGATGTGCTCAGCGCCGCCGGGCAGGGATCGGCCGCGCACCGGTCGGCGGCGCAGACGATCCTGCAAGGCTTTATCGACTGGCTCGCCCGGCGACTACCCGCACAGGACGCGGCGCCACAGGAAACCGCAGCGGCGTTGATGACGCTGGTCGAGGGGGTGGTGGTTATGGATGCCGCGGGCCACAGCGCCGCCGCCGATCGGGCGGTCGCACTGCTCGGCCCGCGTCTCGATCAGGCGTAGCTGACGACTTCGTATTCGATCCCGTCCGCATCGTGGAAATAGAACCGGCGTCCGGGCTCATAGTCGCCGTGGTTGCCGGTCTCGAATCCCTGCGCCTTGATCGCGCGTTCCATCGCGTCCAGATCCTCCACGACGACCGCAATGTGATTGAGCCCGCCCGCCTGGGAATAGCTGCTCGACGCAGGGGTCGGCGCGTCGCCGGGTGTATACAGCGCGAGGTACTGCGCATCGCTGCCCACATGCATGGTATAGCCCGCGCCGTTCATGGCGGCACCTTCCCAACGGATCCGCCAGCCAAAGATCTCGCACATCCAGGCGGCGGTGGCGCGTGCGTCGGTGACAGTGAAATTTGCGTGTTCAAGTCGTGCAGTCATGGCGGAATTCCTTTGCGTTCCGGTGTGTCTGCCCTTTACAATAATTTCTAAACCTAACTTTAGGTCAAGCTATTTTTTCATGGAGGCTGCATGGCCCTGAACGAAGGTCTTTCCATTGGAGCCTTGGCGGCCCGCACCGGTCTCGCAGTCTCCGCAATCCGATATTACGAGGCGCAGGGCCTGATCAGCCCGTGGCGCAACGCGGGCGGGCAGCGGCGATTTGCTCGTGCGGATCTGCGGCGGCTCAGCTTTGTGATGATCGCGCAGCAGTTCGGCTTTACCCTGCCTGAAATCCGTGCCCAACTTGATCTTTTGCCCGACGGGCGCACCCCGACCAAGGCGGACTGGGGCCGAATCTCAACCGCATTCCGCGATCATCTGGACGCCCGGATCGAGACGCTGACCCGTCTGCGCGACAATCTTGACGGCTGCATCGGCTGCGGCTGTCTCAGCCTTGAGGCTTGCGCGCTCTACAATCCCGGCGACGGCGCGCGCAGCAAGGGGCAGGGGCCGCGCTATCTGATGGGGGACCGTCCGGGGGAACCATAACGCCGCCCGGGCATTGGTCTGCCATGTCCGATGTCTCTCCCCCCGCAGCGCCCGGTCTGATGCGCTTTCTCGGGGCGCTCGCAATCCTCGGGGCGCTGACGCTGGTCGTTGGCAATATCGTAGCGTCCGCCGTGGTGCCGGGGCACGATTGGGTCGCCGATACCGTCAGCGATCTGGCCGCGGGCCGGTACGAAATCATTCAGGACGTCACGCTTTATGCCTATGCCGCCGCCGCCATGGCGCTGGGGCTGGGGCTTGCGCATCTTCACCCCGGCGCACGTGGCTGGAGCGGGGCCATCCTTGCGCAGATGTTCATAGCACTTTGCGTCATCGTGATCGGCGCGCGCAATGAATACGGCGACGGCGACAACGACGGCATCGTGATCCACATCTACGTCGTCTACGCCATGGGGGCCGCCTATGTCGCCGGCTTTGCCGCTTCGGCCCTTGCTTTGCGCGAGGCCGCGCCGGGGCTGGCGCGCGGCAGCTGGCTAGCCTCGGGCCTCTGGGCGGTCGGCGCGCCCGTGTTCTTCATGATAGGCACCGCCTATGACGGCGCGTTCGAGCGTGCGCTGGGCATCGTCAGTGTCGCATGGACCTGCGCGATGGGCGGCTGGTTTATCCGCCTCTCGCGCGGGTGACTGCACGATTTAGGAGCATTTGCGCCAAGCTGCGACGATTTTAACGCCCCGTTCCAATTGCATTGCGCCCGCCGCTCCACTACCTCACTGCAAAGGATTTTCTTGCGAAGGGAGCGCCAAGGATGGCCGAGGTCGAACGCGAAGCGATGGAATATGACGTGGTGATCGTCGGGGCGGGGCCTGCGGGCCTGTCTGCAGCGATCCGGCTCAAGCAGCTCGATCCCGACTGCAACGTCGTCGTGCTCGAGAAAGGTTCCGAAGTGGGCGCGCATATCCTCTCCGGTGCGGTGCTTGATCCCTGCGGCCTCGACGCGCTGATCCCCGATTGGAAGGAAAAAGGCGCGCCGCTGAACGTGCCCGTGACCGAAGATAAATTCTATGCGCTGGGCGAACAGGGCCAGCTGCGCATCCCCAATCTGCCGATGCCGCGCCTGATGAACAATCACGGCAATTATATCGTGTCGATGGGCAACGTCTGCCGCTGGATGGCCGAACAGGCCGAAGAATTGGGCGTCGAGATCTTCCCCGGCATGGCCTGCTCCGAACTGGTCTACGGCGACAAGGGCGAGGTCAAAGGCGTCGTGGCTGGCGTATTCGGCCTCGAAGCGGACGGCAGCATTGGTGAGAACACCGAAGTCGGCATGGAGCTGCACGGCAAATACGTGTTCCTCTCAGAAGGCGTGCGCGGATCGCTGTCCAAACAGGTGATCGCGAAATACGAGCTCGACAAGGGCAAGGAGCCGCAGAAATACGGCCTTGGCATGAAAGAGATCTGGGAAATTGATCCCGCCAAGCACAAGGAAGGCTCCGTCACCCACACGATGGGTTGGCCGCTGGACAAGAAAGCGGGCGGCGGATCCTTCATCTACCACCTTGAAAACAATCAGGTCTACGTCGGTTTTGTGGTGCATCTGGGCTACAAGAACCCGCATGTCTTCCCCTACATGGAATTCCAGCAGTTCAAACATCACCCTATGGTGGCAGAGCTGCTTGAGGGCGGCAAACGCGTGGCTTATGGCGCGCGGGCGATCACCGAAGGCGGCTATCAGTCGATGCCCAAGATGGTCGCACCCGGCGTGGCGCTGCTGGGCTGTTCGGTGGGCATGGTCAACGTGCCGCGCATCAAGGGCAACCACAACGCGATGCTGTCGGGCAAGGCCGCGGCCGAAGCCGCCTATGCCGCCATTCAGGACGGCCGCTCGGGCGACGAGCTGCCCGACTACGAGACCGAAGTGCGCGAGGGCGCCATCGGCAAGGATCTGTGGAAGGTGCGCAACGTCAAACCGCTGTGGTCGAAATTCGGCCTCACGGCCTCGCTCGCCATCGGCGGGATCGACATGTGGAGCAACGAGCTGTTCAACTTCTCGATCCTCGGCACGATGCACCACGGCAAATCTGACGCCGACGCGACCGAACCCGCGTCCAAGCACAAGGAAATCAAATATCCCAAACCCGACGGCAAGCTGTCCTTTGACCGCCTGACCAACGTGGCGTTCTCCTTCACCAACCACGAGGAATCGCAGCCCGCGCACCTGACGCTCAAGGATGCGGATGTGCCGGTGAACGTGAACCTGCCCAAATACGCGGGCCCCTCGGCGCGCTACTGCCCGGCGGGCGTTTATGAATTTGTGACCGAAGAGGGCAAAGACCCGCGTTTTGTCATCAACTTCCAGAACTGCGTGCACTGCAAGACCTGCGACATCAAGGATCCCAGCCAGAACATCGTCTGGACAACACCGCAGGGTGGCGACGGGCCGAACTACCCGAATATGTGATCAATTGTAGCAGTCTCCCGCCGATTTTGGCGGGGGGCTGCCATTGCGCCAAGGCGCAAAGCTGTTAGCGTTGAGGGCGATTAACAAGAGGCCCGAGTGATGCAAAAACTTCTCCAGACTGTATGTGTGATGGCCCTTGGGTTGGCGGGGGCCGCGCAGGCCAATTCACTTGCGGGCTCCTATCTCGCCGGGCGCAGCGCGGCGGTGCAGCACGATTACGCCACTGCCGCCGATTACTACAGCGCGGCGCTGGCCCGCGATCCCGGCAATGTCGAACTGATGGAAAGCGCGGCCCTCGCGCGCCTTGCGATGGGTCGCGTGCAACAGGCACTGCCGCTCGCGCGCCAGATCGTGGCGGCGGGCCAGACCAGCCAATCTGCGCGCATGGTGATCACCGCCGGGTTGGTGGACGAGGGCAATTATGCCCGCCTGGCCGAGCGTGAAGTGCTCGACGAGGGGATCAGCCCTTGGGTCGACGGACTGGTACGCGCGTGGTCCCTGATCGGGGACGACCGCCCCGAAGAGGCGCTCGCGGCCTTTGACGCGATCAGCCAGGATTCCGGCATGCAGGGCATCGTCGCCTATCACAAGGCGCTCGCGCTGGCGACGCTGGGCCGCTATGACGCGGCGGAGGCGCTGTTTGAAAGCGGGGAGGTCGGCGGCGCCGCGCGGACCCGGCGCGGCGTCATCGCCCATGTCGAGATCCTGTCGCAACTTGGTCGCAATGACGCCGGCCTGCGCGAGATCACGGATAACTTCGGCACCTCCTCGGATCCCGAACTTGACGCCCTGAAACTGTCGCTTGAGGCCGGGGAAACGCTGCCCTTCACCCACGCGCCCACTGCCCGCGCCGGTCTGGCCGAAGTGTTCTATACCTTCGCCGCCCTTCTACGCGCCGAACAGGCGTCCGAATACTACACCCTGCTTTATGCCCGCATCGCCCGGCACCTGCGCCCCGATCACGTCGATGCGCTGCTGCTCGCCGCCGATCTGCTGGAAACGCTTGAGCAATACGAGCTTGCCATCGCCGAATACCGCGCGGTGGATGCCGACGATCCGGCCTTTCACGTGGCCGAGCTGGGGCGCGCGGCGGCCCTGCGGCGGCTGGACCGCTCCGATCAGGCGATCGAGGTGCTGGAACAACTGACGCGCACCCACGGCGATCTGGCCGTGGTGCATTCAACCCTCGGCGATACCCTGCGCGGGCAGGATAAATTCGCGCAGGCTGTCGCTGCCTATGACACCGCCCTGTCGCTGAGCGACCCGGAGGATGACCGCCGCTGGTTCCTGTACTTCTCGCGCGGCATCGCCAAGTCACGCAGCGACGATACCGTCGCCGCCGAAGAGGATTTTCGCGCGGCCCTCGCCATCAACCCCGATCAGCCGCAGGTGCTCAACTATCTCGGCTATTCGCTGGTCGAAGAGCAACGCAAACTCGACGAGGCGCTCGATATGATCGAACGCGCCGTCGCCGCCAGCCCCGACAGCGGATACATCGTCGACAGCCTTGGCTGGGTCTACTACCGCCTTGGCCGCTACGACGAAGCGGTCGTGCAGATGGAACGCGCGGTGGAGCTTGAGGCCGTCGATCCGGTGGTCAACGACCACCTGGGCGATGTTTACTGGGCCGTGGGCCGCGAGCGTGAGGCGATGTTCCAGTGGCAACGTGCACTTTCGTTCATTGATTTCGGCGGCACCGACACCGAAGCGGAGCCGGAGCGTATCCGCCGCAAGATCGAAGTCGGCCTCGACAAGGTGCTTGAGGAAGAAGGCGCGCCGCCCCTGCAACAGGTCGCCAATGACGGCTGAGGTCTTTGCGCCCGCAAAGGTCAACCTTACCCTGCACATCACCGGCCAACGCGCGGACGGCTACCACCTGCTCGACAGTCTGGTGGTGTTTGCCGACATCGGCGACAGGCTCTGGCTTACCCCCGGCGCGCGGATGCGCATCACAGTCGAGGGGCCGTTTGCCGATGGCGTGCCGACCGATGCCGGAAACCTCGTGTGGCGCGCGGCGCAGGCGGCGGGCTGGACCGGGCATATCCGATTGCAGAAAAACCTGCCGCACGGGGCTGGCATCGGCGGTGGTTCTTCGGATGCGGCGGCGGTGCTGCGCCACCTCGGGGCGGGCGAACACGCGCTGAGCCTTGGCGCGGACGTGCCGGTTTGCCTCTCGCCCGCGCCCCAGCGCATGCAGGGTATCGGAGAGGCCCTTACCCCCGCACCCGCCCTGCCGCCGATGCAGATCCTCCTGGTCAATTCCGGCGCGCATGTGCCTACGGGGCCGGTATTCACCGGGCTCGCGCGTAAGGACAATCCGCCGATGGGGGATTTGCCGGTGGGCGCCGATTTTGCGGGTTTCATCGATTGGCTGGGCGCGCAGCGCAACGATCTTGCCCCCCCCGCGCAGGCGCTTGCCCCGCAAATCGCGCAAACGCTTGGGGCGTTGGAAGGCGCCCCCTTCGCGCGCATGTCAGGCTCGGGCGCCACGTGCTTTGCGCTGTTTGAGACGGGGGCCGAGGCCCATGCCCACCGCCTGCAAAAGGCGCATCCCGATTGGTGGATTGCAGCGGGGGAGGTTTTGTCTGGGTGATCCGCCCAAAGTCGTGCAGGGTGGGGGCATATTCCCACAGGAGGCGACCCATGCAGCGATATGAATTGACCCTTGGCGCCATTGCGTTCGCGATCACGGCCTTGGCAAGCCCCGCCGCCGCGGCGGTCAACTGCGGCTATTTCGACGGGACATGGCGCGGGACCATGCAGGGCTCCATCAACGGCGGGACCGCCATGACCATCAGCGCGTGCTCGGTTGCGTGGCAACTCCCGTCCGAAGACGGCCGCGTCAACGAATGCACCCTGCGCGAACGCAAGGGGCAGGTGGAGTACAAATGCTCTCTGGGCTCACGCGGGGTCGTGCAGGCAAATGGCAACAGCCTGACCTTCCAGAACGTCTATACCGCCAAGCAACACGGCGCCTATACGGTCCGCGTCAACCGGCAGTAGCGTTCAGGTGATGCGGCTGACGACGTAGTCTGCCAGATCGCGCAGCATGTCCTTGATCGGATGATCGGGCAGGGGGCAAGGGCTGCCACTGCGCGCGCCGCATGCCCGCGCGCGTCCCGTTCGGTCGCCTCCAGCGTGCCGTATTTCGCCATCAGCGCCAGCGCATGCGCCAGATCACCGTCCTCTTGGCGACCCTTTTCAATCGTGCGCACCCAGAACGCGCGCTCTTCGGCGTCGGCCTGTGCTACCGCCTTGATCACCGGCAGCGTCAGCTTGCGCTCGCGGAAATCGTCGCCGATGTTCTTGCCGGTCGCACTGGTGTCGCCGCGATAGTCCAGCAGATCATCCACGATCTGAAACGCAATCCCCAACGCATCACCGTAGTCGAACAGCGCGCGCACATGCGTCTCGGGCGCATCGGCGATCACGCCGCCCACTTCGGTCGCCGCAGAAAACAGCGCCGCCGTCTTGCCGCGCACCACCTGTAGATACACGGCTTCATCCGTCGCCAGATTGCGCGCGGCGGTCAGTTGCAGCACTTCGCCCTCCGCAATCGTGGCGGCGGCATTCGACAGGATCCGCATCACCGGCATAGATCCGGGTTCGGTCATCAGCTGGAACGCCCGGGCAAACAGATAATCCCCCACCAGCACCGACGATTGATTGTCCCACAGCAGGTTCGCCGTGGGCCGCCCACGGCGCTGTTCGCTTTCGTCCACCACATCATCGTGCAGCAGCGTCGCGGTGTGGATGAACTCCACCGTCGCGGCCAGATGCACGTGAAAGGGCCCGGCGTAGCCACACATGCGCGCCGCCGCCAGCGTCAGCATCGGGCGCAATCGCTTGCCGCCCGCCTCGACCAGATGCGCGGTGACCTGCGGGATACGCGGCGCGTGCTCCGACGCCATCCGCTCGCGGATCAGCGCGTTGACCGCCGCCATATCCTCGGCCAGGGCCTCGGCCAGACGGTCGTGCGGTTTCTGGATCGTCTCAAGGCTCATGCGGCCCCTCCTCTGCGCCTCGACAATAGCGCGTCCACGGCGTATTTCACGGGCATGAAAGAACTTCTGCGCAGCACCGATCCGACCATTATCGCTTTCGCCTCGGCCCTGCTTGAAGGCGAGGATATAGCTTGCTTTCAGATGGACGTAAATATGAGCATCCTCGAAGGGGGCATCGGGATTTTTCCGCGCCGTCTGATGGTGCGCACGGATGATCTGGACGCGGCACAGCGCGTCATGCACGACAACGAGATCCCGCTGGGATTGTGAGCGCGGCTGACGTCACCGTCGATGATTTCCTTGGGGGGCGCGTGCGCCTGATCCAGCCGCGCAAGGGCTACCGCGCGGGCATCGATCCGGTGCTGTTGCAGGCGAGCGTTGACGCGCGCGCGGGTCAGCGCGTGCTGGAGCTTGGCTGCGGGGCAGGGGCCGCCATCGTGTGCCTCAACGCGCGCATACCGGGGCTGACCCTCACCGGGGTGGAGCGGGAGCCGCTCTACGCCGATCTTGCCCGCCGCAACTGTGCCGCGCTTGAGGTGGTCGAGGCCGATCTGGCCGATCTGCCGCTCTGCATCCGCCAGCGCCAATTCGACCACGTCATCGCCAACCCGCCCTATTGGTCGCGCAGCGCCTCCGTGCCCGGCCAAGACAGCGCCAAAGAGGCCGCCTTTGACGAGCGGACGCCGCTGCGCTTGTGGGTCGAGGTTGCGGCGCGGCGCCTCGCGCCGAAGGGGCTGATGCATTTCATCCACCGGGCCGAGCGTCTGCCCGATCTGATCCGCGCCCTGCCGCATGACATGGGCAGTATCGAAGTGTTGCCCATCGCGGCGCGCACGGGCCGCGCCCCGCACCGGATCATCCTGCGCGCGCGCAAATCGGGGCGCGGCGATTTCCGCCTGCATCCCGCGCTGATCCTGCACGAGGGCGACAGCCACACCGACGGTGACCGCTATACCGCGCCCGTACGCGCGGCCCTGCGCGAAGGCGCCGCGCTGGAATTCTAGGCAGCCGTTAAGCGATTGTTTACCACCGCGCGCGTTATGCTGCGGGGCGGCGTGACTTTGCGGAAAGGTCGTGCTTCACTAGAGGTCTAAACACAACAAATGGAGGACGTATGACAATGAACAGTCACCTTGAGGCGTTGAAGAAAAAACATCATGACATGGATGAGGCGATTGAGGCCGCGCAGCGCGCACCCGGCGTAGACGGGTTGGAAGTTGCCACGATGAAGAAACAAAAGATGCGGCTGAAGGAAGAGATCACGCGCCTGTCGCGCTGATCACCCCCGCGATCCGCTGGCCCGCGCGGCGATGACCGCCCCGCCAGTAATCAACAGCGCCGCCCACAGCAGTGTCATGCTGGGGGTGGCCACCCCGGCCGCGATCAAGGCCAGCGTGGACAACAAGGGCGCGGCGTAGGACGACGTGCCGAGCAGCTGAATATCACCGCGCTTACAGCCGATATCCCAGACATAGAACGCGAGCCCCACCGGGCCGAGGCCCAGACCGGCAACAGAGGTCCAGCCCAGCGTCGTGGCGGGCAGCACCGTCTCCTCAAACGCGAAATGCAGCGGCAGCGATAGCGCGGCCGTACCCAGACAGAACACGGTGACACTGGCCGTAGGCGCGTCGCCCACCAGCCGCGACAGCACCGAATAGCTGGCCCAGGTGAACGCCGCCAGCAGCGCCAGCCCGTAGCCCGGCAGCGCCTGCGCGCTCAGCCCCAGACCGCCGCGCGCGATGATCAAGGCGGCGCCCGCAAACCCCAGCACCGCGCCGATCACATGCCCCGCGCGCAACCGCTCGGACGGCAGCAGGCCCGAGAAGACGACGATCAGCAACGGCCAGAGATAGGCGATCAACCCGGCCTCCGCCGGGGGCGCCAGCCGCAGGGCCGAGAAATACAGTAAATGATAGGCAAAAAGCCCCAGCGTGCCAAAGACATAGACCCGCAGCGGCACCCGCGCCATTTGCCCCCACGACCCCGTGACCGCCGCCCAGATCAGGCCGACCACACCCCCGATCCCGAAACTCATCGCATTCAGCAGCAGTGGCGGCACCGGGGCGGAGCCTACGGTGAACAGCGCCAGCAGCGCCCAAAGCAGCACGGCGATAAATCCGATGGCGGTGGCACGTTTCAATTCGCTACTCCGTCGCGGCGGGGATCAGCGTCAGGGCGTCGGTGATATGCGCCGTCTTGTCAATCTCGCGCAGGATCCAATCGCGAAAGGCCGCGATCTGTGGCCTGGTCTCTTGCCCCTCAGGGCACAGATACCGAAATCGCGCGCCGGTCAGCAGCGCGGTGGGAAAGGGCGCCACCAGCCGCCCGTCGTCCAGATCCTTGACCACCAGCGCGCGCCGTCCCAGCACCACGCCCACGCCCGCAAGGGCCGCATCAATGGCGTGATCCGCCTGGCTGAATCGCGGCCCGGTCACCGGCGCAAAATCAACGCCCATCGCGGCAAACCACGCGCCCCAATCCACCGGCGGATCCAGAAAACTGATCGAATCGTCAAAGATGATCGGCGCGTCGCGCAGCGCCTCCGGCGTGGGATAGCGCGCGGCCAGCTCGGGCGTCATCACCGGCATGATCCATTCTTCCGCCAGCGGCATCACGTACAAGCCCGGATCGCTGCCGCGCCCGAACCGGATTGCCACGTCTACATTGTCGCGCCCGAAATCCATCCGGTGCAGCGACGCGGCAAAGCGCAGCTCAATCTCCGGGTGCGCCTGCGCGAACTCAAAGAGGCGCGGCGCCAGCCATTTCGCGGTGAAGGCAGGCCCCGCCGTCACCGTCAGCGTCTGCGTATCCTGTGTGCGCTGCGCCGCCCGCCACGCGGTTGCCAACGTCTGAAACCCCTCCGCCGCCCCCTGCGCCAGTGCGCTGCCCGCCTCCGTCAGCTCAACCGCGCGGTTCAGGCGGCGGAACAGCGGCGCGCCCAGATGCTCCTCAAGGGATTTGATCTGAAACGACAGGGCGGCGGGCGTCACATTCAACTCCGCCGCCGCTTTGGCGAACGACATATGCCGCGCGGCGGCGTCAAAGGCCCGCAGGGCGGTCAAAGGGGGCAGACGGTTGCTCATAGTCAATTAAGTACAGCTTAACCGAACCGCGTGAAAGTCTCGTTTGTCGGCCAGCATTCAAAGGCGCATATTGGTGTCAAGTTAGACACACTGAAGCGAATGGAGCCCACCATGTTCGAAGCAACAACAAACCCCGCCGCCCGCAACGCCATGCAAAACGCCCACGCCGCCCGTGGCGCCGCGATGTTCGGCTTTTTCTCCTGGTTGCGCCGCCCGGCGCGCCGCTAAGGTTTTCCGCTGACAGGTCCGCGGCCTGGCTTACGGAATGAAAAAGGGCCGGTGGATCGCTCCACCGGCCCTTTTTGTATTCTTTGCCAAAGCCTTACACGAAGAATTGCGCGCCGTTCGCCGAAATTGTCGAGCCGTTGATAAAGCCCGCGTCGTCGGCCACCAAGAACGACACCGCCCGCGCGATTTCCTCGGGCTCGCCCAGACGGCCCGCCGGGATCTGCGCGATGATGCTCTCGCGCACCTTCTCGGGCACGGCCATGACCATGTCGGTGCCGATGTAGCCGGGGCAGATCGCGTTGGCGGTGATATTGGCGCGCGCGCCTTCCTGCGCCAGCGATTTCACGATGCCCAGATCGCCCGCCTTGGTCGCGGCGTAGTTCACCTGCGCGAACTGGCCCTTCTGACCGTTGATCGAGGAGATCACGACGATGCGCCCGAACTTACGCTCGCGCATGCCGGGCCAGATCGGGTGGATCGTGTTGAACACGCCGGTGAGGTTGGTGTCGATGACCTGATGCCACTGCTCTGGCGTCATCTTGTGGAACGGCGCGTCACGGGTGATGCCGGCATTCGCGACAACGACCTCGATCGGGCCCAGATCCGCCTCGACCTGCGCGATCCCGTCCTTGGAGCTGTCGTAATCGGCGACGTTCCACTTGTAGGTCTTGATCCCGGTCTCGTCGGTAAAGGCGGCGGCGGCCTCGTCGTTGCCCGCATAGGTGGCGGCAACGGTATAGCCGTCAGCCTTGAGTTTCTTTGAGATGGCAGCGCCGATCCCGCGGCTGCCTCCGGTGACAAGTGCGACTCGCGACATGTGTATCCTCCCGATAGTAATGTTATTTCTAGAACAGGCGCCAGCACGCAACAAAATTACGTGCTGGCTTCTGACTTAAGGCCGTTCGAGGCACATGGCAACACCCATACCGCCGCCGATGCACAGTGTGGCGAGGCCTTTTTTCGCGCCGCGCCGCTTCATCTCGAACAGGAGCGTGTTGAGGATGCGCGCGCCGGAGGCGCCGATGGGGTGGCCGATGGCGATGGCGCCACCGTTCACGTTCACGATTGCCGGATCCCAACCCATGTCCTTGTTTACGGCACAGGCCTGCGCGGCAAAGGCCTCGTTGGCCTCGACCAGATCCAGATCCTCGGGCTTCCAGCCCGCTTTTTCCAGCGCCTTGCGGCTGGCATAGATCGGGCCCACGCCCATGATCGACGGATCAAGACCCGCAGTGGCGTAAGAGGCGATGCGCGCCAGCGGCTCGATGCCGCGCCGCTCGGCTTCCTCGGCGCTCATCAACAAGGCACCGGCGGCGCCGTCGTTGAGGCCAGAGGCATTGGCCGCCGTGACCGATCCATCCTTGGTAAAGGCGGGGCGCAGTTTCTGCATCGCTTCCATGGTGGCGCCGTGGCGGATGTATTCGTCCTTGTCGACGATTGTGTCGCCCTTGCGGCCCTTCACGGTGTAGGCAAAAATCTCGTCGTCGAACTTGCCCGCCTTCTGCGCGGCTTCGGCCTTGTTCTGCGAGGCGACGGCGAATTCATCCTGCTGGTCGCGGGTGATCTGCCATTTGTCGGCCACGTTTTCGGCGGTCTGGCCCATGTGATAGCCGTTGAACGCATCCCACAGGCCGTCCTTGATCATCGTATCGACAAGCTTCATATCGCCCATCTTTTGACCGGCGCGCATCGCCTGCGCGTGCGGCGACAGCGTCATGCTTTCCTGACCACCCGCGGCGACGATATTGGCGTCGCCCAGCTGGATGTGCTGCGCGCCCAAAGCCACGGCCCGCAGACCCGAACCGCACACCTGATTGATGCCCCAGGCCGCCGATTCGATGGGCAGCCCGGCGTTCACATGCGCCTGACGCGCAGGGTTCTGCCCCTGTGCGGCGGTCAGCACCTGACCCAGGATCGTTTCCGACACGTCGGCGGCGTCAATGCCCGCGCGCGCGACGATTTCCTTGAGCATGGCAGCGCCAAGGTCGTGGGCGGGCGTGGTGGCAAACGAGCCGCCAAAGCTGCCCACGGCCGTGCGGGCGGCGGAAGCGATTACAACGTTGGTCATGAAGTGAGGTCCTCTCAGGTTGACACATGGCTGGAGGACTGTGATCGCGCGGCACGGATCCGGCGCGCCAATCCCCCCGCCTTCTGGCAAGGGGAATATCCTATCGTCCGCCTCTGGGCAACCTGAGGAGGATCACCCCGCCGCGCGCATCTGCGTCTCGCGCATCCAGTCGGGCCGGGTTGTGGGCGCGGCAAAGTAGTAGCCTTGCAGGCAATCAACCCCGATTTCCGCCACGCAGGCGGCGTCGTCGGGGTTCTCGATACACTCTGCCACCGTCAGCATGTCGAAATGATGCGCGATCGACACCATCGCGCGGGTCAGCGCCTGATTGTCGGGATCATTGGCGATCCCGCGGATGAAACTGCCGTCGATCTTGAGCATGTCAAAGTAGAAGTCCTTGAAATACCGGATCGCGGTGTAGCCGGCGCCAAAATCATCCAATGCAAAGCAGATGCCGCGCTGCTGCATCCGCTCCATGAAATCGGTCACGAGTTCCGGCATCGTCATGGCCGAGCTTTCGGTCACTTCCAGGATCAGCCGGTGCCCGATGCCCGGATCGGCGGTCAGAAACCGGTTGAGCGTGTTCATCCACGGCCTGTAGCCGACCGACCGCGCCGACATGTTGATCGACAGCCGCAGCAGCGGATTGTCGCGCAGCGCGCTCAGCCCGTGGCGCAGCGCAAGCACGTCAATCTGGCGCCCGATCTCTGTCGTTTCGATCTGGGGCATGAATTCGGCGGCGGGAATCACCCGCCCGCCGGGGTCGAGCACGCGGATCAGCCCCTCGTAAAAGCCGACCTTGTCGGGCTGATCGGTGCGCATGACCGGCTGATAGGCCAGCAAGGTCTGGCGATGCTCGATCGCGTCGGCCACCATGTCCAGCGTGCTCTGGTCGCGCAGAGCCACGGCATAGTTCAGCGGATTGTCCGCCCCGGGGGGCATATCGGCACGGAGTCTTTTGTTCATGAGAGATCACTTCGTCCTTGTGACGGCTGCGGTGGGATGCACCATTGCGCAGACCCGCTAAGGAGCGGTTAAACATCCAATTGGCGCGATCTTTGGGAGAGCACCGCATGACCAGATGCGCATGGGCAGGGCCCGAGCAGATCTACATCGATTATCACGATACCGAATGGGGCGTGCCCGAATACGACAGCCGCGCGCTGTGGGAAAAGCTCGTGCTTGACGGGTTTCAGGCGGGGCTCAGCTGGATCACCATCCTGAAAAAGCGCGAAAATTTCCGCGCGGCGTTCGAGGGGTTCGATCCCAATGTCATCGCCGCATGGGGCGAGGAGGAGGTCACCCGCCTTCTGGCCGATCCCGGCATCATCCGCCACCGCGGCAAGATCGAGGCGACCATCACCAACGCCCGCGCGTGGCAGCGGGTCGAGCAACGCGAAGGCTTTGCCACAATGATGTGGGCCTATGTGGACGGGGTGCCGCGGCAAAACAGCTTTGCCACGCAGGACGCGGTGCCGCCCAAGACGGCGCTGTCCGAGCGGGTGTCGCGCGATCTCAAGAAGGCGGGCTTCAAGTTCTGCGGCCCTACCATCGTCTATGCGTGGATGGAGGCCTGCGGGCTGGTCAACGATCACCTGACGACCTGCCCGCGCCACGCGCCCTGCGCGGCGCTCGCCCGGCCACCCCATTGACACCGCCCCGCGCCCCCGTATAAGCGCGCATTCATTGGTGTTGGTGGCCCCCGCAAGGGGATGCCTGTCGGGGTACAAACCCAAAGGACAACGCCCTTTACCGCCCCACCGGGGGCCTCAAAAGGAGAACAGCCGTGACCAAACGCACCGCTGCCAAGTACAAACTCGACCGCCGCATGGGCGAAAACATCTGGGGTCGCCCAAAATCCCCCGTCAATCGCCGCGAATACGGCCCCGGCCAGCACGGCCAGCGCCGCAAGGGCAAACTGTCCGATTTCGGCATCCAGCTGCGCGCCAAGCAAAAGCTCAAGGGCTACTACGGCGACCTGACCGAAAAGCAGTTCCGCCGTATCTACGGCGAAGCCGAGCGTGTCAAAGGCGACACCGGTGAAAACCTGATCGGCCTGCTGGAGCGTCGCCTCGACGCCGTCGTCTACCGCGCAAAATTCGTGCCGACGATCTTTGCCGCGCGCCAGTTCGTCAACCACCGCCACGTGCGCGTGAACGGCAAACTCGTCAATATCCCCTCCTACCGCGTGAAAGAGGGGGACGTGATAGAGGTCCGTGACCGCTCCAAGCAGATGGTGTCGCTTATCGAAGCCACCCAGCTGCCCGAGCGTGACGTGCCCGATTATATTGAGACCGACCACTCCAAGATGACCGCGACCTTCGTGCGCACCCCCACCCTGGGCGACGTGCCCTACCCGGTGATGATGGAGCCGAACCTGGTCGTCGAATTCTACGCCAAGAACTAAGGCACGGGCAGGGGGCACGGCCCCATTCCCAACGCTGCAAAAGCCCCGTCCCCGCGACGGGGCTTTTTTCGTTTGGGCACGGTGCGTCGTTTATTTTCGGGCAGCGCCATATTCTGGGCCGATTTTGCGCCGATGTTAATCTTTACGGGCGTAAAGCAGTCCGGGGAGGGCCGAACCCGTCGGATTTCCTCAGAACCGGGCGCGCCGCATGGAGGACGCAATGGAAAACTCGAATGCCCTGAAAATCGCCGAGAGCATCATGACGCTGACGCGCGACGCTGTGCTGCGCGACGATCCCAATGCGTTTGCCGCCTATTTCACGCTGCCCCAGATCGTCGAGACTTTCGAGGGCCGGACAGAGCTGAAATGCATCGAGGACGTGCACCGCACGTTCTGGGCCGTGCGCCGGCACTACGATCAGCAGGGCATCACGGATTTCACGCGCATCTGTACGGAAGCATCCTATAAAACGCCCAATATCATCGAATACATCTACGAATCCGTCTACTTCAAAGGGAAGATCGAACTGCCCGAACGCCCCAGCACCTACGCGATCCTGCGCCTGACCGGTGGCCAGTGGCGCATCAACTACACGATGTACGGGGTGACCAATATCAACGCCTTCTCAGACAGGCTTCTCAACCGCGGGGAGGACGATCAAACCGCTGCCTGACGGCGCCCGCCCGCGCGGATTGGCGCAGCCCCGGCATCGCCACTGGTCCGCGCCCGCCACAATCGCTATGACAGCCCCATCACGACGCTAAAGGCTGTTTGCATGACCCTTCCCATCCCGCCGCAACCCGGCATCATGGACATCGAGCTTTATCAGGGTGGCCGCTCCGCCATTGCCGGGCGCACCGACGTGCTCAAGCTCAGCTCGAACGAAAACCCCCTTGGCCCCGTGCCCGCCGCGATGCAGGCGGTGGGGCAGGTGGTGGCCGACATGCACCGCTATCCCTCGACCGACCATGCCGCCCTGCGCACGGCCATCGGTGAGGTCTGGTCGCTCGATCCCGCGCGCATCATCTGTGGCGTGGGCTCCGATGAGGTTTTGCAGTTCGTCACGCAAGCCTTTGCCGGCCCCGGCGATGAGATCATTCACACCGAACACGGGTTTTCCCTGTATCCCGTGCTGATCAAGATGGCCGGCGCCACCGGCGTTTGCGTGCCCGAGGCCGGGCGGCGCGTCGATGTCGACGCGATCCTTGGTGCCGTGACCGACGCCACGCGCATCGTGCTGCTGACCAATCCCGGCAATCCCACCGGCACCCGTTTGCCCGACGCGGATCTGGCGCGGCTGGTCGATGCGCTGCCCGAACGAATCCTTTTGGTGATCGACGCGGCCTATACCGAATACGCCGCAGGCTACGACGGAGGTGCTTCCTTTGCCGCCACGCGTCCCAACGTGCTGATGACCCGCACCTTTTCCAAGATCTACGGTCTGGGCGGTCTGCGCATCGGCTGGGGCTACGGCCCGCAGTGGATGATCGACGTGATGACCCGTATCCGCCAGCCGTTCAACCTGTCCACGGTACAGCTTGCCGCCGCCGAGGCCGCGGTGCGCGACACCGCTTGGGTGCGCGACTGCGTGGCGCTGAATGACGCGCAGCGCGCGCGGCTGACAGGCGCGCTGGGCCAGCTGGGCCTCGCCGTCGATCCGTCCGAGACAAATTTCGTACTCGCCCGCTTTGCCGATGCGGCAGAGGCGAAATCCGCCGCCGACGCGCTTGAGGCCGAGGGCATTCTCGTGCGCGGCGTTGCGGGCTACGGCTTTCCCGAGGGGCTGCGCATCACCGTGGGCGACGCCGCGCAGACCGGCCGCGTGATCGAAACACTCGGCAAATGGCGGGCAGCGGCATGAGTGTGATCTACGACCGCGTCGCCCTGATCGGGCTGGGCCTCATCGCCTCGTCGATGTTCTGGGCGATGAGGCGCGACGGGCTTGCGGGCCACGTCACGGGCTACGCCCGCTCGTCCGAGACGCGCGAAACCGCGCGCGAGATCGGCCTGTGCGACAGCGTGCACGACGATATGCTTGATGCCGTGAAAGACGCCGATCTGATCGTTCTCTGCGTGCCCGTGGGCGTGATGGGCGACGTGATGGCGCAGATCGCAGGCGCGCTCAAACCCGGCGCGACGCTCACCGACGTCGGCTCGGTCAAGCGCGGCGTCATTGACGCCGTCATGCCTTATCTGCCTAACGGCGTGCATTTCGTGCCCGGCCACCCGGTTGCGGGCACCGAACATTCCGGCCCGCGCTCCGGCTTTGCGGAGCTGTTCGAGAACCGTTGGCATCTGTTGACCCCGCCCGAAGGAACGGACGCGCGGGCCACCGCCCGGCTGCGCGACCTGTGGGAAGGCATGGGCGCCAACGTCGCCGAAATGGACCCCGACCATCACGACCGCGTGCTTGCCGTCACCAGCCACGTGCCGCATCTCATCGCCTATACGATGACCGGCGTGGCCGACGATCTGCGCCGTGTTACCGACAGCGAGGTCGTGAAATACTCCGCCGCCGGTTTCCGCGACTTCACGCGCATCGCGGCGTCTGACCCGACGATGTGGCGCGACGTATTTCTGGGCAACAAGGATGCGACGCTGGAAATTCTCGGGCGCTTCACCGAAGAACTCTTTGCCCTGCAACGTGCCATTCGGCGGGGCGACGGCGATCATCTGCACGCCTATTTCACGCGCACACGCGCGATCAGGCGGGGTATCATCGAGGCCGGACAGGACACCGATGCGCCGAACTTTGGCCGTGGGGGAGGGCCGCGCAAATGAAAAAACTCAGCCTTGCCCTGTGCCTTCTTGCCACGATCTCCTGCGCCGGGCCGGACAGCTCAGAGCGCCCGCAGGCCCGCCCCGACGCCCCCGCCGAAATCGACGCAGACGGCACCATCGACCGCTCCGCGCTCGAGCGGCGCGAGGGCGGATTTCTCAGCTCCCTGCGCCCCATCTTCCGCTCTCCCAAGGCTGCCCGCGAAATCCGGGAGCAGCAGCGCGTGCTGGCCGCCGGTGCCGTCTGCGGCGACGTCGCCATTCAGGGCGAAGCCGTGGGCCGCGTGCCCGGTCGCATTTCGGGCTGCGGCGTGGATAATGCGGTCGCGATCCGCTCGGTCTCCGGCGTGACGCTCAGCACCCGCTCGACCATGGATTGCAACACCGCCCGCGCGCTGAAAACCTGGGTCGACGGCAGCGCCAAACCCGCGCTCGCGTCAAAAGGTGGGGGCCTGCGCGAGATCAAGGTCGCCGCCCACTACGCCTGCCGCCGCCGCAACAACGCCAAGACGGGCAAGATTTCCGAGCACGGCAAAGGCCGCGCCATCGACATCTCGGGCTTCCGCCTTGTTGACGGCAGCGAGATCACCGTGCTGCGCGGCTGGAACGCGGGCGGATCGCGCAAGGCGCTGCGCCGGATGCACCGCGATGCCTGCGGCCCATTCGGCACCGTGCTGGGGCCGAATGCCAACCGCTTTCACCTCGATCACTTCCACTTTGACACCGCGCGCTACCGCTCCGGCAGCTACTGCCGTTAAGGCGCGCGGAAATCGGGCAAACGGCCCAGCGGGATGAAGCCCATGCGCATCAGCCCCCGCTCCACGCCGATCGGGATTTCCAGCGTATCGCCGCCCTGTGCGAGCGCGCCCAACACGCCCTCGATCTGGCGCCGGTTCTGCGCGGGCAGGGCACCGCTGCGCTCTGCCAGCGCAAGCATGTCGCGCCACCGCTCGGCGCTCAGCACGATCTGCCCGCTGGCGCGCCCGTCGGCGTCCACATCCAGCGCGGCACTCAGATCAAGAGAGACCGGCCCCCAGACAGCCGTCGCGTTGTCCAGATCGATACGCACCGGCTGCGATGGCACCGCCAGCGCGCCGCGATCGAGCGCGCGGTCAAACGTCACCTCGCCATTGGCGTCAAACCGCTCGAAGGTCTGCGCAAACCCGTCGGGCAATCGCAGCGCCTGCCGCAGGATGCTCCCCGGGGTCAGCTTTTCCGCACGCAGCGCAAAGCCATAGCGCGTCTCGCCCAGCTGCACCACATCGCCCGTCACGCGCTGCGCCTGCGCCAGCCGCCCCTCCACCAGATCAAGCGTAACCGCGTCCAGAACCCCCTCGGCCCGCTCCAGAGTGAGCGCGGCGCCAAGCGCCACGTCGGTGCGCGCGCGCGCCAGATCAAAGCTGACCGTCAGCGGCCCCTGCGGCAGCGGCACCGTGACCGGCGAGGTGATCCGCGCGCGCACCGATTGTGGCTGCCACGCGGGCGCGCCCACGCGCACCACCGGGATCGCTGTGCCATCCTCCAGCGTCACATCCCGCGCCACCGCAGCCAGCCGCAGCGGAAAGCCCTCGCGCGCGATCTCGCCCGCGTCCCCGCGCGCCGCGATGCCCGTGCTCAGTCCGCGCAGCACCATGCCGCTGCCCAGATACCACCACCCGGCCCACAGGCCCGCCAGCACCACAATCACGCCGATCAGCTTGCGCATCCCATATCCCTTTCCAATCTGCCTCAGATGCGCTTTACCGCCCGCATGAACAAAGGACCAGTCACATGAGCATGTGGGTATTCGGCTACGGCAGCCTGTTGTGGAACCCCGGTTTCGAGATCGCCGAGAGCGTTGTCGGCACCCTGCCGGGCTACGCGCGCTCGTTCTGCATGCATTCGATCCACCACCGCGGCACCGAGGAAGATCCGGGCCTCGTGCTCGCCCTCGACCGGCAAACGGGCCGCGCCTGTGAGGGGCTTGCCCTGCGCGTGGCCGACGGCGCCGAGGAGGCGACGCTGGCCTACCTGCGCGAGCGGGAGCTGATCTCATCGGCCTACGTCGAAAAACACCTCGATGTCGATCTTGTCGACGGGCGCCGCGTCACCACGCTGGTCTACGTCATCAACGAGGATCACTGGCAATACTGCCGCGACATGCCGCTCGAAGAGCAGGCCCAGATCATCGCCCGCGCGGTTGGCGGGCGGGGGCCGAACACTGAATACCTCTACAACACCGCCGATCATCTTGCGCAGGTCGGCCTGCACGACCCCGCGCTGGAATGGCTGGCCAAGCGGGTGCGCGAGATCACGGCATAAACGCTTGGGATTGCGCCGCTTAACGGTTAACATCCCGCAAACAGGCAGGTCAGGAGCATCGACGCGCATGGCGCAACCGGACCACGAGGCAACACCGCAGTTTTCCCAACCCGTGCGGCAGATCACGCTCATGCTGCTGGCACTGGCGCTGTGCGTTTTTGGCGGCTTTCTGGCCCTGCCGCGCGTGCTGCCGGTGTTTCAGGCCAACCCTTACCTCAACGGCTTCATCGTCTTTGTCTTTGTCATCGGCGTGGTCGCCTGTTTCTATCAGGTGATCCAGCTGATCGGCTCCGTGCGCTGGATCGAAAGCTTTGCCGCCGATCGTGGCGTGCCGGACGACCGCCCACCACAGCTGCTGGCCCCTCTGGCGGCGCTGCTACGCACGCGGGGCGCGCGCATGCAGGTCAGCGCCTCCTCGACCCGCTCGATCCTCGATTCCGTCTCCACCCGCATCGACGAGGCGCGCGAGATCACGCGATACATCGTCAACATGCTGATTTTCCTGGGCCTTCTGGGCACGTTCTACGGCCTTGCCACCACCGTGCCCGCCATCGTCGACACCATCCGCAGCCTCTCCCCACAAGAGGGCGAGGGCGGCACGGATGTGTTCAACCGCCTGATGACAGGGCTCGAATCCCAGCTTGCCGGCATGGGCGTCGCCTTTGCCTCCTCGCTTCTGGGCCTCGCCGGATCGCTGATCGTGGGCCTGCTGGAGCTTTTCGCGGGCCACGGCCAGAACCGCTTTTATCAGGAGCTTGAGGACTGGCTCAGTTCGATCACCCGCGTCGGCTTCACGGCCGGGGAGGACAGCAGCCCCGAGCAGGCGGTCATGGCCGCGATGGTCGATCACATGTCCCAGCAGATGGAAGAGCTGCAAACCATGCACCTGCGCTCCGAAGAAGGGCGCGGCGAGGTCGAGGCGCGGCTGGCCGCGCTCGCCGCCTCGCTGGACCGGATGACCGTGCAAATGGGCGATCAGGCGCAGGGCACCGACGCGCTCGACCGGATTGCCGAGGGGCAGGAACGCATGATTGCCGCCATTGAGGCGCAGGGCACCATGCCCGCCGAGGGCAGCGGCAATGGTCCCGACGCCGAAAGCCGCATGCGCCTGCGCTCCATCGACGTGCAAATGCTGCGCGTGCTCGAGGAAATCAGCGCCGGCCGTCAGGAAACCATGGCCGAGCTGCGCCACGAGCTGTCGATCCTGGCCAAGGCGCTGTCCCCCCCGCGTGAGCCGCGGCGCCTGCGCGTGCCCCCCAAAGACGAACGCGAGGGCTGAGCATGGCGCTGTCGCGACGCACCGGCGCGCGGTTTCAGGCCTCGATCTGGCCGGGGTTCGTGGACGCGATGACCGGCCTCTTGCTGGTGCTGATGTTCGTGCTGACGATCTTTATGGTGGTGCAATTCGTGCTGACCGAACGGATCTCGGGGCAGGAAACCGAGTTGGACGCGCTCAGCGATGAGGTTGCGACGCTGGCACAGGCGCTGGGGCTGGAGCGGCGCACCAACAGCGATCTTGAAAGCCAGCTGGGCGATCTGCGCGGCGCGCTCGCCGACGCGGAGGCGCAGGCCGAGACGCAAGCGAGCCTGATCACGCAGCTGCGCGCCGAGCGTGACGCCCGTGCGGCGGAACTCGCCGACAGCAACACCCGCATCACCGCGTTCGAGGCGCAGGTCGCCAGCCTCATCGCCGCGCGCGACGACGCGCTGGGGCGCATTGCGACCCTGACGGATGAGGCTGAGGCGGACGCCGACCAGATCGCCGCCCTGCAATCGCGCGAGAGCGCATTACTCAGCCAGCAGGAAGCCCTGAACGCGGCCCTCGCCGCCAGCCGCGCCGAAACCGACGCGGAGGCCGAAGCCGCCCGCCTTGCCGCCGCGCGCCGCGAGGCGTTGCAGGCGCTGGTGGCCGATCTGCGCGCCCGCAACGCCGATGCCGCCGCCGATATCATTGATCTGCGCGCCGACGTGACCGCCGCGCAAGAGGCGCTCAGCGAAGAGGAAGCCGCCCGCCTTGCCGAGGCCGAAGCCGCCGCCGCCCTGCGCGCGCGGCTGGAGGCGGCCGATACCGAACTCACCGCCATGACGCTTTCGCTGGAAGCGCAGCGCCGCGAGGCCGAGGAAACGCTGACCCTGCTCGCCGCCGCCCGCGCGGCGGAGGCAGACCTTGACGCCGCACTCGCCGCCGCACTCCTCACGCAGGAGACCCTCACCACCCAACTCGACGCCGCGCGCGAGGATGAGGCGTCGGAGCTGGCCAGCCTGCGCGCGCTGCTCGCCGACGCAGAGGCACGCGGCGACACCCTTGCCCAACAGCTCGCGACCAGCGGCGCGCGCGTCGATACGCTGACCGCCCAGCTTGACGCCAGCACCGACCGCGCCGCGACGCTGGAACGCCAACTGGCCGAGAGCACCGAACGCGCCGCAGCACTAGCAGGTGAGGCGACCGATAGCGAAGAACGCCTTGCCGCCCTCGCGGGCCGCGCGGCAGAGGCAGAGGCCCGCGCCACGACGCTCGCCGCGCAGCTTGACGAGGCGCGCGCAAACGCTGACGCGCTGTCGCAGCGGCTGACGGAAGGGCAGGCGGGCGTGACGCGCCAGATGGACGATCTGCGCGCCCAACTGCGCGCGGCGCTGGCCGCCAAACTCGCCGCCGAGAACGCGGCTAACACCCAACTAAGTGAGGCCGAACAGCGCGCCACCCTGCTGGCCGAGGCCCGCCGCCAACTGGCCGAGGAAGAGGCCGCCGCCACCCGCGCGCAACGTCAGACCGAACTGCTCAACCAGCAGGTCGCGGATCTACGCGCCCAGCTTGACCAGTTGCAAGGTTCGCTGGATCTTGCCGTGGCCGAGGACGCCGCGCGCGAGGTCGAACTGCAATCGCTGGGCGCACGGCTCAACACCGCGCTCGCGCGCGTCGCGGCCGAACAGCGCGCCCGCGCCGAGCTTGAGGCCGCCGAGCGCGCCCGGCTGGAGGCGCAGACCAGGGATCTTGAACAATATCGCTCCGAATTCTTCGGCCAGCTGCGCAATCTGCTGGGCGCGCAGGAAGGCGTGCGGATCGAGGGGGACCGTTTCGTGTTCTCCTCCGAGGTACTGTTCCCCCCCGGCGAGGTTGCGCTGTCCCGCGAGGGCCAGCGCGAGATTGCCAAGGTGGCAGGCATCCTGCGCAACGTCGCCGAAGACATCCCCGCGGGCATTGATTGGGTGATCCGCGTGGACGGTCACACCGACGACGTGCCGCTCTCTGGCGAGGGTGAATTCGCCGACAATTGGGAGCTGAGCCAGGCCCGCGCCCTGTCGGTTGTGCGCTACATGGCCGATTTTCTGGGGATCCCACCCGACCGTCTGGCCGCGAACGGCTTTGGCCAGTATCAGCCCATAGATACCGCCGACACCGATGAGGCGCGCGCGCGCAACCGCCGGATCGAGTTGAAATTTACCGAGAAATGATCAGGGCAGGGTGCGTGTGATCTCCCGCCGCTCGATCACGTCGCCGCCGCGCCGCAGTTCCGCCACGCCGACGTAGTCGCCCGCAGGCCAGCGGTCCGCGCGCAGCCGCTTGCCGATGGCGCGAAAGGATTGCGCCTGCGTGCGGTCAAGCAGGATCCGGCGGTCTGCCTTGAACCCCTCCGGCCCGGTGAGCGACAGATACAGCACATCGCCCTCGCGTGTGCCGAACAGATAGCTCCAGATCACCATCGCCGCGCTGCCGGGCTGGGCTGGCGGCACGACGCCCCGCTTGATATCCGCAAACTCCGGCACGCCCGCCGCCGTGCCCATCGCGATAATCCCGCCGGGCCGCGTCGCGGGGGGATCGGCCCAAAGTGTCTGCGTCGAGGGCGCGCCGCAGGTGATGACACCGTCGGGGTCATAGGGATCCACGACGGCACCGTCGCGCCGCACCGACAGATGCAGATGTGCGAATTCGGCACTCCCCGACATGCCGACCTCGCCCAGGACCTCGCCCGCCGCGACGCGCTGGCCGCGCGTGACGGTGATCGAGCCCGCGCGCAGGTGGCAATACTGCGTCTCCCAGCCGCCCGGATGGGTCAGCACAACGCCGTTGCCGCATTCCCGCCCGGCGATCTCTGCCTCGGTTGCAGTCGAAAGCCCGCTATCGGGCATTCCGTCACGCAGGCCCCGAACGGTGCCCCCGGCAGCGGCCAGCACGTCGATGCCATCGTCGATCATCGCGGTGGTCGGCAGGGCAAAGTCCGTCCCCTTGTGCCCGTCGTATGTCTGCGCGTTGCAACGGAAATCCGACGCGCCGGCACCGGCATCGTGATCGACGTATTGCTGAATGTGGCAGGGGCCGTTCAGATCACAATCGATCGGCGTGACCAGCGTCAGCTCCTGCGCCTGCGCCGCGCCGCCCACCAAAACGCAAAAGACCCATCCAGCCGGACGGGTCAATCGCATTGTTTTCAATCGCACGGGTCTACTCGGCGGTCAGCAACGGCGGTTTGTTTCCCGTGATCTTGGGGCTTTCCGGCCCTTCGATCACCAGATCCAATTCGCCCTTCTTGACGCCGACCTTGACGATACCGCCCTTTGCGAGCTTGCCAAACAGCAACTCCTCGGAAAGCGGCTTCTTGATGTGCTCCTGGATCACACGGCCCAGCGGGCGCGCGCCCATCTTGCTGTCATAGCCCTTGTCGGCGAGCCATTCGGCAGCCTTCTTGCTCAGCTCAATGGTGACGTTGCGATCCATCAGCTGCGCCTCAAGCTGCAACACGAATTTTTCGACCACGCGCAGGATCGTCTCTTTCGGAAGCGCCCCGAAGGAGATCACGGCATCCAGACGGTTGCGGAATTCCGGCGTGAACGTGCGCTCGATCGCAGCCGTATCCTCGCCCTCGCGCTTGTCGCGGCCAAAGCCGATGGCCTCTTTCGCCATCTCCGACGCGCCCGCGTTCGAGGTCATGATCAGCACCACGTTGCGGAAATCCACCGTGCGGCCGTTGTGATCGGTCAGGCGCCCGTGATCCATCACCTGCAACAGGATGTTGTAGACATCCGGGTGCGCCTTTTCCATCTCGTCGAGCAGCAGCACGCAATGCGGATCCTGATCCACACCGTCGGTCAGCATCCCGCCTTGGTCAAAGCCGACATAGCCCGGAGGCGCGCCAATCAGGCGGCTTACCGCGTGCTTCTCCATGTACTCCGACATGTCGAACCGTAGCAGTTTCACGCCCAGCGTATCGGCAAGCTGTTTCGCGACCTCGGTTTTGCCGACGCCGGTTGGCCCTGCAAAGAGGTAGTTGCCGATGGGCTTCTCAGGCTCGCGCAGGCCGGCACGCGCCAGCTTGATCGCGCTCGACAGCGCCTCGATCGCCTTGTCCTGCCCGAACACCACGCGCTTGAGCGAGGCTTCGAGATCCTTGAGCACGACAACATCGTCCTTGCTGACGTTCTTGGGTGGGATGCGCGCGATCTTGGCCACGACGGCCTCGACTTCCTTGGTGCCGATGGTCTTGCGCCGCTTGCTTGCGGCGACCAGATGCTGCGCGGCACCCGCCTCGTCGATCACGTCGATCGCTGAATCCGGCAGCTTGCGGTCGTTGATATAGCGGTGTGCCAGCTCAACGGAGGTCTTGATCGCGTCGGCGGTGTATTTCACGCCGTGGTGATCCTCGAAATAGGGCTTGATGCCCTTGAGGATCTTCTGCGCGTCCTCCACCGACGGCTCGTTCACGTCGATTTTCTGGAAACGGCGGCTCAGCGCGCGGTCCTTCTCGAAATGCTGGCGGAACTCCTTGTAGGTGGTCGAGCCCATTGTGCGCAGCTTGCCACCCGCCAACGCGGGTTTGAGCAGGTTGGACGCGTCCATCGCCCCGCCGGAAGTAGCACCCGCGCCAATCACCGTGTGGATTTCGTCGATGAACAGCACGGCATCGTCGTGTTCTTCCAACTCGGTGACGACCGCCTTGAGCCGTTCCTCGAAATCCCCGCGATAGCGGGTGCCCGCCAGAAGGGCGCCCATGTCGAGCGAGTAGATCGTGGTTTCCGACAGCACTTCGGGCGTCTCGCCCGCGACGATCTTGCGCGCCAGCCCTTCGGCAATCGCCGTCTTGCCCACACCGGGGTCGCCCACCAGCAGCGGGTTGTTCTTGCGGCGGCGGCACAGCACCTGAATGCAGCGCTCAACCTCTGAATCGCGCCCGATCAACGGGTCGACATCGCCATCGCGGGATTTGGCGTTCAGATCCACGCAGTATTTGGCCAGCGCGGATTCCTTTTTCTCGCCCTCGGTGACGCCCTGCGCCTCTTCCTCATGCTCGGGCGCGCCCGACACAGGGCGGCTTTCGCCATAGGCGGGGTCCTTGGCGACGCCGTGCGCGATGAAGTTCACCGCGTCATAGCGCGTCATGTCCTGCTCTTGCAGGAAATAGGCGGCGTTGCTTTCGCGCTCGGCAAAGATCGCGACCAGCACGTTGGCGCCCGTCACCTCGGTGCGGCCCGAGGATTGCACATGGATCGCCGCGCGCTGGATCACGCGCTGGAAGGCCGCCGTCGGCACCGCTTCGGAGCCCTCGACGTCGGTGACCAGATTGCTCAGATCCTCATCGATGAATTCCACCAGCGTATCGCGCAGCTCACCCACATCGACGGAACAGGCCTTCATCACCTGCAAGGCGTCGGGTTCGTCCACCAGCGACAGCAAAAGATGCTCCAGCGTGGCGAACTCGTGACGGCGGGCATTGGCAAGCGCCAGTGCCGCGTGAATGGACTGCTCAAGAGTGTTCGAGAATGAAGGCACGTGCGTGCTCCTTTTCGATGGGGGCGGTGCAGGGGGCGAGGGATGTCGTCACCGGCGGTCCGGCCTGCTGTTATGTATTAGAGTTTGGTTGATCGCCGCCAACCTTCAAGTCTTTTCTGCAAGAAACCTGCCACAATTCCCGCACGGACACGTGAACGACGCCGATTTGACCGCCCCCGGCGCGGGTGCCGGATAGGCTATCTGAGCGTAAAAACCGCTAAGAAGCCGTTAAAATCGGTCCTTTCGGCCCCGAATTTCCGCAAAGACCTCCGCATCGGTGGCCTCCGCCATGCCAAGGGCCGCGCGGATCCCCGCGTCGCCCGGTCGCAGGAAAGGATTGGTCGCGCGCTCCTCTGCCAGCGTCGAGGGCACGGTAAACCGCCCGTCGGCCCGCGCTGCATCCACCGCGGCGGCGCGGTCGCGCAACGCCGCATTGTCGGGATCGACCGTCAGCGCAAAGCGTGCGTTCGACTGCGTGTATTCATGCCCCGAACAGATCAGCGTGTCGTCGGGCCAATCGGCCATCTTGCTCAGGCTCTCCCACATCTGCGCGGGCGTGCCTTCGAACAGGCGCCCGCATCCCAGCGCCATCAGGCTGTCGGCGGTAAACGCCATGCCCGCCCCCGGCGCGTGAAAAGCGATATGCCCGATGGTGTGGCCCGACACGTCGATCACCTCAACCGCGGTGCTGCCCAGCGTAAATGTATCGCCTTCGGCCAGAGGGTGATCCAGATCGGGCAGGCGGGCCGCGTCCGCGCGCGCGCCATAGACGGGGGCGGCGTGGCTCTGCGCCAGCTCCGCCAGCCCCTGCACGTGATCGGGGTGGTGATGGGTGATCCAGATCTGGCTCAACGCCCAGCCGCGCGCGTCCAGTTCGGCGCGAATGGGCGCGGCCTCCGGCACGTCAATGAGCGCCACCGCGCCGCTGGCGTTTTCGCGTAGCAGGAACGCATAGTTGTCCGACAAACAAGGGATCGTCACCAGCGTGTGGCTGTCCGTTTCAATCACGTCTGAGGGCATGGGCAAGGCTCCTGTGCTGCGCTAGAGTGTCAGCATGGCGCAACCAAAGGCGGCCCGCAATGCATCTTGATGTGCAGGATCTGCGCACGTTCTACTACCGCAGCGCGTTGGGACGCGCGGCGCAGAAATCCCTGCGCGACCGGCTGGTGCAGCTGTGGCCCGAGGCAAAGGGCCAGACCGTCGTCGGCTTCGGCTTTGCCGCACCCCTCTTGCGTCCCTACCTCAAGGAGGCGCGCCGGGTCATGACACTGATGCCGGGTCCGCAGGGCGTGATGCCCTGGCCGCAGGGGCTGCCCAACACTTCCGTTCTGGTCGAGGAAACCCGCTGGCCGATCGAAACAGGCCATGTCGACAAACTGGTGCTGCTGCACGGGCTTGAGACGTCCGAGCGCGCCTCGGATTTGCTGGAGGAATGTTGGCGTGTGCTGGGGCCGGGGGGCCATGCGATCTTTATCGTGCCAAATCGCGCGGGGCTCTGGGCGCGGCGCGACCGCACGCCGTTTGGCTACGGTCGCCCCTATTCGCCGGGACAGCTGGACGCGCAGCTGCGCCGCCACCAGTTCCTGCCAGAGCGTCACATCGGCGCGCTGCACCAATTCCCCAGCGGCCAGCGGGTGTGGATGAAATCCGCGCCGCTTTTCGAACGCGTTGGGCGCCACATGCCCACCGTACTTGCCGGCGGCGCCTTCATGGTCGAGGCGAGCAAACTGGTCTATCCCCCAAGGGCCGCACCCGCACCAGCCGCGCCCGCGCGCCCGTCGGCGCGTTGGAAGGGGCGGCAAAGCCGGTGTGAGCCGTGCTTACGTCGTCCGCACGTCGGTTCCACCCGGCGTCCCGATGATGATATCGTCCAGCGTGATGGCGGGTGCCCCTTCGAGACGGATGATGGTGGGGGCCGCGTCAATGAGCGTATCGCGGTCAAAGGTGAGCACGACGTCGGTCGACCCTTCGTCGGTATTCTGCACCAGCGTGATCTGCGGCTCAGGATCATCCTCGCGCGGGTCATCGCGGATCAGAAACAAGACGTCCTCTCCGGGCTCGAAATCGGTGATCGTGCCGATCACGCCGAAGCCTTCAGGGGCCGGAAGCTCAAAGACATCGTCGCCGGTGCCGCCCGTCAGCGTGTCAAATGTGCCATCCCCGAAGAAAAAGAGATCGACACGGATCGTATCGTCGCCGGCGCCACCATCCGCAACGGCCCCAATCTTGAACGCAGGGGAGTTCGTCAGGATCAGGAAATCGTCCCCCGCATCGCCAAATATCGGGGTGCCGCCCCCGTCGTCCGCACTGTCACCGGTGATGGTGTCGTTGCCGTCCCCGCCTTCGACCCGCACGAACGAGCGCTGGGCATAGATTTCGTCGTCGCCCGCGCCGCCTGAAATAGTGCCAACCGCCAAACCGCGGGTGAATTCGCTGGCGACGTTGATCGTGTCGTCGCCCGCGCCGCCATCAATCCGCTCGCCCTCGCCAACGTCGCCGGAGAGGAAATCGTCGCCCGCCGTACGGACCGCAAGCGGCCTTTCCGGATCGGGATCAGGCGTCTCTTCGAGGACAACCGGCTCTTCGGTCTCCTCGGGTTCCGCTGGCGTGCCCGGCATTTCCTCGCCCTCCGGCTCTTCGGTCTCCTCCGCCTCATCAGAGACATCCTGCGCCTCATCCTCCGTCGATCCGGTAAAGACCGGGATAAACAGGGTAAGCCCCAACAGGGCGAGAAGGGCGAGTGGCGTCATACTCTTGGCCCTCGGATCGAGGTTGCGTCTTGGTTAATCTTGAAAGCACAGACGACCCCGCGCAAGTTGTCTTTTCCTCCGCGCACCCGCTAACTGGTTCGCAAATCAAAACAATCACCGTGCCCGACACGAAATTGTCTACCGCGCGGGAACATCCACCGCGCCCCGCGCAGAATCGACCGGTCTTGCGTCAAATCCGCGCTGCGCCCAAAATTTAGGCGATCGGCAAACGCCGCGGCCGCGCGAAACCCTTGTAAACAGGGGCGACAGCGCAAACAGCGCCGCGCCTATACCGTGTTGCGGCACCGCAAACGGTCTGCTACATCGCCGGTGATTTAACCGTTTGGTTCTGTATTGGGCCAGATGCATCACCACACCGGCGCAGCACAGCGCGCGCCGGTGCAGCCGTATGAGAGGATGGACGTGTCCGAACCAGCTTCGATTTCAACCGGTATCGCGCAACGCTATGCGACAGCCGTGTATGATCTGGCCCGCGAGGCCAACAAGGTCAAAGCCATCGAGGGCGACCTGACCGCCCTGAACGAGGCGATGTCGGCCAGCGACGATTTCCGCAACCTGATCCATTCGCCCGTCTACACGCGCGATGAGCAGGGCGCCGCGATCAGCGCCATCGCCAAGAAGATGAAACTTTCGCCGATCATGGCCAATACGCTGGCCCTGATGGCAACCAAACGGCGGCTGTTCGTGCTGCCGCAACTGGTGCAGACCCTGCGCGCGATCATCGCCGAGGCGAACGGGGAGGTCACCGCTGATGTCACCTCCGCCAAGGCCCTGACCAAGACGCAGGCCGACAAGCTCGCCAAATCGCTCAAGGCCAGCACCGGCAAGACCGTGACACTCAACCAGTCCGTCGATGAAAGCCTCATCGGTGGTCTGATCGTCAAAGTGGGCTCCAAGATGATCGACACCTCGATCCGCTCGAAGCTCAATTCCCTCCAGAATGCAATGAAAGAGGTCGGATAAATGGGTATCCAAGCGGCGGAGATTTCCGCAATCCTGAAGGACCAGATCAAGAACTTTGGTCAAGAGGCCGAAGTGGCCGAGGTCGGTCACGTGCTCAGCGTCGGCGACGGTATCGCCCGTGTGTACGGTCTGGACAACGTTCAGGCCGGTGAGATGGTCGAATTCCCCGGCGGCATTCAGGGCATGGCCCTGAACCTCGAAGCCGACAACGTCGGCGTCGTGATCTTCGGCTCCGACCGCGACATCAAGGAAGGCGACACCGTCAAGCGCACGAACTCCATCGTGGACGTGCCAATCGGTGACGAACTGCTGGGCCGCGTTGTCGACGGTCTGGGCAACCCCATCGACGGCAAAGGCCCCATCGGCGCGTCCAAGCGTGGTCTGGCCGAGGTCAAGGCGCCGGGCATCATCCCGCGTAAATCCGTGCACGAGCCCATGGCGACCGGTCTGAAATCCGTCGACGCGATGATCCCGATCGGCCGGGGCCAGCGCGAGCTGATCATCGGTGACCGTCAGACTGGTAAAACCGCCGTTGCGCTCGACGCGATGCTCAACCAGGCGCAGGTCAACAAGGCCGCAGGCGACGACGAGAGCAAGAAGATGTACTGCGTCTACGTCGCGATCGGCCAGAAGCGCTCCACCGTGGCGCAGCTGGTGAAAAAGCTCGAAGAGACGGGTGCTATCGAATACTCCATCGTCGTGGCCGCCACCGCGTCCGAGCCTGCACCGATGCAGTTCCTCGCACCGTACTCCGCCACCGCGATGGCAGAGCATTTCCGCGACAACGGCCGTCACGCCCTGATCGTCTACGATGATCTGTCCAAACAGGCCGTGTCCTACCGCCAGATGTCCCTGCTGCTGCGTCGTCCGCCCGGGCGCGAAGCCTACCCCGGTGACGTTTTCTACCTGCACTCCCGCCTGCTGGAGCGGTCGGCCAAGCTGGGCGACGATGCCGGCAACGGCTCGCTGACGGCGCTGCCGATCATCGAAACACAGGGTGGCGACGTTTCCGCGTTTATCCCGACCAACGTGATCTCGATCACCGACGGCCAGATCTTCCTTGAAACCGACCTGTTCTATCAGGGCATCCGCCCCGCCGTGAACACCGGTCTGTCGGTGAGCCGCGTTGGCTCCTCCGCCCAGACCAAGGCGATGTCGTCGGTTGCCGGTCCCGTGAAACTGTCGCTTGCCCAGTACCGCGAGATGGCGGCCTTCGCGCAGTTCGGCTCCGATCTGGATGCCGCGACCCAGCAGCTGCTCAACCGTGGCGCGCGTCTGACCGAGCTGATGAAACAGCCGCAGTACAACCCGCTGACCAACGCCGAAATCGTCTGCATCATCTACGCGGGCACCAACGGCTACCTCGACAAGATCGCTGTCAGCGACGTTGGCCGTTTCGAACAGGGCCTGCTCAAGCAGCTGCGCTCGAAGAATGCCGACCTGCTCGAAGACATCACCAACAACGACCGCAAGGTGAAAGACGAGCTGGAAGACAAGATCAAGGCGGCTCTCGACGCGTTCGCTGCTGACTTCGCTTAAGGGGAGATAAGCCAATGGCAAATCTCAAAGACCTTAAAAACCGGATCGCGAGTGTGAAAAGCACCCGTAAGATCACCAAAGCCATGCAAATGGTTGCCGCGGCGAAACTTCGCCGCGCGCAGGAGGCTGCCGAAGCGTCCCGCCCCTACACGGAGCGGTTCAACGCGGTGATGGCCTCGCTCGCCGCCTCCGTCGGTGGGTCTGACAGCGCGCCCAAGCTGCTGTCGGGCACCGGCAGCGACGATGTGCACCTGCTTGTCGTCATGACGGCGGAACGTGGCCTGTGCGGTGGCTTCAACGCCAACATCGCCAAGAAAGCCCGCGCGCATGCCGCCGAGCTTTTGAAGGCTGGCAAGACCGTCAAGATCCTGACCGTGGGCAAAAAAGGCCGCGATCAGATGAAACGGGATTACGCCGACCACTTCGTCGGCCACGTCGATCTGACGGATGTCAAACGGGTCGGTTACGCCGACGCGCAGGGCATCGCCAAGGACGTGCTGACCCGCTTCGATGAGGGCGAATTCGACGTCGCCACGATCTTCTTCGCGGAGTTCGTCAACGTGGTCAGCCAGATCCCCACGGCCAAACAGATCATCCCCGCGTCCTTCGACGCGCCGGAAGAGACGGATGGCCCGGACACGCTGTTCGACTACGAGCCCAGCGAAGAGGCGATCCTCGCCGATCTGCTGCCGCGCGGCGTCGCCACGGCGATCTTCTCGGCGCTGCTCGAGAACGGGGCGTCCGAACAGGGCGCACGCATGTCCGCGATGGACAACGCCACACGCAACGCGGGCGAGATGATCGAGGATCTGACCATCGAGTACAACCGCTCGCGTCAGGCCGTCATCACGAACGAGCTGATCGAAATCATTTCCGGCGCGGAAGCGCTGTAAGTTACTGGAGAGACACGACATGGCAAATGCAGTCGGCAAAATCACCCAAGTCATCGGCGCCGTCGTTGACGTGCAGTTCGAGGATCACCTGCCAGAGATCCTCAACGCGCTGCACACCGAAAACCAGGGCAAGACGCTCGTGCTCGAAGTGGCACAGCACCTTGGCGAAAACACCGTGCGGACCATCGCGATGGACGCCACCGAGGGCCTCGTGCGCGGCCAAAAGGTCACCGACCAGGGCGCGCCCATCTCGATCCCCGTGGGCAACGCCACACTGGGCCGCATCATGAACGTCGTGGGTGAGCCCATCGACGAAAAAGGCCCCGTCAACGCGACCGAGAAACGCTCGATCCACAACGACGCGCCCGAATTCGCCGAACAGTCCACCACTTCCGAAGTGCTTGAGACAGGCATCAAGGTGATCGACCTGCTGGCCCCCTACGCCAAGGGCGGTAAAATCGGCCTCTTCGGCGGTGCCGGCGTGGGCAAGACGGTTCTCATCATGGAACTGATCAACAACATCGCCAAGGTGCACTCGGGCTATTCCGTGTTCGCGGGCGTGGGCGAGCGGACCCGTGAGGGCAACGACCTCTACCACGAGATGATCGAATCCAACGTCATCAACCCCGACAACCTTGAGGAAAGCCAAGTGGCCCTGGTCTACGGCCAGATGAACGAGCCTCCCGGAGCGCGTATGCGCGTGGCCCTGACCGGCCTGACGTTGGCCGAGCAGTTCCGCGACCAGTCCGGGACCGACGTTCTGTTCTTCGTCGACAACATCTTCCGCTTCACGCAGGCCGGCTCCGAAGTGTCCGCTCTGCTGGGTCGTATCCCCTCCGCCGTGGGCTACCAGCCAACGCTGGCCACCGACATGGGTGCGATGCAGGAACGCATCACCTCGACCAAGGGTGGCTCGATCACCTCGGTGCAGGCCGTCTACGTGCCCGCGGACGACCTTACCGACCCCGCGCCCGCGACATCCTTTGCGCACCTCGACGCGACAACGGTTCTCGACCGCTCGATCTCGGAAAAGGGGATCTACCCCGCCGTGGATCCGCTCGGCTCCACCTCGCGTCTGCTCGATCCGCTCGTGATCGGGGAAGAGCACTACAAGGTCGCGACAGACGTGCAGCAGATCCTCCAGCGCTACAAATCGCTTCAGGACATCATCGCGATCCTCGGCATGGACGAACTCTCCGAAGAGGACAAAATGACCGTGGCGCGCGCCCGCAAGATCGAGCGTTTCCTGAGCCAGCCGTTTGACGTCGCCAAGGTCTTTACCGGCGCGGACGGCAAGCAGGTGCCACTGGTCGAAACGATCCAGTCGTTCAAGGAAGTCGTCGCCGGTGAATACGATCACCTGCCCGAAGGCGCCTTCTACATGGTCGGCGGCATCGAGGAAGTGAAAGCGAAAGCCGAGAAAATGAAGGCTGACGCGGCCTAAGGAGGGCCTGAGCAATGGCAGACACGATGCAATTCGATCTGGTGTCGCCTGAGCGGCGCCTTGCCTCCGGTCAGGTCGCCTCGGTGCAGATCCCTGGTGCGGATGGTGATATGACGGCCATGCCCGAGCATGCGCCCACCATCACCACCCTGCGCCCCGGTCTGCTGACCGTGGACGGCCCCGATGGCCAGTCGCAATACGTGGTCACCGGCGGCTTCGCCGAGATCACCGCGTCGGGCGTGTCGGTGCTGGCTGAGCGCGCCCTTGCGCGCGAGGACATGACCCAGGAAACCATGGACGAGATCATGGAAGAGGCGAAAAACACCTACACCAAGGTGAAAGAAGCCTTCGACAACCAGCCCGGCCCGGTGGACGACGCCGCCAAGCTGCTGTCGGACATGGTCGCCATGGGCGAGGAAATCGGCCTCAGCGCCAAACAGCCGAACCTCTGATCGGAACCCAGCAAAATTCAAAAGGCCCCGCAGATCTGCGGGGCCTTTTTCGTTTGGGAGAGGGGGTTAGTGGCCAACAAAGCGTGGGAAAGATCGACGCATCGAAGGGCTGTTTTGAGGCCATAGTAATGGATGCTGCGCTACGTATGAATGTGCGTTAAGGCAAGAGAGGCAAAAACTTCAACAACCAGATAGGCTTTGAACGGGGTTTGTGGAAAGCGTGCGGTAACTTAAGAGTCTCCTTCCCTACGCCTCCAAGGCCTCTGGATCACTGACGAAATACCCGAACCTACTCCCCCAGCGATTTGCGCCGCAGCGTTACCGACAGGTGCAATAGTCCTAGACATAGAAAAACGCATCTCCTCAGAAAATACCTTTTCAACGCGTTCGATAGCCATTTCCTCACGCTCGTCTATGCGGCCATCGGCTTCCATTACTTCACGAAGGAACGACTTGATGTCTGCAAGCATCACGTTGGCCTTACAGTCGGGATTCTCACGAGCAAAGGCCCCAAGTGTAGCCGCAGCTGTCTTGATGTCGTAATCGTCGAGTCTCTGGCTGACAAATTCTATCCCACTGTCAACGAATTGGCTTGAGTATCCCCAACGCCGAACAAAATAATACCTGATCGTGTCGAGTTCACTCTCATGGACATGCCCATCGACGGCTGCAACCTTCATGGCCAGCGGCGCCATTAAGTCGAACAGCCCCAAGCCCAACACATCCATTGGGGTATTGATGAAGTCGGGTATTACAGTCGCCTTGCCGCTGTCATCTTTCAGGTAACGGGTGATCCCAAGCCAAGCGCCGCCAGATAGCACGCTGGCTGCGATGACCCAACCAATCGGGGTAGCTGCCGTTCCTATACCAATCGCTGCGAGCAGACTTGGTGCGGCGAAGAATTTTTGCGCAACAAACGCCGAGCTAGCCACCTGCGCACCGGTGGCGGCCACACCAGCCACATCCCAAGCCTCAAATGCCGATTTCTTGATCCGCGTGGATGTGTAAGCGTCCTCTCCGATGCCGAGCTTGGCTTTGAACCTGAGTTCATCGTCAACAACGTCTTCGACGCCCTCAAACCACGTACTATTCATATTAAGCTCTTGGTTTTAAAGGATCAAACGATGCGACCGAGGATCTTATCCGACGTTCGAGCGCCTTGTTACCCAAATCCTGAATAGCACCTGCCGCGAAGCCAAAGGCAGTGGCAAGTGCCGCGACAAACGGCCCGAAAACTAATCCAATGACAGGCACAGACGTCACTAGGAAGCCAAATACTGCTCCAAATATCATGCCGGTGCTGGCCATGGGGAACTCGGCAAGAGTATTGGTGACAATGTCCAAAACCTTCCGACCAATCTTGAGAACCATTGATCCCACCCGGATCGTGGTCTTCGCTATTGTGAAAAGAACAGATTTTGCATCAGCCGAAATCGTCAGCGCGTCTATCCGTTTTTTCAAAGACTCCTCGGATAAGTCAAAGGATAGAAGGTCGCGAATTTCGTCTTCAGATTCAGCAGCGCATTCCATTTGTATGGTCTTGCCAGTTTCTGGGTCTACTGCTTCGACAATCATAATTTTTCTTCTTCTTGTGCTATAGAGAAGCATTTACAATAAACGCTGCAAACACAACCCCAAGGACTGCTTTCCCTAAGATTTCCAGTACCGACAAAGACATCGTTTACGGAACAATTAGTCAAACCAGACCCTGGCGTAGCCGCAGCGAAGGGACGCATTGTCCGCTGGCCCGACACATAGCACCTACACTCTGCCGCCAGATCCCCGCCCTCCGATTCACACCCCCCGTCAGGCTTTCGCATTGCACGCCCCGGTTCGGAGCGCCATATTCAGCGCGCAGGAGGACGGCCCCGAGATGAAGAAACTACGCGCATCCATCGTCGGCATCGACAGCGGTGACGAGGTGCTTTTCGAGGATTTCGAGGACGGCGGTGAGATGTGGACCGGGCGCGGTCAGCGCGAGCGCCGCCGCCGGATCAAATTCTCCGAAAGCTACCTCTTTCCCCCTACCGTGCATCTGACGATCTCACTGTGGGACATGGACGCAGGCGCGATCCTGCGCGCCGATGTCACAGCCGAATCCGTCACGGAAAAGAGTTTCGACATGGTATTCCGCACCTGGGGCGACACCCGCATCGCGCGCACCCGCATTGCCTGGATGTCCGTGGGCGAGCTTGAGGATCCTGACGCCTGGGACGTAGGTTAGAGGCGGCCCGCGTCCGGCGGCGTTTCCTGCACCACACACCGCCACCCGCGCCAAATCCTGGGACAGGATTTGTGCCCAAACTTTCGCACGAAAGTTTGCCCGCTCAATCGCCGGTGTACATCCCGTCGTAGATCGGGCCAAGCGTATCTGCCTCGAAGAGCGAGGACACCGAATGACCGTTCCAGATGTTCAGGATCGCCTGGGCAAAGATCGGGGCGGTGGGGACGATGCGGATGTTCTCGGCGGTCTTGATCGCGTCGGTGGGCGCGATGCTGTCGGTGATGACGAGGCTTTTCATCACCGAATTGGTCACCCGCTCCACCGCCGGGCCGCTCATCACACCGTGGCTGATGTAGGCGTGCACCTCCTTGGCGCCGTTTTCCAGCAGCACCTCGGCGGCCTTGCACAGCGTGCCCGCCGTGTCACAGATGTCATCCACGATGATACAGGTCTTGCCCGTCACATCCCCGATCACCGTCATCTCGGCGACTTC
Organism: Sulfitobacter albidus; assembly: GCF_018200035.1. Taxonomy (NCBI): domain Bacteria; kingdom Pseudomonadati; phylum Pseudomonadota; class Alphaproteobacteria; order Rhodobacterales; family Roseobacteraceae; genus Sulfitobacter; species Sulfitobacter albidus. The sequence continues at coordinate 2,310,428 of NZ_CP073581.1, read as the reverse complement.
GCCGGCTTTCTCGCGGCGCTTGTCCACGATCGACAGGGGCGCACCGATCCGTTTGGCCAGCTCGCGCGCGCGCGCCACACCGCCCACATCCGGGGACACGATCATCAGCTCGTCGATCCGGCCTTTGAATTCATGCTTGATATCCAGCGCGAACACCGGCGAGGCATAAAGATTGTCCACCGGGATGTCGAAAAAGCCCTGGATCTGTGCGGCGTGCAGATCCATCGTCAGGATCCGCTCTATCCCGGTGCCGACCATCATGTTCGCCACCATCTTGGCGGTGATGGGCGTGCGCGCCTTGGTGCGCCGATCCTGCCGGGCGTAGCCGAAATAGGGCAGCACCGCCGTGACCCGCTTGGCCGAGGAGCGGCGCAGCGCGTCCGCCATGATCAAGAGCTCCATCAGGTTGTCGTTGGCGGGATTGCTGGTGGGCTGGATGATGAACATATCCTCCCCGCGCACGTTCTCGAACACCTCGACAAAGATCTCGCCGTCGTTGAACCGCTCCACGCGCGCGTCGACCAGCCCGACATTCACACCGCGGTGCAGCGACATGCGCCGCGCGATGGCCTTGGCAAGCGGCATGTTGGCATTGCCGGAAATCAGCTTTGGTTCGGGCGTGGCAGGCATGGGGGAGGGCTCCGTGAGCGGCAGGAATAACAGAATCGTTACGTTGCACCCCGATTAACATGCGCCTACCGTCCCGCAAACCCGCCACACCCCCGAAAGGACACCCCATGCCCACCATCGACTATTATTTCGCAACCCTGTCGCCCTATTGCTACCTCGCGGGCACCCGCCTCGAAGAGGTCGCGGCCAAGCACGGGGCGACGATCAATTACAAACCCTTCGACATCATCGCGGCCTTCGGGCGCACGGGCGGCACCGCCCCCGCCGATCGCCACCCCGCGCGCATCGAATACCGCGCGCAGGAGCTGCCGCGTCAGGCGAAAAAGCTGGGCATGCCGTTCAACCTCAAACCGGCCCATTGGCCCACCAATGGCGCGCCCGCCGCCTACGCCTTCATCGCCGCGCAAGAGGCCGGCGGCGGCGATCTGGGCGCGCTTGCCCACGCCATCACCCGCGCCTGCTGGGCCGAGCAAAAAGACATCGCCGAGGACGCGGTCATCAAGGCCTGCCTTCGGGAGGCAGGCTTCGATCCCGCACTGGCCGACAGCGGCCTGCTGGTGGGTGCCGAAACCTACGCCCGCAACCTCGAAGAGGCGGTCGAGGCTGGCGCCTTTGGCGCGCCGTTCTACGTGGTGGGATCGGAACGGTTCTGGGGTCAGGACCGGATCGAGGACGTGGATCTGCACCTGCAAGGAAAACTGTGACGCTTCATACCCACACCCATCTCTACGAGGGCGCCGCGCGCCGGGCCCTCGCCATCCACTGCACTCTGGGTCACTCCGGCGCGTGGCGCGGGCTGGCGGGGGAGCTGAGCGAGACCGTGAGCCTCTTGGCCTTTGATCTGCCGAGCCACGGCAAATCCGGGGTCTGGGACCGCACGGGCAACGTGCATGACGTGGCCACGAATATGGCGCGCGGGCTGATCGAGGCGCCGATGGATCTGATCGGCCACTCCTTTGGCGCCACCATCGCCCTGCGCATCGCGGTGGAAAGCCCCGAGCTGGTGCGCTCGCTCACGATGATCGAGCCGGTCTATTTCGCTGCCGCCATCGCCGATGACCCGGCGCTGCTCGACGACTACCGGCGCGAGAACGCAGCACTCGACGCGGCCTTTGCAAGCGGAGACGAGCGCGAAGCCGCGCGGGTGTTCAACCGCGACTGGGGCGACGGCACCCCGTGGGACACATTGCCCGAACGGATGCGCGAACACATGACGCGGCTGGTGCATTACGTACCCGCAAGCTCGGCATTCTTGCACCACGACAGCGCGGGACTGCTGCAAGGCGATCGATTTGCGGGTGCAGCGATGCCCGCGCTGCTGATCGAGGGCGATCAATCGCCGCCGATGAGCGCCAAGGTGGCCACCTCGCTGGAGCGGCGGTTGCCGAATGTGACGCGGGTGGTGATCGAGGGTGCGGGGCATATGGTGCCCGTCACGCATCCGTCAGCCGTGGCAGGGCCGGTGCGGGCGTTGCTGGGCCGCAGCTGACAGCGTGGGTGCGGCGGGCGTCGGGTTTCAGGTATTTTTGAAAGGGTGCAGGGGAGGGGTGGCGCCCCATCCCGCACGGTGCCTCTAGAAGTGGCTGAGGAATTGGTCGATCCCGGCGTCCGTCATCGACCAGTCGCAGACGAGGCGCGCGGGGAGGGGGCCTTCTGCCGGGCCGGTCTGCACATCGCCCATCGCGTAGTATCTGGCGCCCGCCGCGTGCAGCCGTTGGTGTGTGGCGCGCGGAAAGCTGGCAAAGATCATGTTTGCGTCTGGTTTGTGCAGCAGCGTGGCGCCTTTGTGGCGCAGCCCACCCGCAAGGCGCGCCGCATTTGCGTTTGCGCGGTGGGCCATGTCGAGCCAGAGATCGTTTTCAAGATAGCCCGCCATTTGCGCCGACAGGTAGCGGTGCTTGGAAAAGAGATGCGCGGCGCGTTTGCGTCTGAGCTCGAACTCCCACGCTTTTTCGGGGTCAAAGAAGACCACCGCCTCGACCCCCATGCAGCCGTTTTTCGTGCCGCCGAAGCTGACCACATCAACGCCGGATTTCCACGTCATCTCCGCTGCGCTGCAGCCGAGGGCCGCCTGCGCATTGGCGAAGCGCGCACCGTCCAGATGAACGGGTAGGGCGCGGGATTTGGCCACCGCGGTGAGCGCGCGCAGCTCGTCCAGCGTATGCACCGAGCCGCGTTCGGTGACTTGCGTGATCGACACCGGGCCCGCCTGTGCGGCGTGCACGTTGCCATCCAGACGCGCGTCGAGGGCGGCTTGGAGCGCCTCTGGCGTCATCTTGTTGTCGGTGTCGATGAGGGTGAGCTTTGCCCCGCCGGAATAGAACTCCGGCGCGTTGCACTCGTCCTGTTCGATATGGCTGACGGCCGCGCAAAAGACGGTCTGCCAGGGCTGCGTATAGCAGGCGAGCGCCAGCGCATTGGCCGCCGTGCCGGTGGCCACCAGATAGACCGCCGCCTCCGGCGCCTCGAACACCGCGCGCAGGCGGTCGCGGACCTCGTCCATAACCGCATCCTTGCCGTAGGGCATGGCGTGGCCCTCGTTGGCGCGGCTGAGGCGTTCCATGATCTGCGGATGCACCGGGCCCGCGTTGTCCGAGGCGAAAAACATCTATGTGGGCTCCTCGATGATGTGGTCTTCCCAGTCCTCGAAGGCGGTTTCCCACTCGCTGACCGTCCGCCCCCGCATCGACACACCGGCGGCGGCGACCGAGGCGGGATCGCCGGTCAGCAGCGGGTGCCAGTCGGGCAGCGCCTCCCCTTTCCATAGCCGTCGATAGGCGCAGGTTTCGGGCATCCAATAGGCGTGATCGTCGATATTTTCCGGCGTCATCTTGATGCAATCGGGCACGAATTGGTGGCGGATCTCGTATTGCGCGCAGCGGCAGGTGGCATCGTCGAGCAGGCGGCAGGCGACATTGGTGAGCGCCACCGCCCCCGTCTCCTCATCCTCCAGCTTGTTCAGGCAGCATTTGCCGCAGCCGTCGCACAGCGCCTCCCACTCCCGCGCGTTCAGTTTCTTGAGCGGTTTGCGCTCCCAGAACCGGGCGCTGAGCCCCGCGCGATCAATCGGATCGTCGCTCATAGCGCGCTCAGGATCGCACGCGCCCGCGCGCTGTCGGCGTCCATCTGGGTGATGAGCGCGTCGAGGCTGTCGAATTTCTCCTCCCCGCGCAGATGCTCGACCAGACCGACCGACAGCGGCGTACCGTACAGATCCCCTTTGAAATCAAAGACAAAGGTTTCGAGGTTCGGCTTGTTCTCGCCAAACATCGGGCGCACGCCCATCGAGGCGACGCCGTGATAGCTGCCCTGATGCGGCCCCCCCAGCACGTCAACCAGCACCGCGTAGACGCCGAAGGCCGGGGGGTGCAGCCCGTCGATGCTCATGTTGGCGGTGGGATAGCCCAGCTCGCGGCCGCGTTGCTCTCCGCCGATCACGGGGCCCTCGATCCGGTGCCAATGGCCCAGCATGGCCGCCGCGTCGCGCGGGCGCGCCTCGCTCAGCGCGCGGCGGATCGCGGTCGATGACACCGTCGCCTCGGAGCGTTCCAGCAGCGGGGCGATGGTCACGCCAAATCCCAGCTGCGCGCCGAATTCCACCAGATCGGCGGCGGTGCCCAGCCGCCCCTTGCCGAAACAGAAATCCGCCCCCACGACCACGTGGCGCAGGCCCAGCCCCTCATGCAGCACGGCCTGCGCAAAATCGAACGGCACCAATGAGGCCAGCGCGCCGTTGAACGGCAGCTGGTACAGCCGCTCGACCCCCACCTTGGCCAGACGCGACGCGCGCGCGCTCGCGCTCATCAGGCGGAACGGCGGGGCGTCGGGAGCGAAATAGCTGCGCGGATGCGGCTCGAACGTGACCACGCCCAGCGGCGCGTCGGGCGCGGCCTCCTGCGCGAGGGCGATCACCGACCGGTGGCCCAGATGCACACCGTCGAAATTGCCGATCGCGGCCGTGGCGCCGCGATCCTCGTCGTTCACAAATTGATAGTCGCTGATGATCCGCATGGCGCCCTAGGTAGACGCAGGCGCATCGCCGTGCAAGATCAGTCGAACTTGCGCGAGGGTGCCAGAACCGTGGCCTCGCCCACCAGCACCTTTTTGCCCTCGACCGAGCAATGGCAGTCCATCTTGACGATGCGCTTGGCCGCGTCGATGTCCGTCACCTTCACCTCGGCATAGACGACATCGCCGGGGCGCACCGGGCGCAGGAATTTCAGCGATTGGCCAAGGTACACGGTGCCGTGGCCCGGCAACTGCTCCCCGATCACGGCAGAGATCAGGCCCGCCGTCAGCATTCCGTGCGCGATGCGCCCCTGAAAGATCGTGTCGCGGGCATAGTCGTCATCCAGATGCACCGGATTGCGGTCGGTCGAGACGGTCGCGAACATCTCGATATCGGCATCCGTCACTTCCTTGCGGATATAGCGGAACATGCCGATTTCGATGTCTTCGATGACGATGGTGCCACGGGGAAGATTATCCAACATTTGCGACCTCTCGGTAATAAAATGACGAACCGCAGTCGCGGTTTGTAACTTAATTACTTCGCGCGCGCAGAAAAGCAAGCGCTAATTGCGCTACCGCAGGTGTCCGATGGTATAGGTCGGTGCGGAATTCTCGGCCTTGAGATAGGTGGCGAGCGCCTCCGGGTCGGGCTGATCGACCGTGCGCGTCTCTGCCGCCGCCAGCCCGCCCGAGATGAACAGCGTGTCGATGCCCTCGTCGATCCCGCCTTTGACGTCCGTCAGGATACCGTCGCCGATGGCGAGGATGCGGTCATCGGTAATCTCATTGCCCAGCGCGTGCAGGCGACGCCGCGCCAGATCGTAGATCGGCGCGTGGGGTTTGCCGAAATACAGGCTTTCACCGCCCATCTCCGTATACATCTTGGCCACCGCACCCGCGCACCATTCGCGGATATCGCCCCGGTCCACCACGATGTCAGGATTGGCGCACAGCAGCTTGAGGTTGCGCGCCAGCGCGCGCTCCAGATCCGAGCGCCACGTCTCGGGGTCGGCGCCTGCGTCAAACGGGCCTGTGCACACGATGCCGGAGGCCTCGTCGAGCGGCACGCGGGTGATCTCAACCGGGTTGTCGAGGATCGACAGTGGATCGAAAAACCGGCTGTCCGTCACGGGGCCATAATGCCAGACCCGCGTGCCCACCACGCCGCGATACATCGCCGCCCGCGCCGAATCGCCCGAGGTGGCGATATCGTCGTAGGCGTCCTTGGGCACGCCAAAATGCACCAGCTGCTTTTCCACGCCCTTGCGCGGGCGCGGCGAGTTGGTGACGAGGATCACGATGCCGCCCGCGCGCCGGTAGGCCTGCAACGCCGCCACCGCCGAGGGGATCGCCGTGACCCCGTTGTGCACGCAGCCCCACAGATCGACAAAGAGCGCGGCGTAGGGGGCGGAAATCTCGGCGAGGGCGGGAATGATGCGGCTCATGGCGGGCGCTCCTGTTGGGGTGTACGGGCGGCTTAGGCGATTGTCGGGCGATATGCAAAACGGTGCACGTGCGGTGCACAGTGTGTGTACGCGCGGTGTACCTGTGTTTTGACGCAAAAAGCCCCTCACGGGCGGAGGGGCTTTTTCATCCATCGGGCGCAGGCCGTCAGACCTTGAGGTTGGGAATGATCTGCTTTTTACGGCTCATGATGCCGGGCAGAACGACCTGATCGCCGCTCACCGACGCGCCAAAGGACTTCTCCGCCACGGTCTTGGTCAGATCGTTGGGGATCAGCATCGTGGCCTCTTCGTTCAGGATATCGACGACGAACAAAAGCACCTGATCGGCGCCGTCTTCCTCGGCCACGCCGGGCATCGCGGCCATCAACTGCGCCTTGCGCGCCAGCACCTGCTCGGGGGAGGTCGTCTCAAGCACGGAGACGCGGAATTGCTTGCCGTCGACCGCGTATTCCTTGCTGTCCATGCGCAGCAGCTCTGCCTCGGAAAAGGCGGAAACATCTGATTTTGCGGCAAACATTTGCGCGGCATAGGTCGGGATGTCGATGCCCAGATCCTCTGCCAGCGACCAGGCAATCGCCTTGTCTTCCTGCGTGGTGGTGGGGGAGCGGAACTCAAGCGTGTCCGACAGGATGCAGGTCAGCATCGCGCCTTTCACTTCCGTGGGCATCTGCGCCATGTCCTTGCCGATCATCTTCCACATGATGGTGGCGGTGCAGGCCACGGGCTCGATCCGGATCTCGATGGGGCCCGCGGTTTCCAGCCCGCCGACCAGCTTGTGGTGGTCGATGATGCCGGTGATGTTGGCGGCATTGATGTCGTCGGGCAACTCCGCGGGGTTGTTGGTGTCCACGATCACCACGTCCTGGCCCGCGCTGACCCCCTCGATGATCTGCGGCTTGTCGAGCTTCCAGTGATCCAGCATGAAAGCCGCTTCGGTATTGGGCTCGCCCAGCAGCGCGGGGGCGGCGTCGATCCCCTTGATTTGATTGAGATACCATGCCCAGATGATCGGGCTGCCGGTGCTGTCGGTGTCGGGGGATTTGTGGCCGAATACGAGCGTGCTCATGGTGCGGGTCCTTTGCGCTGATCTGATTTGCGCGCGTTATATCAGGAAAGCACCCGGTGTCACGGGGCGCGCGGAGCAAATCCTGCCTGCAGGATTTGGGCCCAAACTTTCGCACGAAAGTTTGTGGCGACCGTCGTGCTAGAGGCCAAGCGCCGCGCGCGTCTTCCGGGTCAGTTTCGCCGCGACCATATCGTAGGACGCGCGGATGTGATCGCGCAGGCTGTCGTCGCTCAATCCCGGTTCGGCGTAGTGCTGGATCCATTTCAGCCCGCGCGACGCCATGTAGGGGGCAGGCCGCAGGCCGGGGCTGTCGGACAGGATCTCGAACGCCATGTCGGAGGCTTTGAACGTCACGCTGGCCTCACCCCCGCCATGCCCACAACGGCAAAAAGCTTGCCGCCCACCTTGTAGACATCCGCACCGCCCCACTGCACCACATGGGTCGCGTGGGGCAGGCTGGCGCAAAACTGGCAAAGCTCGTCGCGGGTCATGCCGCCACGCTAGAGGGATTCCCGGCCTGTGGAAATGGTGTTAGCCTCGCGCCCATGAGCACGCCGCGCGAGACCGACCTTTACCCGCCGATCAAGGCCTACCTCGAAGATCAGGGATATACCGTGAAATCCGAGGTGGGCGCGGCGGATGTGGTGGCTGTGCGCGGCGGCGAGGGGCCGCTGGTGGTGGAACTGAAGCTCGGGTTCTCGCTGGCCCTGTTTCACCAGTGCATTGACCGGCTCAAGGTATCCGAGGACGTCTATATGGCCGTCGCACGCGGCCCCGGCAAACGCTTTGCCAAGGCGCTGAAATCCAATGTGGCGATGGCCCGGCGGCTGGGTCTGGGGCTGATTACCGTGCGGCTCAGCGACGGGTTGGTCGAGGTGCACTGCGATCCCGGCCCTTACGCCCCACGCAAACAACCGCGCAAGCGTGCGCAGCTTTTGCGGGAGTTCGCGCGCCGTCAGGGCGATCCGAACGACGGTGGCCAGACGCGCGCGGGGCTTGTCACCGCCTACCGGCAGGACGCGTTGAAGCTGGCCGTCTATCTCTACGAAGTCGGCGCCAGCAAGGGCGCCGATGCCAAGCGCGAGACCGGGGTCGCGCGCGCCACGACGATGATGCGCGACAATCACTACGGCTGGTTCGAAAAGGTCGATAAGGGCGTCTACGGGCTTACCCCGCGGGCGCAGAGGCCGTCGCCACCGCGTCGCGGGTGCTGGGCGCCTAGAGGGGCAACCGTTCGAGGGTATAGCCCTCTTGCACCAGCAGGTTCAGCAGACCGCGCTCTCCGATCAGATGCAGGGCGCCAACGGCGATCACGATGCGCGTGGCATCGGCCTGGGCGATCGGCGCCATCCACGCGACATTGCGCTGGTCGAGTATCCGCGTCATCGTTTCATCGAAAAGGGCGTCGTAGTCTGACGGCGGCAGATCGACGTGGCGCCGCCCGACCACACGCGAGGTCGCGAGCGCCTCGGCCAGCGCGCCGTCAAGATATTGCGCAACGAGCGTGACATGGGCGTCGTTTGCCGCATCCACGGGGATGCCGCCCAGACGCAGCATATCGAGCTGTTCGTCCATCGGATCCTCGTTGAAAAGTCTGAAGACGGTGTCGTAGGGTTCAAGCGCGCGCACGGGGGTGCCGGCGGCCACGGCCGCATCCTCCAATGCGGCGTCCAGCCCCTCCGCGCCGGTCTGCATGGATTGCAGCACACAGGGCGCCATCGACAGGATGAGACTGAGATACCAGGGCTGGAATTTGGCCGCCATGAACGCAGGAATGCCCCGCGCGTTTGCGGCGCTGGCGATGTCGCGCCATTCGCGATCGCTCATCCGGTCCAGCAGGGTCGGCCCGCTGAGAAAAACCAGCGTCGGATCGTTCGCTATCGCGCTTTCCAGCTGCGCCTGGGCCTGCGCGTCGGCCTCGACCAGCAGCAGATCGGCCTCGCCCACCACGGGGGCGAGCCGCGCGGCGATTGCGTCAAGCCGGGCGTCGGCGATGTGCAGGGTGCCGATCAGATGCAGGGTTTGATCGCCGCGCGTGGCGCGCCAGATATTACCTGTGGGGTAGGGCGTTGCCGCCACCGTGGCCGCAACCTCGGCCCGCTCCGCGTCTGACAGCCCTGCGCGCAGGTCGGTGCCGGTGCAGGCAGCACTCACCACACCGGGCATGAGCGCCACCAGAATTCCGAAAATCCACCGCATATCGCACCTCTTGTAAAACCTGATCCACCCTAGCGCAGTTCAACCCCCGGAATGGGGCAAATTTTTGCGCTCGGCTTGTTGACTCATTGTCGCGCCCTGCCTAGCTATGCGCCGTTAGCACTCGACACCCCTGAGTGATAACGGTCGGATCGCCGAGCGCGGCGCCGACCTCTGGGAGAGAAACTTTGAGCGTTAAGGAGCTACAAAGATGGCATTGAAACCGCTTCACGACCGCGTGCTGGTAAAGCGCACTGAAAGCGAAGAGAAAACCGCAGGCGGGCTGATTATCCCCGACACTGCAAAAGAGAAACCCTCCGAAGGCGAAGTGGTCGCCGTTGGCGACGGCGCGCGCAAGGACAGCGGCGAGCTGATCGCACCGGCCGTCAAGGCAGGCGACAAGATCCTGTTCGGCAAATGGTCGGGCACCGAGGTCACCGTCGACGGTGTGGAAATGCTGATGATGAAAGAAAGCGACATCATGGGGATCCTCTCCTGAGAGGGGACCGGTGCGCCGTGACGGTGCACCCTGCGGGCAAAAGCCCGACCGTGAAATCGCAGACTTTTTCGCAAATACTGGAGAATTAGAATGGCAAAAGACGTCAAATTCGCAACCGACGCGCGTAACAAGATGCTTAAGGGCGTGAACGTCCTGGCAGACGCCGTCAAAGTCACGCTGGGCCCCAAAGGCCGCAACGTGGTGCTCGACAAATCCTTTGGCGCCCCGCGCATCACCAAGGACGGTGTATCCGTGGCCAAGGAAATCGAACTGGAAGACAAGTTCGAAAACATGGGCGCGCAGATGGTCAAGGAAGTGGCCAGCCGCACCAATGACGAAGCGGGCGACGGCACAACAACCGCCACCGTGCTGGCGCAAGCCATCGTCAAGGAAGGCATGAAATCGGTTGCCGCCGGCATGAACCCGATGGACCTCAAGCGCGGGATCGACCTGGCAACGGCCAAGGTCGTCGAAGCGATCAAAGCCGCCGCACGCCCCGTGAACGACAGCGACGAAGTGGCCCAGGTCGGCACGATCTCTGCCAACGGCGAGCGTGAAATTGGCCAGCAGATCGCGGACGCGATGCAGAAGGTCGGCAACGAGGGTGTCATCACCGTCGAAGAGAACAAGGGTCTGGAAACAGAAACCGTTGTCGTCGAAGGCATGCAGTTCGACCGCGGCTACCTGAGCCCCTATTTCGTGACCAACTCCGACAAGATGACCGTCGAGCTGGAGGATGCGATCATCCTGCTGCACGAGAAGAAACTGTCGTCGCTGCAGCCCATGGTGCCCCTGCTCGAGCAGGTGATCCAGTCGCAGAAACCCCTGCTGATCATCGCAGAGGACGTCGAAGGCGAAGCGCTGGCGACCCTCGTGGTCAACAAGCTGCGCGGCGGTCTGAAGATCGCGGCCGTCAAGGCGCCCGGATTTGGTGATCGTCGCAAGGCGATGCTGCAGGATCTCGCGATCCTCACCGGTGGTCAGGTCATCTCCGACGATCTGGGTATGAAGCTGGAATCCGTGACCATGGACATGCTGGGCTCGGCCAAGAAAGTGTCGATCACCAAGGACGAGACAACCGTTGTCGACGGTGCCGGCGAAAAGGCCGAGATCGAAGCGCGTGTCGCCCAGATCCGCAACCAGATCGAAGAGACCACTTCCGACTACGACCGCGAAAAACTGCAAGAGCGTGTGGCCAAGCTGGCCGGCGGTGTTGCCGTGATCCGCGTCGGTGGCATGACCGAAACCGAAGTGAAAGAGCGCAAGGACCGCGTCGACGACGCGCTGAACGCAACCCGCGCGGCGGTACAGGAAGGCATCATCGTTGGCGGTGGTGTGGCGCTTGTACAGGCGGCCAAATCGCTCGAAGGTCTGACCGGTGAGAACAACGATCAGAACGTCGGCATCAACATCGTGCGCAAGGCGCTCGAAGCGCCGCTGCGTCAGATTGCTGAGAACGCAGGCGTCGACGGCTCCGTCGTGGCGGGCAAGATCCGCGAAAGCGACGATCTGAAGTTCGGCTTCAACGCGCAGACCGAAGAATATGGCGACATGTTCAAATTCGGCGTCATCGACCCGGCCAAAGTGTCGCGCACGGCGCTTCAGGACGCGGCCTCGATCGCGGGTCTGCTGATCACGACCGAAGCCATGGTCGCCGATCTGCCCGCCAAAGAAGGCGGCGGCGGTGGCGGCATGCCGGACATGGGCGGCATGGGAGGGATGATGTAGGTCGACTTCGCTTAGCGAAGTCTGGCCACCCCGGCAGGGTCGTTTCCGCAGGAAACGATCCCGAGAGGGGGAAGCGTCACTTCCGATCCGCACGGATTGCGCAAAGGGGCCCTCGTGGCCCCTTTGTCACGCGGGCAAAGCTGAAACGCGCCACCCCGGCAGGGTCGTTTCCGCAGGAAACGGTCCCGAGAGGGGGAAGCGTCACTTCCGATCTGCACGGATCGTGCAAAGGGGCCCTCGTGGCCCCTTTGTCACGTCAGCAAAGCTGAAACGCGTGACCCCGGCAGGGTCGTTTCCGCAGGAAACGGTCCCGAGAGGGGGAAGCGTCACTTCCGATCCGCAGGGATCGCGCAAAGGGGCCCTCGTGGTCCCTTTGTCACGTTTGACACCCGGTGCTTAACCTTCCCGCAAGTCCCGGCGTGATACGTCCTGCGCAACTGGACATTATTGAGGTGCCCCAATGCAGCAATCCCCCTTGGTCGATGGGCCTGTGGCTGACGCCGCCCCAATCGCGGCGCCGACGCAGGACATCGACGACTTCATCTATCTGATGAGCCATGACGTGCGGGCTTCGGTACGGGCGCTTTTGGAACTGCCGCAGTGGATCGCCGAAGATCTCAGCGATGCGGGGATTTCTGTTACGGGATCGGTGGCGCAATCCATCGATCTGATGAACCGCCACACCGCCCGGCTTGACCGGATGCTGGCCGATCTGCTGGCCTATTCGCGCGTGGGCCGGATGCAGGAGACGCGCGAGGTCGATTTCTCCGCCGCGCTCGACGAGGTGCTCGGCGCGGTCAAACTGCCCGAGGGCTTTCGCCTGATCCGCCATTTCGGCTGCGCGCGGGGCGTCATGGGGGAGCAGGACATCCTGACCCTGTGGAGCGCGCTGATCAGCAACGCGGTCAAGCATCACGACCGCGATACCGGCAAGATCGCGGTGCAGACCATGCAGGAAGGTGAGATGATCCGTTTCACGGTCATGGACGATGGCCCCGGCATCGAAGAGCCCATGCGCGCCCGCGCGCTTGAGGCAATGACAACCCTGCGCCCGCGCGACGAGGTCGAAGGCACGGGTATGGGGCTGGCAAACGTACGCAAAATGGCCAGCCATTACGGTGGGTCGATCACGTTGAGCGCCGCGCGTCCCGACGGGCGCGGCCTGCGGGTGGATCTGTTATTGCCCGCCAACATCGTGCCGGACTGATCCGCCCGGCAAAATCGACACGAATGCAAGCTAATCGACGCGCTCCCCATGGGGGCGCGTTAACGCTTTGACAGGCCCGCCCGCGCTACCCTTCTCCGTGGTGAGTAAAATGTGGGAGATGATGCAATGGCTTTGCCCGTCGCAGTATCCGGTGCCGACTATGGCAGCGGTCCGAAAGTGATCCAGACCCTGTTGCTGGACGACAGCGCGTTCGATCGCGCACGTATCAAACGGTTTTGTCAGCGGACCAACCTGTCGATCAGCCTCGATGAGGCCGGCACCATTGCTGAGCTGCAAGAGGCGGTCAGTGCCAAGGCCTATGATCTGATCCTGATCGACTACCGTCTGCCGCAGGGCGACGGATTGCAGGTGCTGAACTTCATCCAGAACACCGAGCTGAACAAGGATGTGGCCACGATCATGGTCACCGGTGACGGCGACATGGATACGGCCGTCACGGCGATGCGCAACGGCTGCCATGACTTTCTGACCAAGGACACGATGGACGGCGATCAGCTGCGCACGGCCATGACGACCGCGCTGCAGACCGCACAGATCAACCGCGAACAGCTTGCCCAGATGGAGCACCAGCGCGAGGTGATCCGACAGGGACTGACCGCCGCGCTGATGGACGATAAGGTGCGCGGCTCGGTCGTGTCGCTCTTCAAGGATCAGGTGGACGAGGCGCTGGCCGCACAAGAGGCACGCAGCCGGATTTTTGTGCCCGTGCAGGATCACTCGGATCTTGAGGCGCTGCTGGTCTCGCTCAGCGATGACGATGAGTTTATCTTTGATTGACCGCTAGGGCTTGGCGCAGGGCGGGGCGCGGGGTACGGCTGGGGCATGCGCCTGATCCTGATGACCGCCCTGACCATGCTGGCTTTTGCCGCCAACTCCCTTCTGACCCGCGCGGCAATCGACGCGGGCGGGATCACGCCGCAGGCCTTTGCGCTTATCCGCGTGCTGGCGGGGGCCGCAACGCTGGCGGGCCTTGTGGCGCTGCGGGGCGGGGCGCTCCCACTGATGCGGCGCGCGCGTTTGCCGGGTGCGATCAGCCTGACGGTCTACATGATCGGCTTCTCGCTCGCCTACCTCACGCTTGATGCGGGGCTGGGCGCGCTGATCCTCTTTGGTGTGACGCAGATCACCATGTTCGGCTATGGCGCCGTAACGGGGGCCGCACCCACGGTGCGCCAGTTGACCGGCGCGGCCGTGGCCTTTGCCGGTCTGGTGCTGGTTCTATGGCCCGGTGCGCAGGCCACGACCGATCCGCTGGGGGCCGCGCTGATGGTGCTGGCGGGCGTCGGGTGGGGCGCCTACAGCCTTGTGGGGCGCGGCGCGGCGGAGCCTTTGGCCGCGACGGCGGCGAATTTCATCCTGTGCTTTCCGATGCTTCTGCTGCTGTTCGTCGCGTTTGATTTGCGCGCGGATGCAGCGGGCACCTTGCTGGCCGTGGTCTGCGGGGCAGTGACATCGGGCCTTGGCTACGCGCTGTGGTATTCGGTGCTGCCGCGCATGCAGGGGGCGACGGCGGCGGTGGTGCAGCTGAGCGTGCCGGTGCTCGCAATCCTCGCGGGCGCGCTGCTGCTGGGGGAGGCGATCACGCCGGTGATCGCGCTCTCGGCGGCGTTGGTGGTGGGCGGGATCGGCTGGGCGGTGACGGCGAGACGCTAACGTACCAACGGCTCCAGCGGGTCATAGGTGATCGCACCCGTATCTTCCCACGCGACGGCGGCCACGCTGTCGGGTTTGACCCGGATGCCGCCCATTTCCGCGCGGCTGACCCAGCGACGGTCGGTCACGATGGCGTCCACGTCCTGCCAATCGGGATCCAGCGTCGCCGCCCCCGAAAGCGTGCAGCGAAAGTAGACATCCACCTGATGGAACGTGCCGCCGGGGTCGTGGAATTCATTGACCAGACAGGGCGCGCCGACGGTGATCGCCAGCCCGGTTTCCTCGAACACCTCGCGGATCAGAGTGTCGGGCAGGCTTTGGCCACGTTGCACCCCGCCGCCGGGCGCGCACATCAGATCGCTCTTGGCCGCGGGCCAGGCGTTGACCAACAGCAGCCGGTCGCGGTGCAGGATCAGCGCGCGCACGGCGAGGCGGGGAAAGGGGGCGTCATCCATCGGCAGATCCGGTCCTATCGCAGCGTCAGGGCGGCGGGGGGGATTACATCGGCGCGCGTGACGCTCTATATCGCGCTCCATGAGAGTGATTGCGATCATAGGTGCGCTGTTGATGGGCGCAACCGTGGCTGCGGCAGAGGCCGAGCCGCGCTGCGTGGTGCTGCTGCACGGGTTGGCGCGCACCGAATCCTCCTTCGCGTTGATGGAGGTCGCGCTGGAGGCCGAGGGTTGGCGCGTCGTGCGCCCCGGCTACCCCTCGACCGAAGCGCCCATCGAAGAGCTGACCGCCCGCACGCTGCCCGACGCGGTCGCCGCCTGCGGCACGCCAAAGGTCGATTTCGTCACCCACTCGATGGGCGGCATCCTGTTGCGCTATTGGGCGCAGCAGGTCGGTGCAAATCGGATCGGTCGCGTCGTCATGCTCGGCCCCCCCAATCAGGGCAGCGAGATCGTCGATACCCTACGCGACGTGGTCGTGTTTGACTGGATCAACGGGCCTGCCGGCATGCAGATGGGGACCGAGGGCGCCTCCCTGCCGCGCAGCCTGCCGCCCGTGCCGTTCGAGACGGGGGTGATTGCCGGGGCGCAATCGCTCAACCCCTATTTCTCGTCGCTGCTGCCGGGCAAGGATGACGGCAAGGTGGCGGTCTACTCCACCCGTGTGAAAGGCATGCGGGATCACATCGTGCTGCCGGTGACCCATACGTTCATGATGAACAACCCGCGCGTGATCGCGCAATCGGTCGAATTCCTGCGCACCGGCACGTTTGATCGCTCGCTGACGCTGATCGACGCGGTGCTCGAACAGCTGGGCTGCCCCGAGGGGGGCTGCTTGCCGGGGGTCGAGTGATCGCGCTTGATCTGACCGGGGCCGAGGTGCTGGGCCCCGAGGGGCTGCACCGCGATGGGCTGTCGTTTGCCGATGGGGTGATCGTGGATGCGCCCGTGGGCCGGGCGGTGGATCTGCGCGGATACCTCGTGCTGCCGGGCATCGTGGACGTGCACGGCGACGGGTTCGAGCGGCATCTGGCACCCCGTCGCGGCGCGATGAAGCAGATGGCCGAGGGACTGCGCGCCGTTGAGGCAGAGCTGGCCGCCAATGGCATCACCACTGCCGTTCTGGCGCAATTCGTCAGCTGGGAAGGCGGCGTGCGCGCGCCCGCCTTTGCGGCAGAGGTCTTTGGCTGTCTGCGCGATGAGGCGCCGGGCATGATCACCGATCTGCGCGGGCAGATGCGGTTCGAGACCGGGATGCTAAACCTCTACGACGATCTGCCGGGGCAGATTGATGATTGGGGCCTGCGCTACGTGGTGTTCAACGATCATTTGCCGCACGACCGGCTGGCGGACGGGCGCACGCCGCGCAGGCTGACGGCGATGGCGCTGCGCTCGGGGCGCAGCCCGGAAAAGCAGCTGGCGATGATGCAGGAGATGCACGACCGGCGTGGTGAGGTCGGCCCGGCGCTGGACCGGCTGTGCGCGAAGCTCGCCGCGCGCGGTGTCGCCATGGGTAGCCACGACGACCGCACCCGCGACGACCGCGCCACCTGGGCCGCGCGCTGCGTCAATGTGGCCGAATTCCCCGAAACGCTGGAGGCCGCCGAAGCCACCGCGCAGGACGGCGGCACGGTGGTCATGGGCGCGCCAAACGTGGTGCGCGGCGGGTCGCACAACAAGAATGTCTCGGCCATCGATCTGGTGGCGATGGGGTACTGCGACGCGCTGGCGTCTGACTACCACTACCCCAGCCCGCGCCGCGCGGCGCTGATGCTGTGGAAGGCCGGGCTGCGGGATCTGGTGGGCGCGTGGGGGCTGGTTTCTTCGGGTCCGGCACGGGCGCTGGGCTTGGCCGACCGAGGGGAGCTGCGCCCCGGCCTGCGGGCGGATTTTGTTGTGCTGGAGCGTGAGAGCCTGCGCGTCGCGGCAAGCTTTGCCGGGGGGCGGGTGAGCTATATGGCGGGCGATGTGGTGGCGCGGTTTTTGGGCTGAGGCCCCGAGACGCGACCGGCGCGCCCGGTGGGGGCCGCCGTGCTTTAGGTATTTGGAAAAGGGTGCAGAGGGGGGTGGCGCTTAGCCGGTAACGCGGTTTACGTGGCCCATCTTGCGCCCCGGTTTGGTGTCGGCTTTGCCGTAGAGGTGCAGCGCGCATTTGGGGTCTTTGGCGAGGTCGGGGACGCGGTCCATATCGTCGCCGATGAGGTTTTCCATCGTGATATCCGTGTGGCGGCTGCCGTCGCCCAGCGGCCAACCCGCGATGGCGCGGATGTGTTGTTCGAACTGATCCACGGTGCAGCCGTTCTGGGTCCAATGCCCTGAGTTGTGCACGCGCGGGGCGATTTCGTTCACGATAAGCCCCTGCGGCGTGACAAAAAGCTCGACCCCCATGACACCGACGTAGTCCAGCGCGTTGAGGATCCGGGCGGCCAGCAGCACCGCGTCGGTGCGCAGGCGGGCGGGGATGTTCGCGGGCACGGTTGTGGTGTGCAGGATGCCGTCGCGGTGCACGTTCTCGCCCGGATCATAGCAGGCGATGTCGCCTTGCGGATTGCGCGCGGCGATGACGGAGATCTCGGCGGTGAAACTCACGAAGCCTTCGAGCACGGCGGGGGCGCCTGCGAGGCTGTCCAGAGCGGATGCGGCGTCGTCGGGGGAGGTAAGCCGCGCCTGACCTTTGCCGTCGTAGCCGAAGCGGCGGGTTTTCAGGATGGCGGGCGTGCCGATCTGCGCGATGGCGGCCTCAAGCGCGGCGGCATCGGTGACATCGGCGAAGGGCGCGACGGTGAGACCAAGCTCTTGCAGAAAGGTCTTTTCGGTCAGCCGGTCCTGCGAGGTGCCAAGGGCGCGGCGGTTGGGGTGGATCGGCACGATGGCTTCGACCGTGTCGAGTGCGGCGGTGGGGATGTTTTCGAACTCGTAGGTGACCAGATCGACGCTCTGCGCGAAGGCGCGCAGGGCGTCGGTGTCCGTGTAGTCGGCTGTGGTGACGGCGTGGGCCACATCGGCGGCGGGCGGGTTGGCGCCGGGCTCATAGATATGGGTGCGCAGGCCAAGCCGCGCTGCGGCAACGCTGAGCATGCGGCCGAGCTGGCCCCCGCCCAGGATCCCGATGGTGGCGCCGGTGGGCAGGGGATCAGT
The DNA here is from genome assembly GCF_018200035.1 of Sulfitobacter albidus. NCBI lineage: Bacteria > Pseudomonadati > Pseudomonadota > Alphaproteobacteria > Rhodobacterales > Roseobacteraceae > Sulfitobacter > Sulfitobacter albidus. Next base: position 2,292,361 of record NZ_CP073581.1, on the reverse strand, counting down.
CATCGCTGGGGACCTCCGGGATCGAGGCTGAGAGCGCATCGCGCCAGGCGTCGAGGCGCCGGGCAAGCGCCGCGTCCTGCAGCGCGAGGATGCCCGCGGCCATCAGCGCGGCATTGGCAGCACCGGCGGCCCCGATCGCCATGGTCGCGACGGGAAAGCCGCGCGGCATCTGCACGATTGAATATAGGCTGTCGACACCCGAGAGCGCCTTGGTCTGGACGGGCACGCCGATCACGGGGATGCGGGTTTTGGACGCCATCATGCCCGGCAGATGGGCCGCGCCGCCGGCGCCGGCGATGATGACCTGCAGGCCCCGTGTGGCCGCTTCCTTGCCGTAGGACCACAGCCGATCCGGTGTGCGGTGGGCGGAGACGATGCGCGCCTCATAGGCGATGCCAAGCTCGTCGAGCAGCGTCGCGGCTTCGCGCATGGTGCTCCAGTCGGATTGCGAACCCATGATGATGCCGACGGGCGGGGTGCTCATGTCTGGAAACCTTTGCGCGAGGGGCGGTTGAGGCGCGCACTATACCCGCCGCCGCGCGCAGGGCAATGGGCCGGGTGCCGCAAAATTTCGTCCGAAATTTTGGGCCCAAAGTCTGTCACCAGACTTTGGGGTGGCGCAGGTATCAGGCGATGATGTCCGGGGTCAGCCGGTCTTCGATCGCGGCGATGCGGTCTTTGAGGCGCAGTTTGCGCTTCTTCAGCCGTTGCAGGGTCAGCTGATCGGCGGTCGCACGTTCGCCCAGGGCGCGGATCGCCTCGTCAAGATCGCGATGTTCGGCGCGGAAAACCTCCAGCTCTACGCGCAGGACGTCGTCGGTTTTCATGGAAAGATCGCTCTGCGCGGTCATGGAGCACCTGCTTTGCCTAATAGCTACGCTTGTCATCATATGGCCTGCGATGTCCTGCGCCTAGCCCTTGTGCGCTTTGCATCCGACCCCCATATTCATTCTACGCGGTTGCCGATACGGGGCCGCACAGGACTGTCGCTTGAGCTTTATAGGACGTGCCCGATGACAAAAATGACACTTGCCTCCTACCCCCACATGCTGGGGTTTGAGCAGCTGGAGAGGGTGCTGGAGCGCAGCGCCAAGTCTGGCAACGAGGGCTATCCGCCCTTCAATATCGAACAGACCTCGGATCTGAGCTACCGCATTACGCTTGCCGTGGCGGGGTTTTCCGAGGCGGATCTGTCGATCACCGTGGAGGACCGGCAACTGGTCATCCGGGGTCGCCAGACCGACGACAGCGCGGGCCGCGTGTTTCTGCACCGGGGCATCGCGGGGCGCCAGTTCCAGCGCAGCTTCGTGCTGGCCGATGGTGTCGAAGTGGGTGAGGCGCTGATGGAGAATGGTCTGCTGCATGTGGATCTGACCCGCGCCGAGCCCGAGAAGATCGTGCAGACAATCAACATCCGAAAGGGGTAGACCATGGAAAATCACGAGATGACAAGCGGCACGGATCGGACCGTCTACGTCAAGACGATTGCCGTGACGGATCTGCCCCGTGAGGTCCGCGATCAAGCAGAGGGGCTCGACCAGCTTTATGCCGTGCACGATGCGCAGGGTCAGCAACTGGCGCTGGTCGGTGACCGTCGATTGGCGTTCGAACTCGCGCGTGAGCATAACTACGCGCCTGTATTGGTACATTAAATCGCTTGACCCCCGCCGGGGGATCGCAACGCTGGAGGGGCCGCAGACATGCGGCCCCTTTGTCGTTTCGGAGCCTCACCATGCCTTTTGAATTTGACTGGATCGACGCCTTCGCCGATCGCGCCTTCGGCGGAAACGGATGCGCGGTGGTGCACGGCGGCGCGGTTTTGAGCGCCGAGACCTGCATGGCCTTCGTGCGCGAGACGTCGCTGGTGGAGTGCACCTTTACCGGCCCATCGCAGGTGGCCGACGTCCGCGTGCGCTATTTCCTGGCCAGTCGGGAAATCCCCTTTGCCGGGCATCCAACGGTCGCTACCGTGGCGGCGATGCGGGCGCGGGGGCAGGTGGGGGATGGCGCGCTGACGCTGGAGACCGGGGCGGGCATTGTGCCCGTCGACGTTGCGGGCGACCGGATCACCATGACCCAGATCGCGCCGCAGTTCGGTCCGCAGGTTGATCCCGCCTTGGTTGCCGCCGTGGGCGGGATCGATGCGGGCGACATTGTGCATCCGCCGCGCGTCGTCTCTACCGGCTTGCCATTTTGCATCACGGTGCTGCGCGACCGCGCCACGCTCGACCGGCTGCGTCTCGATGCGGATGCGCTTGCCAGCTACGCTGCGGCTGTCGGGAGCGACACTGATTTGATGGAGCCTTTCTGGGTTACGCTGGAGGGCGCCACAGAGGCGGGCGACACCTTTTCGCGCCTGTTGATGGCCCCTCCCAGCCCACCCGAGGATCCGTTCACCGGCTCCGCCACCGGAGCCATGGCGGCCTATCTGTGGTCCGAAGGGCTGATCGACAGCCCGGAATTCGTGGCAGAGCAGGGGCACGGCCTTGGCCGTCCCGGTCAGGCGCAGGTGGCGGTGCAAGGCCCGCGTGACGCGATTACGGGCGTGCGGGTGTCGGGGCAGGGCGCGCGGGTGATGTCGGGCACGCTGCATCTTTGAGCGTTTGTCGCGTTTCTGCCCGTCAATGACCGGCACTCAGGCGCAAAAGACCGGGACAGCCCGACCCGCGCTGATCCCCAGAGCGGCAAGTCGTCTTGGTCCGCGTCCGCTGAGGCACGGGAGAGGCATCACAGCAGAGCCAACGCCGCACGGGCGCACGCCCAAACGCAAAAGGCCGAGCGTGCGCCCGGCCTTTCGGATCGTCTGGAACAGGATTTAACCCTTGATCAGACCCATGCTTTCGAGCTTCAGAAGCACCTGATGCGCGCAGTTGTCGACGTCGACATTCTCGGTCTCGACCGACAGTTCGGGGTTTTCGGGCACGTCGTAAGGGTCAGAAATGCCGGTGAATTCCTTGATCTTGCCCTCGCGTGCCAGCTTATAAAGCCCCTTGCGGTCGCGGCGCTCGCATTCCTCGATCGAGGTGGCGACGTGCACTTCGACGAAGGCGCCAAAGGCTTCGACGTCCTCACGTACGGCCCGGCGGGTGGTCGCGTAGGGCGCGATGGGCGCGCAGATCGCGATGCCGCCGTTCTTGGTGATCTCGGAGGCGACATAGCCGATGCGCCGGATGTTAAGATCGCGGTGCTCTTTGCTAAAGCCCAGCTCGGAGCTGAGGTTTTTGCGCACGATGTCGCCGTCCAGCAGCGTCACCGGGCGCCCGCCCTGTTCCATCAGCTTGACCATCAGCGCATTGGCGATGGTGGATTTGCCCGAGCCGGAAAAGCCAGTGAAGAACACGGTAAAGCCCTGCTTGGCCCGTGGCGGCCGGGTGCGGCGCAGCTCGGTGACCACTTCGGGGAAGGAGAACCACTCGGGGATCTCAAGACCCTCGGCCAGACGGCGGCGCAGTTCGGTGCCCGAAATATTGAGGATGGTGACGTTGTCGCGATCCGCGATTTCGTCGTTGGGCTCGTATTGGGCGCGTTCCTGCACATAGACCATGTGTTTGAAGTCGACCATTTCGATCCCCATCTCTTCCTGATGCGTGCGGAAGAGTTCCTGCGCGTCGTAGGGTCCGTAGAAATCCTCACCGGCGGAGTTTGCGCCGGGGCCCGCGTGATCACGGCCCACGATGAAATGGGTGCAGCCGTGGTTCTTGCGGATCAGACCGTGCCAGACCGCCTCGCGTGGGCCGGCCATGCGCATGGCGAGGTTCAAAAGGCTCATCGAGGTGGTCGCCTGCGGGTACTGGTCCAGTACCGCCTCATAGCAGCGCACACGGGTAAAGTGATCGACATCGCCGGGTTTGGTCAGTCCCACGACGGGATGGATCAGCAGGTTGGCCTGCGCCTCGCGCGCGGCGCGGAAGGTCAGTTCCTGATGGGCGCGGTGCAGCGGGTTGCGGGTCTGGAAGGCCACGACCTTGCGCCAGCCCATCTTGCGGAAATAGGCGCGCAATTCGTTGGGCGTGTCGCGGCGCGATTTGAAATCATAGTGCACAGGCTGCTGGATGCCGGTGACGGGGCCGCCCAGATAGATTTTGCCCGCCTGGTTGTGCAGGTAGTTCACGGCCGGATGCGCGCTGTCGTCGGCGCCGAACACCTTTTCGGCCTCGCGCGCCTTGTTGGGCGTCCAGCGGTCGGTGACGGTCATGGTGGCGAGGATCACGCCTTCCTGATCGCGCAGCGCAATGTCCTGCCCGATCTCAAGGCTCTCGGCAAACCCCTCGCTGACGTCCAGCGTGATTGGCATGGGCCACAGCGTGCCATCGGCCAGCCGCATGTTGTCGACCACGCCGTCGTAATCGGCCTCCGACAGGAACCCTTTGAGCGGGTTGAAACCGCCGTTCATCAGCAGCTCAAGATCGCAGATCTGGCGCGGCGTCAGATCGTGGCTGACCAGATCGGCGGCTTCCACCTTCAGCTTTTGCGCTGAATCGTAGGAGACATAGAGCTCGGGGATGGGGGAAAGGTTGTTCATCAAATTGGTCCTGTTGTTCATGGGGACGAAGCCACTGGTGGAACCGGTCAACTCGGCGTGCAGCGCGTCGTATTCGGCAAATTTGCGGGCGAGGAAACGGTCGGTCAGCCGAGCCTTCTCCGATGCGCCCTTGAGGGTGAGCGTATAGGCGAACCGCTGGCGCCGGTCGGTGCTGTCGCGGTCACTGATCTGAATGAAGCCCCGTGCAATCGCCGATTTCAGCAGCGCATTGAGGCGCCCCAGCGAAACGCCCGTCGCCGCCGCCATCGCCCGCTGCGACGCCGCCGGAGCGATGTCGACCTGACGCAGGAGACGAAAGAGGTTGTCCTCTTCTTCCGGCGTTGGATGGGTCATGGGGGCGTTCACGTCGGCGGGCTCGCGGTTTGTTCATTCGTGAACGCAGTTAGGTGGAAAAGTTTGTTCACGCAAGAACAAACCTTCCTGCGGCTCATCTACCGTTGCAAATGTGCAAGGATCCGCCGACGCAGCGGCTACATCTGCGGCAGTTTTTCACCGCGCTGTGTGGCTCGGGCAGCGGCGCGGATGCGTTTTGCGCGGGTCGGCGCGGTCTTGGCCAGTTTGATCCAGCGCAGTACGTTGCGGCGATAGGAAGGCGCCAGCGCCTCCCACCGGGCCAGATCAAGATCCGCCGCCAGATCATCCGGCACGATCAGCGCATCCACATCGGCAAAGAAATACCACAGCCCCGACGCCTTGCCCTGCGCGATGGCGTCCTCTCCCGCCGGGCGCATGCGGCCCTTGGCGCGCAATCGCTCCGCGCGATCTTTGTAGGATTGTGACCACGCCTGTTGCTGGCGCGGCGCGATCAGCTGCGCGGTGCGGTCGTCGTCCACGACAAAGCGGCGCCCGTCGATCCAGCCGTAGGCGATGAGCGCGTCCAGCACGTCCTCGCGGCTTACGTATTTATCCGGGTGCGCGGCTTTCCACGTAATCAGCCGCACGCTGTCGGGGCGGGTGTGATGAGCCTCAAGCCAGTCCCACAGGGCGGCGGGAGTCGTGATTTCAACGTCGGTCATTCCCGTCAGATAGGCCGCACCGGGGCCGCGTCACGTCGCGCGCGCCTTGCCGCGCCAAACAAGCGATTGATGGTTGAGCGCGTGCAGATCGACGTCGCCGCTGAGGATGCGTTCGGCAAGGCCCACGGCGGCGCGCGCCTGATCCGCCGTGAGGTTCTTATAGGCAGGGCGGGCGATGTGATCGTACCACACCCCGCCCGACACGTGATCGAGCACGATGCGCTGAAAGCAGTGATCGTTGTGCACCGGCCAGCGTGCCCCGCGCGCGGCCTGTGGCAACGTCTCGCGCGTCAACGTCAGATAGCGCGCAATATCGGCGCCGCGGTCGCTCAGACCTCGGCCCCGTAGCCCATCGGCAGGGCGGTATCCTTTTTGGCGTCGCCGGGGGTGTCGCCATCCTCGCCGTGCTCGGCCAGAAACCGTTCTGCCTCAAGGGCGGCCATGCAGCCCATGCCGGCACTCGTGACCGCTTGGCGGTATTTGTGATCCGTCAGGTCTCCGGCGGCAAAGACACCGGGGATCGAGGTTTCGGTACTGTCGGGCTTGGTGACCACGTAGCCGCCCATGTGCGTCTCAAGCGTATCCTTGACCAGCTCATTGGCAGGCGCGTGGCCGATGGCAACAAAAACGCCCTTGGCCGGGATCTCGGTGATTTCACCCGTTTTGGTGTGCTTCACCTTCACTCCCTCGACGCCCAACGGGTCGGAGGTGCCGGTGACCTCGGCCAGCTCGTGAAACCACAGCGGCTCGATCTTGGGGTTCTTCATCAGGCGGTCAATCAGGATCTTCTCGGCCCGCAGCTCATCGCGGCGGTGGATCAGCGTGACCTTGGAGGCGAAATTGGTCAGGAACAGCGCCTCTTCGACGGCGGTGTTACCGCCCCCGATCACGACGATTTCCTGCCCGCGATAGAAAAACCCGTCGCAGGTGGCACAGGCCGAGACGCCGAAGCCCTTGAATTTCTCTTCGCTCTCGAGCCCCAGCCACTTGGCGCGCGCGCCAGTCGCCAGGATCACCGCATCGGCCACATAGGTGGTGCCGCTGTCGGATTGCGCGACGAACGGCCGCTTGGACCAATCAACGGAGGTGATGATGTCGCCCACGATCTCGCATCCCATCGCCTTTGCGTGCGCTTCCATGCGGACCATCAGGTCAGGGCCCTGGACTTCGGTGTCGCCGGGCCAGTTCTCGACCTCGGTGGTGGTGGTCAGCTGACCGCCCGGTTCGATCCCCTGAACAAGGATCGGGTTCAACATGGCGCGGCTGGCGTAGACGCCGGCGGTATAGCCCGCGGGGCCGGAGCCGATGATCAGAACCTTGGTGTGACGTGTCTCGGCCATGCGGTTGCCTCCGGCGCAGAATCTTGGTTGGAGTGCAGATATAGACGCCCCATGGGCAGACCAAAAGCCCGCGCCGTGCGGGCCGACCGCCACGGGAGCGGAATTTTCGAAAAATTCCGGCCGAAATTTTTGAAAAATTTCGATCCCCGCCCGAAAGATTGGCACAGCCGGAAAAGAATGTTGCGCTTGTGTGAAACATTGTTGCGCACATCGGCGTTGTCGCTATAACAATCGAAAAGCTGTAGGGGGACATATGGCAGGATCACGGCTCGACCCGATCGACCGCAAAATACTTGCGGAATTGCAAGCTGACGGGCGGATGACGAATGTTGAATTGGCCAAACGGGTCGGCATCTCGGCGCCGCCCTGCCTGCGGCGGGTGCGCACCCTCGAAGAGCAGGGGTTCATTCGCGGCTATCACGCGGAGGTCGACGCCCGTGCGCTGGGATTTGAGGTCCAGGTGTTTGCCATGGTCGGGCTCAACAGCCAGGCCGAGGCGGATCTGAGCGCGTTCGAGGACCGTTGCCGCGCCTGGCCGCTGGTGCGCGAATGCCATATGCTCAACGGCGAGGTGGATTTCATGCTCAAATGCGTGGCCCCCGATCTGTCGAGCTTCCAAAGCTTTCTGACCGGGGCGCTGTTGACGGCGCCGAATGTGGCCAGCGTCAAGACCAGCCTTGTCATCCGCGATGCCAAGGACGACCCCGGTGTCCCCTTCGACGTGCTCGAAGAACGCCTGAGCGTGGAGGCCTGAACGCGCGGCGCCCCGCCTGGAGGGGGGCGGGGCGCGCTTCGTGATCCTGAGAGCGTGAGAGCGGAGGAGGGTAGCGGATCAGTCGTCGGTATCTGGCGCGCGTGGATGCGCCAGCGGGCCAAAATCCGACAGATGCGCGATGCGCGGAAACAGCGAGATGAAGCGGTCGCGCAAGCTGTGGCTCAACCCGCGCGGCGCGGTAAACCCGGGGTGGAACGTCTCCGCCTCGATCCCGTCGACGAGGATGACGGCGTGGCGTGTCAGGCACAGGTGAAACATCCGTGTGGGTGTGGGTGGCGCGACTTCGATCACATTCACCCCGTCAATGAACCGCGCGGCGGGTGTCAGCAGCGGCTTGCCGTCCGCAATGCCGCGCAGGGCGGCTGGCGTGTGCAGGATGCGCGCGCCGGGGCCAAAGGTCAGCGCGCGTTCGGGGCGCGACTGGCCAAAGCTGTCGGCCATGACCCGCGTAAGCTTGGTCCGCTTGCCCGCATCGGCCGGCGAGAATGTCGATGTGCCGATCCAGACCAATTCAGCGGAATCGCCCTCGATGGTCTCGACCCTGTCGCCGGGTTGCAGATCCTCAACCGCGACGGGGCCATAGCTGGTCTGCACGAGGCTGCCGTGGGTAAAGGCGGAAAAGGCGCTTTCAAAAAGCGGCAGGGCGGGCGCGCTGCTTTGCCCGATGAACAGCGATCCATCCTCGCGCAGGGCCGCAACCTCATAGCTGCGCTGGGGCAGCTGCTTTGGCGCGGGTTCGGACGCTCTTGTCATCGTGGCGAGCCCTTTGGCGCGTGCCGACGTGCGGGCGGCGGCGGGATTGGCAGTCAGTGTCATGCGAACACCCTCTCAGGTTGGTCACATCCCTCATCGGCCCCCACCGACGACGACGGAAATAACGATGGTCATTTCATGTCTTTGGTACGACCCAATTCGCCACGAAAGGCAGTGATTGTCAAAGTGTGAACGACATTCGGGGGCGATCCGACACCAATACCGCCCCGTGGCGGCGGTTTGTTTCCCGCAGATTGGCGCGCGCCGCCACAATTTCCCCAAAACGCAAAAGCCCCGCCGCACGAATCAACCGTGGGGCGGGGCTTTTGGCGTTCGGTTGCGCCTTTGGGATCAGGCGGTCTTGCGCAGGGGTGTGTCGGTTGCGCTGCGCTTGGCGATGAAGGCGGCGCGCCGTTTTCCACGGGCCCAGGGCATCACGGTGTCGTTCTCGGCGGCGGTCTTTGTGATCGACTTGATAAAGCGTGCGTTGGTTTTCATGGTCCGTGTCTCCTGTCGGCGTTGGTGCGGGGCGATGCCCTTGATTACGACTGACTATGGCGGGGCAATCGGGCCGCTTTGGGGCGGGGTGCGGGCTTTTGCGGAAAATTGCGACCAGCGTCTGAGACGGAATGGGGCGGGGTTGCCCCATTCGGTTAACCAATTTTGCGCCTTGAAAAACAGGGGTTGTCGCGCATCGCGCAACAATTGATGCGATTGTTTCCGGGACGCGCACGGCCAGAACGCGGCAAAGGTTGCCTTATTCGCGCCCATTTCCAAGGGTGATCGCCGCGATCAGGCGGCCATAGTCGGCTTCCTTTGCGTGGGTGGTGCGTCGGTAGGAGTAGAATCGGTCCGGATCCGAAAAGGTGCAATGGCGCGTCCATTCCGCATGGCCCACGCCCGTGGCGCGCAGGGCCGCGAGGCCAAAGGCAGGCAGGTCGAACAGCAACCGGTCGCCGTCACCCGCGATAAAGAACCGCCCGTTGTCTGGATCGTCGTCCAGAAATTCTTCCAGAAATTCCGGCCCGACCTCATAGGCCCGCTGACTGATCGAGGGGCCGATGACTGCGGTGATGTCTGCGCGCCGGGCACCCAACGCCTCCATTGCTTCGACGGTCGCCTCCAGCACACCGTTGCGCGCCCCGCGCCAGCCCGCGTGGGCCGCCCCGATCACGCCTGCCTCGACATCGGCAAACAGCACCGGCTGGCAATCCGCCGTCAGTACCGAAAGTGCCAGCCCCGGCGTGGCCGTCACCAGCGCATCGGCACGCGGCTTGTCGGGCGTGGGTCCGTCGACCGTGACGGCAGTGGCGGAGTGGATCTGGTGCACGCCGAGCAGATGATCGGCCGCGACGCCCATGGCATCGGCCACCCGTGCGCGGTTGATCGCCACGATCTCTGCCTGATCGGACGAGCCATAGCCGCAGTTGAGCCCCGAAAACACGCCCGACGACGCGCCGCCGCGCCGGGTAAAGAACCCGTGACGCACCCCGGTCAGGGCGTCGGAGGTGAGGATCTCTAGCGTCATTCCTGTACTCCCGGCAGCATCGGAGCCCCGTCCGGCACAAAGGCCAGCACCTTGAACAGGTTTCCCATTTCTGACGGGTGCGTCAACCGGCGATGCGCGGCGATATGGGCATCAAGGGCCTGACCGCTCAGCGATTGCGCAAGGCTTTGCGCGCGTGCGGTGATGCCGAGGCGTTCCAGAAACACGCCCTGCGGGGTGACGCGCCCCGCCTTGCACGGCGCGCCCGCGTGGCTGAGCGCTTCGAAATCCACATGCGCGGTCAGGTCCGCGTGGCCGGGGGTTGCCAGCGGATCGACGCTTTCGTGCGCCTGTACCGCCTGCAACGTATCGCCGAGGCTGCGCCAGTCACCGTAATCCACGATCAGCGCGGCGCCGCCATGCTGCGCGATGCGGTCGGCGACAGGCGCGAGGATCGGGGCCGCGCCGGGGCAGTCCTCGACCAGATCGCCGTCGCGCGTATCCTCCAGCCGGTGTGTCAGCGCCGGTTGCGGCTGCGCGGGGCCAAGCCCAAAGGCCAGCGCACCGTCGCGCATCCCCACGTGCCGTTCGCGCCACAGATCCCCGTCGCGCTGAAACTGGCGGATCGGCAGCGCGTCAAAGAATTCATTGGCCGCAAGCAGCAGCGGCTGATCGGGCAGCGCGTCAAGGGTGTCTATCCACGTGGGTTCATGCCCGCTGAGCGTTTCGGCCTGAACGGCCCTGAGCCGCGGCGACCCCTCGAACAGATGCACCTGCACCGCGTCGCTAAAGCCCGGCACGCGGGCCGTCGCGCGCAGCACGTCCGCCATCAGCGTGCCGCGTCCGGGGCCAAGCTCGGCCAGTGTCACGGGCGACGGCGCGCCTTGATCCAGCCAGGCCTGCGCGAGCGCGAGGCCGATCAGCTCCCCGAACATCTGCGAGATTTCGGGCGCGGTGATGAAATCGCCCTCGGCGCCAAAGGGCGCGCGGGTGGTATAGTAGCCGTGTTCGGGGTGCATCAGGCAGGTCGCCATGTAGTCCGACAGGCGCAGCGGCCCGGTGGCGGCGATCTGCGCCACAAGGATATCGCGCAATGCCGTCACGCGCGGCGGGCGCGCAGGATGGAGAATGCGCCAACGGCGATCATCGGCAGGCACAGGATCTGGCCCATGGTCAGCCCGGTGCCGCCGATCTGCAAAGCAAGCCCCAGCGGATTGCCTTCCGTGACGAATTGCGCATCCGGCTGACGCACGAATTCAACGGCAAAGCGCGCCAGCCCGTAGCCCGCCAGAAAGGTGCCCATCAGCAGGCCGGGGCGTTTGAAGGCATCGCGCCGCCACGCCAGATAGATCAGCAGCCCGCCCAGAACGATCCCCTCGAGGAACGCTTCATACAGCTGCGAGGGGTGGCGGGCGCAGAGGCCGATCACATCGGGGCAATATTGCGCGGCTTGGGTGGGAAAGGCGACGCCCCAGGGCAGGTCGGTCGGGCGGCCCCAAAGCTCTGCGTTGATAAAATTGGCGATGCGGCCCAGCAGCAGGCCGGGGCGATGCCCAGCGCCACCAGATCGCCCGCGCTGATCCGCGCGGTGCCGTGCCGCCCGGTATAGATCCACGCCGCCAGGATCACGCCCAGCGCACCGCCGTGGAACGACATGCCGCCCTCCCAGATGCGCAGGATCTGCAGCGGGTTCGCCAGATAAATCTGTGGCTGGTAGAAAAGTGCGTAGCCGATCCGCCCGCCCAGAATGACGCCAAGGATCACCCAGGTCAGCAGATCCTCGATCTGCTGGGCGTTCATCACCGGCGTCTCATCGCGCCACAGCCGGGGCGTGCGGGCCGCGCGCAGCACCAGCCGCCAGCCCAGCAGGATGCCCACGATGTAGGCCAGCGCGTACCAGCGCAGGGCGAAGTCGAGACCAAAGAGCGAGATCGTGAAGATCTCGGGCGAGATGTCGGGAAAGGGGATCAGCGCGGCCATGCGCCGATTGAGCGCGGCTGGCGGGGGAAGTCAACCTTGCGCCGCGCGGGGTGCGGCTCCATATAGATCCCAAGCGATAGATGGAGAGCCCCATGCAGACCCGCAACAAGATGTTCGACGACCTCAGCCAGATCATGACAAACGCAATGGGCGTGGCCCAGGGCGCCAAGGAAGAGGCCGAGAACGCGATGAAGGGCCTGATGGACCGCTGGCTGGCGGATCGCGATTTTGTGACCCGCGAGGAATTCGACGCCGTGCGCGCGATGGCCCAGAAGGCACGCGAGGAGAACGATGCGCTCAAGGCGCGGCTCGACGCGCTCGACGGCAAGTGATCTGATCGCCGCGCGTCGGGCGACGGCTTTTTCCACATGACCTTGTGCGAATGATCCCCCGGATCGGCCCCCGCCGGTCCGGTTTTGGGCGTTTGTTCCCGAAATAGTCCCGTTTGTGCGGGTTATCCCCAGAAAAAACTTGCCACGGGGTTTCGCAGCCTCCACCATATCTTGTAGGACGCGCAGGCAAACTTGCGTTCTTTAGCAGGAGCACCCAATCGTTGGGGGCAAAAAGGGGCCTCCATCGCTAGGGCGATAATAAAAAGGTGACCCAAATGGCACTGTCCGAGCAGTATCTGGAAGACGACATCCATCCCATCGACATCGTGGAGACGCTGGCCGCGCATCACGATTGGGAATTCGACCGCATCTCTGACGAGCAGATCGCGATGGCCGTCGAAGGCCAGTGGCGGACCTATTCGCTGACGCTCGCGTGGTCGGCGATGGATGAGACGCTGCGGCTGATCTGCACCTTCGAGATGGAGCCGCCCGAGGACCGCGTGCCCGCGCTCTACGGTCTGCTCAACGAGGTCAACGACCGCTGCTGGGCCGGGGCGTTCACCTACTGGGCCGAACAGCAGCTGATGGTCTACCGCTATGGTCTGGTACTGTCGGGGGGCCACGTCGCCTCACCCGAGCAGATCGACACGATGATCGGCGCCGCCATCACCAGCGCCGAGCGGTATTACCCCGCCGTGCAGCTGGTCGTCTGGGGCGAGCGCAGCGCGCAGGACGCGATGCAGGTCGCCATTGCAGAGGCCTACGGGCGCGCGTAACCTCTCCCCCGAACCAGAGGGGGATGTGATGAAAGACACGCGGATTGCGGGCGACGGCCTTGTTTTGCTTGGTTGTGGCAAAATGGGATCGGCCATGTTGGCGGGCTGGCTGGGGCGCGGATTGCCGCCCACCTCCGTTTGGGTCCGCGATCCGAATCCGTCCGACTGGCTGCAGGCGCAGGGCGTGAACCTCAACACCGATCTGCCCGCCTCACCCGCCATCGTGCTGGTCGCGGTCAAGCCGCAAATGATGGCCGACGCACTGCCCGAACTGGCCGCCATGGGCAACGGCGAGACCCTGTTCGTGAGCGTCGCCGCCGGCACGCCGATCTCGTTCTTTGAGCAGACCTTGGGTGCGCAGACCCCGGTGGTGCGCGCCATGCCCAACACCCCCGCCGCGATCTCGCAGGGGATCACCGCCATTGTCGGCAACGCTGTCGCGGGCGACCGCAGCCTTGATGAGGCCGAGGCCTTGCTGAGCGCCGTGGGTCAGGTCGTGCGGCTGAGCGAGGAGGCGCAGATCGACGCGGTCACCGGCGTCAGCGGCTCCGGCCCGGCGTATGTGTTTCACATGATGGAGACGATGGCCGACGCGGGCGAGGCCGAGGGGCTGCCGCGCGATCTGGCCCTGCAGCTGGCCATCGCCACCGTGGCGGGTGCCGGCGCGCTGGCCCTGCAAAGCGATGACGACCCCGCCCAGCTGCGCGTCAATGTCACCAGCCCCAACGGTACCACGCAGGCCGCGCTTGAGGTGCTGATGGATCAGACCGACGGTTTCCCCGCGCTCATGCGCCGCGCGGTGGCGGCGGCGGCAAATCGCGGGCGGGAGCTGGCCAATGGGTGATCTCGACTTCGACGATTTCCTCAAGGTTGATATCCGCTGCGGCACGGTCGTCGACGCGCAACCCTTCCCCGAGGCGCGCAAACCCGCGATCAAGGTTTGGGTGGATTTTGGCGAAGGGATCGGCGTGCGCAAAACCTCTGCCCAGATCACCGTGCACTACACGCCCGAAACGTTGCCGGGGCGGCAGGTGATGGGGGTGGTGAACTTCCCCCCGCGCCAGATCGGGCCGTTCATGTCGGAGTTTCTGTTGCTGGGCGTGCCCGACGCGGATGGTGCGATTGTCCTGCTGACGCCGGGACAGGACGTGCCAAACGGGGGGCGGATGCATTGAAACGGGTGTTTGTCTCCCGCCCCCTGCCGGAAGAGATTTTTGATGCGCTGGAAGGCTTTGAGGTAACCCGTCGCGCGGAGACCACGCCGCTGAGCGGGGATGAGCTGTGTACCTGTCTGCGCGATTACGATGGCGCGCTGGTAACACTGGGCGACGCATTCAGCGCCGAGGTGTTTGCGGATGTGCCCGACCCGCGCTGCGCGGCGCTTGCGAACTTTGGCGTGGGGTTCAACCATATCGACGTGGAGGCCGCGCGGGCGGCGGGTGTCACAGTCACCAACACCCCCGGCGCCGTCACGGACGCCACCGCCGACATCGCCATGACGCTGATGCTGATGAGCGCGCGGCGCGCGGCGGAAGGCGAGCGGCTGGTGCGCGCAGGCGCGTGGGAGGGCTGGCACCCGACGCAGATGCTGGGCCTGCACCTGAGCGGCAAGACCGTCGGTATCGTGGGGCTGGGGCGCATCGGGCAGGCGGTTGCGCGGCGCTGCCACTTCGGCTTTGGCATGGCGGTGAAATACTTTGGCCGCAGCGCCAAGGACGTGGATTTTCCGGCGGTGTTTGTCGATGACCTCAAGGCATTGGCGGGGCAGGTCGACGTGATGGTGATCGCCGTGCCGGGCGGGGCGCAGACGCATCACCTGATCGACGCGTCCGTTCTGGCCGCGATGCAGCCCCACGCCCATTTGGTCAACATCGCCCGCGGGGATGTCATTGACGAGGCCGCGCTTATCGCGGCGCTGCAAGAGCGTCGGATCGGCGGCGCGGGCCTCGATGTCTATGAGTTTGAGCCTGCGGTGCCCGCGGCGCTCACCGCGCTCGACAACGCGACTTTGCTGCCGCATCTGGGCACCGCCGCGCGCGAGGTGCGGGTGGATATGGGGCAGATGGCGGTACGCAACCTGCGCGCCATGCTGGATGGGCAGACGCCGCCGAACCCGGTCTAGGCGTCCATCTTTTCGCGCCAGTGGCGGCGGCACAGCGAGACGTAGGTCTCATTGCCGCCGATCTGCACCTGCGCGCCACCTTTCAGCGCGCGGCCCTCGGCGTCCTGCCGGATGACCATCGTCGCCTTCTTGCCGCAATGGCAGATCGTGCGGATCTCGCGCATCTCGTCCGACAGCGCCAGAAGTGCTGCCGAGCCGGGAAAGAGCGCGCCCAGAAAATCCACGCGCAGCCCGTAACACATCACCGGCAGGCCCAGATCATCGACCGCGCGGGCCAGTTGCCAGACCTGATCCTTGCTCAGAAACTGCGCCTCGTCGATGAACACACAGGCGCACGCGCCCTCCGCAAGCCGCGCCTCGATCCTGGCAAACAGATCATCGTCGGGGCCAAAGGTGTCGGCGTCCTGCCCGATCCCGATACGTGATACGATCCGCCCGGCGCCACCGCGATCGTCCAGCCGTGCGGTCAGCAGATAGGTCGACATCCCCCGCTCCGCGTAGTTATGCGCCGCCTGCAGCAATACCGTCGATTTGCCGGCGTTCATGGTGGAATAGTTGAAGTATAACTTGGCCATATGCGCATTTATCCGGCACCCGCCGGAACCTGCAAGAGCCACGAGAGGTTTTGACTTTGCCGCGGTTTCGTTGCACTAGGCAACGCAGGTGCGGTAACGGTAGTGTACCGTTGACACTGTGGAGTGAGGGTCTCGCATGGAAGCCATTGGCAGCTATCTCAAAAAGCACACCGAAGCGTTGGTGAAAGCGGTCGGTGTCGAAGCGGCCTGCGAGGTCACGGGCAAGTCAAAGGCGACGCTGGGCCGGTATTACTCCGACCACGAGGAGCACGCGGATCGGTTCATGCCCGTGGACGCGGTGGCGCAGCTGGAGATGGCATCGGGCTACCCACATCTGACGCAGGCGCTGGCGGAGCTGTCGGGCGCGCATATCGATTTCGACGAGCGTCGGCCCAATGATACCTCGACGGGCGGGGTAAACGCCGATGTGATCGCGCTGAGCCAGCGGTTTGCCATGTTGATGAGCGAATATCAGCAATCCATCGCGGACGGGAAGATCACCGTGAACGAGGCAAAGCGGCTGCTGAAAGAGACCACGCTGCTGCAGCAGGTGCTTGTGGATATGAAGCTGCACCTGGAAGACGAGAGTGTCTGACGCGCTGCCGGCGCTTGTTGCTCAGGCGCTCCCGACCATTGATGTGGATAACCTGAAAAGTGCCGATGATCCGGGCCATAAGCCGCGGATCCTGATGCTTTACGGCAGCTTGCGGGATGTCAGCTATTCCCGTCGCGCCGCCGAGGAGGCCGCGCGCATCCTTGACTATCTCGGCTGCGAGACGCGGATGTTTGACCCGCGGGGACTACCGCAGCCCGACGGCGCGGAGCCCGATCATCCCAAGGTGGCCGAGCTGCGGGATCTGGCCGTGTGGGCGGAGGGGATGGTGTGGTCCTCCCCTGAACGACACGGCGCCATGACCGGCATCATGAAGAGCCAGATCGACTGGCTGCCCCTGTCGCTCAAGGGCGGGATCCGCCCGACGCAGGGCAAGACGCTGGCCGTGATGCAGGTCTCTGGCGGGTCGCAATCGTTTAACGCGGTCAATCAGATGCGGATACTGGGGCGCTGGATGCGGATGATCACCATTCCAAATCAGTCAAGTATCCCAAAGGCTTGGCTTGAATTTGACAGCGAAGGACGCTTGCCCGAAGGTCCATTCTACAACCGTATCGTGGACGTGATGGAGGAGCTGGTAAAGTTCACCTGGCTTACCCGCGGGCGGTCGGACTATCTGGTGGACCGATACTCGGAGCGCGTCGAGAGCGCCGAGGACGTGCACAAACGGGTATCTTTGAAAGACGTCTAGACGTGCTTTTGCACGATCACCGACCCCACAGAATATCCCGCGCCGAAAGAGCAGATCAGGCCGGTCTCGCCATCCTTCAGATCGTCTGAGTATTTCGAGAAGGCGATGATCGACCCGGCGGAGGAAGTATTGGCGTAATCCTGCAGGATATTGGGTTGCTCCCCCGGCTCTGGCACCCGGCCAAGCACCTTGCGGCCGATAAAATCATTCATGGATTTGTTGGCCTGATGCAGCCAAATTCGTTTGAGATCAGAGGCTTGAACGCCCTCATCGTCCATGTGGCCTGCGATGTGCTCGGACACCATCGGCAGCACCTCCTTGAACACCTTGCGACCGTTCTGCATGAACTGCATGTCGCGGCGATCGGCCACGCCGTCGGGGCGCGAGCGGCGCAGGAAGCCGTTGTTGTTGCGGATGTTGTTGGAGAACTCTGTCGCGCAGCGCGTTGATTTGATTTCGAAATAGCTCCCCGCCGCGTCCTCGCTCCGCTCGATCAATGTGGCGGTTGCCACATCGCCAAAGATGAAATGGCAATCGCGATCGCGCCATTCTAGATGGGCGGAGCATATTTCCGGGTTAACGACCAGTGCGCTGCGGATCGATCCGGAGCGGATCATGTCCGCCGCCGCCTGAATCCCGAAGGTGGCAGAGGAGCAGGCGACGTTCATATCAAAGGCGAAGCCATTGATTTGCAACAACTCCTGTATCTCGATCGCGACGGCGGGGTAGGCGCGTTCGAGGTTGGAGGCCGCACAGATGACCGCATCCACGTCCGCCGCCGTCTTTCCCGCCTGCGCAAGCGCCTTTTGGGCGGCATCCAGCGCCATTTCGGCCATGAGCGAAGGCTCATCATCGGCGCGCTGGCGCAGCAGGGGATGCATGACCTGCGGGTCGAGAATGCCAGTCTTGTCAATCACATAGCGCTGCTCGATCCCCGATGCCTTGACGATGAATTCTTCCGATGAGTGGGCCTTGGCGGGCAGGGTGCCTGCGGCAATCTCCTCGGCGTGCTCCGCGTTGTAGAGATCCACGTAGGCGTTGAACGCGGCGACCAATTCGGCGTTGGTGATGACCTGTTCGGGGGTGAATACGCCGGTGCCTGTGATCGCGGGTGTGTACATCTTGCTTCTCTCATTCATTACAACGGGTTGCACGCGTATTGGCATGTGGATAACCGCGCCGGGCGGGCGGAGTCACATCCTGTACACCGCGCGTGCACAGCCCGTGCATACGGTCGGGTTACGCTGTTTTAATCAAATTTGCGCAGTCTTGCCACGGGTTTTCAGCAAGGAGTGTCCCATGGCCGTTCGCAGCCCCGTCAAGCAGGCGCATCGCAACTATTTCAACAACCTGATGATGCAGATCGAATGGGATCTGCACCAGACGCTGCTGGATGAAAAACGTATCCCCGACGACTGGCACAAGATCGCGCGGGGCCGGATGCCGCAAAAGAAAACCCGCATCACGCTGCGGGTGGAGGAGGACGTGGTGAAGTTCTTTCGCCGCATGGGGCCGGGGTATCAGCAGCGGATGAACGACGTGCTGGCGGCCTGGATGCAGGGACGGCTGGCGGCGCTGATCGACGGGCCGGATGCGCGAGATCTGGACGCCGAAGCCTTTGGCAGTATCACGCGCCCGCGGCTGGGGGATGTGGAACTGCTGTCGCGGGGGCTGGCGCGGGACGCCGACGGCGTTGTGCGCGATATGGAGACGGGGGAGGCGGTGGAGGAGTGAGGCGCGTCCGCCTGCCGGGAAGGTATGTGCGGAGGGGGGACGAAATGTGAGCCTGATCGCCGGATGCAGCACCTTGCACCACGCGGACGCCAAAGACTGACTGCGAAGATTTGCGTCCGTCGCCCAACCTCAAAAAAAGGGCCGCCCGGGAAGCGGGCGTCCCGATTGGATTATCCGAGGGGCAGATCAGCCGCTGATCCAGCCCGTCACGGTCTCTTTGTTATCCGCGATCCAGTCTTCTGCCACTTCGCGCGGATCACGCTTGTTCTCGAACATCTCGACGATCCATTCGTTGATCTCGTCACCCGTGAACTGCACGTTCGACAGCATTTTGGCCACTGCCGGGTTGCGCTCTTCGAGCGACGCGGAATAGGCCACGAAGATATCGTTGGACGCGATGACGCAGTTGAACTCGGACACTTCCAGCCAGTCTTCCGCATCGAGGTCCACGTCCTCGCAGCCGTCTGTGCGGCCGGGCTCTTCAAGCGCGGTCAGGTCGTATTTCACGTGGATCGCTTCAGGCGTCCAGTAGTAGAAAAGCTGTGGCTGCTCGGACGTATAGGCGGCTTCGAGCCCGGCCTTGAACGTGTCGGCAGAAACGATGTTGGGCTCCCACAGACCATCGAGACCGTAGGATTTGAATTTGATCTGCCAGCGCTTGGTTGACGCCCAGGTCACGTCGCCGGCCCAATATTCGCCTTTTCCGTTCCCATCGGTGTCAAACATTGCGGCGACTTCTGGATCGCGCAGATCGTCGATCGAGCGCACGCCCTTTTCTGCCATGTAGGAGGGGACGTAGATGTTGGATGTGCCGTTATAGGGCTGGTTCGTCTTCACGGTGCCCAGACCGTCGATATATTCATCCCACAGCGCCTGCTGATTGGGCATCCACAGATCGGTAAAGACGTCGATGGAACCGTCGCCCTTGTCCATGCCGGCCATGATGACCGCGGCCTGATTCATGCCCGAGACGATCTCGGCATCGCCGCCCATCTCTTCTTCGATGATGGTGGACAGCACATGGCCGATGGCTTGTGCTCCGTTCCAGCTGAGATCGGAAAACGTGACCTTTTCCTGGGCCGAAGCCCCGGTGGCGGCCAGTGCAAGTGCTGCGAATGCAGCAGTGGATTTTAACGCGTTCATTTGAGTATCTCCCTGTTTTGCGTTTTCGATTATGGGGTGTCAGATGCGGCTGAATGAGTTTCGGATGCCGCGCAGGATGCGGTCGATCATCATCGCCACGAGGGCGATGGCGACGCCCGCAAGCAGCCCCTTGCCCGCCTGTGCATCGCCAAGGGCTGACGTGACGATCGCGCCAAGCCCCTCTGCGCCAATGAAGGCCGAGATCGTGGCCATGGACAGGGCCAGCATGATGGTCTGATTGAGGCCCGCCATGATGGACGGAACGGCCATTGGTAATTCTACCTTTCGCAGGAGCTGACGTTCGGACGCGCCGAAGGCCAGCGCAGCCTCTTTGGTGCTTTCGGGCACTTGCCGGATGCCCAGCGCGGTCAGCTTGATCATCGGGGCATGGCAAAGACGACCGTGGCCAAAACGGCGGGCGGCTGGCTGATGCCGAAGAAGGCAACGGCAGGGACAAGGTAGGAAAGCGATGGGATCGTCTGCATCACATCCAGGATCGGCTCGGTGATGAAACGCGCGATCTTGTTCTTGGCCATCCAGATGCCAATGGGCAAGCCGACCAAGACACAGACCGCCGTGGAGACGACCACCAGCGCCATGGTCTGCATCGCGATCTGCCAGAGTTCGAACAGCGCCAGAAAGGCAAGAGACGACCCAACGAAGACGGTCGTTCCCCAGCCGGTAAAGGCCCAACTGAGCGCAAGAAAGAGAAACGCAACCACGGGCCATGGCGTTTGCATAAACGCGACCTCGACCCGGATCAGCGATTGGCGCAGCACATTTGTCATTGCATCGAAGGCGCTGGCATAGGACGCGCGCAGGAGGTTGATCGAGATGTCGATGCTTTCCGCCGAATAGGTGAACAGCGTCACCTTGCGGCCTTCGATCGGCTCTTTGATGTCGGCAATCACTTCGCTGTTGCCGTCCTCGTCGGTGATCCTGCGGTAGGTTACATCTTCGGGCGGGTCGAGCCTCGCAAGGGTCGGGAAATCGTCGATGAAGAAGCAGTCGAACCGGTCGCGTGTCGAAATCAACGCGTATTCGTCCACCTGTTCGGACGCGCGGCGCAGGTCACGCGCTTCGCTCCGGGCGTCCCGCCGTTGGGTGTTTTGCTCTGCGGTGCGGTCGGAGATCGCGTCCAGCGCGTCAAAGCGTGCCTGTGCCGCGGCGGCATCGGCGCGGACCGCATCGCCAAGCTCGGACACACCGCTTGCGTCGTAGCGGGGCAACAGCGCCTCGACCGCCTCGGCGGCGCGGATCTGGTTGAAGCACGCACGCTCATCCAGGCGGAGTTGCGTGGCGCGGTAGGTGGTCAATGGGGCGACCAGAGCGAGGATCACAGCCCCGATCACCAACCGTTTCAGCGATACGCCATGGGCAGTATCGTGATCGATGCGCCAGCGCATGTACTGGCTATAGTACCAGCGGTTGGCGTAGGCCCCCATCCACAGACGCCCGATCACCAGCGCGGCAACCCCGCACCACGTGTACGTTGTGATCCATCCCGAGTAGCGGGCGATGAGTGTCGTGTTGCTGTCGGGATCCTGCATCGCCTCGGCCAGAAGCGGCGAGAATTTGACGACCTGCATCAGGCAGACAAGCGCCAATACGTCCAGCGCCAGCGCCAGCCAGAACATCACCCACACACCGCGCCGCGCAGCCCAGAACCAAGGCACAAGCAGGCCCCAGATGTTCATGGACCAGAGTGGCAGTTTCCCGCGCTGGATGCGTTCGAACGCCGCCGCATAGTAGTCTTCGCGCTGTTCGACGAACGTGCCTACCGAAACGTCGCGATCCGAATAGTCTTCGCGTGTTTCCGCGCCGCTCATGTCGTACCTCCTTGTTCGTTGCTGCCCTGTAGTCCGCGCAGCAGGATATCCTTGGACACCACGCCGACGACCTTGCCGTCGGCCTTGATGAGAACCGGTTTGTCCGTCCCTGTGGAAAGACCGACAAGCGTATCAAGGTCATCTTCGGGTGTGGCCGACGGATGCGGTGACGTTTCATCAAGCGGTGCGACCTTTGACGCGTATTCGTCCGGGCGCATCATGATCTTTGCGGCGGACACCAGTTTGAGACGGGAAATGCCCGCGACGAAATCGGCGACATAATCGTCAGCGGGGGCCGTCACGATGTCCTCGGCGGTTCCGATCTGCACGATCTCGCCGTCCTTCATGATGCCGATGCGGTCCCCATGCGGATCGCTTCATCGAGGTCATGGGTAATGAAAACCGTTGTCTTCTTGAGATTCTGAGAAAGCCCGAGAAACTCATCCTGCAGATTGCGGCGGATCAAGGGATCAAGCGCCGAGAACGGTTCATCCATCAACAGGATCTCGGGATCTGCGGCCAAGGCGCGGGCCAGACCCACCCGTTGTTGCATCCCGCCAGACAGCTCGGAGGGCAGCCTGTCACCGTAGCCATGCAAAGACACTGTTTCGAGCGCGGCATCCGCCTGTTTGGCGCGGGTGTACCCATCGACACCGCGCAGTTCGAGCGCAAAGCCGATATTGTCCCGAACGGACCGGTGCGGCAGCAGGGCCATGTTCTGAAACACCATCCCGATCTTGTCCGCCCGCAGCACCCGCAGCGCTTCGGGTTTCATCGCGCCCACATCCTCGCCCAGAATGCGGATTGATCCGGCTGTGGGATCAATCAACCGGTTGATATGACGCACCAGCGTCGATTTACCGGAGCCCGACAGCCCCATGAGGCAAAAGATCTCGCCTTCTTCGACCTTGAACGATGCGTCCCTGACCCCGACCACGGCATCAAAGCGCGACAGGACCTCTGCCTTGCCGATGCCCTCTGACCGGATCGCGGCCATCGCTTCCTTGGCGCGCGCGCCAAATACCTTCCAGACATTTTCCAGTTCGACAACACTCATGCGCGGGCTCTTTCACGTTTGGGGTCTACAAAGGGAATGTCACATACCGTGGCTCCCAGCCGTTTCATGCGTCCGTCCAATTGTCCTACCTCAAGCCTTGTTCCGGTATCGGCGCTTTCGACGCCGAGCCGCACCATCGCAATCGCGCATTCCAGCATGGGAGAGCGCGCAGCCGACGTCACGACGCCCACGGGCCGTTCCCCCGCATAGACTGCAGCCCCCTGCGCCGGCACATCGTCACAG
Organism: Sulfitobacter albidus; assembly: GCF_018200035.1. Lineage (NCBI taxonomy): Bacteria > Pseudomonadati > Pseudomonadota > Alphaproteobacteria > Rhodobacterales > Roseobacteraceae > Sulfitobacter > Sulfitobacter albidus. The sequence goes on along the minus strand of NZ_CP073581.1, from coordinate 2,269,353 downwards.
TCGAATTTCAGGCCCCTGAGCACCTTTCGCGGCGCGGTGCGATTGCGCTCCAGCGCGGCTTTGCCGACAAAATCGGCCTTTCGCAGATCCACCGCAAAACCGAGCCCGGCTTCCCAGGCGTCCACGCCGGGCGCAAATTCTGCTCCGGCTGCTGCCAGGCCTGCTTCGGTCCGGATGATGTCCAGGGCGTGCGAGCCCATGGGTTTGAGCCCGCGCGGCGCGCCCGCCCGCATCAAGGCATCCCAGATCGTCTCTGCATGCGGCGCAGCACAGAAGATCTCGTAACCCAGCTCACCGGTATAGCCCGACCGGGTCAGGAAAAACGGCGCCCCCTCGCGGTCATGAAGGCGGGCGACCGTCGCGCCGAACCACCCCAATTGATCAAGGCCGGGCACATGGGGCTGGGTGAAGACAACATCGCGCAGAATTTCGCGGGATCTGGGGCCTTGCAGGGCCAGGTTCGGCAGCGATCCCTGCAAGTCGTGGATCCGGACCTGCAGCCCGTTTTGCGCGGCCAGCTGCGTCAGCCACCGCCCGCTTTCCTCCGACCCGCAGCACCAGCGAAACAGCTCTGGCGCAAGACGAAACAGGGTGCCGTCGTCGATCACCTCGCCTCCGGCATCGCACATGAGCGCGTAGGTTCCGCGCCATTGCGCCAGTTTTGCAATGTTGCGGGTCAGCGCCTTTTGCAAAAGGACTTCTGCATCCGGCCCGATCACGTCGAATTTGCGCAGGCCCGACATGTCCTGCAGCGTGGCCGCGTCCCTGCAGGCCCAATATTCGCCCACCGTTCCGACGCCGGGATAGACCGTTGGCAGCCACAGATCTCGGGCAGGGGCGAAATGTTCGGTAAGGTCCGCGTGGCGAACGTGAAACGGCGACGGCTGAGACAGACGCATCGGGGCATCCTCCTTGGACCGGTAGGCGACGGCGTGTTGGATCGGGGCCTCGGCCTGGTAGATGCGCACGTGGATGTCGGTGGGGTTCCAGCCATTGATGGGGTCGATGTCGTCCGGGCAGGCGGTCGACACAGCCACGAGCGGCTCCAGCGCCTCCATTGTGACAAAGTCACCGGGCCGCGAATGGCTTTCCTCGGTCTGGATGTGGTGATGTGCATCAATCCACGTGCGCCAGAAGAAATTGATGGCGGGCCAGCCTGCGCGGGGGATTACTCCGAACGGCGTGAGCGCCTCGGAGATGTTATCCGAACAATTTACGTGACCGGGAAAGCCGCGGTCTTCGTAGCCGCGGGCGGTGCAGGCCAGCCCGAAGGTGTCGTGCTGCCCGCAGGTGTCTTGCAAAACCCGCAGCATCGGCACCATGTGCGGATCAAAGAACTTGTCCAGCATCCCGGGACCGGGATAGCTGTGCCGGACCATCGATCTGGTCGCGGTGCTGTCGATCAGATGCTCCCGTCCGGCATCCAGCCCGCGCAGGGTGAGCGCCTGGAAATCGGAGCATTGCTGCCCGTCGATGTCGATGATCTGGACCTTTTCGCCCGCCGCCAGCTCATAGGCCAGAGCCGTGCCGCGCGGTACCGTGAACTCGTCGCGCACGGCGCCCTGGGGTCGGGCAACGAAAAGCCTTTGGCATGTGACTGATGATTGATGCGCACAGGCGCCACGCCGCGACAGGCAATCAGATCCCAGGCAGGCACCGGGGCGAAAAGCCAAACGGTACAGCTGGCCGAACACCGCAGAACGGTGTCCTGAGTGGTGAGCGCAATATGTGCTGCGGGCAGGGTGTCGGACGCCTGCCGTCCCCGCGCGCCAAGCCATCCGGCAAAAGGGCCGTGATCGACATCCGCGAGGGGCAGCGCGTGCTCTGCGCGCAGGCCCAAAAGGGCCTCGGCGGGTTTTCCGTCCGCGTGGAAAGCCGCCAGATGCAGCGTCCGATCCTCGTCTTGCGACACACATCGCAGCAGATCCCCACCGCGCATCTCGATGCGGATGCAGCCCCGTGCCGGGAGATCAATCCGGCGCAGGTCCGAGGTTTGAGAGAACCCCGCAAACCTGCGCGCGCCGTCGAGGTGCCCCACGTTCGAAAAGCTGTGCAGAACGCTTTGACCGATCAAACCGGTCTCCCCTGTGTTGTTCCCCGTCTTGTTTTGGGATCGGGAATCGCGCTTGTGCGCGTTGAAACTAGTTACAGCATCTCTGAAAGTAGTTTCATTTGTCAACATTCAGAATATGGTTGATCCATTCATTTGAAGGGCATCCGACCCAGTGAACCTCACATCGGGAAAAAAACGCAGCAATATGCGAGACGTCGCCCGGCTTGCCGGGGTGTCCGTCGCGACCGTATCGCGGGTTCTGAGCGGCAAGGCGATCGTATCGAAATCGGCCAAGATCAAGGTAGAGACAGCTGTCGCCGCATTGAACTTTGTCCCCAGCGCCGCGGCGCGGGCCATCAATTCAGGCCGGTCGCACATCGTGGGGGCCCTGGTCCCGACACTCTCGCACGAAATCTTTGCCAGATTTCTGGACGAGCTTGAGCGCGGCCTTTCGCGGGCGGGTCTGTCCGTGGTCGTTGCGACGACCGGCTATGACAAGGAAAAGGAATTACACCGTGCAACCGATCTGCTGAACCTGGGCGCCGAAGCGCTCGTGGTGTCCGGGCTTGAGCGTGCGGCCGGATTTGACGCGCTCATCGATCGGCATCAGGTCCCTGTAGTGGCGACCTCTCGCTTCCGCCAGGACGCAGACCTCCCGGCTATCGGGTATGACAACCAGGGCGCTGCGCGGTTGGCGTTGGATTATCTTCGCGAGGCAGGCCACCGGAACATTGCCGTGCTGAGCGGCCCAACGGTCGACAATGACCGGACGGGCGAGCGTGTCCTTGGGTTGCACGGGCTGCTGCCGCCGCGCGCGTTCTTTCAGACGGGCCGGTCGATTCCGGAGGCAATTGCGCTTGCCGCCAGCGTTGTTTCCGCGCTTGAGCCGACGCCGACGGCTCTTTTGTGTTTGTCTGACGTTGTCGCTCAGGGCGCGTTGATCGCGTGTAAAAACGCGGGAATGGACGTGCCTACCGACATATCCGTCATCGGTATTGATGATCTGCCAAGCTCTGCCTACACAGATCCGCCGTTGACGTCGGTTCACCTGCCGGTTGGGCGCATGGGAGACGCAACCGCCGCCGCCATTGTCGCAGCTCTTGAGACCGGCGCGCCGATACACTCCGAAGAGATCGCCAGTTACCTTCAGGTCAGGGCATCCGTCACACGGGCGTGACCGACCCATCCGGGCGCTTGGAATAACGGCGGTACTGACGGAAGCCTGCGGGCTCTGCCGAAGGGGACGCTGACCGCCGGGTGAGCGTGTCTGGGGCGCCGGGCGCGTGGGTGCAGCGACGCGGTGATATGCGCCAAATGTGACGGATGGCGCAAGCTGCGCGGTCGATTGCGCAGACGACGGGTAGATGTGCGGTGAATGCCCGTCAGCAGGGAGTCCCCTGATGAAACCAAAGTTGCCAGCGACCGCCGTTTTTGACCCACGGCAACGCGCGGCGTCCTCATCGCCGTATCTTGCCTCGCGCGTGTAGGTCGCAAGGGCCACGTCGGCAGCGACCAGCTTCCCCGCGTAATCTGGTAGGGGTATTGATGCTTTCCCAAAGCGTTTGTCAGACCAGAGGTCCGGTCAGGCCTGTCACCCCTGAAGCGATTTGACCCCGATTTCGTCCTCCGCCTGTGCCTTGATCGCCAGTGCGGCGGCGTAGGCGCCTGCGGCGGTGGTGTAGTAGGGGATGCGGTCGTAGAGGGCGATGGCGCGGATGGATTTGCTGTCCTCGACCGCCTGCGCGCCCTCAGTCGTGTTGAGCACCAGTGCGATGCGCCCGTCCTTCATCAGGTCGGTGATGTCGGGGCGGCCTTCGTAGACCTTGTTGACGGTCTCGCAGGGGATGGCGGCCTCGGCCAGCCACGCGGCGGTGCCGCGGGTGGCCACGATGGAGAAGCCCTGCGCCACGAGGATGCGCGCGGCGTCGAGTGTTTGCGCAGTCTTGTCGGCGTCCTTGATCGACAGGAAGGCGCAGCCGTCGGAGGGCAGCATGGTGCCCGCACCCATCTGCGCCTTGAGGAAGGCGCGGGGAAAGTCGCGGTCCCAGCCCATGACCTCGCCGGTGGAGCGCATTTCGGGGCCGAGGATCGTATCGACGCCGGGGAAGCGGGCGAAGGGGAGCACGGCCTCCTTGACCGAGAACCACGGCATGTTCGGATCCGCGAGGGTCATCGGATCGCCCAGCGGCAGCGTGTCGGAGTACGACGTCTGTTCGGGGTAGGGGGCGCGCATGGGGAAGGTGGCAAGCGGCTCACCTGCCATGACGCGCGCGGCGATGGAGGCGATGGCGCTATCGGTGGCCTTGGCGACAAAGGGCACGGTGCGCGAGGCGCGCGGGTTGACCTCGATGAGGAAGATCTCGCCATCCTTGACGGCGAATTGGATGTTCATCAGGCCCACGACATTGAGCGCGAGGGCGAGCGCGCGGGTCTGCTCCTCGACCGTTTTGATGGTGGCGGGGTCGAGCGAGTAGGGCGGCAGGGAGCAGGCACTGTCGCCGGAGTGCACGCCGGCCTCTTCGATGTGCTGCATGATGCCCGCGACATGCACATCGGTGCCATCGGAGAGCGCGTCCACGTCCAGTTCGACCGCGCCCGCGAGATAGCTATCAAGCAGCACGGGGCTGTCGCCCGAGACGACCACGGCGGAGGTGATGTAGCGTTCGAGCTGGGCCATGTCGCGCACGATTTCCATGGCGCGCCCGCCCAGCACATACGACGGGCGGATCACCAGCGGGAAGCCGATATCTGCGGCGATCTCCATCGCTTCGGCGTCGGAATGGGCGATGCCGTTGCGCGGCTGTTTCAGGCCGAGTTTCTGCACAAGCTGCTGAAAGCGCTCGCGGTCTTCGGCCAGGTCGATGGCGTCGGGTGTGGTGCCGAGGATCGGGATGCCCGCATCGTGCAGCGCGCCCGCGATTTTCAGCGGGGTCTGGCCGCCGAATTGCACGATGACGCCGTGCAGCGTGCCGTTTTCCTGCTCGACCCGCAGGATTTCCATCACGTGTTCGAACGTCAGCGGCTCGAAATACAAGCGATCCGAGGTGTCGTAATCGGTGCTGACGGTCTCGGGGTTGCAGTTGACCATGATCGTCTCAAAGCCCGCGTCGGTGAGCGCGTAGCAGGCGTGACAACAGCAGTAGTCGAATTCGATGCCTTGCCCGATGCGGTTGGGGCCACCGCCCAGGATCACGACCTTTTTCGCGTCCGACGGGCGCGCCTCGCATTCCGCCTCGCCCATCATGGGGTGTTCGTAGGTGGAATACATGTAAGGCGTCTGGGCCTCGAATTCGGCGGCGCAAGTGTCGATGCGTTTGAACACGGCCTTCACGCCCGCGTCGAGGCGGGTGCGGCGCACGTCGCCCTCTGTGCGTTTTGCGAGCGTGGCGAGGCGCGCGTCGGTAAAGCCCATCATCTTGAGCCGGCGCAGGGGCGCCTCGGCTGTGGGCAGGCCGGTTGCGATGACCTCGGCCTCGGCCTCGATGATCTCGCGGATACGGGCGAGGAACCACGGGTCAAACATCGTGGTGGCGTGGATGTCGTCGTCGGACATGCCGTGGCGCATGGCCTGCGCGATGGTGCGCATCCGGTCGGGCGTTGTGGCGCTGATCGCCTTTGTGATGGCGGCGCGGTTGTCGGGGCATCGGCGGGCAGGTCGGTGTTGAAGCCCGGGATGGTGATGTCGTCAAACCCGGTGAGGCCCTGTTCCATCGAGGCGAGCGCCTTTTGCAGCGATTCGTGGATGGTGCGCCCGATCGACATCGCCTCGCCCACGGATTTCATGGCCGTGGTCAGATAGGGTTCGGCGCCGGGAAATTTCTCGAACGCAAATTTGGGGATCTTGGTGACGATGTAGTCGATCGTCGGCTCAAAACTGGCGGGGGTGACGCCGGTGATGTCGTTGTCGAGCTCATCCAGGGTAAAGCCCACGGCGAGTTTCGCCGCGATCTTGGCGATGGGAAAGCCCGTCGCCTTGGACGCCAGCGCCGAGGAGCGCGAGACGCGGGGGTTCATCTCGATCACGACCATGCGGCCATCGGCGGGGTTCACGGCCCATTGCACGTTGCTGCCGCCCGTCTCCACCCCGATTTCGCGCAGCACCGCGATGGAGTGGTTGCGCATGATCTGGTATTCCTTGTCCGTCAGCGTCAGCGCGGGCGCCACGGTGATACTGTCGCCGGTGTGCACGCCCATGGGATCGACGTTTTCAATGGCGCAGACGATGATGGCGTTGTCGGCGGTGTCGCGCACCACCTCCATCTCGAATTCCTTCCAGCCCAGCAGGCTCTCGTCGATGAGGATCTGGCCCATGGGCGAGGCATCCATGCCCGAGCGGCAGATCGCCTCGTAATCCTCGCGGTTGTAGGCCACGCCGCCGCCGGTGCCGCCCATGGTAAAGGCGGGGCGGATGATCGCGGGAAGGCCCACATGCTCAAGCGCGTCGAGCGCGAGCGCGACGCCTGCGGCGAGGTCTTTCTTGCCGTTCGTGGTGGGGGCCGTGCAGATCGTGGCCTTGGGGTTTTCGATGCCCAGACGGTCCATCGCCTCACGAAACAGTTTGCGGTCTTCGGCCATTTCGATGGCGGCGCGTTTGGCGCCGATCATCTCGACGCCGTATTCCGCGAGCACGCCCATTTCCTCGAGGGCCAGCGAGGTGTTGAGCCCGGTCTGCCCGCCCATGGTGGGCAAGAGCGCGTCGGGGCGTTCCTTGGCGATGATCTTGGCCACGATCTCGGGGGTGATGGGTTCGATATAGGTGGCGTCGGCGAGACCGGGATCGGTCATGATGGTGGCGGGGTTGGAGTTGACCAGAATGACGCGGTAGCCTTCCTCCTTGAGGGCCTTGCAGGCCTGTGCGCCGGAGTAGTCGAATTCGCACGCCTGCCCGATCACGATAGGCCCCGCGCCGATGATCATGATCGACTGGATATCGGTCCGTTTTGGCATGACATGCCCCCCTGATGTGCAAATTGTCTGCGTTATAGGCAATGGACACGGTGGTGCAAGGCGGAATCACCCGTGACGGGCGGGGGCAAAATTTCGACGAAATTTTGGGCGCAAAGTTTGGGGACAAACTTTGGCGCGCGGCGGGCTCAGGCGTCGAGGAAAACGCGCAGGGCGGCTTCGAATTCGCGGGGTTTTTCCGCGTGCAGCCAGTGGCCCGCGCCGGGCAGTTTGGCAAAGCGCGCGTTTGGAAAGAGCTCTTTGATCCGCGGGCGGGCCTCGGGGCGTACGTAATCGCTGTCGGCACCGCTGAGAAACAGGGTGGGGCCGTCGAACGGGCCCGTCAGATCGGGAAAGCCGATGATCGCGGGCATCTCGGCCTCGAGCGTGTCGAGGTTGAGGCGCCAGCGCTTTTCGGCCACGTCGAGCGATTGGGTGAAGAAGCTTTGCAGCTCGCCCGGCACGCCCTGCGCGCCCAGTTGGGCGGCGGCGTCGGAGCGGCGGGAAACGCGGGACAGATCCACCGCGCGCATGGCGTCGATCTGTTGGCTCTGCGTGTGGGCGTAGGCGACGGGCGCGATATCGGCCACGATCAGGCGGCGGATGTGCTGTGGTTGGGTGAGGGCCAGCGTCATGGCCGCCTTGCCGCCCATCGAGTGGCCGCACAGATCGACCGGCCCGCCGATGTGCGCGATCAATTCGGCCAGATCGCCGGCCATGTTTTCGTAGCTTTGGGTGTTCGCGCGGGGGCTTTGGCCGTGGTTGCGCATGTCCGGTGTAATCACGCGGGTGCGGTCCGACAGGCGTTTGGCGATGACGTTCCAGTTGCGCGCGGAGCCGAAGAGCCCGTGCGCGATGACGAGGGGCGGCTGATCGGTGGCGGAGCCGTGGTCGGTGTAGTGCAGCATGGGCCAAGGGATAGCGGGATTGCGTCGCGCTTACCAGTCGCGCTAGGAACGCGGGATGATGTCGGATCGGGATATGGCGGCGCGTTCGGCGCAGATACTGGGCCTGTTGCGCGAGAAATACGGCGTGCAGGCGCGTGATCTGCGCCGCGGCCTGCGCCGGGTGGGCCGCCAGTTGCCGCGCGGGATGCGCAAGCGGGGCCGCGCCTTGCTGGCGGCGGAGACGCAGGCGCAGAACCCGCGACTGGCCCGGCAGATCGACGCGCAGGCCGTGGCGCGCGACCATGACGCGCTGGTTGCCTATCTGCGCGGCATCGACGTAGGAGACCGCCGCCGGGGCCGTATCCTGTCACTGGCCGCCGCCGTGGCCTTCAACCTGATCGCGGTGGCGGTGCTGTTCATCGTGTGGATGTGGTGGCGCGGCTACGTCTGATATTCGGCGTCGGTGACGTGCGCGAGCCAGGTGACGGAACTGCCGTCGAGTTCCTCTTGCAGGGCGATATGGGTCATGGCGGTGTCGGGGGCGGCGCCGTGCCAGTGCCGCTCTCCCGGCTCGAAGTAGATGACATCGCCGGGGCGGATCGTCTGGATTTCGCCGCCCGCGCGCTGCACGCGCCCCACGCCCGCCGTCACGATCAGCGTCTGGCCCAGCGGATGGGTGTGCCACGCCGTGCGCGCACCGGGCTCGAACGTCACGCTCAGCCCGCGCAGGCGCGCGGGGGCGGGCGTTGAGATCAGCGGATCGAGGCGCACCGCGCCGGTGAAATACGCGGCCGGGCCGGTGGTGGAGGGGCGGGAGCCTGCGGGGTGGAAGATCATGCGCGGAGCCTTTCGACAGCGGTGTGCGCGCAGTCTGACGGAATTGACGGGGGGTGGTAAGGGGAAACCCACCCCCCGCCGCAGCCGCTCGCACGGCAAGGTCCACGGCGGGAGAGGCACCGTGGACCCGGCGCGCGGACCGGGGAGGTGTCCGCGCGGGAGCGCGTGCTAGCCGGTGGTGACGACACCGCAGACGATGCGCGCGCCGGCGCCACCGATGGGCTGGCTGATCTGATCGTCCTCTTCGGCGTGGATCACGATGGCCGTGCCGTCGCTGTCCAGCAGGGGCAGGTCACCGCTGTCCAGAAACGCGCCCGCCTTGAAGAACTGCAGCTCGCCGACGCCGTTTTCAGCGACGTAGATGTTGCCAAGATCGCCCTTGCCCGGGCCGCGGGGATTGAGCAGCCCGTGATCGCCCTCGCCCTCGCCGTGGTGGCCCATGGAGGATTTGAAGCCGGTATCGGCGGCGCAATCGGCGCGGGCGTGCAGATGGATCCCCTTGGCGCCGGGGGCAGATCGCTGACGCGCACATGCACGAGAACCCCGTGCGGCGTCTGCGTCAGTTGCGCGGTGCCGACGGTCTCGCCGTCGAGGTTGGTGAGCTGGGCCTGCGCCGTTTTGGCGGGGTCGGCCGCGAGCACGGCCTGCGAGGCGATGAACATGGCGCCGAACAGGGTCGCGCCGGTCAGCAGGAGGTGGTGGGAGAGTTTCATGGGATCATGTCCTTTTGCGTGGGTTACGCATAAAGAACACCGCCCCGCGCCGATTTATTTGATCGCGGGGGTGGGCCATTCGGTCGCAGGTGCAAAAAAGGCCCCGGCAGGTGGGTGCCGGGGCCTTTTTCAGGTGGTCTGGCGCGTGCCGATCAGAGATTCGGGTAGATCGGAAAGCGCGCGCACATCTCTTCGACTTCGGCTTTCACCTTTGCCTCGACGGCGGCGTTGCCGTCTTCGCCGTTGGCGGCGAGGCCATCGACGACCTCGATGATCCAATCGGCGATCTGGCGGAATTCGGCCTCTCCAAAGCCGCGCGTGGTGCCCGCGGGAGAGCCCAGACGGATGCCGGAGGTGACCATCGGCTTTTCGGGGTCAAAGGGCACACCGTTCTTGTTGCAGGTGATATGCGCGCGGCCCAGTGCCTTTTCGGTGGCGTTGCCCTTGACGCCCTTGGGGCGCAGATCGACCAGCAGCACGTGGGTGTCGGTGCCGTGGGTCACGGTGTCGAGCCCGCCCGCGATCAGCTGATCGGAAAGCGCCTGCGCGTTGGCGATGACCTGCTTCATGTAGGTCTTGAACTCGGGCTGGAGCGCCTCGCCAAAGGCCACGGCCTTGGCCGCGATGACGTGCATCAGCGGGCCGCCCTGGATGCCGGGGAAAATGGCGGAGTTGAACTTCTTGGCCAGCGCCTCGTCATTCGTCAGGATCATGCCGCCGCGCGGGCCGCGCAGGGTCTTGTGGGTCGTGGTGGTGGCCACATGCACGTGCGGGAAGGGGTTGGGGTACTCGCCCGCGGCGATCAGGCCCGCAAAATGCGCGACGTCCGCCAGCAGCCAGGCGCCGACACTGTCGGCAATCTCGCGCATCCGGGCAAAATCGATGGTGCGCGGGATGGCGGAGCCGCCGGCGATGATCATCTTGGGCTGATGTTCCTTGGCCAGACGCGCAACCTCGTCGTAGTCGAGCAGGTTATCCTCGCGCCGCACGCCGTATTGGATGGCGTTGAACCATTTGCCCGACTGGTTCGGCTTGGCCCCGTGGGTGAGGTGCCCGCCTGCGTCAAGGCTCATGCCCAGAATGGTGTCGCCGGGCTGCAACAGTGCCTGGAACACGCCCTGGTTCGCCTGAGAGCCGGAGTTGGGCTGCACGTTGGCAAAGCCGCAGTCGAAGAGTTTGCAGGCCCGCTCGATCGCGAGATCTTCGGCGATGTCGACGAACTGGCAGCCGCCGTAGTAGCGGCGCCCGGGGTAGCCTTCGGCGTATTTGTTGGTCATCACGCCGCCCTGCGCTTCCATGACGGCGGCGGAGACGATGTTTTCCGAGGCGATCAGCTCGATCTCGTTGCGCTGGCGGTGCAATTCCTTGGCCGTGGCATCGGCGATGGCCGGATCGGTGTCGGCAAGGCTGCGGGTGAAGAAGTCGGATGTCTTGGTCAGCATTGGGGTGGCTCCTTGTGAGCGGGTGGCAGTGCCCCGTTTCCTATCGGAAACGACGCGGCACGGGAAGGCGCGAAAACGACTGCGCGTGGGATAGGCGCGGCGTGGCCGAGGCGCACCCCCCAATTTTGTCGCGGACGGTCGATTGGCGCGGCGATACTGGTGCGCGCGGGGGATCTGTGATTGTCTTGGGCAATTCTTTAGCGGATCGGAAACCTGAGATGCCCCAAAAGCTCGCCTTTCTTGCCAGCCGTGCGGCGGTGGCGCAGACCGCGCGTGCCGCGCTGATCGGGCGTTACGGCAATGTGCCGCCGGAGGAGGCGGAGGTGATCGTGGCGCTGGGCGGCGACGGATTCATGCTGCAGACCCTGCACGAGACACAGGCGCTGGCCGCGCCGGTCTACGGGATGAACCGCGGGACCATCGGGTTTTTGATGAACGCCTACGCGGAGAGTGATCTGCGCGACAGGCTGGCCGCGGCGGAGGAGGCGGTGATCAACCCGCTATCGATGCGGGCCACGCATACGGATGGGTCCGTGTCGGACGCGCTGGCGCTCAACGAGGTGGCGCTGCTGCGCGCGGGGCCGCAGGCGGCAAAGTTGCAGATCCGCGTCGACGGGCGGCTGCGCATGCAGGAGCTGGTCTGCGACGGGGCGCTGGTGGCCACGCCTGCGGGGTCGACGGCGTATAATTATTCGGCGCACGGGCCGATCCTGCCCATCGGCTCGGACGTGCTGGCGTTGACGGCGATGGCGGCGTTTCGCCCGCGCCGCTGGCGCGGGGCGCTGCTGCCCAAGACGGCCGTGGTGCGGTTCGACGTGCTGGAGCCGGAAAAGCGCCCGGTGATGGCGGATGCGGATGGCGATAGCCACCGCGATGTGGCCAGCGTCGAGATCCGATCGGAGCCGAGCATTGCGCACAAGATCCTGTTCGACCCGGGCCACGGGCTCGAAGAGCGTCTGATTTCGGAACAGTTCACCTGAGGCCGGGGCAAAATTTCTCTCGAAATTTTGGGCACAAAGTCTGTTTACAGACTTTGCCGCGCGCGGGATCAGCCCTGCGCGCCAAGATATTTCAGGGTGATCTGCGTGGCCCGCGCGGCATCGAGCACCGGGGGAAGCACGGTAAGCACCGTCCCTTGCGCATCCATCAGATAAATCAGCGAGCCGTGGCTGTAGACGGGTCCGTATTCTGGATCGTCATAGACCCATTGATGATCGACGTTGAAGGCCGCATAGGCGCTGTCGAGCGCCGTTTGCGGGCCGGTCAGGCCGATGAAATCCCGGTGAAAGGTGGTCATGGCAGGCGCCATGGTCTCAACTGTATCGCGGGCGGGATCGACGGTGATCATCACCGGTCGCAGGCTGTGGCCCGCCGCGCCGACTGCATCCACGACGTCGGCCATCAGCGGCATCGCCGCCGAGCAGATGCCGGGGCAATTGGCGTAGCCGAAGAACAAAAGCTGCGCGTGGCCGTCCGGGTCGGCCTGCGTTCGCGTCTGACCGTGCTGGTCGGTGAGGCTGTAGGGGCCGCCCTTGACCAGTGGAAACAGCCCTTCGGCTGCCGCAGGCGCGGCCAGCGCCAGCGCCAGAAGCCCGGCGCGCAGCAGGATCATCAGAACCAATCCGCGATGAAGGCGGCGTCGGCCTCGGGGCCAAGGCCGAGGTAGCCGTTTTCCTCGATCTCTGCCTTGATGCGGGGGCTGCGGCGGAACCACGGGCCTTTGCCCGCAGCGTCCGGGTTGGCCTTGGCCCACTCCTTGGTCCATTGGTTTGCGGCGACCCAATCGGCGCCGTCCGCCTTGATCCGCTGCACCAGGTAGATGTTTTGCGCACCCAGATCGGGATCGTCGATCATCAGCCCGTCGACTTCGATCGTCTGGTTGCAGTAGGGCAGCAGATCGACCGCGGCGCCGGAGAAGGCGGGCTGGCCGTTCTTCATCGGCAGCACAAGCGTGTCATCGGCGCTGCGCAAAAGGCCAAGCTGGCGGCGGCCCGCACCGCAATCCTCCGGGCAATCGCCGGTGAAGGTGCACAGCAGATCCACAACGGTCGCCTCGAACCGGGCGGGTTGCTCGGCGTAGAGGTTCCATGTCTTTGCCTCCGACCCTTCGGAGAAATCCTGCGCCAGGGCGAGGGAGGGCACGAGGGCGAGGGCGGCGATAAGGGCGCGCATCATTCCTTAGGCTCCGGGATGGCGAAGCCGGGCACGGGACCGTAATCCTCATGCGTGAGGTTGGTGATCTCTGGCGCGGCCTCGACACTTCCGACGACGAGATATTTGATGCCGTCGCGCTCGTAGAGCATGGCGTCTGCGGTGACCTCGTAGCTCGCGAGGCTCAGCAGCGTATCGCCGCCTGCGGCTTCATCATCCTCGTCCACCTTGAGCACGGTATAGACGGTGCCGTCCTCGGCGAGGATGCCCACGGGAATGCCGCCCGCGCTGCACCACAGCGCGCAGGTATGATGGGCCGTGCCCACAACCGCGTCCGGCCCGCCCATCACGCCGGAATAATAGCACCAGGTATCGATGATCTCTCCGGTGACCTGCACGCGGGTGCCTTCGGCGGCGTGCCCGGCCAGCGGGGCCAGCGCGAGGGCGAGCGTAGGGATGAGATGCTTCATAGAAGGGCTCCGGCATTTATTGAGTGGGCCGAGCGTAGGAGCGGGGCAGGGCGGCTGGCAAGAGAATTCTGCCCGAAAAGTGGAACACAAACGCGAGAGGCGCGTTGTATTTGCAAGAGGGAACTGTCCCTTCACCGAAAGGAGTACTACAATGAACTGGCAACAGATCGAAGGTAACTGGAAGCAATTCAAAGGCAACGTGCAGCAGCACTGGGGTGAGTTGACAAACGACGACCTCGACAAGGCCGAGGGCAGCCGTGAAGCGCTGGTGGGTCGTATCCAGGAGCGGTACGGCAAAGCCAAGGAAGAGGCCGAGCGTGAGATCGACGAGTTTCTTGCCAGGCACTGAGCACTGACAGCCGACCAAAAAGCCCCCTGATTTTCCGGGGGCTTTTTGCTGCGCGGACAAAATTTCGTCCGAAATTTTGGGCCCAAAGTTTGCGGGCAAACTTTGCGTCAGCTCTGGGCGAGGCCGATGGATTTCAGCGCCGTGCGGATCTCGTCGAGGATGGCGGGATCGTCGATTGTTGCGGGGAGTTTGAACTCCTGGCTATCGGCGATCTTGACCATCGTGGCGCGCAGGATCTTGCCCGAACGCGTCTTTGGCAGGCGGTCCACCACCACGGCGAGTTTGAACGCCGCCACCGGGCCGATCTGGTCGCGCACGCGCTTTACGCATTCCGCCGTAATCTCGTCATGCGGGCGGTTCACGCCGTTGGTGAGGCACACAAAGCCCACGGGCGCCTGACCCTTGAGCGCATCGCTCACCCCGATCACGGCGCATTCGGCCACGTCCGGGTGACCGGCCAGCACTTCCTCCATCGCCCCCGTAGACAGGCGGTGGCCCGCCACGTTGATGACGTCGTCTGTGCGCGCCATGATGTAGAGGTAGCCGTCCTCGTCGATCATGCCGGCATCGCCGGTCTCGTAATAGCCCGGGAAGGTCGTCAGGTAGCTTTTGCGGAACCGGTCTTCGGCGTTCCAAAGCGTGGGCAGGGTGCCGGGGGGCAGGGGCAGTTTGATGGCGATGGCGCCCAGCTCTCCGGGTGCCATACGGTTGCCGCCTTCATCGAGGATCTGCACGTCGTAGCCGGGCATCGGCACGGTGGGCGAGCCGATCTTGACCGGCAGTGCCTCAAGGCCTGCGGGATTGCCCGCGATAGTGTAGCCGGTTTCGGTCTGCCACCAGTGATCGTAGACCGGCACGCCCAGCGTTTCCTGCGCCCAGATTATCGTGTCGGGATCGGCGCGTTCGCCCGCCAGATAGAGTGCGCGCAGGCCCGACAGGTCGTATTTGGCGATCTCCAGCCCTTTGGGATCCTCGCGTTTGACGGCGCGGATGGCGGTGGGGGCGGTGAAAAAGCTGCGCACGTTATGCTCTGAGATCACGCGCCAGAAGGTGCCCGCGTCGGGGGTGCCGACGGGTTTGCCCTCGAACACCACGGTGGTGTTGCCCGCGATCAGCGGCCCGTAGGCGATATAGCTGTGGCCGACGACCCAGCCGACGTCTGAGGCGGCCCAGAAGACCTCACCGGGATCGACCTGATAGATGTTCTTCATCGTCCAGTTCAGCGCGACCAGATGGCCGGCCGTATGGCGCACGACGCCCTTGGGCGCCCCGGTGGTGCCGGAGGTGTAGAGGATATAGGCCGGGTGATTACCCGCCACGGGCACGCAGTCGGCGGGGGTGCCTTGGGCAATCGCCGCGTGCCATTCGACATCGCGCGGGCCCAGCTCACACGGATGCTCGGGGCGTTGCAGGATGATGCAGGCGTCCGGCTTGTGCGTCGCCATCTCGATCGCGCCGTCGAGCAGGGGCTTGTAGGCCACCGTGCGGTTCGGCTCCAGCCCGCAGGAGGCGGCGATTACCGCCTTGGGGGTGCAATCGTCGATGCGCACGGCCAGCTCGTTGGCGGCGAACCCGCCGAAGACGACCGAATGCACCGCGCCGATGCGCGCGCAGGCCAGCATCGCCTCGATCGCTTCGGGCACCATGGGCATGTAAATGATGACGCGGTCGCCTTTTTCGACGCCCTGCGCCACCAGCGCGCCCGCCAGCCGGGCGGTGCGGGTCTGCAGCTCGGCGAAGGTGATCGTCTGCTTTTGGCCGGTGATCGGGCTGTCGTAGATGATCGCGGCCTGATCGGCGCGGCCCCCTTCGACGTGGCGGTCGACGGCGTTGTAGCAGCCGTTGACCTGCGCATCGGCGTACCACTCATAAAGGTTCTCGCCGCGGTCAAACAGGGCGCGGTCGGGCGGGGTGATCCAGTCAATGGCCCGTGCCTGATCGAGCCAGAAGGCTTCCGGATCTTCCTGCGCGGCCTTGTATAATTCTGCGTATCCCATGGTGTCCTCCCCGTCGTTTGGGCCGAGTTAGACCGACCGGACCGCGCGCGGCAAGCGTTTTGCGAAGCCGCCCGCGCGCATGTGTCAATGGATTTACACCCGGGCGCGTGCGCCGGTCAGCCGTATTCGGCCACCGGCGTGCCCGCGATGGCGGCCATGTTGAGCAATCCGCGTGCCGTGATCGACGGTGAGACGACATGCGCGCGGTTGCCCATGCCCATCAGGATCGGCCCGACCTCCAGCCCGCCAGCCTTCATCTTGAGGATATTGCGCACGCCCGAGGCGGCATCGGCGTGGCCGAATACCAACACGTTGGCCGCGCCCTTCATGCGGTTTTCCGGGAAAAGCCGCGCGCGCAGATCGGGGTCGAGGGCGGTGTCGATGTTCATCTCGCCCTCGTAGCAAAAATCGACGCCGCGTTCGTCGAGGATGCGCAGGGCGCGGCGCAGGCGGCTGCCCGATCCTTCGCCCTGATTGCCGAATTGCGATTGCGAACACAGCGCGACGTTGGGCGTGAGGCCAAAGCGCGCCACGTGGCGCGCGGCCCCCGCGGCAATATCGGCGAGCTGTTCGGGCGTGGGGTGCTGGTGTACCTGCGTATCGGCGATGAACAGCGGCCCGTCCTCAAGGATCATCATCGACAGGGAGCCGTCGGGTTTGTACCCGTCACGGCCCAGCACCTGTTCGATGTAGTTGAGGTGCCAGCGGGTTTCGCCAAAGGTGCCGCAGATCAGGCTGTCGGCCTCGCCCCGGTGTACCATCACGGCCCCGATGGCGGTGGTGTTGGTGCGCATGATCGCGCGGGCAATATCGGGCGAGACACCGCGCCGGGCGAGCAGGCGGTGATAGGTCTCCCAGTAGTCGCGGTAACGCGGATCGTTTTCCGGATTCACCACATCGACCTCATCGCCCAGTTTCAGGGTCATGCCATTGCGCGCCATGCGCGCCTCGATCACCTCGGGGCGGCCGATGAGGATGGGCCGTTCGGTGGTTTCTTCCAGCATGGCTTGCGCGGCGCGCAGCACGCGCTCGTCCTCGCCCTCGGCAAAGACGATGCGGCGCGGGGCCTGGCGGGCGGCCTGAAACACCGGGCGCATCAGCAGGGCGGATTTGAACACCGAGTTTTCCAGCCGGGCGCGGTAGGCGGCCATATCGTCGATGGGGCGGGTGGCCACGCCCGTTTCCATCGCGGCCTGCGCCACGGCGGAAGAAACGATGGCGATCAGGCGCGGATCAAAGGGTTTGGGGATCAGGTAGTCGGCGCCAAAGGTCAGCTGTTCGCCCTGGTAGGCGGCGGCAGCCTCGGCGGAGGTGGTGGCGCGGGCGAGGGCGGCGATGCCTTCGATGCAGGCGATCTTCATCTCGTCGTTGATCGTGGTGGCGCCCACGTCGAGCGCCCCGCGAAAGATGAAGGGAAAGCACAGCACGTTGTTGACTTGATTGGGAAAATCCGACCGCCCCGTGGCGATGATCGCATCCGGGGCGACGGCGCGCGCGGCGTCGGGCATGATTTCGGGCGTGGGGTTGGCCAGCGCAAAGATGATCGGCGCGGGGGCCATTTTCGCGACCATTTCGGGCGTCAGCACATTCGGTCCTGAAAGGCCCAGAAACAGATCGGCGCCGTCGATCACATCGTCGAGCGTACGCTTGCCCGAGGCCTGGGCGTATTCGGATTTGATCGGGTTCATATCGACCTCGCGCCCTTCGTACACGAGCCCGTGAATATCGCAAAGCCAGACGTTTTCGCGCTTTACCCCCAGTTTCAGCAGCATGTTGAGGCAGGCAATGCCCGCCGCCCCGCCGCCGGTGCTGACGATCTTGATATCCTCGAATCGCTTGCCTGCGACGTGCAGCGCGTTGGTGGCCGCCGCCCCCACCACGATGGCGGTGCCGTGCTGGTCGTCGTGAAAGACGGGGATGTTCATGCGCTCGTTGCAGATCCGCTCGACCGTAAAGCAATCGGGCGCCTTGATGTCCTCGAGGTTGATCGCGCCAAAGGAGGGCTCCAGCGCGCAGACGATATCGGCGAGCTTTTCGGGGTCGGGCTGGTCAAGCTCGATGTCAAAGCAGTCGATGCCCGCGAATTTCTTGAAGAGCACGGCCTTGCCTTCCATCACCGGTTTGGAGGCCAGCGCGCCGATGTTGCCCAGCCCCAGAACGGCGGTGCCATTGGTGACGACCGCCACCAGATTGGCGCGCGCGGTGTAGGTGGCGGCGGTCGCGGGATCCTTCTGGATCTCGATGCAGGCCTCGGCCACGCCCGGCGAATAGGCGCGCGCCAGATCGCGCCCGTTGGCCAGCGGCTTGGTCGCCCGGATCTCAAGCTTTCCGGGTTTGGGGTGCGCGTGATAGTCGAGGGCGGCCTGACGGGGATCGGACATGATGGCTCCGGCGGTTTGGGGATTTCAGGGTAGTTTAGTATTAAACCAACCCTGCGCAACCGTAGGTTTCGTGGCGTGCAGATAGGCGGTCGCATCTTTGAAAAACCGCCGCTAGGATCGGGGTCCGGTTTTGACGAGGAGACAGGCATGACGGAGTTGCGGACGCGGGCGGTAGCAGTGCGGGAAAACGCGCACGCACCCTATTCGGGGTTCAAGGTGGGGGCCGCACTGCGCGGGGCTTCGGGGGCTGTCTATGTCGGCTGCAACGTCGAAAACGTGGCCTACCCCGAAGGCACCTGCGCCGAGGCGGGCGCGATTGCCGCCATGGTCGCCGCCGGAGAGACGGCGTTTACCGAAGCCTACGTCGTGGCCGGATCGCCGCTGCCGGTGACGCCCTGCGGCGGGTGCCGCCAAAAGCTGGCAGAGTTCGGCGCGGCGGATGTGGTGGTGACCATGGCCACCGTGGACGGGGTCGAAGAGGCGCGCAGCATCGCCGATCTGCTGCCCGGCGCGTTTGACCCTTCGTTTCTGGGGGGCTGAATGAGCGCGCGGGAGATTTTGGCCAAGCTTCGCCACGGGCGTGCCTTGGATGTGGCCGATCTGGAATGGGTGGCGGGCGCGCTGGCCGACGGGGGATTGAGCGACGCGCAGGCCGGTGCCTTTGCCATGGGGGTCTGTGCGCGCGGGCTCGATGAGCCGGGGCGCGTGGCGCTGACGCGGGCGATGTGCGCGTCGGGCACGGTGCTGGCGTGGGATCTGGACAAGCCGGTGCTGGACAAACACTCCACCGGCGGCGTGGGCGATTGCGTGAGCCTCGTGCTGGCCCCGGCGCTGGCGGCCTGCGGCGCCTATGTGCCGATGATATCGGGGCGGGGGCTGGGCCACACGGGCGGCACGCTGGATAAGCTTGAGGCGATTCCGGGCGTGGGCGTGATGCTGGATGAGGCGCGGCTGCGCGCGGTAGTGGGTGAGGTTGGCTGCGCCATCGTGGGGGCGACGGGCGACATCGCGCCCGCCGACAAGCGGCTTTATGCGGTGCGCGACGTGACCGCGACGGTGGATTCGATTGATCTGATCTGTGCCTCGATCCTCAGCAAAAAGCTGGCGGCGGGGCTGGAGGGGCTGGTGCTGGACGTCAAGGTCGGCTCGGGTGCGTTCATGAAAACGCCTGCGGAGGCGCGCGCGCTGGCGCAGGCGCTGGTGGGCACGGCCAACGCCGCAGGCTGCCCGACGACCGCCGTTTTGTCGGATATGAACCAGCCGCTGGTGCCCAGCCTTGGTAATGCGCTGGAAGTGGCGGAGGTGATGCAGGTGCTCACGGGCGGCGCGAGCGGTGCGATTGTGGAGCTGTCGGCGGCGCTGGGCGGGGCGTTGCTTGCCGGGGCGGGTCTGGCGGCGGAGGCGGACGCGGGCGCCGCGCGGATTCGCGCCGCGATTGACGACGGTGCCGCGGCGGAGCGGTTCGGCGCGATGATCGCGGCGCTGGGCGGGCCGGTGCGCTTTGTCGAGACGTGGCAGCGCTTCTTGCCGGAGGCGACGGTGGTGCGCGAGGTAACGGCAGCGCAGGCCGGTGTGGTGCAGGCCATCGACGGCGAGGCGCTGGGCCATGCGGTTGTGGCGCTGGGGGGCGGGCGCGTGGTCGAGAGCGATCAGGTCGACCCGGCGGTGGGGCTGAGCGGCGTAGTGCGGTTGGGCGAACCCGTGGCCAAGGGCCAGCCGTTGGCCGTGGTGCACGCGAGCCGCCCCGCGCAGGCGGATGCCGCCGTGCGGGCGGTGCGCGCGGCGATCAGCCTCGGCGCGGGGGCGGTCGAGACGCCCGATTTGATCCTTGAGAGGGTGAGCTGATGGCCCGCGCGTTTCTGGTGGTGATGGATAGTGTCGGCATCGGCGGCGCGCCGGATGCCGATCAGTATTTCAACGGCGACGTGCCCGATACCGGGGCCAATACCGTGGGCCACATCGCGCGCGACCGGGGGCTGGCGGTGCCGACGCTGGCGGGCCTTGGTCTGGGGGCCGCGCTGCATGCGGCGACGGGGATGGACGATCCGTTTGACGTGCCGGTGACGGGAACATGGGGCGTGGCGACGGAAACCTCGCGCGGGAAGGATACCCCCTCTGGCCACTGGGAGCTGGCGGGGCTGCCGGTGGATTGGGACTGGCACTATTTCACCGCGCGCGAAGGATCCTTTGACGCGGATCTTTGCGCGCTGGTGGCGCGGGCGGCCGGCACCGACGGCATCCTTGGCAACCGCCACGCGCCCGGCACCGCCATCATCGACGCGCTGGGGGCCGAGCATCTGCGCACGGGCTGGCCGATCTGCTATACGTCGGTCGACAGCGTGTTCCAGATTGCCGCGCACGAGGAGGCGTTTGGCCATGACCGGCTAATCGACCTGTGTGCACAGATCGCGCCCGCACTGCACAGGATGCGCGTGGGCCGGGTCATCGCGCGGCCCTTTGTGGGCGATGCGCAAAGCGGGTTCACCCGCACCCCGCGCCGCCGCGACTTTGCGCTGATGCCGCCGCGCCCGGTGCTGAGCAATTGGGTGCAGGACGCAGGCCGCGCGACATTCGCGGTGGGCAAGATCGGGGATATCTTCTCGATGCAGGGGTTCGACGAGGTGCGCAATGGCACGGATGCCGAGCTGATGAGCCATCTGGGCGATCTGGTGGACAGCGCACCGGACGGATCGCTGACCTTCGCCAATTTTGTGGAGTTCGACAGTCTCTACGGCCACCGTCGGGATGTGGCGGGCTACGGCGCCGCGCTCGAATGGTTTGACGCGGCGCTGGCGCCGATCCTCGCCCGGCTGCGGGACGGCGACGTGATGATCCTGACGGCGGACCATGGCAATGATCCCACGTGGATCGGCACCGATCACACCCGCGAGCGCGTGCCGGTGCTGGTCGCGGGGCGGGGGCCGGGTACGCTGGGCCAGATCGGTTTTGCGGATGTCGCGTCTTTCGTCGCCGATCATCTGGGGGTAGATGTGCCCCAAGCCGTCAAAGGAGCCTGACATGTCCGATCCCCATCTTACCGTTGTCGATCACCCGCTGGTGCAGCACAAGCTGACCCTGATGCGCGACAAGGAGACCTCAACGGCGGTGTTCCGGCAGCTCTTGCGGGAAATCAGCCAGCTATTGGCCTATGAGATCACGCGCGAACTGGAGATGACGACCAAGCGGATCGAGACCCCGATGCAGGAGATGGACGCGCCGACGCTGGCGGGGCGCAAGCTGGCGCTGATCTCCATCCTGCGGGCGGGCAACGGCCTGCTGGACGGGATGCTTGAGCTGATCCCCTCGGCGCGGGTGGGTTTTGTCGGGCTCTACCGCGACGAGGAAACGCTGGAGCCGGTGCAGTATTATTTCAAGGTGCCCGACGCGATGGGCGACCGGCTGGTGATTGCGGTGGATCCGATGCTGGCGACGGGCAATTCCTCGGTCGCGGCGATTGATCTGCTCAAAGAGGCCGGCGCGACCAATATCCGTTTCCTGTGTCTGTTGGCCGCGCCCGAGGGAATCGCGCGCATGAAAGAGGCGCATCCAGATGTGCCGATTGTCACCGCGGCGGTGGACGCCCGGCTCAATGAGGTCGGATATATCGTGCCGGGGTTGGGCGACGCGGGCGATCGCATGTTCGGCACGAAATAATAAGGCAAAATTAAGGCTATTGTTTCGCGGGCGCTAGACTTGGCCCCTGCGGTTTGACATTCTGCCCCATATCCTGTGGGGGCAGACATGAAATTTACCAGACTTGTATCAGTAGCACTCTTTCTCGCGAGTGTGAGCGCGGGCGCGCTGAGCGCGCAGACCCGTCCGGGCAGCGAGCCTGCGGAGTTCCCGCCGGCCTCGTTCAAGGGCAAGCAATACGTCGACAGCAAGGGCTGTGTATTCATCCGCGCAGGCATCGACGGCAACGTGTCGTGGGTGCCGCGCGTGACGCGCACGCGCAACGGGGTCTGCGGGTTCAAGCCGACCTTTGCCGGTCAAGTGACCGAGGCACCCGCACCTGCGGACACGCAGACCGCCGAAGTGATCACGATCACCAATCCGGCACCTGCCGCCGCGGCCCCGGCCCCTGCGCCCGTGGTACGCCGCGCGCCCGCGCCACGGCCCGCGCCCAAGGTCGTCCGTCAGGTGGCCAAGCGTCCCGCACCAATTGTCGAAGTCGCACCGGCGCCTGTTGCGGCCCCGGCGCCCGCGCCGGTGGTGCGCACGGCGGCCGGGCCGGGCACGGCCTGTCCCGATGCCTCCCCGCTCAGCCAGCGGTATTTGCAGCGCGGCAGCTATGACGTGCGCTGCGGTCCGCAGGCGCAGCCGATTGTGGCCGCGCGCCGGGCAGCGCCCGCTGCGGCGGCTTCTGCTGCGGCGGCGCCCGTGGCCGTCGCGCAAGCCCGCACCGGTGGCCCGATCCGGGTGGATCAGAACCGCCGCATCGTGCCGCGTCACGTGGCCGTCAACCGGGTGAACACCACCAATGTGAAAGTGCCGCACGGCTACCGCCGCGTCTGGGAGGATGGCCGTCTGAACCCGCGCCGCGCCGAGCAGTCGCTGGCTGGGCACCGGGCGATGTCGCTGATCTGGACCTCGACCGTGCCGCGCCGTCTGATCAATCAGGCGGACGGGCGGGACGTGACCGCTTCGATCCCGCTGGTGTACCCTTACGTGGATTACGCGCGCCAATCGGCGGAGCTGGGCCAGGTGAGCATCGTGCAGCGCAACGGCCAGACGCTCAAGCGGATCCTGCGTAACACGACCGCCGCGCTGACACCCAATGCCAACCGTCAGGCGCGGGTGACGACGGTCAACCGCACCCCGATCTATTCGTCGCGGTCGGCGGCCCCGGCGGCGCCCAAGGCGCAGCGCGCCCAGCCCAAGGGTGAGGTCGCGGGCCGTGGTTTCGTGCAGATCGGGGCGTTCACGGATACGGCGGCGGCACACGCGCGGGCCAAGCGGATCCAGCGCATGGGCCTGCCGGTGCGCGTCGGCGTCTATACCAAGAACGGTCAGACAACGCGGCTGGTCATCGCGGGGCCCTTCAAGGGGCAGGGCGCGGTGGACAGCGTGATCGCGCGGCTGCGCAGCGCGGGCTATAACGCCACGGCGCGCTAAAGGCTGAGCAACGCCTGGAATGGCCCGTCGGAGAGGATCCGGCGGGCCATTTCTTTTGCGCATTTGGTTTGCGGGGCGGGGCCGGGAGAGGGAAAATCTCCTGCGCGGATCTTTTCGACGTATGTGTTTTCATCCGTTCCGCGCGCTGCGGGTTGAGATGCGGTCAGATGGCGCGCTCGGACAGGATTTGGCGCGCTATTTCCTGTGCCCATGCGGCATAGATGACGGGGCCGGGATGAAACCCGTCCTCCGCCATGTCCGCGGGATCCAGCGTGTCGGGCAGGGGAATGTAGCGGGTGTCGGGCGCCGTGCGCAGGGCGCCTGCGAGGGCGGCGTCGAAGCGGATCGCGCGCTGGCCCAGCAGCCAGCGCAGCGGGTGGGGCAGCAGCGGGAAGGCGCCCAGCGGCGGGACCTGGCTGATGTAGAGCCGTTTGGCGCCCGCGTTACGCAGCAGGGCGCGCAGGTCGGCGTGGTCCCGCAGCCATTGGCGCTGGCGGGCCAGATGGGTGACGTCGTTCACCCCCAGCACGATCACGGCCACATCGTGCGGCGGGGGCGGGGACTGGCGCGCCTCGGCGAGGGTTTCGGCGGTGGTGATGCCGGTGCGGGCGATGAGGCGCCACGCGACGCTATGATGCGCGGCGAGGGCCGATGTCAGCTGCCCCGCGAGCGCCGCGTCCTGCGTCTGCGCGCCGACCCCGGCGGCGGAGCTGTCGCCGAGGATCAGCAGGCGCAGGGGCGGGCCGGTGCCAATCCGGCCAGTGCGGGGGCCGTCCGCTTCTTGCAGGCGCAGGGCGCGGCGGCGTAGGGACAGCGCCTGCGCCACCAGCACGGGCGCGCAGAGCACCGTGACAAGCGCCTCGCGGATCATCCGCCGCAGAGGTTTTGCAGCCGCAGCCAGCTGCTGTCGGGCAAGAGCGGCTCGGTATCGCGGCCCTGCATCGGGTCGCCCTCGATCAGGGCCAGCGTGGTTTCGCCGGTGATGTCGCGGGCGCGGGCGTAGGGGGTGGCGGGCACATCCGTACCCTCGAAAAGCGCGAGCAGATTGGGCGTGTCGGGCGTATCGGGGGCGCTGGTGATCAGATGCTCGGCGTAGGCGTCAAGTGCCTGTTCGGACAGCTCACCCGTGGTCAGCAGGCGAAAATTCTCCCACGGGCCCGCGACGTCCAGCAGCCGCGCGAGCGGGTCGCGTTCCACTTGCAGCGCAAGCTCGGCCAGGATGAAGCCCGCGGCGACGTCCGGTTCCTCCCAATCCTCAAAGACGGAGCGGTCGAGCACGATGACGCCGCCGGGCAGGTGCAGGGCGGGGCGGGTGAGGCCCGGAACGACGGCGAGTTTGGTGGTGCCGAGCCGCCGCCCGAGGCTGCGCAGGGCGCGCAGGCCTGCCGCATCGCTGCACATCGGCCCCGCGACGCGCTGCACCCGGTCGATGATCGCCACGCCAAGCGCCTCGCGTTTGACCTGCGGGACGACGCGCAGCGTGTTGTCGCGCATCGCACCGGGCAACCAGAACAGCACCAGCGCCGCAACCGCCGAGACAGAGGCCAGCGCGCCGAGCCAGCGCAACCGTCCCGGGCGCGGCCGGGTGCGGGCGACGGCAAGGCGCAGGGTTTCGATGGCGTTGATCATCTCGGATTCGTTCGGCGGAAGGTCGAGGGTTTCGCCGGTATCGCCGTCGGGGTGATAGGTGGCGCCCTCGGATCCCGGCGCGCGGGCGATGGCGGGGATCGACCAATGGGTGAGCGCGGTGTCGTTGAGATCGCTGATCACCAGCGTGGCGTCCCCGATGGACACGATCACCTCTTGCCGCTGCGCGCCCGTGTCGGGGCGCCACAGGCCGGTGGCCTCAAGGCGGGCGTATCTGGTCAGGGCGGTCACGGGTTCGGCTGCTCGGCTCGTTTTTGTTGCCCGCAGGATAGCAGAGCGGCAGAGCGGGGCAATGGGGCGTGACCCCGCCGGGAGGATCGATTTTTTGCGAAAAAATCGGCCGGAATTTTTGGAAAATTCCGATGCGCGGTCGAGAGGGATGGGCGTGGAGGCTCGGTGGGAATTAGGTATTTTTGAAAGGGTGCAGGGGTGGGGTGGCTTTCTTTCAGAGGGATTGTGCGATGCGGCGGAGTTCGAATTTCTGGATTTTACCCGTGGAGGTTTTCGGAAGCTCCTGAAAGATCACGCGTTTGGGTGCTTTGAACCCTGCGAGGGTTTGGCGGGCGAAGGCGATCATTTCGGCTTCGGTGGGCTGCGCGCCGGGTTTGAGTTCGACAAAGGCGCAGGGGACTTCGCCCCATTTGTCGTCTGGTTTGGCGACCACGGCGGCCAGCATCACCGCGTCATGGGCCATCAGCGTGCCTTCGACCTCGACCGAGGAAATGTTTTCGCCGCCCGAGATGATGATGTCCTTGGCGCGGTCGGCGATCTGGATGTAGCCGTCGGGATGCTGCACCGCAATGTCGCCCGAATGAAAGTAGCCGCCCGCAAAGGCCTCGGCGGTGGCGGTGGGGTTTTTGTAGTAGCCCTTCATGACCGAGTTGCCGCGGATCATGATCTCGCCCTGGGTTTTGGCGTCGCGGGGGACATCGCGGAGGTCTGTGTCGGTGACGGTGATACGGTCCATCATCGGCATGGCCACGCCCTGGCGGGATTTCACGGCGGCGCGGTTTTTCTGGTCAAGCTGGCCCCACTCATCCTCGCGCCAGGTGCATTCGGTCACGTGGCCGTAGGTTTCCGTCAGACCGTAGACATGGGTGACGTTGAAGCCCATCGCCTCGATCTTGGACAGGGTGGCGGGGCCGGGGGGCGCCTGCGGTGAAGACTTCGACCGCGTGATCGACCGGGCGCCGTTCGGACGCATCGGCATTGACCAGCATGTTGAGCACTATGGGGGCGCCGCCGAAGTGGGTCACCCCCTCGTCCGCGATGGCGTCGAAGATGTTGGCCGCCGTGATGTCGCGGCAGCAGACCAGCGTGCCGCCGATCAGCGGCATCAGCCAGCTGTGGTTCCAGCCGTTGCAGTGAAACAGCGGCACGATCTGCATGAAGATCGGGTGCAGCACCATGCGCCAGCTGATCACCGTGCCCATGGTCATCAGATAGGCGCCGCGGTGGTGGTAGACGACGCCCTTGGGTCGACCCGTGGTGCCGGAGGTATAGTTGAGCGCGAGGCTTTCCCATTCGTCCTGTGGCAAGATCCAGTCAAAGGCCGGGTCGGCCGCGGCAAGCGTATCCTCATAGGTGGGGTGGCGCCCGGTAGCGGGGAAGCCTGCGGGCGCGTCGGGCACTTCGATGATAGTGGGGCCGGAGGTTTCCATGGCGGCGATGGCGGCCTCGGCGAGATCGAGAAACTGCGTGTCGACCAGCACCACCTTTGCCTCGCCGTGGCTGAAGATGTAGCTGACGGTATCGACATCGAGGCGCGTGTTGATTGTGTTGAGCACGGCGCCGCAGGCGGGCACGCCAAAGTGCGCCTCGGCCTGCGCGGGGGTATTAGGCAGGATCGTGGCGACGACCTCTCCCGGGATCACGCCCATGTCGGCGAGTGCGCAGGCAAGTCGGGTGCAGCGTTCAAAGTAGCGCGCGTAGCTGACGCGGTGATCGCCGTAGATGACCGCCGTGCGGTTGGCAAACACATCCGCCGCGCGGATCAGATGCGACAGTGGCGTGAGCGGTACGAAATTCGCCTGTGTGCGGTCCAGCCCGGTTTCGTCTTTCATCCAGCCCATCCGATCCACTCCGGTAAAAGTTGCGCAAGCTGCGCAGCACGATATGCAGGGGGCAGGAATTTGCAATCGCGAAAGCGGGAGACGGGCATGGGTGACGGAGCCTTGAGGCCGGGGGTGGCGGCGGCGTCGATTCTGGGGGGGATGTTCGCGCTGGGGATCACGGATAATTTTGTGCCGCTGATCGCCGAGACGGGATCGCTGTGGCAATTCCACATGCTGCGGGGCGTGATGGCGCTGGTGCTGTTGGGGATCGTCGCGGGCGTGGGGCTGGGGGTGATCCGCCCGCTAAGCTGGCGCGCGGTGCTGGGGCGCAGCCTGTTCACGGCGACGGCGATGTTGATCTATTTCGGCTGCCTGTCGGTGTTGCCGATCGGTGTGGTGGTGGCGGGGCTGTTCACCGCGCCGTTGTTCGTGATGCTGATATCGGTGCTGTTTCTGGGCGCGCGGGTGGGGGTGATCCGCATTGCGGCGGTGCTGGCGGGGTTTGTGGGGGCCTTGCTGGTGATCCAGCCGGATCCGCGCGCGCTGGATCCGGTGGCCTTTCTGCCGGTGCTGGCGGCGGTGTTCTATGCCGTCGGGGCCGTCGTGACGCGCGTGTGGTGCGCGCGCGAGGGAACGGTGGCGCTGACGGCGGGGTTCTTTGCGGTGCTCACGGTGGTCGGCGCGATCGGTCTGCTGATCCTGCCGGCGGGCGGGCCGGCGGGGCCGGAGGGATTCGTGCTGCGCGGTTGGGTGCCGAATACGCCGCATCTTTTGTTCTGGACGGCGGTGCAGGCGGTGGGCTCGATCATCGGGATCGGGTTGATCTTTCGCGGCTATCTGCTGGGGGAGGCGGGCACCGTGGCGGTGTTCGAATACTCCCTGCTGGTGTTCGCGAGCTTTTGGGCCTGGGTGCTGTGGGGGCAGGCGGTGGGGCCGCTGGCGCTCTTGGGCATGGTGCTGATCGCGGGCGCGGGGGCGGTGATCACGAGGCGTACTGACACGCCGGTGCCGGTGCGCGCGGTGAAGCTGCCGGAGGAGGCGCCGTGATCCTGTCGCGCGCGCGGCGCTATCTGTTCATCCACGCGCCCAAGACCGGCGGCACCTCGATGGCGCTGGCGTTGGAGGCGCGGGCGGCCAAGGATGATCTGATGCTGGGCGACACGCCCAAGGCCCGCGCACGCCGCCACAAGGTGCGCGCCACGCCCGAGACGGGGCGGCTGTGGAAACATTCGACGCTTGCCGATCTGGAGGGCGTGGTGCGGCCCGATGAGCTGGACGATCTGTTCATCTTTACCCTCGTGCGCAATCCGTGGGACCGGATGGTGAGTTATTATCACTGGCTGCGCGCGCAGAGCTTTGACAACCCCGTGGTGGCGCTGGCGCGGGCGACGACATTCGAGGCGTTCGTGACCACGCCATCGGTGCTGGAGAGCTTCGCCCGTGCGCCCGCCGCGTCCTACGTCACCGACAGGGCCGGGCGGATGCGGGCGCGGCTGTTCATCCGGCTGGAGCATCTGGCAGAGGATATCGCGCCGCTGGAGGCGCATCTGGGCTTCGCCCTTGAGGTGCCGCACGCCAACCGCAGCGCGCGCGCAGGAGAGTGGCGCAATGCCTATTCCGCGCGCAGTCGCGCCGCCGTCGCAAAGGCCTGCGCGCGCGATATCGCGGATTTTGGCTATCAATTCGGATAAGGGGCGCGTCCGGGGCGATTTTCCCCCAAAATTTCCCGTCCTGAGGGATTTTGGGTGGATCATTGTCGCCGTTCGTGTTCGAATTCTGGCACGAACGCGCGATTAACACCCGAAATCGCGACAATGCCCCGGTTTTGCCCCAACCTCACCGCTTGGCTGCCGTGAGAATCATCCCAAGTGGTTTCATCAACAAGCGCCCGGCGAAACGGGGCAGCACGAGGGATGGATAAGATGTTCGGTCTGGATTGGAAAACACAGCAGAGCCCCCGCCGTTCGGCGGAGATGACCGGCGCCTGGGACGGCGGATTGGTTGCACCCGGTCACGGTTTGATGGCGGGCACGCGGGTTGCGAGCAATCTGGGCTGGCGCCCGATCGAGGCGCTGGCGGTCGGCGACAAGGTGCTGACCTTCGATCACGGCATGCAGCCGATCGCGCAGATCCGCCGCGCGCATCTGTGGCTTGACGCGCCCGACACCGCCGAAGGCCTGTGGCCGGTGGTGGTGCCGGCGGGCGCGCTGGGCAACCGCGAAGAGTTGACGCTGCTGCCCGATCAGGGGGTGATGGTGGAAAGTGATGCGGTGACGGACGCGCAGGGCGATCCTTTTGCGGTACTGACGGCGCGTGCGCTGGTGGGGGTGCGCGGCATCGCGCGGCGCCGCCCGATGCACCGGGTTGAATTGATCGCGATCTACTTTGCCGCCGATGAGGTGATCTATGCCGAGGGCGGTGCGCTGATCCATTGCCCGCAGGATCTGTGCACGCTGGACCGATTTCTGGAAGGCGGGGCAGATGCGCGATATGTCGTTCTGGACGGTGAGGCGGCGGAGGATCTGGCGGATTTCATCGCAATCGAGGATCAATTTGCCGCGCAGGCCATGGGCGTCTGACCGGGCGCGGGTCTGCGTGGTGAGGGTCGCTCCTGATGGGGCGGCTTTCTTATCCGCTCGACAAAACTATAAAACTAGTTTTATAAGAGTGTATGGATATACATCAGCACTCCGCTACCGCCCTTGCGGCCCTGGGTCATGACAGCCGCCTGTCGGTCTTTCGTCTGTTGGTCCGTGCGGGGCCGGATGGGTTGGCGGTGGGTGAGATCGGGGCGCATCTGGGCCTCGCGCCCTCAACGCTGGCCCATCATCTGGGCACGCTGCGCGATGCCGGGCTGGTCGTACAGGTCCGGCAGGGGCGGCAGATTTTCAACCGCGTGGATTTTGACGCGATGGCGCGGACCCTGTCGTTTCTGAGTGCGGAATGCTGCAAGGGCGTGTCGGTCGTGACCGACGATGCCGCATGAGAGGCAGGAACAATGACTGATCTGCCCCCCCGGCACTGAACGCCCGCGCACTGCATCTGTGGCAGTGCGAGCGGGTCTGGCTGTTTTGCGCCGCTTTGGCGCTTGCGTTGCTAATGGTCGTGCCCGCACAGGGAATTGAGACGCTCCGCTTTACGCTCGCAAACCTGATTTCCATCGCGCCGTTTCTGTTGGTCTCGATTGCCGTGGCCGCCTACGCGGGCGCGAGCGGGGCGGACGGGCTGATCGCGCGGGCGTTCACCGGTGCGCCTTTGGTGATGATCGCGGTAGCGGCGCTGGCGGGCGGACTGTCGCCGTTCTGCTCGTGTGGGGTGATCCCGCTGATTGCGGCGCTTCTGGCGATGGGGGTGCCACTGTCGGCGGTGATGGCATTCTGGCTCGCCTCACCGGTGATGGATCCGTCGATGTTCGTACTGACAAGCGGGGTGCTGGGCACACAATTCGCGCTGGCCAAGACGCTGGCCGGTGTGGGCCTGGGCGTCTTTGGCGGGCTTGTGGTGCTGGCGGTCGGAGCCATGGGCGGATTGCGCGATCCGCTGCGCGCGGGTGTGGGCAACGGTGGCTGCGGTGCCTCGAAGGTGCGCACGGTGCAGCCGGTGGTCTGGGCGTTCTGGCGTGATCCGGCGCGGATGGGGAAATTTCGCGCGGAGGCGGTCAAGACGACGCTGTTTCTGGCCAAGTGGCTGACGCTGGCCTTCATGCTGGAAAGCCTGATGCTGGCCTGGGTGCCCGCCGATCTGATCGCGCAAACCCTGGGCGGTGAGGGGCTGGCCCCCATCGGGATCGCCACACTGGTGGGCGTGCCTGCCTACCTCAACGGCTATGCGGCGCTGCCGCTGGTGGGCGGTCTGATCGGGCAGGGCATGGCGCCGGGCGCGGGGCTCGCGTTTCTGGTGGCGGGCGGCGTGACGTCACTGCCTGCGGCGATTACGGTCTGGGCCTTGGTCAAACGCGAGGTGTTCGCGCTCTATATCGCGATTGCGCTGACGGGATCGCTGGTCAGCGGTCTGCTATTCCAGCTCTTCCTCTCGCTCTAGCGCGGGCAAAATTTCGGGGAAATTTTGGGGCCAAAGTTTGCGGGCAAACTTTGCGCCGGTGCGGATAGAAAAAGGAGCGCCCGAGAGCGCCCCTTGGGGATGTGCATCAGGCGGCGGCGGAGGCCTCTGGCCCGAAGCGGCCGTAGAATGTCTGGTTCTTCTCGGCCATTTCGCGCAGCAGGTCGGGGCATTTGAACCGCTCGCCAAACTGCGCTTCGAGCTGGTCACACCGCTCTGCCGCGTAGGGCGTGCCGATCATGTCGAGCCATGAGAGGGGCCCGCCCGACCATGGCGCAAACCCCCAGCCGAGGATCGCGCCCACGTCGCCCTCGCGGATGTCCATCAGCACACCTTCCTCCAGCGCGCGCACGGCCTCCAGCACCTGCACGAACATCAGCCGGTCCTGCACGTCCTGCAGCGGGGGCTGTTCTTCGGCCAGCGGGTACTTGTCCTGCATGCCTTTCCAATAGCCCAGACGTTTGCCTTTCTCGTCGTAGTCGAAATAGCCCGCCTTGGTCTTGCGACCCAGACGGCCCTGCTCTTCGAGCCAGACGATGAGGTTGTCGGCCTCGGAGGCCGGATAGGCGTTGCCCATCGCCGCCTTGGTGGCACGCATGATCTTTGTCGCCAGATCCACCGAGGTCTCATCGCCCAGCTGCACCGGCCCCACGGGGAAGCCCAGCATTTGCGCCGCGTTGTCGATGTACCACGGCGCAACCCCTTCGGTGATCATGCGGTTCGCTTCACCGCCGTAGGGGATGATGCAGCGGTTGGCGTAGAAGAACCGCGCGTCGTTCACCACGATTGGCGTCTTGCGGATCTGGCGCACGTAATCGAGCGCCTTGGCCACGGCGCGGTCGCCGGTGCCGTCACCCTTGATGATCTCGACCAGCAGCATCCGCTCGACGGGCGAGAAGAAGTGGATGCCGATGAACTGATCGGGACGGCTCGACGCCTTTGCCAGTTCGGTGATCGGCAGGGTCGAGGTATTGGAGGCAAAGATGCAGTCCTCGGGGATCACGGCTTCGACCTTCTTGGTCATCTCGGCCTTGACGGCGGTATCCTCGAACACCGCTTCGATGATCAGATCGCAGCCTTTGAGGTGTTCCAGATCGGGCGTCGCAGTGATGAGCGACAGCAGCGCCTCCTTCTTCTCCGGCGTGGCTTTCTTGCGGGCGATGCCCTTGTCCATGAACGCCTCGGAATACGCCTTGCCGCGATCGGCGGCTTCCTGATCGCGGTCGACCAGCACGACCTCGATGCCCGCCTGCGCGGACACAAGCGCGATGCCCGCACCCATCATGCCCGCACCCAGCACGCCCAATTTCTTGACCCGCTGGTCGGGGATGCCTTCGGGACGCACGGCGCCTTTTTCCAGCGCTTCCTTGTTGAGGAAGAGCGAGCGGATCATGGCCGAAGAGCTGGGGTTCATCAAGACAGAGGTGAACCAGCGCGCCTCGATCTTCAGCGCGGTGTCGAAGGGCACAAGCGCGCCCTCGTAGACCGCGCTTAGCAGCGCCTTGGCCGCCGGGTAGACGCCTTTGGTCTTGCCGTTGACCATGGCA
Organism: Sulfitobacter albidus; assembly: GCF_018200035.1. Lineage (NCBI taxonomy): Bacteria > Pseudomonadati > Pseudomonadota > Alphaproteobacteria > Rhodobacterales > Roseobacteraceae > Sulfitobacter > Sulfitobacter albidus. The sequence goes on along the minus strand of NZ_CP073581.1, from coordinate 2,236,707 downwards.
GAGGCGCCCACGAAGGTCATGAAACCGGCGGGGTGGTAGGGCGCGCCGCCGGGCATTTTATAGCCCTTCGCATCCCATGGCTTGAGGATATCGGCATCCTTGGCCGACAGCACCCACGCGCGGGCGTCGGCCATCGGATCGGCGCTGACCTCGTCGATGATCCCTGCCTTTTGCGCGGCGGCGGGGGCGAGCATTTTGCCCTCCAGCAGCAGCGGGGAGGCGGCCATCGCGCCCAGCTTGCGCACCAGACGCGTGGTGCCGCCGGCGCCGGGGAAGATGCCGACCTGAATTTCGGGCAGGCCGATGCGGGCCTTGGGGTTGTCGGCGACAAAGGTGCGGTGCGTCGCCAGCGGCAATTCAAGCCCGATGCCCGCGGCGGTGCCGGGCAGCACGGCTGCGACGGGTTTGCCGCCCTTGTTGGTCTTTGGATCCATGCCCGCCCGCTCGATCTTGCGCAGCAGCGCGTGCATCTTCATCGTGCCCTCGAAGAGCCCCTTGGCCGGATCATCGCCCGCATCCGCCTTCATCTTGGCCAGCAGGTTCAGGTCCATCCCACCGGCAAAGGATCCGTCCTTGCCGGAGGTGATGATGATGCCCTTGACGGCGTCATCGGCCAGCGCCTGATCGGTCAGCGCGTCCAGCTCTTCGAGGCCGTTGATACTCATCACGTTCATCGATTTGTCTTCGACGTCCCAGACGATGGTGGCGATGCCCTCGGCATCGGTGCTCATGGTGAAATCGGTCATTGTTGATCCCTTGTTTGCGTGTCGCTTGGGGTGCGCGGGCGCACCGTTACTCTTGATTTTGCGGGGTGGCGCGGCGGCTCAGGACCGCCCCCAACCCTGCGTCGGGCTCGATTGCGTTGTCGGATTCGGTCACCCACCAGACCCCGTTGATCCGGCGCAGGACAGAGCGCACCGGATAGGGGTCCTGCGCGATCTGCGCGCCCCGCAGCATCCGTGTCTCATGCGTGCCGTCGATCGTATCCTCGGCGGTGAAGCGTGCGGCCAGACAGTGCCTGTCGTAGTCGGTGATGGCGTTGGCCGCCTGATGGGTGCAGATATCGTCGAACAATGCGCGCAGCTGCGTACGATCCTCGATCCAGGCGGTCGGACCAAAGCTGCGCACCGCATGCGGCACCGCAACCATCTGCGCGAAGGCGCTGAAATCGCGGCGCTTGTAGCTGTCCGAAATGCGGTCCAGCAGGTCCTGATAGATCGCCATGGCTTGCTCTGTTCCTCCGAAGGCATCGTTCATCGCGGCAACATGTTGATGGCCCGGTCCACGTGGCTGCGGGCATCGACGGCGTATTGGCTCGACGCGATCCGCCAACGGCCGGAGATGAATTCAAGCACCGAGAAGTTCGGGAACGGGTCGTTCACCCGCAGATCCCCCGCCATCATATGCGTCATGTGGGTCGCTTCGATCCGCGTGTCGCTGCGGAATTCCGCGACCTCGGTGATGCGTACCAACGTGGTCACCCCCGGCGCTTGTAATCCGCAGCAACCTGCACAAAGACGGCGAGCAGGTCATCGCGGGTGCGCAGGGTCCGTTTGCTCTCGGCGGTCTCGATCCGGTGGGGCAGGTGAAAATGCGGCTCGAAAGCGTGGAAATCATTGCCGAGCAGGGCTTGCGCCGTCAACTCGAGCAAGGATTGCGAAATCTCTCTCGCCGTTTTTCCGTTCACCTGCCGCACGCGCTCTACACCCGCTCGATGATGGTGGCCGCTCCCATGCCCGAGGCGATGCACAGCGTGGCAAGGCCGACTTCCTTGTCCGCGCGCTCCAACTCATCGAGCAGCGTGCCGATGATGATCGCCCCGGTGGCCCCCAGCGGGTGGCCCATCGCGATGGAGCCGCCGTTGACGTTGACCTTGTCGTGATCGACGTCGAACGCCTGCATGAACCGCATCACGACGGAGGCAAAGGCCTCGTTGACCTCGAAAAGGTCGATGTCGCCGATGGTCATGCCGCTGTCGGCAAGGATCTTTTCGGTGACGGGCACGGGGCCGGTCAGCATGATCGTGGGGTCGGTCCCGATCTTGGCGGTCGAGCGGATGCGCGCGCGGGGTTTGAGCCCGTATTTCTCGCCGAACTCCTTGTTGCCGATGAGCACGGCGGCGGAGCCGTCGACGATGCCGCTGGAGTTGCCCGCATGGTGGATGTGGTTGATCTTTTCCAGATGCGGGTACTTCAGCAGCGCGACCTTGTCGAAGCCCGGCATGACCTCGCCCATCTGCTGGAACGCGGGGTTCAGCGAGCCCAATGACTGCATGTCGGTCTGCGGGCGCATGTACTCGTCGTGGCTGAGGATATCGAGACCGTTCTGATCGCGCACGGTGATGACGGATTTGGCAAAACGCCCCTCGTCCCAGGCCCGTTGCGCGCGCTGCTGGGAGGCAACGGCAAGCTGGTCGGCCTCGTCGCGGGTGAAACCGTATTCGGTCGCGATGATGTCGGCGGAGATGCCTTGGGGACGAAATACTGCTCCATCGCTATGGAGGGATCTGCGGCGATTGCCGCCCCGTCGCTGCCCATCGCCACGCGGCCCATCATTTCGACGCCGCCGGCGATATAGGCCATGCCGGCACCGCCCTTGACCTGATTGGCGGCCAGGTTCACGGCCTCCATGCCCGAGGCACAGAAGCGGTTGATGGCAAGACCGGGGATCCGCTCATCCAGATCAGAGGCCAAAACGGCGGAGCGCGCCAGACAGCCACCCTGTTCCATCACTTGCGTGACATTGCCCCAGATCACGTCCTCGACGGCGTGCCCTTCGAGGTTGTTGCGCTCCTTGAGCGCGTTGAGCGTCAGTGCCGACAGGCGCAGCGCGGTCACTTCGTGCAGTGCACCGTCCTTGCGGCCCTTGCCGCGCGGGGTGCGCAGCGCGTCGTAGATATAGGCTTCGGTCATGGGAATACTCCGTTGGTCTGTTTCAGGCCCGGTCCGCAGGGGAGCCGGGCATCAGGTCATAGGGGGCTTTCCACCCCGGTGTGTCGGACAAACGCGTGAGCCACGCGTCGATGTTGGGAAATTCGCGGCGGTCAAAGCCGAAAGGTTCGGGGTAGTAGAGATACCCGCAACAGGTCAGATCGGCGTTTGTGATGCCATCGCCGACGATCCAGTCACGCCCCGCAAGATGCGCATCCAGCACGGCATAGGTGCCAGCAAGGCGCCCCTGATTGAACGCGATCACCTCTTTGGGTTGCTTGTCCTCCGGCAGGAAGTTCATCAGGAAGCGGGTCACACCGGCCATTGAGCTGAGTTTGTGATTGTCCCACAGGATCCAGCGCAGGATTTCCCGGCGCTCAGCTGCATCACACCCGCCGAACTTGCCGGATTTCTCCGAGATATAATCCTGGATCACACCAGATTGCGTCAGTTTGACGGCGCCGTCGATCATCACGGGCGCCTCACCCATGACGTTGAGCCCCTCGCGAAATTGCGCCGTACGGCCTTCGCCACCAAAGAAATCGATCTTTACAGGCTCCCAATCGAGGCCGGAAAGCTCGAGGGCAAGTGCGGCTTTGTAGGAATGGCCGCTTTCGCCGAAGCAATGCAATTTGATCGTCATGGTTGTCTCCCGATGGTTGGCGTCGCGCGCGCCGATGGCGTGCTTTAGGTATTTTTGAAAGGGTGCAGGCAGGGGGGCGGTGCGAGAAAGGGCGTGCGGCTTTGCCCCTGCACCCTTTTCCAAATACCTAAAATCCCGACCTATCCGCGATCTCGCGATCAGAGATTGCGCGCAATCAGCTCCTTCATGATCTCATTGGTGCCGCCGTAGATGCGCTGCACCCGGGCGTCTGTCCACATCTCGCCGATGGCATATTCCTGCATGAAGCCGTAACCGCCGTGCAATTGTAGGCAGGCGTCGAGAACCTCTCCTTGGGTGTCCGTGAGCCAGTATTTCGCCATCGCCGCACGATCAACGGTAAGCTCACCGCGCAGATGCTCCGCGATGCATTGGTCAAGGAACGCGCGCGCCACGACGGTTTTCGTCTTGCATTCGGCCAGTTGAAAGCGGGTATTCTGGAATTGGGTGAGCGGGCCGCCGAAGGCTTCGCGTTCCTGGCAGTAGGCGATCGTGCGCGCCACAGCGCCTTCCATGGCGCCCACCGCTTCGCAAGCGATGATAAGGCGTTCTTGGGGAAGCTGCTGCATCATCTGGTAAAAACCGCGCCCTTCTTCGCCGCCCAGGATATTTTCTGGCGGGATTTCGACGTTGTCAAAGAACAGCTCAGACGTGTCGGAGGCGTGTTTGCCGATTTTCTCGAGGTTGCGACCACGCTGGAAGCCCGCCGCCCCCTCGGTCTCGAGCACCACGAGGCTCACGCCCTTGGCGCCCTCTTTCGGGTCGGTTTTGGCGGCGACGATGATCAACTCGGCGTGCTGGCCGTTCGTGATGAACGTCTTTTGGCCCGACAGACGGTAGGCGTTGCCATCGCGCAGTGCCCGGGTTTTAATCGCCTGCACGTCCGACCCGGTGGAGGGTTCGGTCATCGCCAGCGCGCCGACCATCTCCCCCGAGATCATCCGGGGCAGCCAGCGCTGTTTTTGCTCTTCGGTCCCGTAGGCCAGCACGTAATGCGCCACGATCCCGGAGTGAATGCCCACGCCCCAGCTGGCGAGATTGGCGCGTGCGGCCTCGATCAGGATCGCGGCCTCATGGCCAAAATCACCGCCCGTGCCGCCGTATTCCTCGGGGATTGAAGGGCAGAGCAGGCCCAGCTCTGCCGCCTCATTCCAAGTGCCGCGGTCCATTTCGGACTGTTTGCGCCACTTCTCGAACCGCGGGGCCCATTCGGTGTTGATGAAATTCGCCGTCATGTCGGCGAGCATCCGGTGCTCGTCTGTCATCCATGTCGACGTCGTTGGTGCGAAATCTCTCACGGCTGGCTACCCCCTAGCGTTTACGGTCGTCGATTTCGGCGTTGAAGAGCCTGAGCCGTGCGGTCAGGTTTTCTTCGTTCATCACGGAATTGAAGTTCTCAAAGAGAAACGACAAGGCTTCGCCCTCGTCCAACCCCGCGTCGGCCGCGAATTTCTTGAGGCGGCGGTAGCCGTCTTCCGTCATGGCGACGGGAAAGCGGCGGGTCAGGCGAAAGCGTTTTGGCATTGTCTCTCCGGCAGGGCAGGGGCGGGAGGATATACCCGCCCCGAGGCCAGTTTAGAAGTTCGCCGCGTCCAGCGCCATCACAGTGTCGGCACCGGACTGGATGCGTGTGAGGTGCAGCGCTGTGGCGGGCAGTTGGCGTGCCATATAGTAGCGGCCTGTCGCCAGTTTTGTCTCGTGGAACGTGGCGTCGGAGGTGCCGTTCGCCAGCGCCTCGGTCGAGGCCTTGCCCATCATCGCCCACATCAGGCCAAGGCAGACGTGGCCGAACATGTGCATGAAGTCGTTGGAGCCCGCGAGCGCGTTGTTGGGGTTTTTCATGCCGTTCTGCATGAAATACATCCCCGCCGCCTGCAGATCCTTCGACGCTGCTTTCAGCGGCTCGATGAAATCACGTGCGTACTCCTCGTTCAGATCGGCGTTGTCCTTGCAGAAGGATTTCACCAGGTCGAAGAAGGCCATCACGTGCTTGCCGCCGTCCTGCGCCAGCTTGCGGCCCACCAGATCCAGCGCCTGAACGCCGTTGGCGCCCTCGTAGATCATCGCGATGCGCGCGTCGCGGGTGAACTGCGACATGCCCCATTCCTCGATGTAGCCGTGGCCACCGTAGACCTGCTGCGCCTTGACGGTCATGTCGTAGCCGACGTCGGTCAGGAAGCCCTTGATCACGGGCGTCAGCAGCGACACGAGGCCGTCGGCATCCTTGTCCTCGGAGCGGTGGGCCGCGTCGATCATCGTGGCCCCCCAGAGGATAAACGCGCGCGCGCCCTCAGCAAAGCTTTTCTGATCCATCAGCGAGCGGCGGATATCGGGGTGCACGATCAGCGGATCGGCGGGTTTGTCGGGATGCTCGGACCCGGTCACGGCGCGGCCCTGAAGCCGGTCGTGGGCGTAGGCCAGCGCGTTCTGATAGGCCACATCGGCCTGTGCCAGACCCTGCATGCCGACGCCAAGGCGGGCTTCGTTCATCATGGTGAACATCGCGCGCATGCCCTTGTGCTCGGTCCCGAGCAGATAGCCCGTCGCGTCGTCGTAGTTCATTACGCAGGTGGAGTTGCCGTGGATGCCCATCTTCTCTTCGATCGAGCCGACGGAGACGCCGTTGCGCGCGCCAAGGCTGCCATCCTCGTTCACGATGAACTTGGGCACGATGAAGAGCGACACACCCTTGATGCCTTCGGGGCCGCCTTCGATCTTGGCCAGCACCAGATGGATGATGTTGTCGGCCATGTCGTGCTCACCCGAGGAGATGAAGATTTTCTGCCCGGTGATCTTGTAGCTGCCGTCGTCCTGCGGGGCCGCCTTGGTGCGCATCAGGCCCAGATCGGTGCCGCAGTGGGGCTCCGTCAGGTTCATCGTGCCGGTCCATTCGCAGGACGTCATCTTGGGCAGGTAGGTGTCTTTTTGCGCGTCGGTACCGTGGGCCAGGATCGCGGAGGCCGCACCATGGGTCAGGCCCTGATACATGGTGAACGCCTGGTTCGCGGCCGAGAACATCTCGCCCACGGCGGTGCCCATGACGTAGGGCATGCCCTGACCGCCATATTGCTCGGGCATGTCGAGGCCGGTCCAGCCGCCTTCGCGGACCTGATCGAACGCGGCCTTGAAACCGGTGGGCGTGTAGACGACGCCATTCTCCAGACGGCAGCCTTCCTTGTCGCCAACGGCGTTCAGGGGCGCGAGCACTTCGGAGGTCAGCTTGCCCGCTTCTTCGAGGATGGCGGAGGTGAAATCGGGCTCAAGATCCTCGTAGCCGGGGATCTTGGCTTCGGTGACTTTCAGCACGTCATGAAGGACGAACTGCATGTCTTTTGTGGGGGCTGTGTACGTTGGCATTTGGTTTCTCCCTAAAGGCGTGTTGGGTGGCGCGGCCCGCGGTCCGGACCGTGCCGAGAATTCTTCAGCCCGCTTTGCGGGGTTGGCGGAGCGAAGCGATCATGCGCTCGCCCCATTTCAGCTGGTCGCGCAGATCGGTGATCGCGCCTTCCAGCTCGTCGCGCTGGGCCAGCAGATCGTCGAGGCGCTTGCACGCCAGCTCATAGCTTTTCTCAAGCTGGCTCAACTGGCCGTCGCCCTTGTAGTAAAGATCGAGCAGCTGGCGGATCTCTTCGAGCGAGAAGCCAAAGCGCTTGCCGCGCAGGATCAGCTTGAGCCGGGCGCGGTCGCGTTTGGTAAACAGGCGCTTCTGGCCGATGCGCTGGGGAAACAGCAGTTCCTTGGCCTCATAGAATCGCAGGGTGCGCGGCGTGACATCATAGGTGTCGCACATCTCCCGGATCGTCAGTGTGTCGGTACTCATCACGGTGTCTCGTCTCATCTGGGCCCGGTGGCAGGGGCGCTCTGCGGGCTGGTGTATCCTATTCGATGACGTTGACGTAGTAAGACCTAACGTCACGTTCCAGAGTTACCTTGAGGGACGTAACGTCAACTTGTGTCATTTGTGAAGTCAAAGGCGTCCGGCACCGATGGCGGTGGCGATTTTATGCACTTTTGCGCCGGTGAACTGCGCCGTTTTTCGCCGCTTTGCCAGATTGGGCGGGGATGCTAGGCTGTAGAAATGGAGACATCGGGATCTTTTGCGTTCTTCGTGGCGCAGTGCCAGGGCTGTACGCGCGTCAGCGTGCTTTGGCAGGCGGCGCTGACCTATCTGCACGCTCAGGGTATCAAGATGGTGAGCTACCACAGCAATGATGCGCAGCGGCCCGGGTCGGACCATCTGGGTATCGTCGCCGACGGATTTCCGCAGGATTGGGTCTGTCATTACATCGGTGACAACCTGTCGAAAGTTGACCCGATCCCGCAGCTTGCGGCCCGCGTGGGGCGCCCGTTCCTGTGGTCCAGAGCCGCCGATCTCGAGGCGCTGACCCCGGCGCAGCTTGCCTATCTGCAAGAGCTGAGCAGCAGCGGGCTGGGAGACGGGCTGGCGATGTGCGCCTATGGGCCGGGGATGCGCAACGCCTATGTCGGGCTTGGCTTCGGCGGACCGGCCCCGGATTTGAGCGACACACAGATTTTCGAGCTGCAATGCGCCGTGCAGATCTGCCATCTGAAATACTGCGAGTTGACGGAGTGGCGGCAGGCCTCTTTTGATCCGTTGACCAAACGCGAGCGCGAAGTGCTCGAATGGATTGCACAGGGCAAAAGCAATAGTGTCATCGCGGAGATTTTGGGGATTTCCCGCCATACTGTCGATACATTGCTGCGGCGGCTGTACGAAAAACTGGGTGTGAACGACCGCACGACCGCAGCCATCCGGGGGGTTGGATCGGGGCTGGTGGTCGTCTGACCCCGCGCGCGGCGCGCGGCGTGTCACGCAGGTACGTGACGGATCAGCACCCGCAAAAGATGTATCAGGATCGGGCGAGAATCGCAGGAGCCCGCAAATGACCGATCGGAAATCCGAAGAATACGGCTTCTATAGCCATCCGCGCAAATCCCTCTCGGACGTTGAGCGGCAGGTGATGGACCGCCTGCGCGCCGCCGCCGAGGATGTCGGCGCGGGCGCCTATGCCATTGCGGGTGTGCAACCCAATGAGGTCGTCTCGCAACTGATTATCCTGTCTGCGGAACTGGAACGTCTGGCGAATGTCATCGAGGGGCGCGACCGCGTCAACTGACCGCGCGCTCGGCTGTCAGGTCTTTGCGGCCAATTCTTTCTCGGTCTCGTCGCGCAGGCGGGTCAGCTCGGTCATCGCCTCGTCAAGCTCGCGGCGCTTGGTCGCCAGTTCGCCAAGCTGGCGGGTGGCCATGTCGACCCAGGCGCGCATCTGCGCTTCGGTGCCTTCATGCTCGTAGATCATCAGCCACTGGCGTATTTCCTCCAGCGCAAAGCCGAAGGTGCGCCCGCGCAGGATCAGCTCCATCCGCGCGCTTTCGCGCGGGCCGTAGAACCGTGCGCGCCCCTCGCGGTCGGGCGAGAGCAGCTCGATATATTCGTAGTATCGCAGGGTCCGCGGCGTCACGTCGAACTTGGCGCACATCTCCTTGAATGTCAGACGGTCGTCTGTCGTCATGGCATCGCTCCTCCCTGCCGGACAAGCTAAGGGCAAGAGGGGGCCAAGTGCAACGCCCCCTCTTGCTCTTTGTGCGCCTGTGAGTTGTAAAAGACGGGCGCCACGACCGCCCAATTTCGCAGGATAAAACAGCATGTCAGACAAGACAGCCCTCGCCCGTCAATTCATCGAGGCGTTGCCCCATTCGGTCATGCTGGGGATGGAGCCGCAGGAAATGGGGCAGGGTCGTGCGGCCATCCGGATGCCCTACAAGCCCGAACTGGTGGGCGATCCGGTGACCGGTGTGATCCACGGCGGCGCGGTATCGGCGCTGATGGACACCTGCTGCGGCGCGGCGGTGATGTGCCACCCCGACAACCGCGCGGGCACGGCGACGATCGATCTGCGCATCGACTACATGCGCCCCGCAACCCCCGGACAGGCGATCATCACGCGGGCGCATTGCTATCACCTGACCCGCTCTGTCGCCTTTGTGCGCGCGGTCGCCACGGACGAGGATGAGGACAACCCCGTCGCCACCGCCACCGGCGCCTTTACGGTGGAGAAACGCGCGTGAGCCGGTCGCGTCCCGAACCCGTACAGGTGGTCAAGCAACGGCGCGACGCGGCGCTCGCCGCCTTGGTGGGCACGGTGCCCTACATCCGCTTCCTCGGCATCGCATTCGAGCGGCGCGGGGATGAGATCACCGCGATCCTGCCGTTCAAGCCCGAACTGATCGGCAATCCGATCCTGCCCGCCCTGCACGGCGGGGCCACGGCGGCGTTTCTGGAGGTCACGGCGGTGATGGCGCTCAATTGGCACTACCTGTGGGACGATCTGGAAGCGGGCAAGCTGGACCTTGAGGGCAAGGCGCCCGAAGAGCTGCCGCGCCTGCCCAAGACGGTGGATTTCACCGTGGATTACCTGCGCACAGGCCTGCCGCGCGACGCCTACGCGCGGGCGCGGATCACGCGGGCCGGGCGGCGTTATGCCTCGGTGCAGGTGGACGGCTGGCAGGACAATGTCGCGCGCCCCTACGCGCAGGGGCTGGGGCATTTTGTGATGCCGCGCCCGCGTGAGTGAGGCCGCGACCGGCCCGCTGACCCACCGCCGCGTGCTCAACATCGCGGTGCCGGTGGTGCTGTCGAATGCGACGGTGCCGATCCTGGGCGCGGTGGATACGGGCGTGATCGGCCAGATGGGCCTTGCCGCGCCGATTGGCGCCGTGGGCATCGGCGCGGTGATCCTGTCGGCGTTCTATTGGGTGTTTGGTTTTCTGCGCATGGGCACGGTGGGGCTGACCGCGCAGGCCGAAGGGCGCGGTGACACGGGCGAAGTGGCCGCCCTATTGAGCCGCGCACTGATGATCGGGCTGGGCGCGGGCGTGGTCATCATCGCGGCGCAAACGGCGCTTTTCTGGGCGGCGTTTCAGGTCTCGCCCGCCAGTGCAGAGGTCGAGGCGCTGGCGCGTGACTACATGGCGCTCCGGGTCTGGTCCGCGCCTGCGGCCATCGCCCTTTACGGCATCACCGGCTGGCTCATCGCGCAGGAGCGCACGCGCGCGGTGCTGGTGTTGCAGCTGTGGATGAACGGGCTGAACGTGGTGCTGAACTTCTGGTTCGTGCTGGGCCTTGGCTGGGGTGTCGAGGGCGTGGCGCTGGCCACGGCCATCGCGGAGTGGAGCGGGCTGGCGCTGGGCCTGTGGTTTTGCCGCGCGGTATTTGCGGGCGCGGCCTGGCGCGATTGGCCGGTGGTGATGAGTGCCGCGCGCTGGGCGGGCATGATGCGGGTGAATTCGGACATCATCATACGCTCGCTGTTGCTGGAGGCGATCTTCGTCAGCTTCATGTTCTTTGGCGCGGGGCAGGGGGACGTGACGCTGGCGGCCAATCAGGTGCTGCTGCAATTTTTGATGATTGCGAGCTTTGCGCTGGACGGCTTTGCCTTTACCGCCGAGGCGCTGGTGGGCCGCGCGTTCGGGGCCGCCGACCGCGCGCGGGTGCGCCGCGCGGCGGTGCTGGCATCTGGCTGGGGGATGGCCTCAGCCGGGGTGCTGGCGCTGGCTTATGCGTTGGCGGGCGGGGTCATCGTGGATTTGATGAGCACCAACGAAGACGTGCGCGCGGCGGCGAGGCTGTATCTTCCGTACGTTGCCGTATTGCCGCTGGTGGCCTGCGCGGCCTTCATGCTCGACGGGATCTTCGTGGGGGCGACGCGGAGCCGTGACATGCGCAACATGATGGCGCTGTCGTTTGTCGTCTACGCGGTGGCCGTCGCGCTGTTGCTGCCGCCCTTGGGCAATCACGGGCTGTGGCTGGCGATGCTGATTGCCTTTGTCGCGCGGGGCGTCACGCTGGGATTGCGTTATCCGGCGTTGGAGCGCGCGGCGGCGTAATCCGCGCGCCTGCTGCCCACGGCATCCGCGACCGTGGCAAACCCGTCGCGCGCCAGCAGATGATCGAGCCCTTCGGCGATCCGCGGCACAAGGCTCATCCCGCCGTAGACCAGCGCAGTATAGAGCTGCACGGCGGATGCTCCCGCGCAGATCTTGGCGTAGGCCTGCTCCGCACTGGAAACACCGCCCACCCCGATCAGCGGCACCTCCGTAAGGCCCGCCAATTCGGCCAGCACCTGTGTCGAGCGGTCGAACAGCGGCGCGCCCGACAGCCCGCCCGCCTGATCGCGGTGGGCCGACTGCACCCCCTCGCGGCTGAGCGTCGTGTTCGTGGCGATGATCGCGGCGACGCCGGCACTCTGGGCGACCTCGGCGATTTCGGCAATCTCTGCCGAGGTCAGATCGGGCGCGATTTTCAGGAAAACGGGCGTGCTGCCGCGCTCGGCCATCACGCCCTCCAGCAGCGCCGACAGCGCGGCCTTGCCCTGCAGATCGCGCAGCTTTTCGGTGTTGGGGGACGAGACATTGACGGTCGCAAAATCCACGTGATCGCGGGCGGCGGCCATGACGCGGGCGAAATCCGCCGCGCGGTCGCTGCTGTCCTTGTTGGCGCCAAGGTTCAGGCCGATGGGGATCGCGCGCGGCGCGGCGGCAAGGCGGGTGACAATCGCCTCCACTCCGTCGTTGTTAAAGCCAAAGCGGTTGATCGCGGCGGCATCCTCGGTCAGCCGAAACAGGCGCGGTTTGGGGTTGCCGGGCTGGGCGCGCGGGGTGGCGGCGCCGACCTCAAGAAAGCCGAAACCGCCCAGTTGCAATCCTTTGAGCGCGGTCGCGTTCTTGTCGAACCCGGCGGCAAGGCCGATGGGATTTGGCATGTCGATCCCGGCGACAGTAGTGCGCAGCCGGTCCGAGGTCACCGGCCCCGGCTTGGGCGCAAGCCCCGCCTGCAAGGCGCGGATCGCGAGGCCATGCGCGGCCTCCGGATCGATGCGGCGCAGCACGCTCAGGCCCAGCCCCTCGATCAGCGCGTTCATGCGAAACGGTCCTGCGCGTCCGACGGCGTGGCGCGGATCAGCCGTGAGGTCAGCACGGCGGCCTGACGGTGGACGACGTGTTTTTGGTACTCAGGGTCCGTGACCATGGCGAGGAAGGCGTTTGCACCGGGGTAGCGCACGATGAACATCGCGTCCCACGCCTCATCCTGCGCGCCAATTAGCGTGGCGTCGAAACTGCCGCGCCAGATGACCGCACCGCCGACTTTCTTCAGGATCGGGGCGGTGTGGTTGCCGTACTGCGCGTAGGCCTGCGCGCCGGTCAGACCGTCGCGGGCCAGCACATGATCGCCAGGGTAATTCGCCAGATCGCGGAATTGCACGAGGTTGACCATGTTGATGGGGGTGTCGCGGGGCAGCGCCTTGAACGCCTCGAACTGTTCGCGGGTGGGATCGACGTGATGGCTCATGCGCCTGCCTCCGCGAATCCGGGGGGGAATTGGTGCTGACCGTCCACCAGCGGCAGGGGCTGCGCCCAGATCACATCCGACAGCCGCAGCGCGCGGTAGAGATGGGGAAATTCGGCCCCGCCGCGCGACACCTCCCAGCGCAGATCGGTGCCGCAGGCCTCGGCATCGACGGCCAGCAGGAACAGCCCGTCGGCCCCGTAGAAATGCTTTGCCGCGGTCTCAGCCGCCTGTGCGGCGGTCGAAAAATGCACGTAGCCGTCGGCCACGTCGATGGGCGCGCCGGCGGTTTCGCCCGCGTCGCGCAGGGCCTGCCATTCGTCGGCCCGGAAGATCTTGTAGATATGCATGGGGGTGGTGATGCCTTGCGCCCGTTAATTGGTCAAGGGCGCGCCGGTGACGCAGGGGGAGGTCACGCAGGTTTTGACAGCACGCCTCTGGCGCGCTCTGATAGGGCCAAATTCAACCGACAGGGGACAAACCATGAAACGATTCCTTTTGGGCGCTGCCGCCCTGAGCCTGACCGCCGGCATGGCGAGCGCGGATTACACGCTGACCATCCTGCACACCAATGACTTCCACGACCGGTTCGAGCCGATCAGCAAATACGACGGCCCGTGTTCGTCCGAGGACAACGCGGCCGGCGAATGCTTTGGCGGGATCGCGCGGATGATCACCGCAGTGGCCGAGGCGCGCGCGCGCGGCGGCGAGAACCAGCTGCTGCTGGACGCGGGCGACTGGTTCCAGGGCTCGCTGTTCTACACGCAATACGGCGGCGATCTAGCGGCGGAATTCATGACCCAGCTTGAGTATGACGCGATGGCCGTGGGCAACCACGAATTCGACGATGGCCCCGAAGGGTTCGCGCCCTTCCTCGACAAGGTGTCGTTCCCGGTGCTGTCGGCCAATATCGACGTGAGCCAGAACAACGCGCTGGCAGGCAAGATCGGCAAATCCACCGTGCTTGAGGTCGGCGGTGAGCGGATCGGCATCGTGTCCGTGCTGGCCGAAGACACGCCCGAGACATCGTCGCCCGGCGCAAGCGTCATCTTCTCCTCAGCGGTGGACGCCGCACAGGGCGAGATCGACGCGCTGACCGGTGACGGGGTGAACAAGATCATCCTGCTGACCCACGTGGGCCTGTCGAAAGACCGCGAACTGGCCGAGGCGCTGACGGATGTGGATCTGATCATCGGCGGGCATTCGCACACGCTCTTGAGCAATACCAACGACCGCGCGGCGGGCAGCTATCCGGTGATGGTCGGTGATGTGCCCATCGTGCAGGCCTATGCCTACAGCAAGTATCTGGGGGAGCTGAACGTGACCTTTGACGAAGCCGGTGTCGTCACAGAGGTGGCGGGTGAGCCCATTCTCCTCGATGCCTCGGTGGCCGAGGATGAGGCGGCGGTGGCGCGCATGGCCGAACTGGCAAAGCCGCTCGAAGAGCTGCGCAGCAAGGTGGTGGCCGAGACATCCGAGGCGATTGAGGGCGACCGCAGCGTGTGCCGTGCGCAGGAATGCCCGATGGGATCGCTGATCGCGGATGCGATGCTGGCGCGGGTTGCCGATCAGGGGATCGAGGTTGCGATCCAGAACGGCGGTGGTATCCGCGCCTCCATCGACGCAGGCGAGGTGACGATGGGCGAGGTGATGACCGTGCTGCCGTTCCAGAACACGCTGGCGACGTTCCAGGTGACGGGCGAGACGCTCGTTGCGGCGCTTGAGAACGGGGTAAGCCAGCTGGCCGATGGCGCGGGGCGGTTCCCGCAGGTGGCGGGCATGTCCTATGCGTTTGACGGCAGCGCCGAGGCGGGCAGCCGCATTTCCGACGTGATGGTCGGCGGCGCGCCCATCGAGATGGACAAGCTCTATGGCGTGGTGTCCAACAACTACGTGCGCAACGGCGGTGACGGCTACGCGATGTTCGAGGACGCGCAGAACGCCTATGATTTCGGCCCCGATCTGGCCGAAGTTTTGGCGGACTACATGGCCGAAAACGCGCCCTTCACGCCCTATACGGACGGTCGTATCACGGTGAAGTAAGCCGACCCGCGACGGAATCTTTAGCGCGCGCGGAGCGATCCGCGCGCGCTTTTTCGTGGCTCAAGCCCGGCGGATCCGCAGTTGAAAGCAGTTGTTGCGTGCGGAGCGCAGATCGACGAAGGCGATCTCGTCCCGCGCCAGCAGCGCCGCCGCTGCCTTGGATAGATCCTGTGTGGGCACGATCTGCCCGGTGCCGTAGCGAATGCGTTCGTCGGCCGTGTAGCCTTTGATGAGATAGGTTTCGCCCGGCTTCAGGATTGGTGGCGGCGTCTGACCGTGCCATGCTGTACACGCGTCCGCGCACAGAAAGATCGGCCCGGTTTCCGCATAGGGGTGCAGCCCCGCAAAGGGGCGATGCGCGAGGATCAACATGCCCGCGCCCGCCGGAATGTCGTGCAGGCAGTGGCGACAGGGGTTGCCGTCGCCGTCCGAAATGGCGCGTTCAGCCGGGATGCCATAGGCGTCGGGGACGCCCGCTTGCAGGGCGGCGACGATATCGCTGGGCAGGGGAGTATAGTGCAGGTCGGTCATTCGGTCTCTCCTTCGTGGGTGGGTCTTGCATCGCACGGGGGTGCGTTCGGGAGCGAGCCGGATCCTGCGCATTGATCCTGTGCCAACACCGCCTATCATCGGGCAAGGAGGATGCGCGATGTGTGGACGTATGGCTGTCACGGTACCTATTGATGCGATGGCGCAGGTGTTCGACGCGGCCCCGGCCAATGATCTGCCGATCACGCCCAACTACAACATCTGCCCGACGGTGCAGGTGGCCGTGGTCACCGGTGGCCCCGACCGCGCCCGGCGGCTGGAGCCGATGCGATGGGGGCTTATTCCGCCGTGGTACAAAAAGCCAAACGACGGCCCGCTGCTGATCAACGCGCGCGCCGAGACGGTGCTGGAAAAACCCTCCTTTCGCAGTGCGGTGCACGACCGCCGCGTGCTGGTCGTCGCCAGCGGGTTCTATGAATGGACGAAGGACGCGGATGGTAACCGCGACCCGTGGTACATCACCCGCCGCGATGGCGCGCCGCTGGCCTTTGCGGGGATCTGGCAAGGGTGGCGCACCCCCGAGACCGGCGATAGCAGGCGCACGGTTGCGGCCCTGACCATCGCCGCGAACGCACCCATGCGCGCGATCCACCACCGCATGCCGGTGATTGTCGAGCGTGACGATTATGGCCTGTGGTTGGGCGAGCGCGGAAAAGGCGCCGCTCCGCTGATGCGGGCGGCGCCTGAGGACACGTTGCAGTGGCACCGGGTCGACCGGGCTGTGAATTCAAACCGCGCGGAAGGCCCCGAATTGATCGAACCCTTCGATCCGCCAGAGCCCTAAACGCCTGGCTTAGCCGTCGAGACCGATTTCCGGGGGCGCGTCAAACGTCAGTGCGCCGACAAAAACGTCGATTTCATCGGCTTCGGCATTCTCGTCGAAAACGTTATCGTTCGTCAGGTCGCCGTCCGTGCCGTAACCGACCTGATCCGTGTCCGCGCCGCCGCCATTGCCGCGCTGTTTGGCGACGAATTCGACGCTCATCTCGTCGCTAACCAGCATCGAGATTTCGATCCCGTCCTTAAACATGCCGGTGTCCCAGCTTTTGTCGAGCGCCGTCACCCGAGTGGGTTTGCCAGAGAGGTTGACGAAGGTGACTGTATCGCCTTCCTGGACATAGGTCGTTTCGGGGAAGAAAGCGTTGTCCATCAGCAGGATCTGGTAGCTTTCGGCGCTCACCGGGGCGGCGGCGAACGTCAGAAGGGCGGCCGCGGCCGCCGCGCGTGCGCGAAATGTCTTAAGCATCGTATGCTCCTCGTGTCGGCCCCACCCGGTCACTGCAAGGGTCACTAGCGCGCGATTGTGGCCGAAGTTTGGCGCGGGGGCCGGCGTTAACCAATTTTATGACCGTTCAACGATCCTGTGTCTGCGGGCGCAGCCAGTCACAAAAGGCGACAAGCGCGGCGGGGGGCGGGCGGTCGTCGGGCCAGACCAGAAAATAGCTGCCGATGCTCTCGTTTGTCTTGTCGGAGGCGAGCGTCAGCTGTCCGCCCTTGAGGTAGGGATCGGCCACGAATGTCGGCAGCAGGGCGATGCCCAGCCCATGCACCGCCGCCTGCGCCATTGTCGCGAATTGGTCAAACACCATGCCCTGCGGCGGCTCGCCCCCGTGGCCCACGCCGTCAAACCAGCGCGCCCAGGCGCGCGGGCGTGTCTCAAGATGCAGCAGCGGATGGGAGAGCAGGGCGCCCGCGTCCTCGAACGGGGCGCCGGGCAGATCGGGGGCGCAGACCGGCACCACGATTTCCGGCATCAAGGGCAAGTAATGCACGCCGGGCCAATCCTCGTGGCCGAAGTGGATCGCGGCGTCAAAAGGCGAGGGCCCAAGTGAGAAGGGGCGCAGCCGGGTGGACAGGTTCACCGTGATCTCCGGGTGCGCGGCAGAGAAATCCGATAGGCGCGGCGCCAGCCAATGCATCCCGAACGCAGGCAGGATCGCCAGCGTCAACTCGCCCGATTGGCGTTCCGTCGCCGCGTTGATCGAGGCTTGCGCCAATCGGCCCAGCACCTCGCGCACTTCGCGCACGTATTCCGTTCCTGCCTGCGTCAGCACCAGCTGGCGGCCCTGCCGTGACATCAGTTGCGCGCCCAGCTGCGTCTCCAGCGCCTTGATCTGGCGGCTGATGGCGGATTGCGTCAGCGACAGCTCTGTCGCCGCGCGTGTGGCCGATCCCAACCGCGCGCAAGCCTCGAACGCCACAAGGGCGGAAACAGAGGGCAGATACCGACGCGGTGCGATCATGTATGAGTTTTTCTCATGGGTTGAGGATTATCCATCGTTAGAATCTTTGCCACCGTTGTGCAATAGTGCCTACAAGCCAATGCAACCTCCGCATGAAAGGATTCTGCCATGAACGCCGAAGCCCCCATTCTCAAAGCAAAAGACGCCCCCGATCTGGGCACCTTCCAGTGGGATGACCCGCTGCGCCTAAACGATCAGCTGCACGAAGACGAGCGCATGATCATGGAGAGCGCCCGCGCCTACGCGCAGGAAAAGCTGCAGCCGCGCGTCATCAGCGCCTACGAGAACGAAGAGACCGACGCGGGCATCTTCCGCGAAATGGGCGAAATGGGCCTGCTCGGCGTGACCGTGCCCGAGGAATACGGCGGGCTTGGCGGCTCTTATGTGTCCTACGGGCTGGTCGCGCGCGAAGTGGAGCGGGTCGACAGCGGCTATCGCTCGATGATGTCGGTGCAGTCGTCGCTGGTGATGTACCCGATCTACGCCTACGGCTCCGAAGCGCAGCGCAAGAAATATCTGCCCAAACTGGCGAGCGGTGAGTTTATCGGTTGCTTTGGCCTGACCGAACCCGATGCGGGCTCTGACCCGGCGGGCATGAAAACCCGTGCGGTCAAGACGGCCAATGGCTATAAGCTCACTGGCTCGAAAATGTGGATCTCGAATGCGCCCATCGCGGATGTGTTCGTTGTCTGGGCCAAGAGCGAAGAGCACGGCGGCAAGATCCGCGGCTTTATCCTCGAAAAAGGCATGAAGGGTCTGAGCGCGCCGAAGGTCGGCAACAAGCTGAGCTTGCGCGCCTCGATCACCGGCGAGATTGTCATGGACAACGTCGAAGTGGGGGAGGACGCGTTGCTGCCAAACGTGCAGGGGCTGAAAGGTCCGTTCGGTTGCCTCAATCGCGCACGCTACGGCATCAGCTGGGGCGTGATGGGCTCGGCCGAGTTCTGCTGGCACGCCGCGCGCCAGTACGGACTGGACCGTCACCAGTTCAACAAGCCGCTGGCGCAAACGCAGCTGTTCCAGAAAAAGCTGGCCGATATGATGACCGAGATCACGCTGGGCCTACAGGCTTCGCTGCAGGTGGGCCGTTTGATGGATGAGGCAAACGCCGCACCCGAGATGGTCAGCATCGTCAAGCGCAACAACTGCGGCAAGGCGCTGGATATCGCGCGCCACGCCCGTGACATGCACGGTGGCAACGGCATCTCCGGTGAATTCCAGGTGATCCGCCACATGATGAACCTTGAGACGGTGAACACCTACGAGGGCACGCATGACGTGCACGCGCTGATCCTCGGCCGCGCCCAGACCGGTTTGCAGGCGTTCTTTTGATCCGCTGACGCTTCGGCGTCCCGCTCTATGAACCCGACCCGCGCGCCATCCGGTGCGCGGGTTTCTTTATGCAGCGGCTCAGGCCAGGTGACGGTGCGGCCAGAGGCGCACCACGGCCAACAGCCCCACGGCGACAAAGGGCAGCCCGGCGATAAAGATCCAGCGCGCCGCCGCTTCGGGCTGACCGTCGGCTAGTCCCGCCATATTCGCGACGATGCCAAGGAAGGCGGCCCCGACCGCGTAGCCCGTGCGCTGCACCGTGGGCACGGCGGCGGCGACGACTGCCTGATCCTGCGGGTGGCACAGCCGCGTGGCCATGCGCGGCATGAACGTGAAGGCCGCGCCAAATCCGATCCCCTGCGCCGCCGCCGAGGCCGCGATCAGCCAGATCGGACCACTGGCCACTGACAGCGCGAAGCCCACGATGCTCAGCCCCACAAGGCTGAGGCCGAGGGCGATGTTGCGCGCATCCTCCCGCTCGGGCCTGCCGGAGATCAGCGCGGCAGTTGTCGCCCAGAGGATCGCCTCAAGTGCGACGAGCGATCCGGCGGCGAGCGCGCTGAACCCATGCAGCACCGTCAGGAAATAGGGGGCAAAGGTGCCCACCGCGATGCCCGTCGCGGCGAAGAAAAAGATCATCGCCATGATCGCCGACACCCCGTCGCGCAGCAGCGGGTCAAAGCGCGGCAGCAGGCGGGTCGCGGGCGTCTGCGCGTCGCGCCACAGGAAGGCGGCCAGCAGCGCGATACCGCCCGCGATCAGCAGCGGTGTGGTGACCGGCGACAGATGTTCGCCCCCGTAGGCGATCATCATGATCGCCCCCAGCAGCAGGGCAAGGCGGGTGACGGGAAAGCGCGCCTCGCCCGCGTCATCGCCGCCCAGATCGGCGGGGATGCGCGTCCAGAGCCACAACGCGAGCAGCAACGCGACCGCGGTAAAGCTGAAGAACGCCGCGCGCCAGGTCGCGAACTCGACAAAGGCGCCGCCGATGAGCGGGCCCAGAAACGCGCTCGCCGCCCAGACGGTAGACAGCGCGCCGATGACGCGCGCGCGCAGATGCGGCGCAAACAGCAGCGTGAGTGCCACAAAGGCCATCGCCATCAGCCCGCCGCCGCCCAATCCCTGCAGCACGCGGCCCGCCAGCAGCACCGGCATTGTCGACGCCACGCCTGACACCAGACACCCCAGCGCAAACACGATCGCCGCCAGTGTCATCGGACCGCGCAGCCCGCGCCGGGCGATCAGCAGCCCGCAGGCCGCGCCCATCACGATGGACCCTACCTCATAAAGCATGACAACCCATGAAATCAGCCGCAGCCCGCCGATATCCTCCACGATCGTGGGCAGCATCGTCGCCGTGAGCAGCCCGTCGGCGGCGTGCAGAAAGACCGCCAGACAGGTGATCGCCAGCGGCGCTGCATTGGCGCGCGTCAACACATCGGACCAACGGGCAGTGGGGGCGGGGGTGTGGGTCATGAAGGCTCCGAGCGGTTCTGGTGCAACGTGCGGCGTGGCGCCGCGCAGGACAAGGGGTGAGTCGCGTGAGGACCGGACAATGGTCGGGCCGACCAGTCACACGCAGAACGACAGCCGCATGTGCAAAGGCCTTGAAATGAGGCGTATCCGGGGGGTGATATGGGTTATTTGCACACGTGTGCAAAAAATCATTGCCAAATGCGGCGGCCCGCCCCTACGCTACGATGATAAGCACCGGGGGACAGATATGGCCGAGATCCAACTGCGCAACGTGAACAAGCGTTGGGGCGATTTTGTCGGAGTTGAGAATTTCAACCTCACCATCGCCGACGAGGAGTTTCTGGTGCTGCTGGGTCCTTCGGGCTGCGGCAAAACCACGACCATGCGGATGATTGCGGGTCTTGAGGACGTGACCGAGGGCGAGATCGCCATCGACGGGCGCGTCATCAATGATCTCGACCCCAAGGACCGCGATGTGGCGATGGTCTTCCAAAGCTACGGCCTTTATCCGCACATGAATGTCTACGACAACATCCGCTTTCCGTTGAAGGTGCGCAAGGTCGACCCCGCGACCCACGACGAGCGGGTGCGCCGCGCCTCTGCCATGGTGGAGCTCGATGATTTCCTGCACCGCAAGCCCGCGGAATTGTCGGGCGGCCAGCGCCAGCGCGTGGCCCTTGCCCGTGCCATCGTGCGCGAGCCCAATGTGTTTTTGATGGACGAGCCGCTGTCGAACCTCGACGCAAAACTGCGAGTCTCCACCCGTGCGCAGATCAAGAACCTGTCCCACGAATTGAAGGTCACCACCGTCTACGTGACGCACGACCAGATCGAGGCGATGACGCTCGCCGACCGGGTCGTGGTGATGAAGCAGGGCCGCGTGCAGCAGGTCGGCACCCCGACCGAGATCTACGACAACCCCGCCAACACCTTTGTCGCAAGCTTTATCGGCTCTCCGGCGATGAACCTGATGGACGGCACGATCAAAGACGGCACGTTTGAGGGCAAACATGTGCGCATCGAAGGCTTGCAGGCCGCCGACGGTGCCGTCACGCTGGGCTTTCGCGCCGAGGATGCGTCCGTCACGCCCGCGGGCCAGACCGGCCAGATCACCGCGCCGATCTACACGGTCGAGCTGTTGGGCGATGCGGTTATGCTGGCGGTGCGCGCGGGCGGTCAACTGGTGTCGGTCAAGGCGCCAAAGGATTTCCGCGCGGAGATCGGGGAGGAGATCAGCTTTTCCGTGCCGACCGATATCTGCCACATCTTCGACCAGTCCACGGGCGAGCGCGTCTGAGACCATTGGTCCAATCCATCCCCGGCAAACCGGGGTTTCACCAGGGTGCAGGCTTGCAAGATGCACCCACCAAAATAAGCAAAACAGGGAGTTTGCACATGTTCAAGAAGTTCCTCCTCGCGGGTGTCGTGTCCTTGATGGGCAGCACGGCATTTGCCGCGTGTTCCTACGAGAACGAGACCGAGGTCAAAATGCTCTCCGCCGGGTTTGAAGCCTGGAAAGCAGTGACCGATGCCATGGCCGAGTGCGGCAATTTCCAGGCCGAGCTGGATCAGGAATTCCGCACCAAGCAGCCAGCGGCGTTTGAGGCGAACCCATCGCTTTACCACCTCGGTGGCGTGTCCAACGGCACGATCACGCCTTTGCTGAACGCGGGCACGATCCGTCCCCTCGATGATCTGGTCGAGAAATACGGTCAGAACCTCAAGCCAAACCAGCTGATCCGCATCAACGGTCAGATCATGGCCGTGGCGATGATGGTCAATACCCAGCACCTGATGTACCGCGAGGACGTTCTGTCGGATCTCGGCATCGAGACTCCCACGACATGGGACGAAATGCTGGCAGCGGCGGCCAAGATCGAAGAGGCCGGCGTGGTCGATCACGCGCTGGGCGCCACGCTGAAATCCGGCTGGAACCTCGCTCAGGATTTCAACAACATGTACGTCGGCTTTGGCGGTGAGTTCTTTAATGAGGACAACACCACAGCCGTCAACGGCGAAGCGGGCATGAAGGCGCTGGAGATGATCAAGGCGTCCATGGAATACATGGATCCCGAAGTTCTGGTCAGCGACAGCACCTACGTTCAGCAGCAGTTCCAGCAGGGCAAGATCGCCATGGCGAACCTCTGGGCCAGCCGCGCCGCCGCGATGAACGATGAGGCCGAAAGCCAGGTCGTCGGTAAGGTCAAGATGGCCGCAGCCCCCGCCGCGATGGAAGGCGGCATCCCCGCGACCACGCTGTGGTGGGACGGGATCGTCGTCGCCGCCAACATCTCTGACGAAGAGGCCGATGCCGCCTTCCGTCTGGCGATGGAGGGCATCGACAGCGAAACGGTCAAGGCCAACAACGACGCGGCCATTTGGCTGATCGAGGGCTATGAACCCACCGATCTGGCGGCTGGTGCGATTGCCACGGCGACGGCCCAGCCCGCACCGCCTGCCTATCCCTCGACCTCGCAGATGGGTCTGCTGCACACGGTTCTGGGCAACGAAGTGCCCGCGTTCCTGACCGGTGAGCGGGATGCGGCGGCGACGCTGGTCGCCATCGAGGAAGGCTACACCACCGCCGCGAAAGAAGCCGGCGTTCTGGAATAAGACCACCGGGGCCTGCGGCGGATGTCGCGGGCCCCAATCCGACAGGGGCGTTTTTCGCCGGGGGCACGGGCCCCTCGCCAAGACCGCCAGAGCCACCCTTGCCATCCTTGAGCGGGAGAGAGACCATGAAATTCAAGACATTCGCGGCCTTTGTCGGCCCTTCGGTCTTTATGATGATCCTGTTCATCGCGCTGCCGCTGGTGTCGGTGCTGATCCAGAGCTTTCAGATCACCCAGCCGGTGATGGAACGGATCGAGGTCGAGACCTGCACACCGGGATTTCTCACCCAGACCTGCGTAACCGAAATCAAGACCGTGCCGATCATCGGTGACGATGGCAAGACCGTGACCACAACCGAGTGGACCGGTTTTGAAAGCTACCGAAATGTCCTGCAGATGGATAAGTTCTGGGCGGCGATTTCGAACGGGACGCCGGGCGAGATCCTGCAGATCGATTTCTGGAAGGCGCTGCGCTTTACGCTGATGTTCACGCTGGTGACGCTGCCGCTGGTGATCGGCGTCGGGCTGCTGATCGCGTTGACGGTCAATAATGCCGTGCGTGCGGTGCGCGGGCCGGTCATCTTCATCTCGCTGTTGCCCTTCATCATCACGCCGGTCATCGGGTCGCTGTCGATTTACTGGCTGTTTGTCGGCGACGGCATCCTGACATCCATGATGGAGCGTTGGTCGGGGCAGAACATCTCGATGTTTGCGCAGGCCTGGACGGTCGAATTGCTGATGTACTTCTACCGGGTCTGGCACGTGGCGCCCTTTGCCTTTGTCATCTTCTACGCCGGGCTCCAGTCGGTGAACATGGACACGTTGGAGAGCGCCGTGATCGACGGAGCCAGCCGGTTTGAGCGATTGCGCCACGTGGTCATCCCGCATCTGATGCCGCTGATCATCTTCATCTCGCTGATCCACCTGATGGATTGCTACCGGGTGTTCGAAGAGATCGTGGGCTTTCGCGCCGAAGCGCATGTCAAATCGCTGCAATGGCTGACCTATGATTTCCTGCGCCCTGACGATGCGGGCAACCGCGCGATCAGCCGGGCCTCGGCCAGCGCGATGCTGACCATGATCGGGATCGTCTTTTTGCTGATCCTGCCGCTGCGCCGCACCTGGCGCGACCACAAGGGGGGATCGCACTGATGCAGCTTTATCCATTGAGCGGAGCACGGACATGAGCGCCACATCCAAGGCCATGCGGCAATCGTTGGGGCTGCGCCTCGCATCGGGCAGCTTTCTGGTGTTCTGGTGTATCCTCGCCGCCTTCCCGATCTTCTGGATCACGGTAATGAGCTTCAAATCCCCCGTGGATGCTTTTGCCGACAGCCCGCTTGATGTCATCATGGGGCCGGTGACGCGGGCGGGGGGCAACGGCCTGTCGATCATTGACATCCTGCTGGGCGGGGCGGTGACCTTTTTCGCGCTGCGCTGGGCCTTCACGCGGCTGCCGGGCCTTGTGGCGCGCCTGTCGCCTCCGGGGCTGATCGTGCTGGGCTGGCTGATTGGCGCGGCGGCCTATGCGGTTGTGTTCCTGACGGTGTTTTTTGGCGTGCTGCCGCTGATCCTGGGACCGTTGAACGCGGTTCTTGGCCCGCTGGGCGAGCCCGTGTTGGGCCTGACCACACAGCACTATGTCTCGGTATGGCGGGACAATGAATTCTATCGCAACTTCGGCAATTCGATGCTGGTGACGGCGGGAGTCGTGACCATCTCACTGACGGTCGGCACGCTCGCGGGGTACGGGCTTGCGCGCTCGGGCTCCGATCTGGCGTTCTGGCTGTTGATCCTTGCGCTGATCTTTCGCGCGCTGCCGCATTCGGTGCTGGTGGCGGGCTATCTGCCGTGGTTCATCAACTCCGCCGAGATCCTGCGCCCGATCTTTGGCGAGATTTCTCCCACGCTCTACGGCCAGCCTTGGGCGGTGATCGCGGTGCTGGTGTCGATCAACCAGCCGTTCACGATCTGGATGCTGCGCTCGTTCTTCCAGAACATCCCGAGCGAGCTGGACGAGGCGGCGCGCGTCGACGGCTGTTCGCATTTTCAGGCGTTCCGCCGCGTGATCATGCCGGTGATGTGGCCGGGGGTGATCACCACGGGGCTGTTCTCATTCCTGCTGGGCTATAACGACTTTCTCGTGACGTCGCTGCTGCTGGATGCGCAGAACCAGACGATGGTGCCGGCCATCGCGGGCTACTTCAACCGCGAGACGACGACGACCGATCAGGTCGAAGCGGTCGCGGCCGCCGTGTCGATCACCGCACCGCTGTTCCTGCTGGTGATGGTGTTCCAGCGCCAGATCGTCAGCGGCCTGACAGCGGGAGCGGTAAAGGGATGAGCCGCAACGCGCGCACCGGGGCCACGGCCCGGCATCCGGCGCTGAACCGGATGCCGCGCGATTTCATATCGGGCGGGGGTGCACGTGTTTCCCCCCAATATTTCCCGATTTGAAAGGAGCGATCCCATGAAAGGATCCAGACCAGAACAGGCCGTGCTGACCCGCGACACGGACATGAGCAAAACCGACGACACCCGCGCCGTGATCGAAAACATGGTCGACGGGCTCAATGACCATGCCATCGACGGGATCGGCGCGTTCTTTAACGAAAATTTCCGCTGGCTCGGCAATCAGGGCTGCGGGACCAAGAACGGGCTGACCGAGTTCCAGAACAACTGGCAACGCCCGTTTCAGGCGGCCTTTTCCGACAAGGTCTGCGTGGATGAGGCGCGCCTGTACATGGGCGAATGGGCCGCGGCCTTTGGCCGGCAAGAGGCCGTGCATTCCGGCCCCTTCATGGGCATCGCCCCCACCGGTAAGCGGGTCGAGATCCGGTACATGGATTTCTGGAAGGTCAGCGATGGCAAGATCGAGGATAACTGGGTGATGGTGGATTTCCCGCACGTGCTCGCGCAGCTGGGCGTGGACGTGTTCGGCGGCGAAGGCTGGGAGGCTTTTGACCGCGGCGAAAAGACGCCTCCACGCCCCGATGGAGGAGAAACCGAATGACGATTGAATACCTCAAACGCGGCAAATCCGACGCAGAGCGCGGCGAGGACGATGCCAAGACACGTGGCGTGGTCGAGGCGACGCTCAAGGATATCGAGGCGCGCGGCGACACAGCCGTGCGCGAGCTGAGCGAGAAGTTCGACGGCTACAGCCCCGAGAGCTTTCGCCTCAGCGCGGCAGAGATCGAAGCACTGATCGCCAAGGTCTCCCCGCGCGAGATGGCCGATATCGAATACGCACAGGCCAACGTGCGCAAGTTCGCGCAGGCACAGCGCGACAGCATGCTCGATATCGAGGTCGAGATGCAGCCCGGCGTGATCTTGGGCCACAAGAATATCCCCGTGCAATCCGTCGGCTGCTACGTGCCGGGGGGCAAATTCCCCATGGTCGCCTCCGCGCATATGTCCGTGGCCACGGCCAGCGTGGCGGGCGTGCCGCGCATCATCGCCTGCACCCCGCCCTTCAACGGGGAGCCGAACCCGGCGGTGATCGCCGCCATGCATCTGGGCGGCGCGCATGAGATCTATGTGATGGGCGGCATTCAGGCCGTGGGCGCCATGGCCATAGGGACCGAGACGATCGACCCCGTGCACCTGCTTGTCGGGCCCGGCAACGCCTTTGTGGCAGAGGCCAAGCGCCAGCTTTTTGGTCGTGTGGGCATTGATCTGTTCGCGGGCCCGACCGAGACGATGGTTATCGCGGATGAAACCGTTGACGCCGAGATTTGTGCCACCGATCTGCTGGGGCAGGCCGAGCATGGCTATAACAGCCCCTGCGTGCTGCTGACCAATTCGCGCAAGCTGGCCGAGGAAACGATGGCCGAGATCGCGCGCCTGCTCGACATCCTGCCCACTGCGGGCACCGCGCGCGTCAGCTGGGAGGACTACGGCGAGGTGATCGTCTGCGACACCTACGACGAGATGTTGGCCGTCGCCGATGACATCGCCTCCGAGCACGTGCAGGTGATGACCGACCGCGACGACTGGTTCCTGGAGCATATGACCTGCTACGGCGCGCTGTTTCTGGGCGCGCGCACCAATGTGGCCAACGGCGACAAGGTCATCGGCACCAACCACACGCTGCCCACCAAAAAGGCCGGCCGCTATACCGGGGGCCTGTGGGTCGGCAAATATCTCAAGACGCACAGCTACCAGCGGATCACCACCGACGAGGCCGCGGCCGAGATGGGCGCCTACGGCTCGCGCCTGTGCATGCTCGAAGGGTTTGTGGGCCACGCGGAGCAGTGCAATGTGCGCGTGCGCCGTTACGGCGGCATCAATGTGCCCTACGGCGAAGGCGCGCCCGCACGCGACGCCGCGGAATAGGCGGGCAAGCCCGAAAGGCTGAGCATGGACATAAATCAGCAAAACAAGGCGACGGCGCGGGCCCTTTGGGCCGCCCTCGACGCGGATCCCGCGTCGGCGGTGCCCTTGCTGTCGCACGTCGCCCATTGGCAGGGGCCCGCGCCCGTTGGCCTCCAGACCAGCGGTGCGGCCATTGTCGAGCGGATGTTCGCGCCGTTCCATGCCGCCCTCGAGGGGCTGACGCGGCAGACGCATATCTTTACCGCCGGTGTCTCGCAGGCAAGCGAGGCGGGCACGGGCGACGGCGCCTATTGGGTGGCGGGCACGGGCTATTACACCGGGCGGGCCACCGCGCCGGTATTTGGCATCCCCGCCACCGACACGCCCCTGCGCATCCGCTGGGGGGAGTTTCTGCGCTTTGACGCGGAGGGCCGCATCACCCACGCGCAGACAATCTGGGATCTGGTCGACTGGCTGGACCAGATCGGTCATCCGGTGTTGCCACGCCCGCGCGGGGCGGCCCATGTCTTTCCCGCGGCCACTGCCTACGACGCGGTGCTGCACGATGTGCAGGACGCGGAGGAGACGGCGGCCTCCATGGCGCTGGGGCGCGGTCTGATCTTTGGGGGGCTCAACAGCTTTGACAAGGCGGACCTCAAGAGCATGGGCATGGCCGACTATTTCCACCCGAACCTCAAATGGTACGGGCCGGGAGGCATCGGCGCCTGCCTCAGCCTCGCGGAGTTCGAAACGCTGCACCAGCAGCCGTGGTTGATTGCCTTTCCCGACCGCAAGGTGATGCATCTCGAAAGCCTCTTTGCCGAAGGTCGCATCGTCGCGGCCTCGGGTCCGATGGGCGTGGTCGCGCATCAGACGGGGCCGTATCTGGGTCACGCGCCTTCGGGCAAGCCGGTCGACGTGTCGGGGCTGGATTTCTGGCTGCGCACCGGCGGGCAATTCACCGAGAATTGGGTGTTCGTCGATATGATCCATCTGTTCGCGCAGATGGGGGTGGATTTGCTGGCAAAGGTGGGCGCAGATGACTGACCGGCACAGCGGGCACAAGGCCCTGATCGCGCCGCTGCGCGCGGCACTGTATGACTTTGACCTCGAAGCCCTGCGCGCGGCCTTGCACGCGGCCTGCGCGCCGGAGGTGCAGTTCAACCTCAGCTTCCCGTTCGAGACGATCACCGGCGTGGACGCCTACGTTGACCGGGTCTTTGCCCCGCTCGCGCGCGCCTGGCCGGATATCGAGCGGCGCGACTACATCGTCATGGCCGGCCCCACGCCCGAGGGGCACGATTGGGTCGGCGCGGGCGGCACCTATCTGGGCAGCTTTACCGCGCCCTGGCTCGACATCCCGCCGACGGGTCATCCCGTGCACATGCGTTTTCACGAATTCTACCGCATCGTGGACGGCAGGATTGTCGAGATGCAGGCGCTGTGGGATATTCCCGAAGTCATGATGCAGGCGGATGCCTGGCCGCTGGCGCCATCGCTGGGCCGCGAATGGTTCGTGCCGGGACCGGCGCGCAACGACGGGATCGTGCCCACCCCCTATGATCCGGCAGAGGGGCAGGCGACGTGCCAGCACATCATCGACATGCTCGATCACATGAAGCGCCACCCCAGTCAGGGCGGCGAAGAGGTGATGGAGATGCCGCGCTTCTGGCATCCGCGCATGAACTGGTACGGGCCCGCGGGCATCGGCACCGGGCGCGGCATTCAGGGGTTCCGTAACTGGCACCAGATCCCGTTTCTCAGCGCCATGCCCGACCGCGGTCAGTACCTTGACGAGATCAACTATCATTTCTTCGGGGATCGCAACTACGCCGCCGTCACCGGCTGGCCCAACATGGTGCAGACACTGTCGCACGGCGGCTGGCTGGGCATCGCGCCTGCGGGGACCAAGATCACCATGCGCAGCCTCGATTTCTGGCGGCTCGAGGGGGGCTCATTCGCGAAAACTGGGTGCTGGTGGATCTGCTGCATATGTACGATCAGATCGGCGTGGACGTCTTTGCGCGCCTGCGTGAATTCAACAAGGCGCGCGTGGGCTTTGACCCTGACACGGGGAGGGCGCCATGAGCCTGCCGCGCACACCGTCGTTTGATCTGACCGGCAAGCGCGCGCTGGTAACGGGGGCCTCCTCCGGGATCGGACTGGCCTGCGCGGCAGCACTGGCGCAGGCGGGGGCGGCGGTCACGCTGGCCGCGCGCCGGGGCGATGTGCTGGCCGATTGCGTGGCCGAGATGCGCGCCGAGGGCTGGCAGGCCGAGGCGCTGACGTTCGATCAAAGCGACACCGGGGCCATCGACGCGGCCTTTGCCTCGCCCTTCGATATCGTCGTGAACTCCGCCGGGGTGGCGCGCCACGGGCTGGCGGTGGACGCGGCGCCCGATGATTTCGACACCGTGTTCGACCTTAACGTCAAGGGCGCCTATTTCCTCTCTGCCGCCGCTGCGCGCGCGCTGATGGCGGCGGGCAAGCCCGGCGCGATCATCCATATCTCCAGCCAGATGGGGCATGTGGGCGGGGTCGAGCGGTCGATGTATTGCGCCTCAAAACACGCGGTCGAGGGGATGGTCAAAGCGATGGCCATCGAATGGGGAAAATCCGGTGTGCGCATCAACACCGTCTGCCCCACCTTCATCCGCACCGCACTGACCGAGGCGACATTCGACAATCCCGAGCGGCTCGCCTGGATCCTCGACAAGATCAAACTGCCCCGCGTGGGCGAGGTAGAGGATATCATGGGCGCTGTGCTGTTTCTGGCCTCGGACGCGAGCGCGATGGTCACGGGCACGGCCATGATGATCGACGGCGGGTGGACGGCGGGATGAGCGGGCAGGTGACCTCTGCGCAGGTGGCGGCACACGCGGGCGTCAGCCGCTCGGCGGTGAGCCGGGTGTTCACGCCGGGCGCGTCGGTCAGCGCACAGACCGCGGCCAAGGTGCGCGCGGCGGCGCGCGAGCTGGGATATCGCCCCAATCCGTTGGCGCGCAGCCTCATCACCGGGCAAAGCCGGATCATCGGTCTGGTCGTGGCCTATCTGGAAAACCAATTCTACCCCGAGGCGGTCGAAAAGCTCTCGAAGGCGTTGCAGGAGCGCGGCTATCACGTGCTGATCTTCATGGCCGACAACGCCCGTGAAGCGTCGGCCAAGGTGATCGACGAGTTGATGGACTACCGTGTGGCGGGGATCGTCATGGCCTCGGTCAGCCTCAGCAACGATCTGACGCGCCGTTGCGAGGCGGCGGGCATTCCGGTGCTGCTGTTTAACCGACATCAGGACGACGCACATCTGTCCAGTGTGACCTCTGACAACCGCGCGGGTGGGGCTGCGCTGGCGGATTTCCTGCTCGACGCGCGGCACGCAAGAATTGGCCATATCGCCGGATGGGAAGGCGCATCGACCCAGCGTGAGCGCGAGGCGGGGTTTTGCGCGGCGTTGCAGGCACGGGGGACCACCTTGGCCGCGCGCACGGTTGGAAACTTTCACTACGCCGATGCGCAGGCCGCCGCGCGCGAGATGTTC
This sequence comes from Sulfitobacter albidus, assembly GCF_018200035.1. Taxonomy (NCBI): domain Bacteria; kingdom Pseudomonadati; phylum Pseudomonadota; class Alphaproteobacteria; order Rhodobacterales; family Roseobacteraceae; genus Sulfitobacter; species Sulfitobacter albidus. The sequence goes on along the minus strand of NZ_CP073581.1, from coordinate 2,205,639 downwards.
GGCGGTGACGCCCCCCCCGATGCGGTGTTCGTGGCCAACGATCACATGGCCTTTGCGGTGATGGACACGTTACGGTTCGAGCTGGGGATCGACGTGCCGGGCGAGGTGTCGGTGGTGGGCTACGACGATGTGCCGCTCGCCGCCTGGCCGAGCTATGCGCTCACCACGATCCGCCAGCGCGCCAATCGCATGGTGTCCGAGACGGTCGAGATCCTGCTGGAACGGATCGAGACCCCCGAAATGTCGCCCCGCCACGCACGGCTGGACGCGCCCCTGATCATTCGCGGCTCTGCCCGCACAACCAAAGGACCAACACCATGAAGGGTTTCGACCCCAAGTTCGCCGATTTTCCCGATTATATCATCGGGATCACCAAGGAAATCTGGGAAGATCGCGGCATCGCCACGCTGCACCGGTACTACAGCGACGACATCGTCGTCCGCTCGCCCGGATCGGTGGTGACGGGCAACGTTGGCGTGATCGCGGCCACCATGGCGACGCTGGCCGAATTTCCCGATCGCAAGCTGCTGGGCGAGGATGTGATCTGGTCCGGCACGCCGGAAGAGGGGATGCTGTCGTCACATCGCATCCTGTCCACGGCGACGCATCTGGGGGACGGTATGTACGGGGCCGCCACGGGCAAAAAGCTGCAATACCGCATCCTTGCTGACTGCCACGCGATCAACAACCAGATCAACGACGAATGGCTGATCCGCGATCAGGGCGCCATCGTGCGCCAGATGGGATGGGAGCCGAAGGCTTACGCCGCCGACCTGATCGCGCGCGAAGGCGGCCCGGAGGCCTGCGTGCGCCCGATGACCCCCGCCAATGACCGTGAAGGCCCCTACAAGGGACGCGGCAACGACAACGAATGGGGCGCGAAATACGCCGACATCCTGACGCGGATGATGGGGGCGGATTTTGCCGTTGTGCCTGCGGAGTACGACCGCGCGGTGCAGGTCGCCTATCCCGGTGGGCACGATGGACACGGGCGCGGAGAAGTCGACAGCTTTTGGATGGGGCTGCGCGCGTCCTTCCCGAATGCCAAATTCACGGTCGAGCATGTGATCGGGCGTGATGACCCGCTGATGCCGCCGCGCGCCGCCGTGCGCTGGAGCCTGCACGGCACGCACGACGGATGGGGCAGTTTTGGCACGCCCACGGGCAAGGAGGTATATGTGCTGGGGATCAGCCACGCCGAATTCGGCCCCTGGGGGCTGCGCCGGGAATATACGATCTATGACGATGCGATGATCTGGAAACAGATCCTGCTGCAGACCGGATAGGTCACATCCGCCGGAGGGAAAGCATGACGAACTACGCCGATCTGATGTTTACCGATGCCGTGCTGGCCGAACAGGCGCGCGAGGGCAGCGCGGGGATGTACGACAGCCGCTACGACGCGCGCCCCTTTGACGGGTTGGGCGAGGCGGAGCGCGAATTTCTGGCCGCGCGTGACAGCATCTATATCGCGTCCGTCTCGCAGACGGGCTGGCCCTACATCCAGCACCGGGGCGGGCCGCGCGGCTTTCTCAAGGTGACGGCGCCCGACACGGTCGCCTTTGCCGACTACCGCGGCAATCGCCAGTTGATCACCAAGGGCAATCTGGCGGGCGAGGACCGCGTGTCGATCTTTGCGATGGATTACGCGCGCAAGGCCCGGCTCAAGCTTCAGGGCCACGGGCGCCTCATCGACGCGGACGATGATCCCGCGCTTGCGGACACCCTCGCGACCGACGGGCAGGGGCGTGTTCAGCGCCTGATGATCCTACGCATCGCGGGGTTTGACTGGAACTGCCCGCAATTCATCACCCCCCGTTTCACCACCGATGAGATGACCGCCCTCATCGGACCCGAACTCACCCGGTTGGAAGCCGAGAACGCGGCCCTGCGCGCGCAACTCGCAGACCGGAACGCCCCTTAGAAAGAGAGACAAACGCCATGACGACCCTGACCGACCGCATCGTGCGCTACGGAGAGCTTCAGCCCTGCAAGACCGCCTTTATCGACGCCCATACGCCGGGCAGCGATCAAAAGGAAAACTTTACCATCATCGGGGGCGGCGTGTCGGAATCGCCCGATCAGCACGTGCATATCGGCATCCCGCACGGCTTCAACATCGGGGCGGCGGGCCAGCCGCCCAAATGCCGCAACTCCCTGCACAGCCACCGCACGGCGGAGGTGTTTTTCGTCCTCTCGGGCCGCTGGCGCTTTTTTTGGGGCCGCTGGGGGGACGCGGGCGAGGTCGTGTTGGAGGAAGGCGACATCATCAATATCCCCACCGGCATGTTCCGGGGTTTCGAGAATATCGGCACCGATTACGGAATGATCATGGCGATCCTCGGCGGGGATGATGCGGGCGGCGGCGTGATCTGGGCACCGCAAGTCATCGAGGATGCGCAGGCGCACGGTCTGGTACTCGGCGAGGATGGCAAGCTGTATGACAGCAAGATCGGCGCACGGCCCCCGGAAGGGGTCGGCCCGATGAAGGTGCTGAGCGAAGAGCAGCTCAAGGATTTTCCCGAACCCACCGCGATGGAGGTCGTCGGCGGCTACGTGCGCCGCTACTGGGATATGGTCGCACTTGCCGACAAAACGCCCTGTAAGGTGATCGGGCAGACCGGCATCATCCGCGACAAGCCCGGATTTGAGGTCGATCTGGTCACGCGCAAGAGTGCCAGCACCGAGATGCACAGCCACGATGTGCCTTCGGTCCTGATGCCGATGCGCGGGCATTGGCGGGTCGAATGGGCGGGCAATGATCAGCATCCCGCAGGCCATGCGGTACTCGCGCCGGGTGACACGATGTCAGTGCCCGAAAACCTGCCGCACAACGCCACCCCGGCCATGACCGGGGAGGCGTCGCTGTATCATGTGGTCTCTACCGGCGATCCGGCGGGCCTGACGTGGAGAGGCGACTGACCCCTAGGCAGGGTCCGTTTCAAGAAACGGATAGTCGGTATACCCCTCGGCCCCGCCGCCGTAGAAGGTATCGCTGTCCGGCGTGTTCAATTCCGCCCCGCGGCGGTAGCGTTCGGGCAGATCGGGGTTGGCGATGAATGGGCGGCCAAAGGTGACGGCGTGGGCATGGCCACTGTCGATCGCCTTGGCCGCACTCTCGGCGTCGTAATCGCCGTTGGCGATGTAAAAGCCGGTGTGATGGGGCCGCAGTGCGCTGATGGTGTCCTGCGCGCCCTCGTTGCCGGGGAACTTTTCGACGACATGCAGATACGCCAGCTTGCGCGAGTCGAGCATCTTGTAAATGGCGGTGAAATGGCCCAGCGGATCGCTGTCGGACATATCGTTCGCCTCGCCCAGCGGGGAGAGACGCACGCCGATGCGATTGGCGGGATAAACCTCGCCCACGGCGTCCAGCACTTCCTCGAGGAACCGCATCCGGTTCTCGATGCTGCCACCGTAGGCGTCGTCGCGGTCGTTCACCCCGTCCTGCAGGAACTGATCCAGCAGATAGCCGTTGGCCGCGTGCACTTCGATCCCGTCAAAACCTGCATCCTTGGCGTTGCGTGCCGCCGTCCGGTAATCGTCCACGGTCGCCTTGATGCCCTCGGCGTCCAGCGCTTGAGGTTTTGAGCAATCGACAAACCCGTCGGCGGTAAAGGTCTGCGCCTGTGCCGCGCGGTCGGTGGATGAGACGGGCGCGGCCCCGCCGGGCAACAGCGAGCTGTGGCTGATCCGGCCCACGTGCCACAGCTGGCAATAAAGGCGCCCCCCGCCGCGTGCACGACCTCGTTGATCGCGCGCCAGCCGTCGACGTGGCTGTCCGCGTGGATGCCCGGCGTGTCCAGATATCCTTTGCCCATCGCGGAAATCTGCGTGGCTTCGGTCAGGATCATCCCCGCGCTCGCGCGCTGCCGGTAATAGGTCTGCGCCAGCGGATCGGGCGTGCCGTCAGATTGTGCGCGATTGCGCGTGAGCGGCGCCATCAGCACGCGGTTGGGCAGGGTCACATCCCCCATCTGGATCGGATCAAAGAGGTTCGAGGTCATGGTAAGGCGCCTTTCGGTAATGTCTGGTCCGGGGCCAACGCCGCGCCCGCGCGATCCGTTCCGCCCCTTGTGCCGCCCGCCCGAATGGCGCATTCAGGAACGCAGTAACAAAGACGTGAGGGAAACGCCGCGATGGTCACGACAACGCACACGGGCTCCTTGCCGCGCAGCCAGAAAGTGGTCGATTACATCTTTGCCCGCGAGCGGGGGGAGGCGTATGACGCGGCCGGTTTCGATGCGGCCATGACCGAAGCGGTGGAGGCCACGGTCAAACGGCAGGTCGCGGCGGGCGTCGATATCGTGAGCGACGGCGAGACGTCCAAGATCAGCTATGCCACCTACGTCAAGGACCGCTATACCGGATTTTCCGGTGACAGCCCGCGCAACGCGCCCGGCGATCTCAAACAATTCCCGACCTTCCTGAAACGTCTAGCCGAGGGGGGCGGCACCCCGCAATACGCGCGCCCCATGTGCACCGGTGAGGTACGCTCCAAAGGGCAGGGGGAGCTGCAAAAGGACATCGCCAACCTCAAGGCCGCCATGGCGACCCACGGCGCACAGCGCGGCTTCATGAATGCGGCCTCGCCCGGTGTGATTTCGCTGTTCCTGCAAAACGATCACTACAAGACGCGCGATGCCTATCTGGCGGCCCTCGCGGAGGCGATGGCCGAGGAATACCGCACCATCGTGGACGCGGGCCTCGATCTGCAGCTCGACTGCCCCGATCTCGCGCTGTCGCGGCATATGCTGTTCAACGATCTCAGCGACGCCGAATTCCTCAAGATCGCGGGCGCCCATGTCGAGGCGCTCAATCACGCGCTGGCGGACGTGCCGGAGGATCGCGTGCGCATCCACATCTGCTGGGGCAACTACGAGGGGCCACACACCTGTGACATCGGCATGGACAAGGTGTTCGATACGCTGATGTCGGCCAAGGCGCGCTATGTCCTGTTCGAGACGTCCAATCCCCGCCATGCCCATGAATGGACGGTGTTCCGCGACCGCCGCGCGGATATCCCCGAGGATAAAGTGCTGGTGCCCGGTGTCGTCGACACCACCTCGAACTTTGTCGAACACCCCGAAGTTGTGGCCCAGCGGATCGAGCGCTTCACCGGGATCGTGGGCACGGACCGGGTGATCGCGGGCAGCGACTGCGGCTTTGGCACCTTCGCGGGCTTCGGCGCGGTCGACCCGGAAATCGCCTATGCCAAGATCGCGGCACTCAGCGAAGGGGCCCGCATTGCGGAGGCGCGCGCATGACCAACAGCCTGCTCGCCCTGCTCGCCCGCGTCGACACGCCGACCGTTTGCAACGCCATCGAAGTGGCGCAGGGCAAACGCGGGTTCAACGCGTTCACGCGGGGCACGATGCTATGCTCGGCCCCCGGTGAGGCGATGGTCGGCTACGCCCGCGTCGCGCGCATTCAGGCAGTGTCCGCGCCCACCGCCCCAGCGGAAGAAATCCGTGCCCGCCGCATGGGATACTACGAACACATGTCAAAAGGGCCACGCCCCGCCGTGGCCGTGGTGCAGGACATGGATGTGCCCAACGCGATCGGCGCCTACTGGGGCGAGATCAACACGAATGTGCACAAGGCACTGGGCCTGAACGGCGCGCTCACCGATGGGGTGATGCGCGATCTGGGAGATTTGCCGGAAGGGTTCCCGGTGGTGGCAGGCTCCATCGGGCCAAGCCACGGGTTTGTGCATGTGGTGGACTATGGCACGCCGGTGACAGTACACGGCCTGACGGTTGCGGACGGTGATCTGGTGCATGCGGATCGCCACGGCGCACTCGTCGTCCCGCCAGATGTCATCGACACGCTCGAAGCGGCGATTGAACAGCTTTTCGCGTCAGAGCGGATCGTGCTCGACGCCACGCGCGACAAATCCATCGACTTTGAGGAATTCAAAGAGATATGGGCTAGGTTCGAGAACTCACGCACATAGGACAGTGATCATGATCAAGACCCTCCCGGCATTCTTCATCCTCGCGGCGCTTGCCGCCTGCGCCGCGCCTGGCATTGACGCCAATGCCGTTACCTTCACCACCGAGGGCAAGACGTTCAAGGGCGAGGCCGGCGCCGACATCTCCGTGGATGCGCTGCAAGACGACCGTCTTTACGGTCTGTGTCCGGGCACGCCGGAAGTGCGCGACCTCACGATCACGCGCCGCCCCGATGGCAGCGTGGCGTTCTCCGGCCGCTGCGCCTAGTCGCGCGGTGCGGGCGCGCCGCCCTCGAAATCATTGCCGTTGACGTAGTCGCAGGGCGCCTCCTGCATCTGCAAATGCAGACCGTCGCCGGTGTAGGGGTGCGCGCGCGCCAGATCCTCATCCACCTCGATACCCAGACCGGGGGCCTCGGGCGGGGTGATGAACCCGCCCTCGACCCGGATACTGCCCTTGATCAGTGCATCGTGGAACGGCGTCTCGATGGTCTCGGCCATCAGCAGATTGGGGATGGAGGCGGCAAAATGCACGTTCGCCGCCCATTCCACGGGGCCCGCGTAGAGGTGCGGCGCCATCTGCGCGTTATAGACCTCCGCCATGGCGGCAACCTTTTTCATCTCCCAGATGCCCCCGGCGCGGCCCAAGGCAGGCTGAAGGATCGTCGCGGCGCCGCTGCGCAGCACGGGCGCGAATTCGGCCTTGGTCGTCAGCCGCTCCCCGGTCGCGATCGGAATGCGCACCGCGCGGGCGACCTTGGCCATCTCCTCGACGGCATCCGGCGGGATCGGCTCTTCGTACCACAGCGGCGAATAGGGCTCCAAAGCTTGCCCCATGCGGATCGCGCCTGCGGTCGTGAACTGCCCGTGCGTGCCAAACAGCAGATCCGCCCGGTCGCCGACCGCCGCACGGATCGCCGCGCAAAACGCTACCGATTGCGAGATGTCGCGCATCCCCGGCATATGCCCGCCGCGCAGGGTGTAAGGCCCCGCCGGATCAAATTTCACCGCCGTATAGCCCCGGTCGACGGCCTCAAGCGCTGATTCCGCGGCCATCTCGGGTGAGGTCCAGAATGCCCCCAGATCATGCTGCGGCAAGGGGTAGAGATAGGTATAGGCCCGGATACGCTCATTCATCCGACCGCCCAAAAGCGCCCAGACGGGCCGTCCGCGCGCCTTGCCGAGGATGTCCCAGCACGCGATCTCGAGCCCCGAAAACGCACCGATCACCGTCAGATCCGGCCGCTGCGTAAATCCAGACGAATACGCGCGGCGGAACATCAATTCGATATTCTCAGGGTTTTCGCCCGCCATATGACGCGCGAACACATCCTCGATCACGCCCCGCATCGCTTCCGGCCCGACAGAGGCCGCATAGCATTCGCCCCAGCCCACGATCCCGCAGGCCGTGGTCACTTTCACGAGGATCCAGTACCGCCCCCCCACCCGGGTGCGGGCGGCGCGGTCACGATCACATCCAGATCCCGTAGCTTCATCTGATCTCTCCCCCGGCATCAGGGCAGTGCGCCAACACCCCCTGCACCCTTTTCAAAATACCTAAATCCCGCGCCCGCCAAGGTCGCGGCGCCAGCGACAACGCGCCTACCGGTCAAACACTATCACGTTGCGTCGTGCCGATCCGGTCTTTGTATCCGCGATCGCCTCGTTGATCTGGCCCAGCTCCCACCGCCCGGAGATCAGCTCATCGAGCTTCAAACGACCCTGACCGTACAGATCCACCATCCACGGAATATCGCGCTGGATCACCACATCGCCCATTTTGGAGCCGACCATGCCTTGTCCGACGGCGGCCATCATCACCGGCGCGTAGGTCGAGGTTTCGTCGATATGCGGCATGCCGACCATGATCACCTTGCCACCGTAGGCAAGATACTGCGGCGCACTGTCATAGGCCGCCGTCACGCCCACGGTGACGATCACCGCATCCGCGCCGCGCCCCATCGCCTTTTTCGCCGCCCGCCAGGGTTTGCCCTCCGAGGCGAGCACACCGTCGGTCGCGCCGAATTCCCGCGCGATCTCCAGCTTTTCGGCGCTCATGTCGACGGCCACGATCCGCCGGGCGCCGGCGATCCGCGCGCCCTGAATGGCGTTCAGCCCGACACCGCCCGCGCCGATCACCACCACATCCTGTCCCGCGCGCAGCTTTGCCGCGTTGACCACGGCGCCCACGCCGGTGATCACGCCGCAGGCGACAAGGGCCGCGGCTTCCTTGGGGATGTCGTCCGCGATCTTCACGACTTGGCGCTGGTCCACCACCACCGCCTCGGCAAAGGCACCGCAGGCCATCGCCTGGTGCAGCTTGCCCCCGTCGGCGGTCCTGATCGGCCCGTGATCCCCGTCATAGGGCGTCTCGCAAAGGGTCGGCGTCCCGCCCGCGCAGGACGCGCATGTCCCGCAGGAGCGGATGAGCGTCACGATCACGCTGTCGCCTTCTGCGAGCCCCGTCACGCCACTGCCCACGGCGGCGACCCTTCCGGCGGCCTCATGCCCATAAACCGCCGGCAGCGACCCGCCCCAGGCGCCCTCGGCGTAGGAGATATCGGAATGGCAGATTGCCACGGCATCCAGTGTCACCTCGACTTCGCCGGCTTCCGGCGGACGCAGGCGAATGTCCTCGACCGAAAGAGGGGCGCCAAAGCTGTGGCAGACGGCGGCTTTGATGGTTTTCATGACAGGCTTCCCGGTGCAGTTTTGCGCAGCGCACCACGGATCCGGAATTCCTGCAAGCCCAATGTCAACACCTGCGTGGAACGTGGCGTCACCCGCTCTGGCGGGCCGCACGCAGTACGACGAACAGCCCCAGCGTGCTGAGCGCCGCGGCCAGCAGGAAGGGGGCGCCGGGCAGGTGCAGCGGCGCCTGCGCTCCGGTAAACCGGGCAAAGACCATCGTCATCACCAGCGGCGACAGGATCATCGCCATCGCCGAGGCAGACGTCAGCGCCCCCTGCAACTCCCCTGCGCATCATCCGATACCCGCGCCGACATGATCCCCTGCAACGCGGGCGGGATGATCCCGCCAAGGGCCGCCAGCGGCGTCAGCACCAGAACCACCGTGCCCGAGGGGATCACGGCAATCCCGATAAGGCTTGCGATGCTGAAAAGATGACCCACGATCACCGTGCCCCGCTCACCAAAGCGGCGCAGCATCGCGCCGATCAGACCGCCCTGGATCACCGCCATCATCGCCCCGAACAGCCCCAGCGACAGCCCGATCGTGGCCGGTGACCAATCAAAGCGCGCGATCCCGAAATAGGACCAGACCGCCGGGTAGACCGCAAATTGCACATAGTAGATGAAATAGACCAGCAGCAGCGTCGTCACCCCCGGGAGACGCCCCAGGCTGCGCAGCGCGCCCAATGGGTTCGAGCGCCGCCATGAAAATGCGCGCCGTGTCGCATCCGTCACCGTCTCGCGCAGCACGAACCAGCCAAACACCGCGTTCGACAACGCGAGCCCGGCGGCCAGCCAGAACGGCGCGCGGGTGCCGAATTCGGCCACCAGACCGCCCAGCAGCGGCCCCAGCACGAACCCCGCCCCAAAGGCGGCGCCGACCAGCCCGAACCGTCGGGCGCGCTCGTGCGGGGCAGAGATATCGGCCATGTAGGCGGCAGCGGTCGATTGCGTGGCCGCCGTGATCCCGCCGATCACCCGGCCCAGCAGCAGCAACCACAGCGCACCCGCCACGGCCATCAGCACGTAGTCCGCCGCCATGATCACCAGCGTGACCAACAGCACTGGGCGGCGGCCAAATCGGTCGGATAATCCTCCCACCACGGGGGCAAAGAGGAACTGCATGACCGCGAATGTGGTCGACAGGATCCCGCCCCAGATCGCGGCCTGACCCAGCGTGCCGCCGCCAACCTCCTGAATGAGATCGGGCATCACCGGCACGATCAGACCGATACCCATCGCATCGATCATCACGTTGAGCAGGATGAAAAGGATCGGCAGGTTGAGCTTCACGCAGACAGGCCCCGGACCCGTGCGGCAAAGGCACGGGCCTCTGCGGGGGCCTGTCCCAGCGATTGCGCGGGATCAAAGAGGCCCGCATCAAGGCCGGGATGGGCCGCGCGGGCGACCTGCTCAAGCGTCTGACCGCTCTCAGCGGCGGCGCGGCAGAGCGCCTTTGTCTCGGCCTGCGCCTGCGGGCGGGGCAGGCGCGCCGCCAGCGCAAAGCTGAGCGCCTCGGCGGCAATCAGGCCCCCGGCGGCGTCGAGATTGGCGCGCATGCGGGGCGGGTCGGGCTGCATCCCGGCGACGAGGGTGCACGCGATCTGTGCGCCGCTCGCCGCGCCGAGGCAAAGCTGGGGCAGCACCATCCATTCAGCAAACCACGCCGCGCCGTCGCGCTGGTGCATGTGGGCGGTGGACGGCGCCAGCGCCGCGCGCAGGCCGGTCGCCGTATGCGCCAACGCGTGCAGCGCGCTTGGCCCAACGGGGTTTTGTTTCTGCGGCATGGTCGATGAGGCGCCCGCAGCGCCCAGCCGCACCTCGCCGACGTCGGTCGCGGTCAGCGCCACGAGCGTCGCGCCCATTCGCCCCAGTATGGAACTCAGCGCGCAGAGCCAATCCGCGATCCGCGTGATCGGCCCGCGATCCACGTGCCAGCTGCGCCCCGGATCGCCCAGGCCCAGGCCTTCGGCCAGCGCCGCGCGCAGCGCCGCCGGGTCATCGCCCAGCATCGACGCGGTCCCCGCCGCCCCGCTGAGCGAGACCATCAGCGACCCCGCGCGCAGCGCCGGCAGCGCGTCCAGCAGATCGGCCAGCGCGTGACCCCAATCGGCCAGCACGGCCCCCAGCTGATGGGCGTGGCGTGCTGCGCGTAGGTGCGCGCAGGCATCGGCGTGGCGGCATGGGTCTGCGCCTGATCGGCCAATGCGGCGAGGATCGCGCGCAGATCGTCCTCCAGCAGGGCCAGCAATTGGCGCAGGCGCAGCATCAAACCGGTGTCGAGGATGTCCTGACTGGTCGCCCCCCAATGCACGTATTGCGCATGCTCGGGCGCGTTCATCTCGGCGCGGAAGGCCGCAACGAGACCCGGCACGCTCACGCCGTTCTCGCCTGTGGCCTTGGCAATCGCGCCGGGGTCGATCGCGATCTCAAGGCTGGCGCGCTGGATCGCCGCTGCGCTGATTTCGGGGATCAGCCCCTGCGCGCCCTGAACCTTGGCCAGCGTGCCCTCCACGATCAACATCGCGCGCACGGCGGCGGTGTCGCTGAACAGGCGCCCCGCCTCTCCGGTCGGGAAAAGCCGCGCGTAGAGCGGGCTGTCGAACACGCTTGCCGCCATCAGATGTGGCCGGTGTCGCGGAGGAAATCGCTCAGCACGCGGGCGAATTCCTGCGGTTGCTCGACGCAGGGCAAATGGCCCGCGCGGCGGATCAGGTGGAATTTGCTGCCCGGGATCAGATCGGCGGTCTCGCGCACCAGATCGGGCGGGGTCGATCCATCCTCCGATCCCGCAATCGCCAGCGTGGGCAGTCGCAACCCGCTGGTGGGAGTGTAGAAATCCGTGCCCGAAATCGCCGCCGAGCAGCCCGCATAGCCGTCGTCGGCCTGTTGGGTGAGCATGTTGCGCCACAGCTCCAGCTCGGGCGTGCGGTGGAAATCGCGCGAGAACCAGCGGTCCATCACGGCGTCGGCAAGGCTTTCGATCCCGCCCTGATCTACGGCGGCGATGCGTTCGTCCCAGAGCTGCGGATTGCCGATCTTGGCGGCGGTATTGCTCAGCACCATCGCGCGGATCAGGTCGAGCCGTTTGACCGCCAATCCCTGCGCGATCATGCCGCCGATCGAAAGCCCCACAAAGAGGCAATCGCGCACCTGCAAATGATCCAGCAGACGCTCGCAATCGCGAATGAGCGCGCCCATGGCGTAGGGGGCGGGCGGGACCGACGACAGCCCGTGCCCGCGTTTGTCCCAGCGGATGATGCGCAGCCCTTCGGGCAGCAGCGGCAGGATCGGATCCCACAGGCGCATGTCGGTGCCCAGTGAGTTGGCAAAGACCACCGGCGCGCCCTCTGCTGGCCCGTCCACGCGGTAGTGGATCCGGGCATCGCCCGCGTCAAACATCTTCATCGGGGGGCTCCTTTCAGCGACAGATGGGCCATGATCTGCCCGTGATCCGAGGCGAGTTTGTTATACGGCGCCTCCGGGTGGCTGCCGTCGGTCAGATGATCGTTGAGCACCGAGAAATAGGTCATTTCGCCGATGCTTTGCGGGCCGGGCAGGAAATGCGGTGACAGGTAAATCTGGTCGATACTTTCGTAAACGCCACCAAAGGCTGCGGTAAACACCATGTCGCGCAGGGATTTCTGCACGAAGAGTTTTTCGGCAGAGCGCAGCCGCACGGCCTCGATGTCGGCGGTGATCTGCGCGGCGTCCTCGGCGGAATAGCGGTCGCCGCGGTGTTCTGCGTCGTGGCGCAGCATCCACTCGTAATTCTTGAACGGCACCTCGCCGCTGATGATTTCCGAACTCACGGCATTTTCGGCGTCGTTGAAATCACCCAGAACGATCACCGGATTGCCCGCGCGCAGCTCCTGCACGATGGCACCGCGCAGCACCCACGCCTCGGCCATGCGCCGCATGGCGGCGCGCGCCGATCCCAGCGCGCGGCCCACGGGATCATAGGCGGTCAGGTCCGCCTCGGGCGCGGTGCCGTCGTCGCCGCGGATGAATTCGCCCAGTTTCGATTTCAGATGGGTGTTGAACACGGTGATGACATGGCCGCCCACCGGCACGCGCACCTTGAGGATCGGACGGCTGAGCCGCGTGATGCGGAAAAATCCGCCATCCTCGCCCCCGTCCTGAAATGGAATATCCAGCGCCTGACCCAGATCCTGAATGATCTCGGGCTCATCGACAAAGCCGAACCGCGACAGCACCGCCAGACCGGGGCGGCGGTGGCCCGGCTCCCCATCGTTGGCATTGGGGGCAAAGGCGATCTCCCCCTCGCGGTAGCTGCCATAGGCGAGCTTGCGAAAAATTGCCCGCTTGCGGTAGCGTTTGGAGGCATCGGGGATCGCAAAGTCGTTCTGTGCCTCGCCGTAGCGGTCCGCGAGCGAGATCACCTCGCTGAGCGCCTCTTCCTCGAAAATCTCCTGAAAGCCCACGATATCGGCGTCCAGCGTGACCAGCTGGTCGGCCAGCCAGTCGCGTTTCCACGCGTATTCTTCCGGCGTGTAGGAGTGAAAGCGGTAGTATTCGCGGTCTGCGCGGATCAGGTTCTTGACGTTGAAACTGCCGATGGTGAAATCGGTCATAGGCTGTCCAATGCGCGGGCGAACATGGCCGGATCGACGTTGCCGCCCGAGATGGTGACGATCACGTCGTCGCCCACGATTTCGTCGGTGCGGAAGAGGGCCGCGGCCAGCGCCACCGCGCCGCCCGGCTCTGCCACGACCTTGAGGCGCAGGAACGCGTGGGCCATGGCGCGCAGGGCCTCGTCCTCGCTCACGATCAGGCCGGGACCGCAAAGGCGGGAGAGGATCGGAAAGGTCAGGTCACCCGGCTGCGGCGTGATGATCGCGTCGCAGATATTGCCCGAGGTGCGCGCGTTGCGCTCGATCCGGCCCGACTGCAGCGAGCGGGCGACGTCGTTGAAACCCTCCGGCTCGGCGGGGCGGGCGCGCAGGCCCGGTGCGTCCGCCTCCAGCGCCAGCCCGATGCCAGAGGTCAGACCCCCGCCGCCGCAACACACGATTACATCAGCCTCGCGGATGCCGAGGGCGTTGGCATCCTCGGCAATTTCCAGCCCGGTGGTGCCTTGGCCCGCGATGACCTCCGGCTCGTCGTAGGGGCGGATCAGGGTCAATCCGCGCTCGGCGCTCAGCCGGTCACCGATCTCTTCGCGGCTCTCGCCCGCACGGTCATAGAGCACGACCTCGGCGCCCAGTGCCTTTGTGTTAGCGATCTTCAAGGCCGGCGCGTCCGAGGGCATGACGATCACCGAGGATGTGCTGTGCAGGGCGGCGGCATGGGCCACGCCCTGCGCATGGTTGCCCGAGGAAAAGGCGATCACGCCACGTGCACGGACCGTTGGCTCCAACGCGGAGAGCGCCGCATAGGCGCCGCGAAACTTGAAGCTGCCGGTGTGTTGCAGACATTCGGGTTTGATCCAGACGCGGCGGCCCGCGATCTTGTCCAGAAACGGCGCATTCAGCAGCGGCGTGCGCCGTGCGTGTCCCGCGATACGGTCGGCGGCGGCGCGGATCATTTCGATATTCATACCATGGCCTCGATCCATTGGTGCAGGGCGGTGACGGCCTCAGGCTCGTCGAGGAAGGGAATATGCCCCGGTCAGGCACAGTGCCGAGAATCATGTCGGGGCGCCGCGCCTGCATGGCGCGCACGGTGCTCTCGGCGAGCAGGTTCGATTCCCGCCCCCAGATCAGGGCCAGCGGCAGACCCTCCAGCGCGTCGAAATAGGGCCAGAGGTCAATCTGCGCGTCCGCCATCGCCAGCGTCGCGTCGCGCAGGTGCGGATCATAGGTGATCGCCAGCCCGCCCTCGGTCTGCACAAAGTGCTTGCGCGCCTCTTCCAGCCAGCGCCCGTCGGGCAGGTTGCGAAATTCGGGAAAGGCGCGGGCCATGGCGGCGGCGGCGTCCTCATACGTTTTTGCGGCGGGGGGGCGGCCGATATAGTCCTTGATGAGCGCGAGCCCGGCGGGCGCGATCTCTGGCCCCACGTCGTTGAGCGCCACGCCCAGCAGCCGGTCCTTGGCTCCGGCCGCCAACCCCATCGCATTGAGCCCCCCGCGCGAGGTGCCTAGGATCGCGACCTGCGCCAGCCCCAGATGATCCAGTAGCTCTAGCACGTCGCGGCATTCCACGGGCAGGGTATAGTTCTGCCAATCGGCATCGAAATCAGAGCGGCCCCGCCCCCGATAGTCGAGCTTGATCAGCCGCTGACCGCGCAGATGCGGGGTGACATAGTCGAAATCGGCGGTGGTGCGCGTCAGCCCCGCAAGGCAGAGGATCGGCAGACCGGCGCCTGCGTCCTCATAGTACAGGGACAGCCCGTCTGAGGTTTGAAACGTCGCCATCACAGACCTGCCAGACCGGGGATGCCGGTGAGATCGCTCAGCACGGTCTTGGGGGTCCAGGGCAGGCGGTCCATCGGCTCCCGCGCGCGGTTGACCCAGACGGTTTCAAACCCATAGCCGGTGGCGGCGGCCACGTCCCATCCGTTGGAGGAGACGAACAGTACCTCATGTGCCGCGCAGTCAAAATGCGCACCGACCAGATCATAGACCCGCGCGTCGGGCTTGAAGATGCCGACACTCTCGACGCTGAGCGATATGTCGAGTGTCCCCTCAATGCCCGCCGATTTCACCGCGCCCGCCAACATCGCGGGCGATCCGTTCGACAGGATGCCGGTGTTCAGCCCGCCATCTTTCAGCGTCTGCAACATTTGCGGCACCTCCGGGTAGGCGCCCAGCTCCCAATAAAGCTGCAAGAGCCGTTCGCGCAGGGCGCTGTCGCCGTGGTGCCCGGTTTTCTCAAGCGCCCAATCCAGCCCGTCCTGCGTCACCCGCCAGAAATCACAATGCGCGCCCGCCACCGCACGGATCCAGCTGTATTGCAGCTGCTTGAGGCGCCAATGCTCGGCCAGCTGCATCCAATCGTCCTTGATCGCGGCGGTGTCTGGCTCGCTTGCGGCCTGCCGCGCGGCAGAGGCCACATCGAACAGGGTGCCGTAGGCGTCAAAGATGCAGGTGGTGATGGGCATGGCGCGTGCTCCGTTGGAATGTCCTTGGTGCAGACTGGCACGCGGGGCAGGGGCGGAAAAGGGCGAAAAGGGGGGTTGAGGTTGCCGCTCTGAGTTGAAAGGGTGTCAACCATCTTGGAGCACCCGCGCAGATACGCGGCCTCCGCCCTTCTTTCCCAAACATATTGGAGACGACACATGGCCGAAGTGAAGCCAGGCGATACCGTGCAATTGCACTACACCGGAACCCTCGCGGACGGGACCACCTTCGACAGCTCGGCGGGCCGCGATCCGCTGCAATTCACCGTAGGCTCGGGCCAGATCATCCCCGGCCTCGACACGGCGATCCCCGGCATGAAGGTCGGTGAGACCAAAAAGGTCGAGATCGGCGCCGATGACGCCTACGGTCAGGTCAACCCCGAGATGCGCCAGGCCGTCCCGCGCGAAGGCATCCCCGCCGACATCCCGCTGGAGATCGGCACGCAGTTGCAGATGCAGACCCCGGACGGGCAGGCGATGCCGGTCACGGTCGTCGAGGTCGAAGAGGCCACCGTCACGCTTGACGCCAATCACCCGCTGGCGGGCAAGGATCTGACGTTTGATATCGAGCTGGTCAACATCGACGCCGCCTGAGCGGGCGTGATCCAAAGGCCGGCTGACGCCGACATGATTTTGTGAAAAAGGCCCGGATGCTGTCGCATCCGGGCCTTTTGCCTGCCGCACCTGCCGTATGCCAGATCAGCCGGGTAACAAGACGGGAAACCAATCCTCGCGCAGACGCTGGCCTTGCTGCATGTTGTGGCCCGGAAAGGGGGGCGACGTGGGGCCGGGGCGTTCGGTGTAGCGGGCATCGTCGCCCAGCAGCCGCAATGAGAACGCGCGCCGCCGCTGGTCGCTGTGATTGCCCCGCGCGCCGTGCAGGGTGTGGTAATTGAACGCGACCGCGTCGCCCGGCGC
Organism: Sulfitobacter albidus; assembly: GCF_018200035.1. NCBI lineage: Bacteria > Pseudomonadati > Pseudomonadota > Alphaproteobacteria > Rhodobacterales > Roseobacteraceae > Sulfitobacter > Sulfitobacter albidus. The sequence continues at coordinate 2,188,996 of NZ_CP073581.1, read as the reverse complement.
CATCTCCCATTCCAGCACGCGCATGCCTTCGGCGTCGGGATCCGGGACGGGCTGGTAGGGTGCGGGATCAAAGAACGCGTCGCCCTTGGCCCACCGGGTCGGCAGCACGGGCTTCTCCCAAAGATGCGATCCGGCGACACAGCGCAGCGTGGCGTCGGTCACCGGATCAAGCGGCGACCAGAAGCTGACGGTCTGGCGCCCCTCGACAAAGTAGTAGGGCCCGTCCTGGTGCCAGGGGGTTGCCATCGACGTGCCCGGCTCTTTCACCAGCACATGATCGTGGAAAAGCTGCACGCTGCGCGACTCCATCAGATCCGCGGCGACCGCCGCGGCGGGGGAGGTGCGGATCACCTTTTCGAATTCGGGGATGCGCTGCCAGTTGCAGTAGTCGTCAAAAAACAGCCCGGTCTCGCCCGCCTTGTCGTTGGTCGAGGCATAGGGGCCGGGGGTGGCCATATTGCGGGCCACACCCGCGCGCAGATCATCGAGGTGATCGGCAAACAGGCCGCGGATCACCACGACACCGTCGCGTAGGAATGCGGCAACGTCGTCGGCGCTCAGCAGCGGGTGCATCAGGTCTTTTTGCGCAGGCGGATGACCACGTCGACGCTGGCGATCTCCGCGCCCTCGGGCGCGTCGGGCAGCTGGGCTATCACCAGATCCTCGGACGGGGCATCAGACAGACGGCCCTCGTCCTCCCAAAAGAAATGGGGGTGATCGTGGGTGTTGGTGTCAAAATAGCTGCGCGAGCCATCCACCGTGACCTCCTGCAACAGCCCTGCCTCGCAGAAGGCGCGCAGGGTGTTATAGACCGTGGCCAGCGAGACAGAGGCGCCGTCACTGCGCGCAGCCTCAAACAGGCTTTCGGCGGTGACGTGGCGGTGGCGCCCGTCGCCGACCAGCAAACTGGCGAGCGTCAGCCGCTGGCGGGTGGGCCGGAGCCCTGCCGTGGCGAGCCATTTGGTGCCGGTTTCAATCTGCGTGTCGATCATTGTGCGCCTCGTGCCATACACATCGCAATATAGGGGACGGGCAGGGGGGTTTTCAAACGAATTCCACCCGATTGGCCCGTCGCGCAGCCGCGCGCGTCGTGTTTGTCGCAGGTGGGCGCGATGTTCGGTGCTCTTGCACTGTGCCAAAACCCGGTGTTAGGTGCCCCCTCACGATGGAAATTCCCCCGCGAGGAGAGCACAGATGGCCCAATTTCCCACCAGTTTCGACAAGGACGATCTGCTCAAATGCGCGCGCGGAGAGCTCTTTGGCCCCGGAAACGCGCAATTGCCCGCGCCGCCGATGCTGATGATGGACCGGATCACCGACGTCTCCGCCGACGGTGGTGCACACGGGAAAGGGCACATCACGGCCGAATTCGACATCACGCCGGATCTTTGGTTTTTCGAATGCCACTTTCCCGGTAACCCGATCATGCCCGGCTGCCTTGGCCTCGACGGTCTTTGGCAACTGACGGGTTTCAACCTTGGCTGGCGCGGCTGGCAGGGGCGGGGCTATGCGCTGGGCGTGGGCGAGGTGAAACTGACCGGCATGGTACGCCCCGAACGCAAGATGCTGACCTACAAGATCGACTTTACCAAGGCGATCCAGACCCGGCGCCTGACCATGGGCGTCGCCGACGGCATCGTGGAGGCCGACGGCGAGGTGATCTATCAGGTCAAGGACATGAAGGTCGCTCTAAGCGAGAGCTGATCCACGCAGGCTTTTCAGAGGAATTCGAAATGATCGGCGCTGCGCAGGTCTGACCAATCCTCACCCTCGTCGAGCCCGACCAGAAGGCGCTGGTTGGTTGAGGTCACTGTGACCTGCACCCAATCGCGCCCGTCAAAGGTGACGGTGCGTCCGCCCAGATCAGACAGCCCGTCGACCCCGCGATACCCCTTGAGCGTGATCTCGTCGCGGCCGATCTCGAAATCCTCGATCCGGTCGAGCCGGGACAGCCGCTGCTGCGCGCCGCCCGACAGGCTGTCCCAATCGACGAGATGTTTGGCAAAAAAGACAAAATCATCCGCCCCCGCCCCGCCGATGGCAATGTCGGCCTCCTTTCCGCCCAGCAGGGTGTCGCGCCCCCCACCGCCGTGCAGCAGATCGCGCCCGGTGCCGCCCATCAGCCGGTCGTTACCCGCCCAGCCGAACAATTCATCGTCCCACGCGCCCCCGCTCAGCCGGTCATTCCCGGCACCGCCGCCCAGCGTGTCGCGCCCGCTACCGCCGTTGAGCGTATCGTCGCCGCCCTGACCGTAGAGTGCATCGCTCCAGCCGCCGCCGGCGATGTCGTCATCGCCGTTGCCGGCCCAGACCGTATCGCGCCCCGATCCGCCGCGCAGGCGGTCGGCGCCATCCCCGCCCGAGAGCAGATCGTGGCCGCTGCCCCCGTCGATCCGGTCCCCGTTGGCCGCGCCGATCAGCTGGTCGTTGCCTGCGCCGCCGTTCAGCGTATCGCGCCCGTGCCCGCCGTGCAGCGCATCCGCCCCGGCATGGCCGTCGAGCCTGTCGTTGCCGGTGCCGCCGCGCAGCGTGTCGTTTCCCGTCCCGCCGGTGAGGGTGTCGTGCTCACTGCCACCGTAGAGACGGTCGTGCCCGGCCTCCCCGTGCAGCACGTCCCTGTCGATGCCGCCCGCAAGGCTGTCGTTGCCAGCCCCGCCGAATACCGTGTCGTCCCCTTTGCCCGCGTTGACCAGATCGTTGCCCGCCCCGGCGGTAAAGCGCCCGTCGGTGATTCGTTCATCCAGCGAGGCGCTGCGCACCCGCGTGTCGTTGATGACGTCGTTGCCCGCGGTGCCCGCAATCCTGCCATCCCCATCGTAGCCGCCAAGCGATACCGAATTCACCCGCCCGGCAGCGGGGGTGATGTCGCCCAGCGGCACCTCGTTTTGCTGGTCGATAAAGGCGACGGCCGGCCCCTTGCTGGCCTTGAGCATTCTGTCCAGGTTGTCGGCGTCCAGAAAATGCCGCTCCCCGCCGCCCTCGCGCGCGCCCTCCATGGCGTAATAGGCATTGGCGCCGACCTTGATCCATTGCTGGTCCAGGAATTCGAAGAACTTCACATCGGCGCCGGGTCGCGCCAGATCGATGGCACGACCGTCTACGGTCAACCAGTCTTCGGCGGCGTTGAAGTCGTCGATGCGTCCGATGATGACACCACGCGCGGCACCGCTGTTGACAAAGGCAAAGGTGTCGCGCCCCGTGCCGCCATAGACGTGGTGGCCCATGTAGGCGATTTGATCCCCGCCGCTGAACCGGTTGGCGTCCTTGGTCAGATCCATCTGAAGGGTGTCGTTGCCGTCCATGCCAAACTGGTGCACCTGCCCCGCGCCGCGCATGCTTGCCGCCAGGAAATCGTTTCCGCCGCCGCCGCGCAGACCCGTGGTGCCTGCGCCGTCCGACGCAACGAGCCGGTCGTTGCCTGCGCCGCCCACAAGCGTATCGGCACCCGCGCCGCCGATCAGCGTATCATTGCCATTCCCGCCTTCCAGTCGCTCCGCATTTGCTGTGCCTGTGATGCGGTCATTGCCGCCGGTGGTCTGGCCTCTGATCATATGGGTCTCCGAACTGAAAATGAGAACCCTGTCGTCCCGCGACGCTCTGCTGGCGCGTTTGGGGGTGTACGACCCGTATGGCGAAACATCCTTTTCAAACCGTTGAAAATCCCTTGCCAAAGGGTTTAGAAAGCGGGCCGCCCTTGCACCCGCGCGCGGCCTTGGCCTAAGTAGGGTCAACAACCAAAGGGAGTGTTGGTATGCGCCGTGTCGTAGTCACCGGATTGGGCATCGTCTCATCGATCGGGAACAATGCCGATGAGGTGCGCGCCGCCCTCAAAGCAGGCACCAGCGGGATCGAAGCCGCCCCCGCCATGGCCGAGCACGGCTTTCGCAGCCAGATCGCGGGCACGCTCAAGATCGACGTGGCCGCGCATATCGACAAGCGCACACTGCGCTTCATGGGGCCGGGCGCGGCTTACGCCTTTCTGGCGATGGAGCAGGCGATTGCCGACGCAGGGCTGGGCGAGGACACGGTGAGTAACCCGCGCACCGGGCTTGTCGCAGGCTCGGGCGGGCCGTCCACCTCTGCCATGAAGGCCGCGCATGATACGGTTGAAAAGACCGGGGCGACCAAACGCATCGGCCCCTTTGCGGTGCCCAAGTGCATGTCGTCCACCGTCAGCGCGAACCTGTCCACCGCCTACAAGATCAAGGGTATCAACTATTCCATCACCTCGGCCTGTTCGACCTCGCTGCACTGCATCGGCAACGCGGCAGAGCAGATCATGCTGGGCAAACAGGACGTTATGTTCGCGGGTGGCGGCGAAGAGCTGGACTGGACGCTTTCGTGCCTGTTCGACGCGATGGGCGCGATGTCGTCGAAATACAACGACACCCCCGACCGGGCGAGCCGCGCGTTCGATCAGGACCGCGACGGATTCGTGATCTCCGGCGGTGGCGGCATGGTCGTGCTCGAAGATCTCGAACACGCGCTGGCCCGTGGCGCAAAGATCTACGCCGAGGTCACCGGCTACGCCGCGACCTCTGACGGGCACGACATGGTCGCCCCCTCGGGTGAGGGCGGCGAGCGCGCGATGCGCCTCGCGCTCGAAACCCTGCCCGAAGACCGCTCTGTGAGCTACATCAACGCCCACGGCACCTCGACCCCCGTCGGCGACGTGGGCGAGATCGAGGCCGTGCGTCGCGTGTTCGGCCAAGGGTCCACACCGCCCGTCAGCTCGACCAAATCCATGACCGGCCACGCGCAGGGTGCGGCCGGCGCGCTCGAGGCGATCTTTTGCCTGCTGATGCTGGAGGATGATTTCATCGCCCCCTCGATCAACGTCGAAACCCTCGACGAGCGGCTGGACCCGGCGGAAATCGCGACCACGCTGGTCGAGGACGCCGGGCTGGACTCGGTGATGACGAACTCATTCGGGTTCGGCGGTACAAACGGATCCATGATCCTGTCGAAATACAAAGCGTAAGGATCACGAGGATGACCGGGATGTTGCAGGGCAAGCGCGGGCTTATCATGGGCGTCGCCAACGAACGTTCGATCGCGTGGGGCATCGCCAAAGCGATGGCCGGGCAGGGGGCGGAGCTGGCCTTTACCTATCAGGGCGAGGCCTTTGGCACCCGTCTCAAGCCGCTGGCCGAAAGCGTCGGGTCGGATTTCATGGTGGACGTGGACGTCACAGACGACGCCTCGCTGGACGCCGCGTTTGCGGCGCTTGGCGCGCGGTGGGAGACGCTCGATTTCGTCGTGCACGCCATCGCGTTTTCCGACAAATCCGAACTGACGGGCCGGTTCCTGAATACCTCGCGCGCGAATTTCAAGCATTCGATGGACATCTCTGCCTACAGCTTTATCGAGGTCGCGCGGCGCGCGCATCCGATGATGGTCGCAAATGGCGGCACGCTGCTGACGCTGACCTATCAGGGCTCCAACAAGGTCGTGCCGAATTACAACGTGATGGGCGTGGCAAAGGCCGCCCTTGAGAGCGCCACACGCTATCTGGCCAATGATCTGGGCCCCGAGGGCATCCGCGTGAACGCAATCTCGCCCGGCCCTATGAAAACGCTCGCCGGTGCGGCCATCGGCGGCGCGCGCAAGACCTACAAGCACACCAACCAGAACGCACCCCTGCGCGCCAACGCGACGCTTGAGGCGGTGGGCGGCACGGCGGTCTACCTCGCCTCGGACGCCGGCGCCTGCACCACCGGAGAGATCATCCACGTCGACGGCGGCTATCATGTGCTGGGCATGCCGCAGGCCGAAAATCTGTAACGGCACGTCGCAGGTTCCGACCCCGCCGCAACCGCGCTTTTTCTGGCGACGCCTGATTGCCGTGGGCGTTGACGCATTGCTCGTCAGCTTGTTGACGACGCTGCTGCTGCTCCCGTTTCTGCGCCCGGACGAGACGCGTTTGCGCCTGTCTGGCGGGGTCTCGTACACGCAATGCCTGCCCGTCAAATCCATTTCGCAGGAACTCGCCGATCTGGTTGCGCCATCACCGCCGGATGCAGCGTCGCTGTGCACGAATAGGTCTTGGGGCCTCTACAACGGGCGCACGCTGACAATCATCTTTGATCGGCGGATCTCCCAAGACGGGGCCGTCACGACCTCCAGCCAGCGCTCAATCACCGTAGCACTCGACGGAAGCGACAGCCCCACGACGATCCTCACCCCGCAAAGCGCTCTCAATCCGCTTGTGCTGATGCTTGCCAGTGCGCTGTTGCTTGCCCGACGGGGTCGCACGCCGGGAAAACGGCTTACCGGGCTGAGGATCACGGGTCAGGGATGTGCGATGTGCCGGGAGGTGCGGCGGCTTGGGCCATTCGTGCTTTTGGGCATCGGATCGACCGTTCTGAGCGTCCTGCCGCCCGACAGCTTGGCCGACCTGCCGCCCATGGCGCAGATCTGGGTCTACGTCGGAGGCGGGGTCATCGTGCTCTTGGCGTTCGTGTGGCTCTACGTCTGGCCTTTGCTGCGCTGGCGTGGTGCGATGCCCTACGACCGCGCGACGGGGTTCCGGGTGGTGAGCGCGCGCTAGCGCAGCGGCGGCGTCTGCCACAGCCAGACTTTCAACCCGCCGTGCGCAATCGCCGGGCCCTGCGGGCCAAAGGGCAGCCCGGCGGTTTTGGCCAGTCCGGGATCGGACGTCACCATCGCCACGCGCCAGCCCGTGAACCGCGCCTTGAGCGTCTCGCCCAGCGATCCGTAGAGCGCGTAGAGCGGTTTCTTGTTGCCGATGCGCGCGCCATAGGGCGGGTTGACCATGACCAGCCCGGGCGGCCCGTCGGGCGCCACAAGGTCGGACGCGGGCGCCATCGCAAACGCCGTCATCCCCGCCACGCCCGCGCGCTCGGCATTCTGCTGGCTCATCCGCACCGCGCCTGCATCCCGGTCGGACCCGTAAAACCGCACCGGCCCGTCGGGGGCGGCGGGCATCCCGGCTTTCATCGCCGCATAGGCGCCCGCGTCAAAGCTTGCCAGATCCTCGAACGCAAAGCTGCGCGAGCGACCGGGCCACAGCCCCGCCGCGATCTCTGCCGCCTCGATCGGGAAGGTGCCCGAGCCGCACATCGGATCGACCAGCGGCGCATGGCCGTTAAACCCCGCGCGCGCCAGCATAAGCGCCGCAAGCGTCTCGCGCATGGGCGCCTTGCCCACGGCCAGCTTGTGCCCGCGCTTGTGCAGGCTCTCCCCCGAGGTATCGAGGCTGAAGGTCACGGCATTGTCGTCGATGCGCACCTTGAGCGTCAGGGCCGCCTCCGCATCCAGCGTCAGCCCGTGGGTGTCGGTCAGCGCCGTCTCGACCCGCTGCTGCGCGGCCTTGGCGTGGTAGATTTTCGAGGCTTTGGTCGTGACCTGCACGCGCAGCGGCACATCGCGGCGCAGGATCTCGCCAAAGGGGAACTTGCGGCTGCGTTTGTCCAACTGCGCAAGGTGAAACGCCATGAACCCGCCGATGCGCGCCAGCACGCGGGTTGCGCCGCGCAGTTGCAGATTGGCGCGCCAGACCTCGGGCCAGCCGCCGGTCACCGTCACGCCGCCGGGGAGGGCGGTGACATCCGCGAACCCCGCTGCCAGCGCTTCGGCGCACAGCATGTCCTCCAGCCCCGGCGCGCAGGCCAGAAAGATCTCAAACGATGTCTCCATCCCGCACAGGTAGCCGCGCCCCGCCGCAGGCGCGAGCGGTTTTTTGCCGCGCGCCCTAAATTGGCCCCGATTATCCGGCACACTACCGCACATGAGCTTTGCAGAAACATACCGCGAAGAACGCCTGATGAGCCGCCGATCCCGCGCGCGAAAGGCCCGCATCGTGGGCCGCGTACTGGCGTTCGCGATGATGATCGGCCTGGCTGCGCTGATCCGCACCGACCCGCAAGTGCGTGCCGCCGTCGATGGCATCGTGACAGAGCTGGTGGCAAAGGCCATGGGCACCCCCGCCGATCCGGCAAGGCAGGGCGATCCGGCCAGGGCCGCCATCGACGATCTTGGCTACGCGCCGGGCAGTGACGAGGCGCAGGCGCTTGAGCAACTGGGCCTGACCGAAACCGGTGGCGCGCCCGCACGCAGCAGCCTGCCGCCCAGCAAGGTCAAGGTGAACCGCGGCACCGGCGGCTAGTTCAGCGGTCTATCCTAAAACCACTGCCCCGGCTCCATCAGCCCCAGATCCAGCAATTGCCGGGAATGCCATTCAAACGGGGCCGAGTTGTGCCACGTGAACGTGTCGATCTCGTACCGGCTGCCTGAATTCAGCTTCAGCGCCTTGGCCGTGCGGAACGAACAGACCGTCGCGGTGATATTGTGGTGCCACGGGCAGGCGTAGGTATTGTATTCTTCGTCGTTAAACGTGTGATCCTCGCGCAGTTCCAACCCGGGCTTAGCGCGGAAAATCGCGATGCGGTCGATCTTGCGGCGGGCGGGGGGCACGTGTTCCTCGAACCGCCAGCGCAACCCGCCGAAGAAATCAAGCTGCCGTTCTTTGGGGTGCCCCTCATTGGCGGGATCGGGGCGGGCGAGCGCGTAGTACCCCGAACGGTCCAGATGCGCGGCATCCAGCGAGACCGCCAGCGGGTATTGCCCCAGATCGTCGGCGTAAAGATCAATGATATAGGTCAGCATCGCGTCACGCCGTTCTTCGGTGTGAAAGGCCAGCATTTCGCCGACACTGCGCGTCTCGCAGAAGGGAAAGAACAGGTATTCGGCGTTGTAGCAGTAATAGATCCACTGCCCCGGCGCGATCGCGATAAGGGCATTGACCGCCCGTTCGGTCGCCCCTTCGGCGGTGCAGTCATAGTCGATGCGGTGCACCGTTTCCTGCAAATCGCGGGGCAGGGTAAAGCTTTGCGGCATCAGGGCGATGACGTGTCTGAACCCCGATTGCATGTGGTGCCGCAGGGTCGTGTCGACCTCCACGTCATCCTCGATCAGCACGATGGCGATAGGGCCGCGCAGGCTGGCCCCCTTGTGCCGGGCAATGAATGTATCGAGGTCTGCGTACTGCATGGGATCCTGCATCGGGCTGCTTTGCCGCAGAATCGGTTAATTCGGCGTGCATTGCAAGATCGCCGTAGCGCTGCTAGGTCGCGGCTGACCCCGAAAACCACTTCCAGCGGAACCTTTCCCATGTCCCGGACCCCCACCGACGCGCCAAAGAAGCTCTTTATCAAGACGTATGGCTGCCAGATGAACGTCTACGACAGCGAACGCATGGCCGAGAGCCTTGAGGGCTACGTCACGACCGAGCGTGCGGAAGATGCGGATATGATCCTGCTCAACACCTGCCACATCCGCGAGAAGGCCGCCGAAAAGGTCTATTCCGAACTGGGCCGGATGAAGAAGCTCAAGGCCGACAAGCCCGATCTCAAGATCGGTGTGGCGGGCTGCGTGGCGCAGGCCGAGGGCGAAGAGATCATGCGCCGTCAGCCCGCCGTCGATCTGGTCGTCGGCCCGCAAAGCTATCACCGCCTGCCGCAGATGGAGGCGCGGGTGCGCGCGGGCCACACCGCGCTCGACACCGATTTCCCTGAAGAGGATAAATTCGCCCACCTCAAGGGCCGTGGCACGCAGGCCAAACGCGCGCCCGCCGCGTTCCTGACCGTGCAGGAAGGCTGTGACAAGTTCTGCGCCTTCTGCGTCGTGCCCTATACCCGTGGCGCCGAAGTCTCCCGCCCCGCCGACCGCGTGCTGACCGAGGCGCAGGAGCTGGTCGCGCGTGGCGTGCGCGAGGTCACGCTGCTGGGCCAGAACGTCAACGCCTACCACGGCGGCATGACCCTCGCGCAATTGATCCGGGAACTGGCGCAGATCGACGGGCTGGCGCGCATCCGCTACACCACCTCGCACCCCAACGACATGACCGACGATCTGATCGCGGCCCACGCCGACACGCCCGCGCTGATGCCCTATCTGCACCTGCCGGTCCAATCGGGCAGCGACCGCATCCTCAAGCGAATGAACCGCAGCCACACCGCCGAAAGCTACCTGCGGCTGATCGAGCGGATCCGCGAGGCCCGCCCCGACATCATGATGTCGGGCGATTTCATCGTGGGCTTTCCCGAAGAGACCGAGGCGGATTTCCAGGCGACCCTCGATCTGGTGGCGCAGGTCCGCTACGGCTACGCCTACAGCTTCAAATATTCCACCCGCCCCGGCACCCCGGCGGCGGAGCGTGCGCAGGTCGACAGCGCCGAGGCCGACGAACGCCTGCAACGCCTGCAGACGCTCATCACCCGCCAGCAGCGCGAAATCCAGCAAGAGATGGTGGGCCGCGATCTGCACGTGCTTGTCGAAAAGGTCGGGCGCGAGCCGGGGCAGATGGTCGGCAAATCCGAATACCTGCACGCGGTGCATATCAACGACTGCACGGCGCAAATCGGTGATCTGGTGCCCGTCACCATCACCGAAGCGGTGACCAATTCGCTTGGCGCACGGCTACGCACCGGCGCGTGATCCGGGTCAATTGTGCAAAATTGGCGCTTTCTCTAGCGGCCAAGGGCTAAAACCCCACTACATCTGCGAATATTCCCTTCCCAGCGGGGCGTTTTCTGCCTACGCTGACGAGGTGGAGTCGCGCCAAAAGGCCCGCTGCCGGGTATCGGCGCCTCCGGGGGAACAAGATAAGGAAAAGAGCTGTGGCAAACACACTTTTCAAAGCCATGCGTGCCGCGGCGTCCGTCGCGCTGGTGGCGGCCCTTGCGTTGCAGGGCACGGCGGTGGACGCACAAACGAGATCTCAGCAGGACCGTGACGGCGGTCAGTACATTCCAACGATCTGGGTCGATCCCGACGGGTGCGAACACTGGGTCATGGACGACGGTGTCGAGGGCTACATGACCCCGCACACCAACCGTCAGGGCATTCCGGTCTGCCGCCGGGGCAACGTCTGCGGCGTGATGCAAAGCGACCAGTTCTTTGCCACCAACTCCGCACGCATCTCCAAGCACGGTCAGGCCCGTCTGCGCGACTTCTTCACCAAGGCGCAGGCGACAAGCTTCATCATCACCGGCCACACCGACAGCCGTGCCTCTGACGCCTACAACATGCGCCTGTCGCTGAACCGCGCCAATTCGGTCGCCAAGGTGGCACAGGCGTCTGGCGTGCGCATCGCCGACGTGCGTGGCTACGGCGAGCGTCAGCCCGCTGCTTCGAACCAAACCGCATCGGGGCAGGCCAAAAACCGCCGCGTCGAAATCATCTGCATCCGCTGAAGGGCCTGACATGAATACTCTGAAAATCGGCCTCGCACTCGTCGCGATCACCGCGCTCGCCGCCTGTGAGGATGCGCAATTCACCAAGAACGGCCCGGACAAGACCGTCGACCGGGGCATCGACCGCAAGCACCTCAGCCAGCTTGAGGCGGGGATCTGGGTCGATCCGAACGGCTGCGATCACTGGATTATCGACGACGGGGTCGAGGGCTATCTTTCCGCCCGTCTCGACAAATACGGCAAGCCGGTGTGCTCCGGCGTCGCACCGCCCACACAGACCGTGGGTGATTTCAAGAAAGGATCCACCCGGATCATCGGGGATCCGATCTGATCGCCGCGCCTGCAACAATACGCGACAAAAGGGCCGGGGTGCGACGCACCGCGGCCCTTTTTGCCTGTGGCCACTGGTCCCCGGCGCTTCCTACGCCTATCTGATCCCCTTCCGCGCGCAACTACAGGAGCCGCCCTTGCCCGCATCCGATACCGTAACCGACACCGCCGCCCCACAGGTGCTCGACCTGCCCGACAACCGCCTTTTGATCGACCTGTGCGGTCCCTACGATCAGAATCTCGTCGCGATCGAGAAGGCGCTCGAAATCCAGATCATCCGGCGCGGCAACCAGCTGACGCTGCACGGGGATCCCGCCGCGACCGAACGCGGGGCGGCGATCCTCAACGCGCTCTACGCCCGTCTCGAAGGGGGGCGCGGGGTCGAGCCTGCGGATGTGGATATGATCTTGCGCATGGGCAACTCCGACGCGGGCACCGGCGTGCGCAGCGGTGACCAGATCGAAATGCCCATCGGCGGCGATGTCGAGATCCAGACCCGCAAGAAACGGGTCGAACCGCGCACACAGGCGCAGAAGGCCTACGTGCAAGCGCTCTTCGATCACGAAATGGCCTTTGGCATCGGCCCCGCGGGCACGGGCAAGACCTACCTCGCCGTGGCCGTCGGTGTCAGCATGTTCATCGCAGGCAAGGTCGACAAGATCATCCTGTCCCGCCCCGCCGTCGAGGCCGGTGAAAAACTCGGCTTTCTGCCCGGCACCCAGGACGAAAAGGTCGATCCCTACATGCAGCCGCTCTACGACGCGCTCAACGACTTCCTGCCGGGCAAGCAACTCGCAAAACTGCGCGAGGAGAAGACGATCGAAATCGCCCCGCTGGCCTTCATGCGCGGCCGAACGCTCTCCAACGCCTTCGTGGTACTGGACGAGGCGCAGAACGCCACCACCATGCAGATGAAGATGTTTCTCACCCGGCTCGGCGAAGGCTCGCGCATGGTCATCACCGGCGACCGCACCCAGATCGACCTGCCACGCGGTCAGGCCTCGGGCCTCGCCGATGCGGAACGGCTGCTCAAACACATCCCCAAGATCAGCTTCAACTACTTCACCTCCAAGGATGTCGTGCGCCATCCCCTCGTCGCCGCCATCATCGAGGCCTATGAGGAAGAAGCCGCCCGCAGCACCCCCGGCAGCGACCGCTGACCACAGGCGCGCCTGATTCGCACGGGCGCGCCTCCCCTCTGCACCCTTTTCCAAATACCTGAATCCTGTCCTATCCTCCGGCACGCCGCCCGCAATTGAAAAGCTCCATGAACACCCTCGACCTTCTCATCGAATGCCCCGCGTGGGCCGGTTGCGATCTGGACGCGCTGGCGCCCCGCGCGGTCGCCGCCACCCTGCGCCATCTCGATCTGGACCTTGACAGGTGCGAGGTTTCGCTGCTGGCCTGCGACGATGCGCGTATCGCCACGCTCAACGCCGATTTCCGCGGCAAGCCAACGCCGACGAATGTGCTCAGCTGGCCCGCGCAGCCGCTCGCGCCGCCCGCGCCGGGGCAGGCGCCGCCGCCGCCCGAGCAGGGCTTTGATGGCATGATCGAGCTGGGCGATATCGCGCTCAGCCACGACACCTGCGTGCGCGAGGCCCGCGAATCGGGCCTTCCCGTCAAGGCCCATCTGACCCATCTCATCGTGCACGGCACCCTGCACCTGTTGGGTTTTGACCACATCACGGATGCCGATGCCGCCCTGATGCAGGGGCTTGAGGTCGAAATTCTTGGCAATCTTGGCCTTGATGACCCATATAATGGCGAGCATACCGCACGCGCGCCCCTCTAGGGGACGCGCATTGATCAAAGACAGGACCCAATGGGCGACACAGACGGCTCTTCTGGCGCAGCGCATGGCGCGCGGCCCCAGACCACTCCCGACACCGATGCTTCGGCGCCGGATGCGGATGAAACCAGCAAGGCAGGCTTTTTCAGCCGCGTGATCGGCGCGCTCAGCCCCGCCGAAACGCCCGGCAGCGTTGAAATGGTACACGCCACCCCTGACCGCGCCGCCACCGGCATGGGCAACCTGCGCCGCATGCGCGTGGATGACGTGATGGTGCCCAAGGCCGATATCACCGCCGTACCTGTAACCGCCGACATGGATGAGCTTGTCGCCGTGTTCAAGGACAGCGGCATGACCCGCTTGCCGGTCTATGAGGGGACGCTGGATACCCCCGTCGGCATGGCGCACCTGAAGGATCTGGCGCTCACCCACGGCTTCAACGGGAAGCCGCGCAATTTCAACCTTGCCGATATGGTGCGCCCGCTGGTTTACGTACCGCCGTCGATGACCATCGGCGTGCTGCTGACCAAGATGCAGGCCGAACGCCGCCACATGGCGCTGGTGATCGATGAATACGGTGGCGTCGACGGGCTGGTCACCATCGAGGATCTGATCGAACAGGTCGTCGGCCAGATCGAGGATGAGCACGACGTCGAGGAAGACCAACTCTGGACCGAGGAAAAGCCCGGCCAATATCTGGCATTCGCCAAGACCCCGCTGCGCGATTTCGAGGAAGAGATCGGCCAGTCCCTCACCGATCACGACACGGTCGATGAGGAAGAGATCGACACGCTGGGCGGTCTGGTCTTCATGTTGTCCGGCACGGTGCCCGCGCGCGGCGAAGTCGTTGTGCATCCCGACGGGCCGGAGTTTGAAGTGCTCGAAGCCGATCCGCGCCGGATCAAACGGTTGCGCGTGCGCGTGAACGGCGCCGCCGGCGGATGACGTCGGCCCGCGCGGCCTGGGCGCGTGCGCTTGGCGTTGCGGCCGGCCTTGGCGCGGTGACGGCCCTGGGGCAGGCGCCCTTTGGCCTGCCCATCGCCATGATGATCGGGCTGGCCGGAGCGATCTGGTACTTCGCCGCCGCGCGCAGCCCCAAGGCGGCACTGCTCTATGGCTGGGCCTTCGGGTTTGGCTATTTCGCGCTGACGTTGCACTGGATCGTCTCGCCCTTTCTGGTCGATGTCGCGCGCCACGGCTGGATGGCGCCCTTTGCCGTCGTCCTTATGGCGCTGGGCGGCGGCGCGTTCTGGGCGCTGGCCTTCTGGACGGCGCGGCGGCTGTCGCCGCAGGCCTGGCCGCTGATCCTGACGCTGCCCACGGTCGAGTTGATCCGCGCCTATATCTTCACCGGCTTTCCCTGGGGCACGCTGGCGCAGGCCACCGTTGACAGCCTCGCGGGCCAGTCGCTGGCGCTTTGGGGGCCCTATGCGCTCACGCTCTGGCTGGTGGCCGTGGCCGTCGCCGTGGCACGCAGCGGCGCGCATCCGCTGCCCCGTGTGTTGCTGGCCATCGGGGCCGCCGCGCTCCTGTGGATCCCGCCGCAGGTGCCGCCCGCGCCGATGACCGATCAGACCTGGCGCATCGTGCAACCCAACGCGCCGCAGCATCTGAAATGGGATCCCGCGATGATCCCGATGTTCTTTGACCGCCAGTTGGAATTCACCGCCGCCCCCACCACCGGCCCGCAGCCCGACGCGATTCTCTGGCCAGAGACGGCGATCCCCTGGCGGCTGGACCGCGCGGGCGCGGCACTGTCCGAAATCGCCGTCGCGGCCAATGGCACGCCCGTAATCCTCGGCGTGCAGCGTGCTGACGGGGAAAGGTACTTTAACGCGCTGATCGCGCTCGACGGGGACGGACAGATCACCCAGACCTACGACAAGCACCATCTTGTGCCGTTTGGTGAATACATCCCCCTTGGCGATTTCATGGCCCGCTTTGGCGTCACGGCCATGGCGCCGCAGCACGGCGCAGGCTTTTCGGCGGGGCCGGGGCCGCGCACGTTGGATCTGGGGCCGCTCGGCCGCGCGCTGCCGCTGATCTGTTACGAGGCCGTCTTTGCCCATGACCTGAACGCGCCAACGCGCGCCGACTATATCCTGCATGCCACTAATGACGCGTGGTTCGGCACGTTTGCGGGGCCGCAACAGCATCTCGCACAGGCCCGGATGCGCGCAATCGAACAGGGGCTGCCGGTGATCCGTGCGGCCAATACCGGCATCTCTGCGATGATCGACCCTTGGGGCCGCCTGCGCGACAGCCTGAAGCTGAACGTTGCGGGGTATCTGGATGCCGGTCTGCCCGCACCGCGCGCGCCCACGCCCTACGCGCGCACGGGCGATTTGCCGCTGGCGGTGCTGCTGCTTGCAGGGCTCATTGGCGCTGCGGCGCAACGGCGCCGTACGTTGCGCCGCCCCAAATAGCGATTGACCCCCAGACCCCTGCGGCCTATTCGCGGATGGATGCGCGCCACAACGGCTTCCTGACGTGGCGCTAGGTTTTTATTGGAGCGTTCCCCATGTCCCGCCAGTCCTATGTCTTTACGTCCGAATCCGTGTCCGAGGGGCACCCCGACAAGGTCTGTGACCGGATCAGCGATGCGGTGCTCGACGCGCTGATCGCCGAAGAGCCCGAAGCCCGCGTCGCCGCGGAAACCTTTGCCACCACCAACCGCGTCGTCATCGGCGGGGAGGTCGGTCTGGCCGACAAGGCAAAGCTGGGCCAGTACATGGAGCGGATCGAGGATATCGCGCGCGCCTGCATCAAGGACATCGGCTACGAGCAGGAAAAATTCCACCACGCCACCTGCAAGATCACCAATCTGCTGCACGAGCAATCCGCGCATATCGCGCAAGGTGTTGATGCGGGCGCGGACAAGGACGAAGGCGCGGGCGATCAGGGCATCATGTTCGGCTATGCCTCCGACGAGACGCCCGAGCTGATGCCCGCGCCGATCCATTATGCCCACGCGATCCTGCGCCGTCTGGCCGAGGTCCGCAAGAACGGGACCGAGCCGACCCTGCGCCCGGACGCGAAATCCCAGCTGTCGGTGCGCTATGAGGGGGGCAAGCCCGTGGGCGTCAGCTCCATCGTGCTGTCCACCCAACACGCCGATGCCAGCCAGACAAGCGCCGACATCCGCGCCATTGTCGAGCCCTACATTCGCGAGGTTCTGCCCGAAGGCTGGATCGACGAGAGCACCGAATGGTGGGTGAACCCCACCGGCACCTTCGTGATCGGTGGCCCCGACGGGGACGCAGGGCTGACGGGCCGCAAGATCATCGTCGATACCTACGGCGGGGCCGCGCCGCACGGCGGTGGTGCGTTTTCGGGCAAGGATCCGACCAAGGTTGACCGCTCGGCCGCCTACGCGGCGCGCTATCTGGCGAAAAACGTGGTCGCCGCCGGTCTGGCCTCCAAATGTGCGATCCAGTTGAGCTATGCCATCGGGGTCAGCAAGCCGCTGTCGATCTACTGCGATACCTACGGCACGGGGCAAGCGGATGAAGAAGCGATCGAACGGGCCATCCGCAAGACGATGGATCTTACCCCCCGCGGCATCCGCGAGCATCTGGCGCTGAACAAACCCATCTACCAGCGCACCGCCGCCTACGGCCACTTTGGCCGCGCCCCGGACGCGGATGGTGGTTTCAGCTGGGAGCGGCGCGATCTGGGCGAGGCGCTCAAGGCTGCGATTTCCTAGGCCAAATTCGCAGCCTGTCAGGGATTGCACGACCGGCGTGCCATCCGCAGGAAAAGCGCCGGCACCGCAAGGCGCGCCGCGATGTGCGCCGCCACATGCTCCGGACCCGGTCGCCTCCGGATCCTGACCGGAAACCGGATTTTGGTATTTCTGTGGTCAATCCTGTACCGGCCCCGACCGCCTGTGCCCCTCGCAAGCGTCATTCTCGCCAGACGGACCGCCGCGCGCGGGGGACTTCAGTGCGTTTTGCGCGGATAGGGCCGTGCCCAGCTGAAGGGGGAAGGGGGGGCCGCCCCCGACGCGCCCTTGCGGGGGGATGACGCAGGCGGGGGGCGTTCCGCGAACCTTTGCAAATCATCGAGAAAGCCGTGCAGCGTGCGGCACGAGTCTTCAAGCCGGGCGATCTGCGCGTCGGCCTGATCGGCGGGCAGATGCCGGAGTGCCCGCATCTGGCGCATCATGCGGCTGACGATCGGTTTCATCTCCGAGGCGCAATCGCGCGAGAATCCTTGCAGGACCGCATCCGTCTCCTCGGCCCGCGCGCCTGTAATCGTGACTGTCGTGCTCAGTCGTGATTTCTGGATCGCGGTAATGGCGGCCCGCTGCAAGGTTTCCGCCGACAATTCATCCTTGGTCAGATAGTCGCTGAACCCCATCCGAAGGGCACGGTCGGCCACGCGCGCCTCGGCGGTGCCGGTTATCATGATCGTCGCCGTGAGTGCATTGAGCGTGCTGTCGCGGATCATCTCGACTCCCTGCAATCCGCTGCCGTCCGGCAGGTGGTAGTCGAGCAGAACCAGATCATAGCTCTGCGCCTCCAGCCGGTCGATCATCCCGGCGAGCGTGCTGGCTTCATCCATCTGCACCGCAAAATCGAATGTCTTGCACATCCGCTCAAGGCGCACGCGGTCAAATCGCTGGTCTTCCACGATCAGAATGCGCGCCAGTGGCGGCAGTGTTTGCGCGACGGAGGATCGGCTGGCGGCGACGGGGGTGAAATGGCTCATGGTCGGGCGCTTCCTTGGGTGGCTGCATGACCTGTCTAGCGGCGCGGGGTTAATCGAAGGTTAGCCCCATTGAACCGCCCGCGCCGCCGCGCTAAAGCGCGGGCCATGAGTACTCCTGACCGCCCCCGCCGCAATTTCTACGGTCGCCTCAAGGGCAAATCCCTCAAGGCGTCGCAAAAGACCTACTTGGCCGAGGATCTTGCCGATCTGTCGCCCGGCCCGGTCGATTGGGAGGCAAACCCCGATCGCACCCCACTGGATCTTGACGCACTGTTCGACGGGCGCGAGGCGTGGCTCGAAATCGGCTTTGGCGGGGGGGAGCATCTGGTGCATCAGGCCACCGCAAACCCTAATGTCGGCATTATCGGTTGCGAGCCCTACATCAACGGTGTCGCCATGCTGCTGGGCAAGATCCGGCGCGCGGGGGCGGACAATATCCGCGTGCATCCCGGCGACGCGCGCGATCTGTTTGACGTGCTGCCTGCGCAGTCGATTTCGCGTGCGTTCCTGCTCTATCCCGATCCATGGCCCAAGGCGCGCCACCACCGCCGCCGCTTTGTCACGCCCGAACACCTTGCACCGCTGCACCGCACGCTGAAACCCGGTGCAATCCTGCGTGTGGCCACGGACATCGAGGATTACGTGCGCCAAACCCTCGAAGAGGTGCCGCGCGCGGGCTTTGAGTGGCTGGCGGAGCGTCCGGGCGACTGGCGCGATCCGTGGGATGACTGGCTGTCCACCCGCTACGAACAAAAGGCGCTGCGCGAGGGGCGCACCCCGCATTACCTGACCTTCCGCCGGGTCTGAGCGGGGAACCTCGCGCCGCTCCGGTGCGTTGGCGTGCAACGCCAATCTGCACCGGAGACCCCATGCGCCGTCTTTTCCTCGCTCTGCTTGCCTGCCTTGCCACCCTCACCGCAGGGTTTGCCGCCGCGCAGGAGCAGGTGTTCGAGGTCGACGCACTCAACGCAGGCCTGCCCGCCCCGCAGGGCGATCTGGACCTTTCGACGCCGCAGACCGCGATGGAAAGCTTTTTGTTCGCGCTCGAAGACGGGCTGCCGGGGGATGCGGCCCATGTGCTAAACCTCAATGACATCTCGGTTGGCGATCAGGCGACCGTGGGGCCGATGCTCGCGCAGCGGCTGGGCACGGTCATGGACCGCAAGGTCGTGATCTCCTGGCAGCAATTGCTGGAACGGCCCGATGCGCTCGACACCACGGCTGCCGACAGCAATCCGATGGCCGGCACCGCGCGCAAGAGCCTGCTGATCGGGATCCTTGATCTGGACGGGCGCGGCGTGGCGCTGCGGCTCAACCGCGTGCAGGCCGAAGGGGGAGAGGCGGTCTGGGTCTTTTCACGCCAGACGGTTGCGCGCATCGACGCGCTGTTCGCGCGCTATGGCCCGTCCGAATTCGAGCGGGCGTTGCCGGCTCCCCTGCGCCGCGATGCCATCCTTGGCCTCAAATGGTGGGAGATCATCGGCCTGCCTCTCGTCGCGCTCGCCGCGGGTCTGGTGGCGGTCCTGTGCTGGCGGATCCTGGGGCGTGCGGGCGGCAGCGGCGGGTTTGGCGCTGTGGTCAGCGGGTTGCGCCTGCCGGTGACGATCTGTGTCATGGCGCTGACGATCTGGGTTGCCACGCGCTATCTCTTTGTGGTGTCGGGCACCGTCTCGACCTTTCTGGAGCCGTTGCTGATCCTCGCCTTCGTCGCCGCCGGCGTGATGCTCTCGGTCAATGTGATCGACGCCGCGCTGGCGCGGGTGGTGGCGGTCGATATCGACACGCTCGCCGCGCCGGAGGAGGAGGACCGCCGCAACCTTGCCGCCACGCTTTCCGCCGCGCGTCGCGTTCTGGTGGTGATCGCGGTGCTTGCGGGGGCGGGGATCCTGCTGAGCACGGCCAAGATTTTCCAGACACTGGGCTTCTCGCTGCTGGCGGCGGCGGGTTCGCTCACACTGGTGCTGGGCTTTGCCGCGCGCGAGGTGCTGGGCAACATCATGGCAAGCCTTCAGATCTCGCTCAACCGGACCGCGCGGGTGGGCGATCAGCTGACGTGGGAAGGGACGCTGTGCACGGTCGAGCGGGTGCATTTCACCTTTGTGCAGCTGCGTGCCTGGGACGACACCCGCATCATCGTGCCGGTGTCGCAGTTCGTGTCGGAGCCCTTTGTCAACCGCAACATCGTCGACAGCGGCATGGTGCGCACTGTGACGCTGACCCTCGCGAATTCCGTGGATATTGCCGCCCTGCGCGCTGAATTCAACGACTGGATCGCGGCGGATGACCGCTGCGATCCCGATGGGGCCGAGGCGATGGTGACGGGTCAGGACGGCTACGGGCTGCAGATCCGCTTTGCCGTGCCGGTGCCCGATCCGCGCGACGGCTGGGATGTCGAATGTGCCCTGCGCGAGGCGATGCTGGGCGCCGCGCGCGATCAGGAAACCGGTGATACCGAAATCCTGCCGCACATGGGCACCGACGCCGCGCGGCGCGACCCGGATGCCGATGCCGATGCCGCCTGAGCGTGCCGCGCCCATGGACGCGCCGGGGCGGCTGGTCTAGAACCGCGGCGCAGACCATTTTGCGAAAGGCGCACCCATGTCCGGCCACGGCACTCCCATCCCGATGACCTCCACCCCCTGCGGCGCGTTGACCGGTACGGCGCAGGTGCCGGGGGACAAGTCGATCTCGCACCGCGCGTTGATTTTGGGCGCGATGTGCGTGGGCGAGACGACGATTACCGGGCTTCTCGAAGGGCAGGATGTGCTCGATACCGCGCAGGCGATGCGCGATTTCGGGGCCGAGGTCACCGACCACGGTAGTGGGCGCTGGTCGGTGCGCGGCGTGGGCGTCGGCGGCTTTGCTGAGCCCGAGCGCGTGATCGACTGCGGCAACTCCGGCACGGGTGTGCGGCTCATCATGGGCGCGATGGCGACGCAGCCGATCACGGCGACGTTTTCGGGCGATGCCTCGCTCAACGGGCGGCCCATGGCGCGGGTCACCGATCCGCTGGCACTGTTCGGCTGCCAGACCGTGGGCCGCAGCGCGGGGCGTTTGCCGATGACACTGGTGGGCGCGCGCGATCCGATCCCCGTGCGCTACACCGTGCCGGTGCCCTCGGCGCAGGTGAAATCCGCTGTTCTGCTGGCGGGCCTCAACGCGCCGGGCGAGACGGTCGTGATAGAACAGGAAGCCACCCGCGATCATACCGAGCGTATGCTGGCGGGTTTTGGCGCAGAAATCAGCGTGCGCGACACCGATGCGGGCCGCGAGATCACGCTCACCGGCCAGCCCGAGCTTGTGCCACAGCATATCGACGTGCCGCGCGATCCCAGCTCGGCGGCGTTTCCGGTCTGTGCCGCGCTCATCGTGCCCGGATCGGACGTGCTGGTGCCCAATATCGGCCTCAACCCCACGCGTGCGGGCCTTTTCACCACCCTGCGCGAGATGGGCGCCGATCTGACCTATGAGAACGAACGCGAAGAAGGCGGTGAGCCTGTCGCCGACCTGCGCGCCCGCTACTCCCCCGATATGAAGGGGATCGAGGTGCCGCCCGCCCGCGCCGCCTCCATGATCGACGAATACCCCGTGCTGTCGGTCGTGGCGGCCAACGCCACCGGGCAGACCGTCATGCGCGGCGTCAAGGAACTGCGCGTCAAGGAAAGCGACCGGATCGAGGCCATGGCCAGCGGGCTGCGCGCCAATGGCGTTACGGTCGAGGACGGGCCGGATTGGTGGATCGTTACCGGCCTTGGCGCCGGGAAGGTACCGGGCGGCGCCACCTGCGCCAGCCACCTCGACCACCGCATCGCGATGTCGTTTCTGATCCTCGGCATGGCCGCCCAGTCGCCGGTGCACGTCGATGATGGCGGCCCCATCGCCACGTCGTTCCCGATCTTCGAGCCGCTGATGACGCAGCTTGGCGCGGATGTGCAGCGTGACTGAGGGGTTTACCGTCGCCATCGACGGCCCCGCCGCCGCAGGCAAAGGCACGGTGTCCAAGGCCGTGGCCGCACATTTTGGCTTTGCGCATCTCGACACCGGCCTTTTGTACCGCGCCGTCGGGGCCAAGGTGCTGGCGGGTGCCGATCCCGTTGACGCGGCCCGCACCCTTATCCCGGATGATCTGGAGAATGACAGCCTGCGCACCCCGGAGGTCGCGCAATCCGCGTCGCGTGTCGCCGTCATCGCCGAGGTGCGTGCCGCTCTGGTGGATTTCCAACGCAGCTTTGCCGCGCGGGCGGGCGGGGCTGTGCTTGACGGGCGCGACATCGGGACGGTGATCTGCCCCGACGCGCAGGTCAAACTGTTTGTCACCGCCTCGCCCGAGGTGCGGGCGCAGCGCCGCTTTGCCGAGCTGTCGGGCAAGGGGATCGGGGATAGCTATGATCGGGTGCTTGCCGATGTGCGTGCCCGCGATGCGCGCGATATGGAGCGGGCAGAGGCGCCGCTGCGCCCCGCCGCCGACGCGCATATGATCGACACCTCGACGCTTACCATTGATGCGGCCGTGGCGCAGGCTGTCGCACTCATCACGAAAGCACGCTGATCCGCTCACCAAAGGGTGTTTCGCAAAATCCGCGCCAGCGGTTACTCTCATAGGGGCACCCACGAAGGAGACCCCGATGAAACTGCGCGCTTTGAGCCTTGCCCTTGCCCTCACGCCCGTTGCCCTCTGGGCGCAGGAGGCCGATCCCACACCGCAACCGGACCCATTGCCCGAGGCGCAGATCGAAGGGCCCATGACGCTGGAGCGTATGGCCCTCATCATTCAGACCATCGACGCCGATGTGCGCGCGCAGGGGCCAACGCTGCAATTCACCCTCGACGGGATCCCGGTGATGATCGTGGCCGACGCCGCAGCCGACCGCATGCGCGCCATGGTCCCGATCGCCAGCGCCGAGGGGCTGAGCGAAGCGGACTTGCTGCGCATGATGCAGGCCAATTTCGACACCGCCCTCGACGCGCGCTATGCCGTGGCCAACGGGCGGCTCTGGGGCGTGTTCATCCACCCGCTGTCGCCGCTGGAAAAGGACCAGCTGCTCAGCGCGCTCATCCAGACGGTGAACGTCGCGCGCAGCTACGGGCGGACCTATTCGGGCGGCGCGCAGACCTTTGGCGGTGGGGACAGCGCGGGCATCTACCGCGAGCTTTTCGAGGAGCTGAAGAAAAAGGGCGAAGCCCTTTGACGCACCGCCGGCCGCGGGCGGGATAAATTCCTTTCAAAGGAATTTGCCAAAAGTTTTTGAAAAACTTTTATCCCCGCCGGCCCCGCGCGCATCGCATTGACCTTTGTCGCCCGGTCGCACAGGCTGCACGTCAATTCACCGGAGCGCGGCTGTGCAAAAACAGATCATCTGCATCAACTGGGGCACCAAATACGGCGCGCCCTACATCAATCGTCTCTATGCCATGTGCGCGCGCAACATCACCGGCGATTTCACATTCAACTGCTATACCGACAGCCGCGCGGGCGTGCGCGCCGAGGTCATCTGCCGTGATCTCCCGCCCAGTGACATCGTCATGCCCAAATCCAAAGGCATCTGGCCCAAATCCCGCCTCTGGAACGAAACGCTCGAAGGGCTGAGCGGCCCGGTCCTTTTTCTGGACCTCGATCTGGTGGTCACCGGCAGCCTCGACGATTTCTTCAGCTACGGCGATCCTGACGACGTGATCCTCGCCCGCAACCCGACCACGCCGCTGGAAAAGCTCGGCCAGACCTCGATCTTCCGCTTTCCCGTGGGCAAGCTTGCGCCGCTGCTGGAGATGTTTCGCGCCGACCCCCAAGGCATCGCGGATGAATACACGTTCGAGCAGCGCTTTGTGACCCGTAACGCGCCCGGTGGCGTAACCTTCTGGCCCAAACCCTGGGTCCGCCATTTCCGCACCCAATGCGTGCCGCTTTTCCCGATGAACTACTTTGTCGCCCCGCGCCTGCCCGCGGATGCGCGCGTAGTGATCTTTCCCGCCACCCCCAACCCGCCCGACGCACTTGTGGGCCGCTGGGTGCCCGAAGAGGGCGAGGGCGTCACCCGCCGCGAGCATCTGATGCGCGCGATCCGCGGTCCGCGCCACTTCGGCAAACGCTTTCGACACCTGCGCCGCTTTCTGCTGCCCACCCCGTGGATCGCCGATCACTGGCGCGAATAACCCCAACCCCAAGGAGACCCCCATGAAAACCGCAAAAGACTACCTCGACGCCGCCAACAACGACGTGCCCAAACTGGACGCCGAGGCGGCCATTGCCAAACACGCCGCCGGGCAGGGCACCTTCATCGACGTGCGCGACAGCGCCGCCATCGCCGAAAGCGGCACGATCAAAGGCGCCCACCGCGTCCCGCGCGGCATGATCGAATTCCGCGCCGACCCGGCGGTCGAGGCGCTCTATGACCCGGTGTTCCAGAAAGATGCCGAGATCTACCTGATCTGCGGTGCCGGCGGTCAGGCCGCGCTGGCGGGCAAAACGCTCAAGGACATGGGCTTCACCAACGTCACCAACATCGGCGGGTTTCCTGCGTGGAAAGACGCGGGCGGCCCGACTGAGGCGTGAGCGCGCGACCCTCAAAAGGCACGCCGCCCTCAAGAAAAAAGCCCCCGGCGCGATACGCCGGGGGCCTGCGGCCTCAGGGAAGCCTCTGGATCAGCTTGGGGTGTAGGGCAGGGAAGAATGGTGCAACACGATCTGCAGCTCACCGTCCTCCATCTGCTGAATGCCAAAGGTGTATTCGACCTTCACCTCTGATCCATCCGTTGTGGTGAAAAAGTAGTTCCCCATGGCCAGGGCCGTATCGCCGCTGATGGTTGTGCCTTCGTTTTCCCAACGGACATCGGTGTAGGGGGCGATGGCAAAACCGCCATCCTCGGAAATGCTCCCTCCGACAAAGTATGACAGCGCCTCGTCAAACGTGCCGCGGAACTGATCTTCGCTGGCGAGTGTCGGCTTGAACAGGACGGTTTCATCCCCGTAGGCGTAGAACTTTTCGATGTGTTCGCGTGCCGCTGCCTCATAGTCGCCCTCGGCGGTATAGACGGCGCCGATGTTGACGATCCCCTCGCCCCAGGCTTTCTTCAATTCGGTGACGCGGTCCTCGGTCAGCTCGGGCGCAGCGGCCGATGCCATACCGGCGGTTGCAACGAGGACAAGGGCGGCAGTGGTTGTCTTAAGCATTGGTGTGTTCTCCTGATGGGTGCTGTCTTCAGCGGTGTACTTGGGAAATGGGGTGGCCCCGTCGATAAAACCAATTGAAATATTCTTGGATAAACATAGTTTTTGACTATGAATTACAGTGACCCTGCGCGCCCCTCTTTCCGTCAGCTGCAATACTTTGTCGCTGTTGCCGAAACCGGGGCCTTCGGACGGGCGGCCGAGGCGCTTGCCGTGAGCCAGCCAAGCCTGTCATCGCAGGTGTCGAGCATGGAAGACGAATTGGGCGTCAAATTGTTTGAGCGGACGTCCCGAAAGGTCCGGCTGACGTCACAGGGGGAAAAGCTGCTGCCAAAGGCGCGGACGCTCTTGCATGAGTTGCGGGAGTTTCGGGCCGTAGCGCGCGGCACTGTCGGTCTTTTTGCGGATCGCCTGTCGATCGGTGTGCTGCCGTCCGTGGGCGCTTACTTTATGCCGATCGCAAACCGGCGATTGCACAGGTTGCACCCGGACCTGCGTCTGGCCGTGCAGGAAGGCGCGACGATCGAGCTGCTGGACAAGCTCAAGGCGGGCCGCGTTGACGTGGTGATCGGCACCCAGACGCAAGAGCCGGACGTCGAAAGTGTGCCGCTTTTCACCGAAACGCTCTGGGCCTGTGCGGCCCCCGACGACCCCCTTTTCGCAACGCAGGAGCCGGTGCTGTTGAGCGCGCTTGCCGGTAAGCCTCTTTTGTCGCTCAGCCCCGAGTTTCGGCTGGCGCGGATCGTCGAGACACTGGCGCAAAAGGCCGGCACATTCGTCAGCCGCGACTATGAAGGCGGAAGCCTGGACGCGGTGCGGCAGATGGCGGTGATGGGGGCAGGGGTGGCGGTGCTGCCGTCGCTCTATGCTCTCGCCGAAGCTGTGCGGGATCCGGAATTCGTCGTGCGCCGCATCGATGATCCCGATGCCGTGCACGATATCTTGCTGCACTGGCGCCGTGGATCCTCCATCAAGGCGGATTGTCTGGCGCTCGCCGAGCATCTGATCGCCGTGAAACGAGAAATCCGCGACGCGCGCGACGCACAGTTTCGCTAGGCTCTGCAAACGGGGGAGGCGTGTCGCCCCATGGCACGCGCGCGTCGTCTGCGCAAAGCGCCTTGCGTCGTTGCGGCCAATGTCCTATACGCGCGCTTGTCTAAGGAGCGGTCACAGCTCCGGGCGCGATATCTCGGGCGGGGTCGGTTTTGTACCGGCCCTCTTTCTTTATCGTGCACCGATGTGACCCGCTGCGAAGTCCAATTCACCCCCAAGACCGGCGGAGACAACCGCACGGCCCGAAAACAAACCTGAAGGATACAAAACGCTACATGGCGAATATGATGGATGAGTTTGAAGCACTCCTTGAAGAAAGCTTCGAAATGGACACGCCCGACGAGGGCTCTGTTGTCAAAGGCAAGGTGATCGCGATCGAAGCGGGCCAGGCCATTATCGACGTCGGCTACAAGATGGAAGGCCGTGTCGAGCTCAAGGAATTTGCGGAACCCGGCGAACAGCCCAACGTCAGCGTTGGCGATGAAGTCGAAGTGTTCCTGCGTCAGGTCGAAAACGCGCGTGGCGAAGCCGTCATCAGCCGTGAGATGGCCCGCCGCGAGGAAGCATGGGACCGTCTGGAAAAAGCCTACGCCGCCGAAGAGCGCGTCGAAGGTGCGATCTTTGGCCGGGTCAAGGGCGGTTTCACCGTCGATCTCGGCGGTGCCGTGGCCTTCCTGCCCGGCTCTCAGGTCGATGTGCGCCCCGTGCGCGATGCGGGCCCGCTCATGGGTCTCAAGCAGCCGTTCCAGATCCTCAAGATGGACCGTCGCCGCGGCAACATCGTGGTGTCGCGCCGTGCGATCCTCGAAGAAAGCCGGGCCGAACAGCGCGCCGAAGTCATCGGCAACCTCACCGAAGGTCAGACCGTCGATGGTGTGGTCAAGAACATCACCGAATACGGTGCGTTCGTTGATCTGGGCGGCGTTGACGGGCTGCTGCACGTCACCGACATGGCATGGCGCCGCGTGAACCACCCGTCCGAGATCCTCGCCATCGGCGAGACGATCAAGGTGCAGGTCATCAAGATCAACAAAGAGACGCACCGCATCTCCCTCGGCATGAAACAGCTGCAGGAAGATCCGTGGGATCTGGTTCAGGCGAAATACCCGCTGGAATCCTCGCACACCGGTCGCGTCACCAACATCACCGACTACGGTGCCTTTGTTGAGCTGGAGCCCGGCGTCGAAGGTCTGGTCCACGTCTCCGAGATGTCCTGGACAAAGAAAAACGTGCACCCCGGCAAGATCGTGTCGACCTCCCAGGAAGTCGAAGTCATGGTTCTGGAAATCGACGCCGCAAAACGCCGCGTGTCGCTTGGCCTGAAACAAACCATGCGCAACCCATGGGAAGTGTTCGCTGAAACACACCCCGAGGGCACGGAAGTCGAAGGCGAAGTCAAGAACATCACCGAATTCGGTCTGTTTGTGGGTCTGCCCGGCGACATCGACGGCATGGTGCACCTGTCGGATCTCTCGTGGGACCAGCGTGGCGAAGAGGCCATTCAGGACTACCGCAAGGGTGACATGGTTCAGGCCGTCGTGTCCGAAGTCGACGTCGAGAAAGAGCGTATCTCGCTCTCGATCAAGGGCGTGGGCGGTGACAAATTCGCGGAAGCGGTCGGCGGCGTGAAGCGCGGCTCGATCATTACGGTGACGGTGACCTCCATTGAGGACGGTGGCGTTGAGGTGGAATACGAGGGCATGAAATCCTTCATCCGCCGCTCCGACCTCAGCCGGGATCGTGCCGAACAGCGCCCCGAGCGTTTCTCGGTCGGTGACAAGGTTGACGTGCGCGTCACCAACGTGGACAGCAAATCGCACCGCCTTGGCGTGTCGATCAAAGCCCGCGAAATCGCTGAGGAAAAAGAAGCTGTGGAACAGTACGGCTCGTCCGACAGCGGCGCGTCGCTTGGCGACATCCTGGGTGCCGCGCTCAAGGGCGACGAATAATCCACCCCACCTTCGGGTGATGTAAAAAGACAGAGCCCCGCGCAGATTGCGCGGGGCTTTTTTATGTTTGGCGGGGTGTCAGCTGCGGATCAGTTCAGAACCTTTGGCCAGTTGGCATCGCCATTGGCGATCCGGCCCGGAATGTCGCGCTCCCACCGGCGCCGGATCCGGCGCGAGTAATTGAGGTACAGCTTGCCATCCACAATCGACCACGCGTCCGGGTCGGTCGCGGCGGTGTAGCCTTCGCTGACCGCATAGGCGCAATAGCCGCCGTACTGCGGGGCATAACGGGCGGGTTCGGCGGCAAAGGCATCGCGGTTGGCCTCGGTCGCGAACCGCCACGTTGCGCCATTCCAATCATGCGTGATCGCCGGATCGCCCGGCACGGGCCGATCTTGGGTGAAATAGGCAACGACATCGGTGCCGTCCACGGCCACGCCGCCCTCTGCATAGACGGGGGGCGTGCCGGCCCGTGCGCGCTGCGGCAATACACCGGCCAGCGGAAGCGCCGCGGCCAATCCTAGAAAGCTGCGTCGGGTCAGTGTCATCGGGATGCTCCTCTCCATAGCGTATGGGGCAAAGATGGCCGGACAGGGCGCAGACGTCCACTCCGCCCACGCGATTGTGAGCATTGCACGCCTCTCTGTGCCAAGAGCGAATCACCCACTGTCATCGGGTGATAGGGACAAATTGTCGCGCTGCAGCGCAGAAAGACTATCCCACCCGCCGCCAATTCCCGAAAAACACCCAAAAAGACGCGAAAACGACTGCCGAAGCCGTCTCCTGCGCTTTCCGATGATTGGGAATCTGCCTATAGTTTTGACCAATAAACAAACCTTGCTTGGGAGGTCCTATGATCCGCTCAGAACTCATCCAGAAGATCGCGGACGACAATCCGCACCTCTATCAGCGCGATGTAGAGCGGATCGTGAGTACCATTTTCGACGAAATCACCGGCGCCATGGCGGACGGGGATCGGGTCGAGCTGCGCGGTTTCGGGGCGTTTTCGGTAAAAAAGCGCGATGCGCGTGTCGGACGGAACCCACGCACCGGTGAGACTGTTCATGTGGAAGAGAAGCATGTACCCTTCTTCAAAACGGGGAAGCTTCTCCGGGATCGTCTGAACGGGAAAGCCTGATGCGTTACATTCGCTACTTCTGCATTGCCATCTTCGCGGTGGCCCTCATCGCCGTCGCCATGGCCAACCGCAACATGGTCTCGTTGCAAGTGTTGCCGGGGGAGATCTCCAGCCTCTTTGCGGTGAATCCCAGCGTGGAGTTGCCGCTGTTCATCGTGATTCTCGGCAGTATT
This sequence comes from Sulfitobacter albidus, assembly GCF_018200035.1. NCBI lineage: Bacteria > Pseudomonadati > Pseudomonadota > Alphaproteobacteria > Rhodobacterales > Roseobacteraceae > Sulfitobacter > Sulfitobacter albidus. Next base: position 2,159,467 of record NZ_CP073581.1, on the reverse strand, counting down.
CTGGCGGGTCTGCTGGTTGGCTTTGTCTGGGAATGGATCCGCGAGTACGGGGAGCGTGCAGAAGCCGCCAAACAGGCGCGTGAAATGCGCCGACTTGAGCGTGAGATCGCGCGGCTGAAAGCCGAAAAGCACGAGGGCAAGGACGAAGTTCTGGCTCTGCTCGACGAAGCGTCCTGACACCACCCGTGACCGCACCCATCGCTGTCAAGATCTGCGGCCTGCGCGACCGCGCGGGCATAGACGCGGCCGCACGCGCCGGGGCGCGCTACGTCGGTTTTGTGTTCTTTCCCAAATCTCCGCGCCACCTGACGCTGGAGGCCGCCGCACCGTTGGCAGGCGAGGTGCCCGTAGGCGTGGCCAAGGTCGCGCTGACGGTGAACGCCGATGATGCCTTCCTTGACGCCCTGACGGCCCGCGTTCCCCTCGACATGCTGCAACTTCACGGCGCTGAAAGCCCCGAACGCGTGGCCGAGGTCAAGGCGCGCTATGGCCTGCCGGTGATGAAGGCGGTGGGCGTGGGCGAGGCGTCCGATCTGGCCGCTCTCGATCTTTATACAGGCGTCGCCGATCAACTGCTCGTGGACGCCAAACCGCCCAGGGGCGTGGATCTGCCCGGCGGCAACGGGCTTGCGTTCGATTGGCGCCTGCTGGCCGGGGTGACCTGGAAATCGCCGTGGATGCTTGCCGGTGGGCTGACACCCGACAACGCCCGCGAAGCGGTCGCGCGCACCGGCACCCGCCAGCTTGATGTCTCCTCCGGCGTGGAAAGCGCGCCGGGGGTCAAGGATGCCGATCTGATCGACCGTTTTGTTGCGGCGGCCTTAACCGCGGATTAACCATGCGTGGCCCAGCATGACGGCATGCACACCGTCATCTTCAAATCCCTGCGCCCGCCACACCCGCCTGCCAATGCCGCCCAATGGTTCCGCCACCTCTTTCGCGCCAAATCAGCCCTCGACGGCGGCATCGTCCGCCGCAAGACCCGCGATATGGAACGCATGGTCGGCCGCCCCGCGTTCGAGGCGGAATTGCGCCGTCGGGGCTACTCGGCGGTGGAAAACGCGGGCCAGATCGTGATCTTCTGCAACCGGGACGCCATCCGTCTGACCGTGGCTCCCCCCAAATCCTCCTAGAGGATTTGTGCCCAAACTTTCGCACGAAAGTTTGCCCCCGCAGCCTGCGTTCCCGCGTCCCATTGCCCGCTTTACGAAGCCGCAACGGGGCGGTACTGCTAGCGCTCAGATGTATTTCGACAGGGGCGTGCGCAATGGCCAACGATCTTTTCAACAGCTTCATGACCGGCCCGGACGAGAATGGGCGCTTTGGCGAATTCGGCGGGCGTTTCGTGTCCGAGACGCTGATGCCGCTGATCCTCGATCTGCAGGCCGAATACGACCGCGCCAAGGACGATCCGACCTTCTGGGCCGAGATGGACGATCTGTGGACGCATTACGTCGGCCGCCCCAGCCCGCTCTATTTCGCCGAGCGTCTGACCGAGGAACTCGGCGGCGCCAAGGTCTACATGAAGCGTGACGAGCTCAACCACACCGGCGCGCATAAGATCAACAACGTGCTGGGCCAGATCATCCTCGCCCGCCGCATGGGCAAGAAACGCATCATCGCCGAGACGGGCGCGGGCCAACACGGCGTGGCGACGGCCACCGTCTGTGCCAAATTCGGGCTGAAATGCGTGGTCTACATGGGCGCCCACGATGTAGAGCGTCAGGCGCCCAACGTCTTCCGCATGCGCCTGCTGGGCGCCGAAATCGTGCCCGTCACCTCCGGTCGCGGCACGCTCAAGGACGCGATGAACGACGCGCTGCGCGACTGGGTGACCAACGTGCGCGATACCTTCTACTGCATCGGCACCGTTGCAGGCCCGCACCCCTATCCGGCCATGGTGCGTGATTTCCAATCCATCATCGGCAAGGAAGTCCGCACCCAGATGGAGGCCGCCGAGGGCCGTCTGCCTGACACGCTGATCGCCGCCATTGGCGGTGGCTCCAATGCGATGGGCCTCTTCTATCCCTTCCTCGACGATACCGACGTCAACATCATCGGTGTCGAGGCGGGTGGCAAGGGCGTCAACGCCAAGATGGAGCATTGCGCCTCCCTCACCGGCGGGCGCCCCGGCGTGCTGCACGGCAACCGCACGTATCTGTTGCAGGACGACGACGGCCAGATCCTCGAAGGGTTCTCAATCTCCGCCGGTCTCGACTATCCCGGCATCGGGCCGGAGCACGCGTGGCTGCATGACATCGGCCGCGCCAAATACGTCTCGATCACCGATACCGAAGCGCTCGCCGCCTTCCAGAAATGTTGTGAGCTCGAAGGGATCATTCCCGCGCTTGAGCCCTCCCACGCGCTGGCCCACGTGATGAAAATCGCACCGGAACTGCCAAAGGACCACATCATCTGCATGAACATGTGCGGTCGCGGCGACAAGGATATCTTTACCGTCGCCCGCGCGCTCGGCTTTGAGATGGGCGAATTCGCCTGACCCCGTTGCCCCGCCGTCGGGCGGGGGAGATCAGCGCCGCAGCTCCAGGATGTCGAAATCGCTCTCGTTCACGGGGGCGGGAAACATCAGCCGCGCGCGGGTGTTGCTGACCCGTTCAAACACCGCCACATCCGGGTAGCGCGTCGCGGTCCCCGCAAAATCCGGCGGCAGATCGGCGTAGGGCAGGGGCTCTCTGAAGACACATAGCCGACGCCCAAGTAAACGGCGCGCCCGTCGCGCAGGGTAATCTTGCCCTTTGTGCGTTGCGATCCGGTGAGTTTTTCGAACGCCAGCCCATCGATCAGCACCGTGATGCGACAGTCAAAATCGCTGTAGACCGTCAGCGGCGCGATGCCGCCCAGCTTCATTGTGCGACAGCGCCAATCGCCGTCCAGACCGGGGTCAAACGCCACCTGCGGCGTGCCGGCCAGCGCCGCCGTAAGCGCGTCCACGTCGCCTGCCGCGCCGCCGCCCATCGCCTGCAACAATGATGTGCCCGCAACCCGTTCGAACCGGTCCAGCCGGGCCTGCTCTTGCGGGCGGATCTCCTGTGCCGCCGCCGCCCCGGCGAGGAGCGCGCAAAGGGCCGCAAGGAGTCTGCTCTTCATGCTCCGCCCTCCGCGTGCGCATGCAATACCTCCAGCGGAACAATCTCCAGCGCCGCGCGGTGCGTCGCGCTGAGATCCACGCGTGGCGCACAGCCCTCGTCGGCGGCCTGCAGGAACCGCCCCGCACACAGGCACCAGCGATCCCCGGGCTTGAGCCCGGCAAAGCCGAATACCGGGTTGGGGGTCGACAGATCGTTGCCCACGTATTTCGAGAACGCCAGAAACTCCTCCGTCATCACCGCGCAAACGGTGTGGCTGCCCTGATCGGCGGCACAGGTATTGCAATGGCCATCGCGGAAAAACCCCGTCACTGGATCCATGCCGCAGACCGTCAGCGGCCCGCCCTCGACGTTGATGCTTTCCTCCGGCTCCATGATCTTGTCTCCCCCTCAAATCCCGTTGGCGATGGCGCGAAACACCGCGATGTTGCGCGCACTGGCGCCATCCGCGCGAAAGCCCCGGTGCGCCGCGTTGCTCGCGATCACCACGCCACGTGCACGGTTGATATAGATGTATTGTCCGTAAACGCCACGGGCCATGAACTCTCCCTCGGGCGCGTCGGCGGGGATCCACCATTGATAGCCGTACCCGATTGCTCCCGGCGCCGTCGGCGCGGAGGGTACGGTTGATGCCGCGACCCAATCGGCGGGCACGATCTGCTGCCCGTTCCAGCGTCCGTTTTGCAGATACATCTGACCGAACCGGGCGTAGTCGCGGGCAATCAGGTTCAGCCCGCCCAGCACAAAGGCGGTCCCGACCCCGTCGGTGAGGTAGTACGGCTCTGCCTCCAGCCCCATGGGCCGCACGATTCGGTCGCTCAGCAGATCCGCGATCGAGCGGCCGGTGGCGCCGCGCACCACCATCGACAGCACATGCGTGTCGATGCTGACGTATTGCCACTGCGCGCCGGGGGCGGCGAAAGTCTCGCTCAGATCCGCGGCAAATCCGTCCATCTCGCCGCCCAGCGCCAGCACGCGGCCCATGCGGTTGATGTCGGACTGCGGGTCCAGATAATCCTCGTCGAACACCACACCGCTGGCCATGTTCAGCACGTGGCGTACGCTCGCCCCGTCGTAGGCGCCGCCCACCAGCGCGGGCGCGTATTGTGTCACCGGATCGTCAATCGACGCGATGGTGCCGTCTGCCAGCAACTGCCCGATCAGCGCCGAGAGATAGCTTTTTGCCACCGACCAGCTGATCCGGCGATCCTCCGGCCCCGTGCCCAGATGATAACTCTCGTGCACCAGCGCGCCGTCCTTCAGCACCACCAGCGCCGTGACCGCGTGATCCGCAATCCAGGGTGCCACCTGAGGCGGCAAATCCGCCGCTGGCCCCTCCGGAAGCGCGCTTACGGGGCCATCGCCGCGCGGCACCGGCACGCTCAAAAATGCCGCATCCATGTTCGAGAAGTTGGTGATGATCTTTTCTTCGGAAAAGAGCGAATTCACCGCCAAGAGCCGCGTGATCTCTTCGCGTTTCCACAGGCCCACGGCCACGGCGGCCAGCACCAGCACAAGGACGATCCGCCCGATCCATTTCAGAAGCCCGCGCATGATACCCTCCCCGATCCGCACTGGATGCAGTCAATCACGGCGCGCAGCTGCGCAAAACCCTGCCGCTGCGTCAGCCGGTATAGCGCCAGTCGATCCAGCGTCCGTGGAAATCCGCGCGCCCCAGATCGAGCGTGATATCGCCCGGCCACAGCCGCAGCACCAGCGCCGCCCCCTTGCCCCCGGTGGTGTCGCCGTCGCTCTCCATCGACAGCCAGGCGAGGGGACGGTCCTTGGTGGCCGTGGCCCCGCCGCCTCGATCAGCGCGCGACCGTGGGATTGGGCGGCGGCGGGAAAATACTGCCAGGCGACGGAGTGCTGGATCAGATGCAGACGCCCCTGCGGCGCCGCCGCCAGCCGCGCCGACAGCCATTCAATCGCATCGCCCTTTACCAGCGGTGCGGTCATCACCGATCCGGCGGCGCGGGTCATCGACAACCGCTCGGGCTGGTCGGGCCACAGGAACGCGGTCAGGCGCAGCATGTCCTCCCCGTCGCCGGGGGAGAGCGGGTTGAGATCGACGCCAGCCCGTGCCGCGATCTGCGGCGCCGCGTCGGGGGGCGGCGCGCCCGTCCATTCCGGCGTCAGCGTCAGCGCCGGCACCGGCGGGCCGAACCGCGCCTTGCCAATGTCGAGCGTGTAGTGATCCCACATCAGGTTCAGCCCGCCGCTCGCGCCCAGCTCGCTCAGATGCAGGGGCAGCGGGAAATGCGATACCGCCACCCGCGCGCCCGCGATCATCGCGGCAGAGCGGCGCACCTCGTTGGTCTGGGGCGGGCTTTTGCACCAATCGATCAGGAAATCACCGTGGGCTGTGATCGCGGCGAGGACGGCGGCGCGCAGATCCCGGTCGGCCACATCGGCGGGCGGGTAGGCGGCGATCAGATCGGCATCGCGCCGGGTCAGCACCAGCGCGTGCAGCCCGCCGCAGATGCGCAGCGGCAGCGAATGGCCCGCCGGTCCGATATTGCCGCCAAAGCTGGCGATGAACCGCGCCAGCGCGCTGTCAGTCGGCCAATCCTCGGCCAATATGCGCAACAGACGCCCCATGAAGGGGCTACCCAGCGCCTCGCAGCTGTCTGCCTGATGGCGGAACGCCGCCTCCAGCGCGCTCACTTGAAACGGTCCAATAATCTTTGCATCGGGGATCTGGCCTCCTCGGCCGGGGGGTCTTGTTTCGGGGGAGCGGCCTGAGGCGCCCTTGCGGGCCCCTTGGTGCCGGTCGAGGGGCGCGATGGCGCGATCCGCTGCGCCACCGCGTTCATGAATTTGGCACCGTCGCCCGCCGCCAGATGCGGCGCCCCGTCAGAGACCCCGCGCAGCACGTCGTCCAGCCAATCCTCATCGGCCTTCGCAAAATCATGCAGCACGTAGCCCGGCACGCGGTCCTTGTGGCCCGGATGGCCGACGCCCAGCCGCACGCGCGCGTACTCCGCGCCCAGATGCCCGTGAATCGAGCGCAGCCCGTTGTGGCCCGCGTGCCCGCCGCCCTGCTTGAACTTGACCTTGCCGGGCGCCAGATCAATCTCGTCGTGCAGCACGATGATGTCCTCCGGCCCGATCTTGAAGAACGCCGCCGCCGCCTGCACGCTGTCGCCCGAGCGGTTCATGAATGTCTCGGGCTTCAGGAGCGCACAGCGGTCCGCGCCAAAGCGCCCCTCGCTGATGCTGCCCTGATGCTTGCCCTTCCACGGGGCAAAGCCGTGATCCGCCGCGATGCGGTCCAGCGCCATGAAGCCGATGTTGTGACGGTGGCGGGCGTATTTCGCGCCCGGATTGCCCAGCCCGACAATCAGTTTCATGGCCATTCCTTTGATCGCTAACCCTTGGGTTGCAATATAGTGCGCGCGCGCGGCAGGGTCCAGATCACGTCGGCCCCTGCACGAAAAAGGGCCGCCCAACCGGGCGACCCTTTGCATCTCGTGCCGTCGAGGACGGCAGGATCAATCGTCGGCTTGCTCGCCGTTGGGGGGATCCATCTCGGTTGTGGGCACTTCGTCGGCGGCCACATCCTCGTCCTCGTCGTCCGATTGCGAGGCCAGACCGGACGGCGCCGAGATCTGGGCGATCACGAAATCACGGTCGATCGTCGGCTTGGCCCCTGCGGGCAGCTTCACGTTGGCGATGGTCGCGCTGTCGCCGATCTCCAGACCCGAAATATCGACGGTGATCGATTCGGGGATGTCGGCGGCGGTCACGACCAGCTCAACCTCGGGACGCACCAGCGTCAGAACACCGCCCGCCTTCAGGCCGGGGCATTCCTCTTCGCCGGAAACCTCGACGTTGATGAACAGGTTGATCTTTGTGGTGCGGCGCAGGCGCAGGAAATCGACATGCGTCGGCAGGTCCTTGACCACGTGGCGCTGAACGTCGCGGCAGATGACCCGCACGTCCTCGTGGCCTTCGACCTTCATGTTGAACAGGGTGGATTTGAATCGACCCTTGCGCAGCATTGTCAGCAGCTTGTTGAACGGGATGTTGATCGGCAGCGGCTCTTTGTCACCACCAAAAACGATCCCCGGAACCATGCCGTCACGGCGTGCCTGACGAGCGGCGCCCTTGCCTGTCCCCGTCCGTTCCTGGGCTTCAAGATCTGGAATCTCTCCGGCCATTTGTCTCTCCAATATAGTAAGGTGGGACGCCTCCAAGGCTGTCGTCCCGTATGAGCCTCGGCCTATAGACCGGATGCGCCATCTTGGAAAGGCAAAAAAGGGCGCGGGCGCTTGTGCGGATGCGGCCCGCGTGCCAAGCCTCCGGCATGAGCCTGATCCATGATCTTTCCCTGTCGCGCAAGCCTCTCGCGGGCTTTGTCGCCATTGGCCTCGCGTGGTCGGCGTATTTTGCCCAGATGCCGGTGATCAAGGCGGGCGTGGACGCCTCCGATGGCGCCTACGGTGTTGCGGTCCTCTGGGCGTCGTTCGGGGCCATCGCGGCCATGTGGCTGGCGCCATTGGCGCACGCGCGTCTCGGCGGTGCGGCCGTTGCGCTGAGCATCTGCGTGATTGCGCTGTCGATCCTGGGCACGGGTCTGGTGGGCACGCTCTGGGCGCTGGCGCTGATGCTGTTGCTGCTCTCGGCAGGCTCGGGTGTGGTGGACGTGCTGATCAACGCGCAGGTGGCGCAGGCCGAAGAGAGCAGCGGGCGCGCGTTGATGAACCTCAATCACGGGCTTTATTCGCTCAGCTACGCGGCCTCTGCCGTGGGGGTGGGCGCGCTGCGCGAAGCGGGGTGGGCCCCGCCGCAGATCTTTGCGCTGCTGCTGGTGCTTTTTGCGGCGCTCGGCTGGGCGAGCCTTGGCCGCACGGCAGCCCCTGACGACGTGACCCCAGAGGCGAAAACGCCCCTGCCCACCGCCCTGATCTGGATCGCGGGCACGGTCGTGTTCTTCGGCTTTCTGATCGAGGCGGCGTCGGAGGGCTGGTCGGCCCTGCACCTAGAACGCGGTCTGGGCGGATCGGCGCAGCAGGGCGCGCTGGGGCCCGCGCTGCTGGGTCTGATGATGGGGGTGGGGCGGTTGTCGGGCCACGCGCTCGCGCGGTTTGTGCCCGAACTGGTGCTGATGTCGGCGGCGTGTTTGCTGACCGCGGTGGGGCTCATCGCGGCGGCGCTGGCCCCCACGGTGGGCGTGGCGCTCGCGGGCTTTGCCACCGCCGGGCTGGGCGTGTCGGTGATCGCACCCTTGACGCTCGCCATCGCGGGCCGCTCCGCGCCTGCGCACATCCGGCTGGTCGTAATCGCGCGGGTGTCGGTGCTGGGCTACGGCGCGTTCTTCATGGGGCCGCCGCTGATGGGGCTGATCGCGCAGGGCTACAGCCTCAGCACGGCGTTCCTGACCGTCGCGGTGCTGAGCGTGGGGGTTGGCATTGGGGTCGTGCCGCTGCTGGCGCGCGTGGCGCGTTAGGAGATATCCGTCTCCAGATACCCGCCCGCGTCGCGCAACCGGGCGTAGAGCGCAAAATCCTCGGGCCGCGCGGCCTCCAGCAACGCCCGCGCCTCGGCGCTGACGCGCGTATCGGCGGGGGGCGAGACGTTCTTGGGCTTGAGCTTCAGCTCCATGTCCAACTGCCGCTCCAGAAATCCCCGGAACGCAGGCTGCGCCTCGTAGGCAAAGAGGTGATGCACCATCAGATCGCCCCGGTCGGTCAGAAAGCTGTGCTGGCTGCCGATGCGCGCGCGGGGCGGGGCATCCTCGCCCATGGCGACCTCGCGCACGTAGGCATCGAAACTCATCCCGTCGGTGCTCAACTCTGAGCCTTTCAGCCGCGCGCCGTTACGATAGCGATACCAGCTGCCGACCTGATCCACCGGATCGCGCATCACCGCCACGGCAGCGGGCGCCTTGCCAAAGGTATCCTGCAAAAACGGCAGCACCTTGCGGATATAGCGCTGCGCGGTCAGATGCTTGCGCCGCTTGGCAAACACGATCTCCGCACGCGGCTTCAGCGCCATCTCGACGGCGGTTGTCCCGGTTTTGGGGTTCGCCAGAAACGCTAGCTCATGGCGCAGGAAAATCAGCATCAGCTTTGCCAGCGCCCCTCGAAATCCTGCGGGATCAGCAGGTTGTGCTTGCCCAGGTTGGCCACATTGGTCTCGCCGCACAGCGCCATGGTGGTATCCAGCTCGCGGTGAATAACCTCCAGCGCGCGTGTGACGCCCTCCTGACCCATCGCGCCGAGACCGTAGATGTAGGCCCGCCCGATGTAGGTGCCCTTGGCCCCCATCGCCAGCGCCTTGAGCACGTCCTGACCCGAGCGGATGCCGCTGTCGAGGTGCACCTCGACCTCATCGCCCACCGCCTCAAGGATCGACGGCAGCGCCCGGATCGAGCTGAGCGCACCGTCCAGCTGCCGCCCGCCGTGGTTGCTCACGATGATCGCATCGGCGCCGACCTTGAGCGCCATCTTGGCGTCCTCGGCATCGAGGATCCCCTTGAGGATCACCTTGCCGCCCCATTGCTCCTTGATCCGGGCGATCTTGTCCCAATCGAGCGTCGGGTCGAACTGCTCCGCCGTCCAGGCGCCCAGATCGGCATTGTCCGAAATATTCTCCACATGGCCAACGATATTGCCGAACTCGCGCCGCTGCGCGCCCAGCATCCCGATGCCCCAGCGCCATTTCGTGGCAAGGTTCGCGATGGAACTCAGCGTGAGTTTCGGCGGGGCGCTCAGCCCGTTCTTGATGTCCTTGTGCCGCTGGCCAAGGATCTGAAGATCCAGCGTGATGACAAGGGCCGAGCATTTAGCCGCCCGGGCCCGTTCGATCAGGCGGCTGACATAGTCCTGATCGCGCATCGTATACAGCTGGAACCAGAACGGTTTGGTCGTGGCCTGTGCCACATCCTCGATCGAATTGATCGACATGGTCGAGAGGGTGAAGGGCACGCCAAAGGCCTCCGCCGCGCGGGCGGCCTTGATCTCCCCGTCGGCGTGCTGCATGCCAGTCAGCCCCACGGGGGCCAGCGCCACGGGCATCGCGACGGTCTGGCCGATCATCTCGGCGGCGGTGCTGCGGCCCGACATATCGACGGCCACACGCTGGCGCAGGCGGATCTGGTCAAAATCGGTGGTGTTCTCGCGGAACGTCTGCTCGGTCCAGCTGCCGCTTTCGGCGTAGTCATAGAACATGCGCGGCGCCCGGCGTCGGTGCAGTTTTTTCAGATCGTCGATATTGGTGATGACGGGCATCGGGGGCGCCTCCGCAAAGATTGGTCATGTTTGTTTACCAATCTCCCGCGCGGCGATCAATCACTGATGCGCGGCAGGTCCGTCAATTTGTCGCAGCCGTTCCGCCTCTGGTCGCCTTTAAGTTGAGAGCGGAATACCCATTTCCATCGCATCACAATCAAGCAAGAGGCCAAAAATGACCCGAGCTACCCTTTCAGACTGGCGTGAGGAGCAAACCGAAAAAGCGCAACCCGCCCTGCGCGCCCGCAAGCTTCTCAAGGAACTCGACGCCAAGCCATCCGTCGATATCGCAGCCAAGGCACGCCAGCAGATCCTTGCCGCCAAGCTTGAGATCGACTGACCTCAGGCGCCATGCGCCCCATCGGCCAGCGTTTTGACGAATGCCAGCACGTCGGCGGTGCTGTCGCCCGCGGCGATCTTGCTCACGATGGCGGAGCCGACGACGACCCCATCGGCGACCTCGGCGATGGCGCGTGATTTTTCCGGCGTATTGACGCCAAAACCCACCACGACCGGCAGGCCAACCGTCTCGCGGATGCGCGTGACCTCGGGGCCGACATCGCCCGCATCGGCCTCCGCCGAGCCGGTGATGCCGGTGATCGAGACATAGTAGACAAACCCGGACGTGTTGCGCGCCACCGTCGGCAGGCGCCGGTCATCCGTGGTGGGCGTGGCAAGGCGAATGAAATTCAGCCCGGCCTCCTGCGCGGGCAGGCACAGCTCGTCGTCTTCCTCGGGCGGCAGATCCACCACGATCAGCCCGTCGATGCCCGCCTCCTTGGCCGCCGTCAGAAACGCCGCAACACCCATCGAATAGATCGGATTGTAATAGCCCATCAGCACGATGGGCGTGGTGTCGTCGCCTTCCCGAAACGCGCGCGCCAGATCAAGGGTGCGCTTGAGGGTCATCCCGCCCTCCAGCGCGCGTTGCCCCGCCAGCTGGATCGTGGGGCCATCGGCCATCGGATCGGTAAAGGGCAGGCCCAGTTCGATAATGTCTACACCTGCCCCCGGCAAGCCGCGCACGATCTCGAGGCTGCGGTCGTAATCGGGATCGCCCGCCATCACGTAGGAAACGAACGCTTTGCGGCCTTCGGATTTCAGCCGGGCGAAGGTGTCGTCGATACGGGTCATGGCGGTGCCTTTGCGGTTGAGGTGGTAACGCCCCCTTTGCCCAATCGCGCGGGTGAAATCAATCCGCTCCGTTCCGACCGGGTATCGGAATTTTTCGAAAATTCCGGTCCGGAAAATTCCAAATTTTCCGATCCCCGCCGCGGATGTCGTTTGAAACGGGCAGGGGAGTGCTTATTTCCTGTGCTATGAATTACCTGCTCGCTATCCTGCTGCCGCCCCTGTCGATCTTTCTGACGGGGCATCCGATCCTCGGGATCCTTGTGTTTTTCATCTGGGTTCCGGCGCTGTTGTTCACCGGCGGGTTGACCCATCCGATGTTCATCCTGCTGGCGTGGTTCCTGATTTTCTCCGCCCGTGAACGTCGCGCGCGGGCGCAGGACTTGCGCCGCCCCGACTGACCTTTTAGGACAGCGCAACCAAACCGCAGCAAGGGGCGCATCATGGGTTTCAAAATGGGTATCGTCGGTCTGCCGAACGTCGGCAAATCCACGCTTTTCAACGCGCTTACCCGCACCGCCGCCGCACAGGCCGCGAACTTCCCCTTCTGCACGATCGAGCCGAACGTGGGCGAGGTCGCCGTGCCCGACGCGCGCCTCGATAAGCTCGCCGCCATCGCGCAATCCAAATCCATCATCCCCACCCGCATGACCTTTGTCGACATCGCGGGTCTGGTCAAAGGCGCCTCCAAGGGGGAAGGGCTGGGCAATCAATTCCTCGCCAACATCCGCGAGGTCGATGCCATCGCCCACGTGTTGCGCTGTTTCGAGGACGGCGATGTAACCCACGTCGAGGGCCGTGTCGATCCCATCGCTGACGCGGAAACTATCGACACCGAACTCATGCTCGCCGATCTTGAAAGCATCGAAAAACGCCGCGCGGGCCTCGTGCGCAAGATCAAGGGCAACGACAAGGACGCCGCCCAGCAGGACCGCCTGCTCGCCGCCGCCCAAACCGCAATCGAAAACGGCCAGCCCGCCCGCACGGTCGAAGTGGACGCCGACGACCTCAAGGCGTGGCGCATGCTGCAGCTGCTGACCACCAAACCCGTGCTCTACGTCTGCAACGTCGGCGAGGCCGAGAGTGCCACCGGCAACGCCCACTCCGCCAAGGTGGCGCAGATGGCCGCCGCGCAGGGCAACGCCCACGTCATCATCTCCGCCCAGATCGAGGAAGAGATCAGCCAGCTGGAACCCGAAGAGGCGCAGATGTTCCTGTCGGAAATGGACCTCGAAGAGCCCGGCCTCGACCGCCTGATCCGCGCGGGCTACGAGTTGCTGCACCTCGAGACCTACTTCACCGTCGGCCCCAAGGAAGCGCGCGCCTGGACCATCAAAACCGGCACCACCGCCCCCAAGGCCGCCGGCGTCATCCACGGTGACTTTGAAAAAGGGTTCATCCGCGCTGAGACCATCGCCTACGACGATTTCGTGACCCTGGGCGGCGAAGGCCCCGCAAAAGAAGCCGGCAAGATGCGCGCCGAGGGCAAAGGCTACACCGTCAAGGACGGCGATGTGCTGCACTTCCTGTTCAATACCTAGGTGCGGCGGGCGTCGATTTTCGCCAACAAGACGTCGGCCATCTCGATATAGCGTGAAGCGCCTGCCTCAACGAAGACCTCGTGGGCGTTTGCGACGTAGTCTTTTGCCCGGTCAAGATGCGTGGCATTGCCCGTTATGTCGAAGAAAGCGATTTCGACGGCGCCCAAGTTCCCGTTTGTAAACGCCCAGTTGAGCGGCACGCGGTCGCGGGTCCATTCCAGCAAAGCGTTTTCATAGGCCGTCACCGCCTGCTCCAACCGCGCGGTATCGCTTTCGCGTTCGCCGAGCGAGCGCAGCACGTTGCCAAGGTTGTTCTGCGTCATAGCCCAGTCAAGCGGCACGCGGTCGCGGGTGTATTCCAGCAAGGCATTTTCATTGGCCGTGACCGCCTGCTCCAATCGCACGGTATTGCTTTCGCGGTTCCCAAGTGTTTGGAGGGCCCTGCCAAGGTTGTTCTGCGTCATGGCCCAGTCAAGCGGTAATCGGTCGCGGGTGTGTTCCAGCAAGGCACTTTCAAAGGCCGTGACCGCCTGCTCCAACCGGGCGGTATCGCTTTCGCGTTCCCCGAGTGACCATAGCGCGTTGCCAAGGTTGTTCTGCGTCATGGCCCAGTCAAGCGGCACGCGGTCGCGGGTGCGTTCGAATAAGGCGTTTTCATAGGCCTTGACCGCCTGTTCCAGTCGCATGGTATCGCTTTCGCGTTCCCCGAGTGACCGTAGCGCGTTGCCAAGGTTGTTCTGTGTTATTGCCCAGTCAAGCGTCGCGCGGTCGCGAGTAAATTCCAGCAATGCGTTTTCATAAGCCGCAACCGCCTGTTCCAATCGCGCGGTATCGCTGTCACGCCCTCCCAAGATGGCCAGCGCAATACCAAGGTCGTTCCAAGCCGCGCCGCGCGTGTCCGGGGTGCCGGCGTGCTCCAGACTGATCTGGGCCAGATGGATCGCCACCGTGGCCTCAAACGTCACCCCCCGATCCCGGCCTTTTACGTACCATTCATCTTGAAGCGCACGCAGCGCGTCAAACACCCCTTTTGGCGCGTCGCGCATCACTTGCTCGGTCAGCAGCGTGGCGGTCGCCTCTGCATCACCGGCCAGTGTCGCCATGTCCACCGCCCGCGCCAACAGGCGCGCATCGCGGGCCTTGCCCTCTTCGCGCGCCGCGTGGATGGCATCGAGCGCCTGCGCATAGTTCCCCTCCGCCGCCAGCTGTGCCGTCCGCGCAAACACCTCATCCACAAAATCGCGGTGGTTCGACGGCGCGTGCCCCTCCTGCTGCACGCGGATCGCGATGGCCACCGCATCCTCAATCGCCGTCCACGCCGCGCCCAGATCGGTCGCGTCCTGCACGATCCGGGTGGCAAGCCGCAGGATCGCCCGCTCGGTGATCCCCTCGTCGCGCATGCGCTGCGCGCCGCCGCTGGCGTCGAGCCTTTGCAGCAGCGTCGCCGTATCCGCCGATTGCTGGTCACTGGGCGCCACGATCGGCGCCAGTGCTGCGGCCAGCACGGCCTCGAATGTGTTCAGCACGGAGGGATTCTGCCGGGCGGGGTCTTTGGCCGTCGCCGCCACGCCATCGCGGATGTTCTTCGCGATCCGCGCGGCGATATAGCTGCCTTCGGAAATATCCTCGAACGTGGGCGCGTTGGTTTTCAGCAGATCCAGCACGACTTTCTTGTGATCCGCGGGCAGGGGGGAGCGTTCGAGCTCTGCCTGCAGGATCGGCGCCATCAGCTTCGCCGCTTCCCGCGTCTGGCGGTCCGACCCCCTGAACAGCGACAGCCCCGACAAGGCCGCCCCAATCGCCATCCCCGCCCGCCAAAGAGCGTGATATCCGCCGCCGTCGCCGCCGCCCCAAAGGCCGTAGCCACATTCAACCCATGCAGTGATTTTTCAAACATACGCCACCCCTTGCACAAGGATGCCGCACGACCCGGCGGATTGCAAACGCACGTCGGACCATGGTGTTTTGACCTGAACAGGCTGTGGGAATCGACGCAGACGGGCATGTGTCGGGTGATGCCTGCGGGAAGGGTGACACGTCCAAATCGGGCTTCGCCCCCAAAAGCCGGGCCAAGGTGTGCGCGGCTGTGGTCCGGGGCGCGTTGAGCGACAGCCGCGCGTTTCCCGCAGGGTTCTGCAATACCCGCTGGTCGCTGGTCGACACGAACGGCGGGAGCGCGTCACGGTGAGCCGTTTCAGAACGGCTCCGCCATCGGCGTCGGTCCGCCCGGACGGGGGGGAGAGGCCAGTCCACCCTCCAGCAGACCGAAGTCCGATAGCATCGCCCCGACCCGCGCCTCACACCGCCCCCGATCGGGGTCCGTCCCGACGGAATACCCGCACCCGGTAGCTTTCGCGCACCCGATCCCAGCAAGCCGACTGCGCTGCTTTTCCGCACGAGCGCCAGCCTCCTTTGCGAACGCACCCCGTCAACGGCGCATGCAACCGCGCCCTCAATGCGCACACGGCAGTGTACGGCCGGTGCACACCCGGTGTACGTCCTGTGCATGCCGGTAAATTGACCCAGACAAACCACTTGCCCTCCCAAACCCCGCCCGCTAAACGGGTCAGCGGAGACGTGGCCGAGTGGTCGAAGGCGCTCCCCTGCTAAGGGAGTAGGCCCGGAAGGGTCTCGAGGGTTCGAATCCCTTCGTCTCCGCCATTACCCATTGGTTTATTGGATAAATTGGCGCTCAACCAGACCTACCCACGAACTACCCACGGCGCGAACCCGGCTTTTATCGGCCCTTACGGGCGTTGGGCGCTCACGAAGACGTTATCTGCACACAACGTACGGTGCGTCCGCAAAACTCTACCGCTTGACGTTTTGTTAATCCGATTGCACATACTTGGGACGAATAGCCCCCGTCGGACCTGGCCGTAACTGGTCCCCGGCGGGGTTTTCGTTTCTGAGGTACTGCATGGCGGAAAAACCTGTCACAAAATAAGCGACGGGTTTCTTTGACGCTCAAAACCTCTACCGGCACGCGAAAGACGCGTTCGGCCACATACATCCCAACTTTGATCCTAAGAAGCTTCACGCTGCGGTTTGCGCGGCGCACGGTTGGACGCCAAACCTGACGCACTTCTATACTGGTGTGCTGGAAATGTCGCGCAGTGAAATGTGGACCGGCTACTGGAACAACCGCGTTATGGCGCTCAAACGTGCGGGTGTGAATGTCACCACGCGGAAACTACGATACCACGACGACCACGTTGAGTTGCCCGACGGAACTTTTGAAACGGTCACTTCGGTGCAAGAAAAGGGGGTAGACGTTCGATTGGCTCTGGACGTTGTGAAGCTGGCACGCCTCAGAAACTACGACGTCGCAGTGATTTACAGCCAAGATCAAGACTTGTGCGAAGTCGTCGAAGAAGTACGAGAGATTGCCAAGGAACAAGACCGCGCCAGTGAAATATGCTGTGCGTTTCCTTCGGGTGGAGGGGCAACGTCCCGGCGTGGCATTGATCGCACCTAATGGTTCAAAATGGATCAAACCTTCTACGATGCGTACCGTGATCCACACGACTATCGACCCGCCAAGAAATAGGAAGGCCGCGCCTCATTGAGACGCGGCCCCGGCGCGGTCCATGTCGCGCCTAAGCACCGGGGAATAGGCCGCAAGCTATTCCGCGCCGATGCTGTCTGGAAACCCGCTAGGGATGCTGGCAGAGGGCTGCGACGGCCTGACGATCTGCGACAGGGATTGCCCACAGTGGGACGCACAGGCACGCCACGGCGTCTAGGTCGATATCGCCCAACCCTCCCCCGGCCAGCGCGTCCGCAATCGACTGTGAGGGCGACGACAGGGCCAGTGTCAGCACGTCGGGCAACTCAACTCCCAGCTTGTACCAGAATAGGTGCCCCAGCCGCCTGACAAGCGCCGGGTGGCCGTGCGGTTCCATTTCCAGCCGGGCCTTCGGCGTGGCGGCGGGCATCTGGCCTGTGGGCACCAATAGGGCAAGCCCGTTTTCGGCCAACTCCGAAAGGTCCGGCCAATCGGTTGACGACGGTTCGACGAGAAGCAACGTCGCGTACGGCCCGACAAGGATTTGGTCCTTGCCAAGCGGTGTACGGCGCATACGCGACGACTGCGTTAGCCAATCCGATATGGCCTTAATGTCCGATTGGGCCGGGGTCATGGCTACGCGACTTCGACGTGCGACGCGGCTTGGTCCGCAATCGTCGGGTTGTAGAAGCTGGAATGGATACCGGCGATTGCCTTGTCGTAGCGCGGCAGAAGCCCTTGCAGTTCAACGCCTTGGTCCATTGCCTTGTACGCGGACGGTGCGTGTTTCTCTACGACGTCCAGCCGCAACTTGCTGTGCGACTTTTCATTGATCCCCAACAGGAAGTTGGGCGCGTTGTACAACACGGCGGCAAGCTGCGGTTCGTCCATCGCGGTCTTGCGGATTTGCGCAACGCCGCCGTCTGTGGCCGCTTGTTCCTTCACCCAATTCATAATCTGCGCGTCGATTGCGCTGCGTTCGCCCCGCATTTCAAAAAACGCGTCGGCAACGGCCTGCCCGTCTTGCATCAGGTCTTCGGCCTTCGCTGCGAGTTGGTTGCGGGTGAAGGCCAGTTGCTTCGCCGTGCTTTCGGCAATCTGCTTTGCGGCGGCGTGCTTGGCGACGTCCGTACGGGTACGATCCTGCACAAGTGCCACGGCACGTTCGACGCCCTTGCGCAGTACCTCTTGCGCGTCGGTGATTGTCTGGCCCATGCCCTTGAACTTTTCGGCGTCTGCGTCGCCAAGCATGGCGCGACGTCCCGCGCCCGTATTGGCAAGGGTCAAGAATTTCTCTGCGGTGGGTGTATTCACGAGATAGAGCGGCATTGGTTTGTTCCTTCTATGCGGCGGAGTTAATCAGTTTCGTTTGTTAGGCGATTGCGGCTTCGGCCCATGCGTCTTCGGGCGGCCAATGCGGCACGAGCATGATGTTCTTTGCGTGCGGTAGCGGCGTCAGAATGCGGTCTGTTTTCGGATCGAAGTACACGACCGAATTGTGCATCGGTTTGGGCGGGCGATTGCGTGTTTCAAGTTTCGCAAACCGGCTCTTGAGAAAACGCGTCATTGAACTTCGCCTTTCTCAAGGGCTTCAATCCGTGCTTCCAAGTCACCCGTTTCCATGATCCGGGCAATCATCACCAGAATGTTTGAAAGCTTCGACGCTTCGGACACGTCCAGTTTCTTCGCCCGTGCCAGTCTGTAAAGCTTGGACAATTCGCGCTGCACGTCTGCGACGGTATTCAGCTTCACCCGCACTTGGACAGGGCGGGGGTATCCGTCGTTTCGCTTTGTGTGGAAGGCCAAGACATGTGTGAAAGGTGCGCTCTGATTTCCGTTACAGGCACCTAAGACGGGTCTATTTCGAGCGGTCAAACGAATTCAGGCGTCGAATTGAAACTAGACGAATATGGACAAGTTATTGATTTTGAATGCGAAGGTTGGCTACGCTCAATAGCTTCGCTGGCTCAATAGCAACCCGAAGCGCAGCGATAATTAGGGGTAGAAAGTGGGTAGATTGCACGAAGGCTGAATTTTGTGTGTAACTTCAAGATCACGCGGCGGATAAATACTCCGCCTAACTATGGCGAAGCTACGAAGCGATGCGCTTTCGTGTAGTGCCCACAGGTGGCAATCCCTTCGCAGCCCGCGTGCGGCGGTTCATCACTTCGTCGGATACCAGCGTAGGGAAATAGTCCTCTGCCCCGTCAATACCCTTGCGGCGAAGAACACGGCGCATATCGCTTCGTGCGCCCGGCAGGTGTGCGACGGCGAACAAGACCGTAACACTGAAACGTAGTTTCGCCGGATCGTCTACGACCCGTAGCGTGGTCAGGTATTCACGGGTCAACAGTTCCCCGAAATTCGGGAAGTAGAAACGAGGTCGCGCCATAAGTTGTTCTGCCATGCGTCGTCTGTGCTTGAGATAGCGCCGACGATTGAGTTGTTCACACATTTCCGTCACGAAGCTTTCGCCTGCGCAGCGTTCTTCAGCGTCAAGATATTGCAGACAATTGGCGAGGTACGATAAAACCTTGTCGATATACGCCTTGAATATGTAAATCTCTACGTCTTCGCGTTCGCAATAACCTTTCGCTAGAATTGCGTCTTCGGCCAAATCGAACAATTCGGTAAGCCGACTGTGTGTTAGTTCGTCATGTACGTACATGCCTTCGATCCTTTCTACGTCGTCTCTTTTCTCTTGGTCAGACAAACCCTCGACCGTGCCGGACATTTGGACACCCCCTAAAGGGGGATGTCCTGTCCGTCCGGGTAACTCACGGTCTCGCAAGTTGGACATGTCCGGCAATGTCCGTGTCCTGTCCGGTTGTCCGGCTTGCCGTAACCGCCTGATTTTTCACCCAAGCGAAGGTGCCTACGTACCGGAATACGTCGTCGGCTACGTCCAGTTCGCCAATCTCAACAAGGTCAGTGCAGGCGCGTCGGAAAGCCTTGCTCTTGCTATCGTCATTGTCCTGTGTCGCGATGCGATAGAACGCCTTGCGCCATTCGTTGCGGTGTACGCCAATAACCGACCCGTCGTCGGCAAACAGCCCATGTTCCTTAGCCGCGTCTTCGTACGCCTTCATTGCGCGTTGCTGCGACGGCGTAAGCTTCGTGGCCTTCACTGTCTGGGCTTCGCGTTCGATCAATACCGCCGACGTGAACGGTTCGCCGTTGGCGCGGGTGCCAAGTTCGACGCTTTCCAAGCTGAATCGTACAGGGGCGCTTTCGGGTGCGTCTTTGGCCTTCGTGTGGGAAAGGGTCACTGTGCTGTGTTCCTTTTCAACGCGGAATTCGGCGTCGGCTGCGGCCCGCAATGCGCTGGACCCGCGACCGCGTGAATTGTCGCCATGCCCGCTGTGGTGGACCACGACGACCGTGCAGCTAAAGCGTTCGATCATACGCCCTACAGCCGACACAAAGCGGTTCATATCGCCCGTGCTGTTTTCGTCGCCGTCTCCGAAGTTTCTTGCGAGTGTATCCAGCACGATAAGCTTGATATCGAATTCGCCGGTTGCTTCGGCAATGGCGTCGCAAGCCGCGCTAACGTCCACTGCGTTGAGCATTTCGATTGGCGATTGAATGACGAATAGCGGCTTGCTCTTGTCCAGTTCTTCGCCCGTGTGTTTGCTCCACGTCTGCAATCGCCGCTTGATACCCGCGCCGCCTTCGCCTGCGACGTAGACTGCGCAACCTTGCTGCACTTCCTTGCTGTGAAAATCGCGCCCTGTGGCGACACAGGCTGCGACGTCCAGTGTGACAAAAGACTTGCCGGACCCCGGCGAACCGAAAACGACGACGCAGCTTCGGGCTTCGATCAAGTCGCCAACTATGAAGTCGGGTTCGCGGGCTTCAATATCTGACACATGCTGCGCCCGGAACCGGGGGCGCTGCGCCGCGCCGTCCTGGGGGATCCAGCCGGTCAAGAGGGTCTGCGCAACCTGTCGGCCATGATCGACCCCCAGCGCCCGTTCCTGTCGCTCCGCAGCGTCCCTTTGGGCGGCTTTCCGGTATTCCCGTGCCCAAAGGCGTTCGGCCTTCTGTGCCCGCGTCTCACGGCCCTTGGGCGGGGCGTGCTGGACAAGGGGGCTTGCCATGACCACCCGCCGCACTTGCCCTTCGTCGCTGGAAAACAGACAGGCCGCGCAGATCAACGCGAAATACGCGTCGGACCAATCCGACACTTGGCCTTCGTAGTTGCGTCGGTTCGCTGTGCATTCCCGAATGCGGCCAACAAGTTCGTCGTCGGATACCTGCGGCGCTGCGTGGGCGGTACTGTGGGTATCGGATTGGGCTTTGTCCCGGAGAAGCACTCTGGGTCGTCGAACAGCGGGAACAGGGCATTGTGTGTATGATGAGCGGCCTCACCGGGCAGAAAGTCCAGCTTTACGACTATACGATCAATGAAGAGGCGGGGAGTGTACCCCTTTCCATACTTTACTGTGATCATTTCTGAGCAGGGTTTGGGTCTTGTAAAGGAACACCATCCCATTTTGCACGACCAAAATACGTCAGACTTACATGCTCATACGTTGCGCTGGTACGCGAAACCATCCAGCCCCAACGGCGCTTATGAGTATATACTATTGCGGTCATTTTGACCACGCTCCATTTTTCAAATGTGACAAATCCAATCCCTTATATTCCACCTTCTCAATTTCTTGTTTCAGCCGTGCCATGGATGCGCCTTTGCCATAGCCCCAGTGCGCAGCATCATCCGCGTGGCCGCAGAGTTGCAGAGGTGGCCCGAGAAATCTGAACAGTTGAGCTAGGTGGATTTTCCGCTCCTGATCCGGCAGCGTGCCGGGATGAAAGAGCGAAGATGGCAAGACGACCAAGACGGAACCACAGCCCTGCATTCAAGGCGAAAGTCGCGTTAGCGGCGTTGAAGGGCGATAAGACGATGAGCGAATTGGCAGCGCAGTTCGATGTGCATCC